>NZ_JBEYEY010000002.1:0-138383 GCF_040703635.1 Streptomyces sp. NPDC007189
TCTGCGTCTTCTCGCGGCCGACGAGCTGGGCCAGACGGACCACGCCGAGGCCTCCTGCGCGCTGCGCCTCGTCGGAGGCGAGGGCTTCCAGCAGCCGCCCCCTCGAAGTCGTACGGACGCCCACCGGCGCCGCACGCCGAGCCCGCGCCGTCACAGTGCCTCGACGTCCTCCGGCGTCGGATACGACTCCTGCGCGCCCCGCCTGGTCACGGCCGCCGCGCCCACCCGGGCCGCGTACGCCGCCGCGTCAGCCAGGTCCGCGCCCGTCGCCAGCCGCCAGGCGAGCGCGGCCGTGAACGCGTCGCCGGCGCCCGTGGTGTCCACCGCGTCTGCCTTCACCGACGCCACCCGCGCCACCCCTGAGGAGTCGCACACCAGCGCCCCCTGCGCGCCCAGCGTCACCACCACCGAGCGCGGCCCCTTGGCCAGCAGCAGCCGGGCCCAGTCCTCGGGGTCCTCGCTGACGCACGCGTCGCCGAGGATCACCCGGGCCTCGTGCTCGTTGACGATCAGCGGGTCGCAGGCCGCGAGCACCTCGGTCGGCAGGGGGCGCGGCGGGGACGGGTTCAGCACGAGACGGCTGCCGGGGGCCAGGTTCCGCACGACCTCCACGACCGTCTCCAGCGGGATCTCCAGCTGCGTCGACACCACGCGGGAGGCGAGGAACAGGCTCACGGCCGTCCGCACGTCCGCCGGGGCGAGCTTGGCGTTGGCACCGGGCGACACCACGATGCTGTTGTCCCCGGAGGGGTCCACGGTGATCAGCGCGACGCCCGTCGGCGCCTCGCCCACCAGCACGCCCACCGTGTCGACGCCGGCCGCGCGCAGCGAGTCCAGGAGCAGCCGGCCGTGCGCGTCGTCGCCGACCCGGGCCAGCAGGGCCGTGTCCGCGCCGAACCGGGCCGCGGCGACCGCCTGGTTCGCGCCCTTGCCACCCGGGTGGACGGCCAGGTCGCCGCCGAGCACCGTCTCACCGGCGGCGGGCCGCCGCTCGACGTCGATCACCAGGTCGGCGTTGGCCGAACCCACGACCAACAGGTCGTAGTCGAACATCAGTTGACTCTCCTGACTCCCCCTGAGAGCTGACCCCGGCCGGGCGGCCGCCCCCCATGGTGCCCGATACCGGGTGAGGCGCGCTGGGCGACCCCCACGCGCGTGGCCCGCCGTCAGCCCCGGTGGCGCCCCTCCTCACGGACGGTGCGCACGGTCACGCGGGCTCGCCGGCGGGCAGTGCCCCGATGGCCGCCGTGACGGCCGCCGGTACGGCCGCGACGAGCGCGCCCGCCTCGATCTCGATGCTGCGCTCGGGCCGTCCGCTGCCGCAGTGCACGCGCCCGAGACCGCTGACGGTGTCGTCGAACACCACCATGGTGTCCGGATCCACGGAGACCGGGCACACCCCGCCGGGCCGCATCCCGGCCCGCGCCAGCCGCTCGGCGCCCGCGGGGGACAACTCGCCGCGCCGCAGCCCGGCGGCCCGGGCCAGCGGCCCGTACCGCAGCCGCGCGTGACCGGGCAGCGCGGCCAGCACCAGCCGGTCCTCCGCGGTGACGAAGGCCAGCGTCTTCACGGTCCGCTCCAGCGGAACGCCCAGCGCGGCGCACACCTGAACGGGATCGACGACACCGGGATGCTCGTACAGCCGGAAGGCCGTGCCGAGCCCGGTGAGCACGTCCGGCGGCTCAAGGGGTGCGGGATCGCTCACCCGCCCGAGACTACCGGGCGGACCGGGGGAGTCGACCTGCCCCGGCCCCGAAACGGAACTGCTCACCACGTGACTTGACCGGCACCGCCTGTCAGACCCCACCGGTACCGTCGGATCATGGCTCGAGAGGCGGGGACCCAGAGCGGTGAGCGGCGGCTCGCCGTGCTCGAGGGTGTGCTGGAACGGATCACGTACGCCAACGAGGAGAACGGCTACACCGTCGCCCGGGTCGACACCGGCAGAGGCGGCGGGGACCTGCTCACCGTCGTCGGCGCGCTGCTCGGCGCCCAGGTCGGGGAGTCGCTGCGCATGGAGGGGCGCTGGGGCTCCCACCCCCAGTACGGCAAGCAGTTCCACGTCGAGAACTACACGACGGTGCTGCCCGCCACGGTCCAGGGCATCCGGCGTTACCTCGGCTCGGGTCTGGTGAAGGGGATCGGGCCGGTCTTCGCCGACCGGATCACCCAGCACTTCGGGCTCGACACGCTCCGGGTCATCGAGGAGGAGCCGAAGCGGCTCATCGAGGTCCCCGGCCTCGGGCCCAAGCGGACCAGGAAGATCGCCGACGCCTGGGAGGAGCAGAAGGCGATCAAGGAGGTCATGCTCTTCCTGCAGACCGTCGAGGTGTCCACGTCCATCGCCGTGCGGATCTACAAGAAGTACGGCGACGCGTCCATCGGCATCGTCAAGGAGCAGCCGTACCGCCTCGCCGCCGACGTCTGGGGCATCGGCTTCCTCACCGCCGACAAGATCGCCCAGTCCGTCGGCATCCCGCACGACAGCCCCGAAAGGGTCAAGGCGGGGCTGCAGTACGCCCTGTCCCAGTCGGCCGACCAGGGGCACTGCTTCCTGCCCGAGGAGCGGCTGATCTCGGACGCGGTGAAGCTGCTCGCCGTGGACACCGGCCTGGTCATCGAGTGCCTCGCCGAGCTGGCCGCGGTCCCGGACGACGGCGGCGACCCGGGTGTCGTACGGGAGAAGGTGCCCGGACCGGACGGCGACGGCGCCGAACCCGTCACCGCCGTCTACCTCGTTCCGTTCCACCGCGCCGAGCAGTCCCTCTCCGCCCAGCTGCGGCGCCTTCTGCGGACGGACGAGGACCGGATGCCGGCCTTCCGGGACGTGGACTGGGGCAAGGCCCTCGGCTGGCTGAAGGGCCGTACCGGCGCCGATCTCGCCCCGGAGCAGGAGGCGGCCGTCAGGCTCGCGCTCACCGAGAAGGTCGCCGTCCTCACCGGCGGGCCCGGCTGCGGCAAGTCCTTCACCGTGCGCTCGATCGTCGAGCTGGCCCGCGCCAAGCGCGCCAAGGTGCTGCTCGCCGCCCCCACCGGGCGGGCCGCGAAACGGCTGGCCGAGCTGACCGGCGCCGAGGCCTCCACCGTCCACCGGCTGCTGGAGCTCAAGCCCGGCGGGGACGCGGCGTACGACCGGGACCGGCCGCTCGACGCCGACCTGGTCGTGGTGGACGAGGCCTCCATGCTGGACCTGCTGCTGGCGAACAAGCTGGTGAAGGCCGTGCCGCCCGGCGCCCATCTGCTGTTCGTCGGGGACGTCGACCAGCTGCCCAGCGTCGGCGCGGGGGAGGTGCTGCGGGATCTGCTCGCCGAGGGCAGCCCCGTGCCCGCCGTCCGGCTCACCCGGGTCTTCCGGCAGGCCCAGCAGTCCGGCGTCGTCACCAACGCGCACCGGATCAACGCCGGGCAGCATCCGCTCACCGACGGCCTGAAGGACTTCTTCCTCTTCGTGGAGGACGACACCGAGGCCGCCGGCCGGCTCACCGTGGACGTGGCCGCGCGGCGGATTCCGGCCAAGTTCGGGCTCGACCCGAGGAGGGACGTCCAGGTCCTCGCCCCCATGCACCGGGGACCGGCCGGCGCCGGGGCGCTCAACGGCCTGCTCCAGCAGGCCATCACGCCCGGCCGGCCCGATCAGCCCGAGAAGCGGTTCGGCGGCCGGGTCTTCCGCGTCGGCGACAAGGTCACCCAGGTTCGCAACAATTACGAGAAAGGGAAGAACGGTGTCTTCAACGGCACCGTGGGCGTCGTGACCTCGCTCGATCCGGTCGACCAGCGGCTCACGGTGCTGACGGACGAGGACGAGGAGGTGCCGTACGAATTCGACGAACTGGACGAACTGGCCCATGCGTACGCGGTGACCATCCACCGTTCGCAGGGAAGTGAATATCCTGCCGTGGTGATCCCCGTCACCACCGGGGCATGGATGATGCTGCAGCGGAACCTGCTGTACACGGCGGTGACACGGGCGAAGAAGCTGGTCGTCCTCGTCGGTTCACGCAAGGCGATCGGACAGGCGGTGCGCACGGTGTCCGCGGGGCGGCGCTGCACGGCACTGGACTTCAGGCTGCGCGGCGGCTGACCGCCCCTGACCAGGGGTGTCCGCCCGCATCACAAAAAATGATCGATCAAACGAGTCGTGAAGGTCACAGAGCACTTCCAGATGCCCTTCCCAGGGGGCAGGATGTGCAAGTTGGCGGCACTGAGTGCCGCCAATGGGCCCAATGGTCGACCCCGAGTGCACTCTCCTGAGCCAAATGGGGGATGGTAGAGACAGTCAGGGCACCTCGAAGATGAGGCACTACGTCGGTGAGGGAAGACGTGAGCGACAACTCTGTAGTACTGCGGTACGGCGACGGCGAGTACACCTACCCGGTGATCGACAGCACCGTCGGCGACAAGGGCTTCGACATCGGGAAGCTCCGCGCCCAGACCGGTCTGGTGACTCTGGACAGCGGGTACGGCAACACGGCCGCCTATAAATCCGCGATCACCTACCTCGACGGTGAGGCGGGCATCCTCCGCTACCGCGGCTACCCCATCGAGCAGCTGGCCGAGCGCTCCACCTTCCTGGAGGTGGCGTACCTGCTGATCAACGGCGAGCTGCCCACCGTCGACGAGCTGACGACGTTCAAGAACGACATCACGCGGCACACGCTGCTGCACGAGGACGTCAAGAACTTCTACAAGGGCTTCCCGCGCGACGCCCACCCGATGGCCATGCTGTCCTCGGTCGTCTCGGCGCTGTCCACCTTCTACCAGGACAGCCACAACCCGTTCGACGAGACGCAGCGCAACCTCTCCACGATCCGGCTGCTCGCCAAGCTGCCGACGATCGCGGCCTACGCGTACAAGAAGTCGATCGGCCACCCCTTCGTCTACCCGCGCAACGACCTCGGCTACGTCGAGAACTTCCTGCGCATGACCTTCTCGGTCCCCGCGCAGGAGTACGACCTCGACCCGGTCGTCGTCTCCGCCCTCGACAAGCTGCTGATCCTGCACGCGGACCACGAGCAGAACTGTTCGACCTCGACGGTCCGCCTGGTCGGCTCCTCGCAGGCGAACATGTTCGCGTCGATCTCGGCCGGCATCTCCGCCCTGTGGGGCCCGCTGCACGGCGGCGCCAACCAGTCCGTCCTGGAGATGCTGGAGGGCATCCAGGCGACCGGCGGCGACGTCGACTCCTTCATCCGCAAGGTGAAGAACAAGGAGGACGGCGTCCGCCTGATGGGCTTCGGCCACCGGGTCTACAAGAACTTCGACCCGCGCGCGAAGATCATCAAGGCCGCGGCGCACGACGTGCTCTCCGCTCTCGGCAAGTCGGATGAGCTGCTGGACATCGCGCTGAAGCTGGAGGAGCACGCGCTCTCCGACGACTACTTCACCGAGCGCAAGCTCTACCCGAACGTGGACTTCTACACGGGCCTGATCTACCGCGCGATGGGCTTCCCGACCGAGATGTTCACGGTCCTGTTCGCCCTGGGCCGCCTGCCGGGCTGGATCGCCCAGTGGACCGAGATGATCAAGGAGCCGGGCTCCCGCATCGGCCGCCCCCGCCAGATCTACACGGGCGTCGTCGAGCGCGACTTCGTGCCGGTCGAGGAGCGCTGACACCCCCTTTTTTCAGGGCTCGGTTCGCCTCCGGGGCGCTTGGTGCCGGTGTCGGCAGCACTCCGGAGGCTCACTCGCCGCATGGTGTGAGCGTCGGCAGCACAGTCAAAAAGCGGAAGGCGCCCTGAGACGCCGGTCCCCCCACGGGCCGACGACCAGGGCGCCTTCCCATGTCCCGGTGCGGATTCCCCCCACGGGATCCGGCCGGGCGCTCGGAGAGGACAGCGCCTGAATCGCTGTCGTGAGCAGAATGAGCAAAACTCGTCCTGCTCCAGTGATGCGGTGCGATCTGCCGGGACAGCGCACGCAGGGAGGGCCGCTCAAAGCTTCCCGGCGCACGTGCCCCGGCAACGCATCTCTGAGGAAGTCCCCCAAGACATCCCCAGATGCCGGCTGACGCCCCCCAAGACGCCGAACCGACATCGCCAACTTAGACCTTCGAACCCCTTCGATGGTTACGTTCGCATCACTGTGATCTGCGTCTCTTGCATATGTCCCTTAGGTGCGCAAGAGCCCCGATACGCGGATCGGAGCCCAAGCGTAAGGATGATGCGCGAGCCTTGTGAAGAGCTTATGTGAGGCTCGCCCCGGACTCTAGAGGGTCTCTTACTTCGGCCATCCCTAACCGCCGGTAACTTCGAGGCACTTCAGCGGAAGCGGCGCAGCCGCAGGCTGTTGGTCACCACGAACACCGAGGAGAAGGCCATCGCCGCCCCGGCGATCATCGGGTTGAGCAGCCCGGCGGCGGCCAGCGGCAGCGCGGCCACGTTGTAGCCGAACGCCCAGACCAGGTTCCCCTTGATGGTGGCCAGCGTCCGCCGGGACAGCCGGATCGCGTCGGCCGCGACCCGCAGGTCACCGCGCACCAGGGTCAGATCGCCGGCCTCGATCGCCGCGTCCGTCCCGGTGCCCATCGCCAGGCCCAGGTCGGCGGTGGCGAGCGCGGCCGCGTCGTTCACCCCGTCGCCGACCATCGCCACGGCCCGCCCCTCGCGCCGCAGCCGCCGTACGACCTCCACCTTGTCCTCGGGGAGCACCTCGGCGAACACGTCGGCGGAGTCGATGCCGACGGCCTGTGCGACCGCCTCGGCGACCGTGCGGTTGTCCCCGGTGAGCAGCACCGGCCGCAGCCCCAGGGCACGCAGGTCGCGCACCGCCTCGGCGCTGCCGTCCTTGATCGCGTCGGCGACGGCGAGCACGCCGCGGGCCCGGCCGTCCCAGCCGGCCACCACGGCCGTACGGCCCTCCCGCTCGGCCTCGCGCGCCGCGCGGGCGACGTCCGGCGGCAGGTCGTCGTACAGGCGCCCCACGGCCACCTCATGCCCGTCCACGCGCCCGCGCGCGCCCCGCCCGGGGACGTTCTCGAAGTGCTCGACCGCGGGGAGCGCGCCGACGCGTTCTCCGGCGCCGGCGGCGATCGCGCGGGCGACGGGGTGCTCGGAGGCGTGCTCCAGGGCGCCGGCGAGCCGCAACAGCTCCTTCTCGTCCTCGCCGTCGGCGGCGTACACCGCCTGCAGGGTCATCCGGCCGGTGGTGACGGTGCCCGTCTTGTCGAGGACGACGGTGTCCACGCGGCGCGTGGACTCCAGCACCTCGGGGCCCTTGATCAGGATGCCGAGCTGGGCGCCGCGCCCGGTGCCGACCATCAGCGCGGTCGGCGTGGCGAGGCCCAGCGCGCAGGGGCAGGCGATGATCAGGACGGCGACGGCGGCGGTGAACGCGGCGACCGTGTCCCCGGTGACCCCCAGCCACACACCGAAGGTGCCGAGCGCGATCAGGATGACGACCGGGACGAAGACGGCGGAGATCCGGTCGGCGAGCCGCTGCACCTCGGCCTTGCCGTTCTGCGCGTCCTCCACCAGCTTCGCCATCCGGGCGAGCTGGGTGTCGGCGCCGACCCGGGTGGCCTCCACCACCAGCCGGCCGCCCGCGTTGACGGTGGCGCCGGTGACCTTCGCGCCCGGTCCGACGTCCACCGGCACCGACTCGCCGGTCAGCATGGACGCGTCCACCGCGGAGACGCCCTCGACCACCGTGCCGTCGGTGGCGATCTTCTCGCCCGGCCGTACGACGAACCGGTCGGCGACGGCCAGCTCCGCCACCGGCACCCGCACCTCGCGCCCGTCCCGCAGGACGGCCACGTCCTTGGCGCCCAGTTCCATCAGCGCCCTCAGGGCCGCGCCCGCGCGCCGCTTGGAGCGGGCCTCCAGATAGCGGCCGAGCAGGATCAGCGCGACGACTCCGGCGGCGACCTCCAGATAGATGGTGGAGGCGCCGTCCATGCGCGAGACCGTGAGGCGGAACGCGTCGTGCAGGCCGGGCCTGCCCGCGTCGCCGAAGAACAGCGCCCACAGCGACCAGCCGAACGCGGCCAGCGTGCCGACCGAGACCAGCGTGTCCATGGTGGCCGCGCCGTGCCGGAGATTGGTCCAGGCGGCCCGGTGGAAGGGCGCGCCGCCCCAGACGACGACCGGCGCGGCCAGGGTCAGGGAGAGCCACTGCCAGTTGTCGAACTGCAGCGCCGGGATCATCGCGAGCAGCACCACGGGCGCGGCGAGCAGCGCGGAGACGAGCAGGCGGTGGCGCAGGGCGCCCAGTTCGGGGTCCTGCTCGGGGGTCTGCGGGCCCGCCGTCACGGGCTCGGGCTCGGGCGGCGCGGGTTCCTCGGCGGTGTAGCCGGTCCGCTCCACGGTGGCGATCAGATCGGCGACCCGTACGCCCTCGCCGAAGGTGATCCGCGCCTTCTCGGTGGCGAAGTTGACGGTGGCGCTGACGCCGTCCATCCGGTTGAGCTTCTTCTCCACGCGGGCGGCGCAGGAGGCGCAGGTCATCCCGCCGATGAGCAGCTCGACCTCGGAGGCGCCGGCCGTTGCGGCGCCGTTCTTCTCGGGCGTGGCGATGGTGCTGGTCATGTCCGGACTCCAGACATCGGACCGGGCCGCACGGAGCCAGTATCAGCTGGTCGGCACGGCCCGGTCGGGAATGAGAGGTGGGGCGTTCGGCCCTGAAAGCCGGGTTCAGGCCTTGCCGGCCAGCTCGAAGCCGGCCTCGTCGACGGCGGCGCGCACGGCGTCGTCGTCGAGCGGGGCCTCGGACACCACGGTCACCTCGCCGGTGGACGCGACGGCCTTCACCGAGCTGACGCCGGGGATCTGGGAGATCTCACCGGAGACGGAACCCTCGCAGTGGCCACAGCTCATACCGGTCACCTTGTAGACGGTGGTCACGGAGCCGGGTGTGTCGGTGTGGGCGGTCATGTCGTTGCTCCTCGTCGAGGCGTGTGAGGCCGGTGGGGTCCGGGAGGGAACCCCACGCTTCTCACAGTATACCCCTAGGGGGTACCTCACCAAGAGGCGTCCCGGCGCGCCAGCGACCGCACCCAGCCGACCCCGGCCAGCGCGACGAGCGCGAGCCCGCCGACCGAGAACAGCGTGAACAGGTGCTCCCGCACGCCGCCCGGCCGGACGAGATACCCCGGTGCGAACGGGTCGGCGCCGGTCAGCCGGGCCACCCCCCGCAGGGCGAGGCCGCGCGTGGCGTCCCCCAGCGCGTGCAGCAGGCAGACGCCGAGACAGGTGCCCACGAGCGGCGCGGTGATGCGGAAACGCCCGGTCAGCCGGCGCCGGGACAGCAGCGCGCCGCCCGCGATCGCCGTCCACAGCCCGTGCCCGAACGGCGCGAGCAGCCCGCGCGGGATCTCCGTCTGAAGCAGCGCGCGCAGACCGGCGCCGCTCGTGGAGGTGACCGCACCGAAGGCGTGCCCCACGCTCTCCGGGGCGGCGAAGCCGAAACCGACGGCCGCGCCGAGCACCAGTCCGGCGCGCATCCCGCGGATACCCGGCTGCCGGCGCAGCACGAACACCAGCGCCCCGAGCTTGGCCGCCTCCTCGATCAGGCCGACGCCGAGGAACCTGCCGAGGGAGGGGTGCAGCGGATACGACCCCAGCGGCGAGGCGCCGAGCACGCCGAGGGTGCCGCCGGCCAGGAAACAGCCGAGGATCGCGCTGACGCCCAGGTCGCGGACGTGCCGCTCGTACGCCCACAGCACGAAGACGACCGGCACGAGAAAGCCGCCGAGCAGGATCAGTGTCGGCAGCAGGGTGCTGTTCCGCGTCTCGTACGTGACCCACGCGGCCGACACCCACAGGGCGAGCCCTGCGCCCAGACACCGCCGCCACAGGCCCGCGGCGATCCGGGGGTACGGCGGTGGCGGCTGCTGGGGTCCGGGGATACGGGCCTTGGGCGCGCCGGGAGGCGGGGAGTGGCTCACGGGGGTCCCCTCGGACGACGGCTGGGCGGAGTCGAGTCGATGTCGAGCGGTTCATCCGCACTCTAGGCAGCCGCGCCGCGGGGCGCAGTCCGGGTGGCCTGGTGGGGGCATGGGGCGGGCCCCCAAGGGCGGCGAGGCAGACGTGCGCCGTGCGGGTGACGTCGGCGGGGGAGGCGCCGGGCATGAAGGAGGCGAGCAGGTCCTCGACGCGGCCGACGATCGTGGCGTGCAGCCGGCCGTGCGCCTCGGCCATCCGGACCCTCTACTCTTCGCGGAGGTTCCGGAAAGGAGTGCGGATGCGCGCGGTGGTGTTCGAGCGGTACGGCGAGCCGGCCGAGGTCCGGGACGTACCCGACCCGGAGCCCGAGGAGCACGGCGTCGTCGTCCGCGTGGAGGCCACCGGGCTCTGCCGCAGCGACTGGCACGGCTGGATGGGCCACGACGCCGACATCACGCTGCCGCACGTACCCGGACACGAACTCGCCGGTGTCGTCGAGGCGGTGGGCCCCCGGGTCAGCCGATGGCGGCCCGGCGACCGGGTCACCGTGCCGTTCGTCTGCGCCTGCGGCACCTGTCCGGCCTGCGCCGACGGCGACCAGCAGGTGTGCGAACGCCAGACCCAGCCGGGCTTCCACCACTGGGGCTCCTTCGCCGAGTACGTCGCGCTCGACCACGCCGACGTCAACCTGGTCGCGATCCCGGACGACATGGCGTACACCACCGCCGCCGCTCTCGGCTGCCGCTTCGCCACCGCCTTCCGCGCGGTGGTGCAGCAGGGCCGGGTGGCGCCGGGGGAATGGGTCGCCGTGCACGGCTGCGGCGGCGTCGGGCTGTCCGCGGTGATGATCGCGGCGGCGGCCGGTGCGCGCGTGGTCGCCGTCGACGTGTCGGCCCAGGCCCTCGCCCTGGCGCGGAAGTTCGGCGCCGCCGAGTGCCTGGACGCGACCGGGGTGATCGATCCGGCCGCCGCCGTCCGCGAGCTGACCGACGGCGGCGCCCATCTCTCCCTGGACGCCCTCGGCTCGCCCGCCACCTGCGCGAACTCCGTGAACGGCCTGCGCCGGCGCGGCCGGCACGTCCAGGTCGGGCTGCTGCCCTCGGCCGACGGCACCACCCCCGTCCCGCTGGCCCGCGCCATCGCCCTGGAACTCGAACTCCTCGGCAGCCACGGCATGGCCGCCCACGCCTACCCCGAGATGCTCCGCCTGGTCCGCTCCGGTGTGCTGCGCCCCGACCTCCTGGTGACGTCCACCATCCCGCTGGACGCGACACCGGCCGCCCTCGCGGCGATGGGCACGGCACCGGGCGCGGGGGTCACGGTCATCGAGCCGTGGAGTTGAGCGCGGCCCACTCCCGGTCCAGGATCGACATGATCACCTCGTCGGCCCAGGCGCCGTCGCGCCGCTGCACCTCCCGACGTACGCCCTCGACCACGAAGCCGACCTTCTCGTAGACCCGCAGGGCCCGCGCGTTGTCGGCGTACACCTCCAACTGGATCCGGTGCAGGCCGAGTTGCTCGAAGCCGTGACCGACGATCAGCCGGGTCGCCTCGGTGCCGACGCCCCGGCCGCGGCCCCGGGGGCCGATGAGGGTGCGGAACGTGCAGCTGCGGGCGGCCGGGTCGTACGCGTACAGGACGACCTCGCCCAGGACCTCGCCTGTCCCGGGGTCCGTGACGGCCAGATCGAGCCGGTCGGGCGAGGCCGACCGGGAGCCGTACCAGGACCGGAGCCGTTCCGGGCTGAGGTCGGTGGACGGCTCGAAGGTGAAGCGGATGACCTCAGGGTCGGCGATGATCTCCCACATGGCCCCGGCATCGGCCTCGGTGAAGGGCCGCAGGACGGTCTTCCGGCCGGTCAGCGTGGGTTTGACGGAGAAGTCCATGGTCGGCACTGTGCCCCACGCGGACGGTGGGGCACACGGGATTTTCCGCCGGCCGGCAGCCGGGCGAGCGGCGAAGGCCTCACGGTCGTGGGCCCCGCCTGGTGAAGGCCCCGCGGTCGTAGGTCCGCGGATGAAGGCCCGGCGGTCCTAGTCCCGCCGGGCGGCGAAGGCCTCACGGTCGTGGGCCCGCGGGGTGAAGGCCTGACGGTCGTAGGCCCCGCGGTCGTAGGCCCGCGGATGAAGGCCCGGCGGTCCTAGGCTCGCCGGGCGGCGAAGGCCTCACCGTCGTAGGCCCGCGGATGAAGGCCCCGCGGTCCTAGGCCCGCGGGTGAAGGCCCCGCGGTCGTAAGGCCCGCGGATGAAGGCCCGGCGGTCCTAGTCCCGCCGGGCGGCGAAGGCCTCACCGTCGTAGGCCCGCGGGGTGAAGGCCTGACGGTCGTAGGCCCGCGGATGAAGGCCCCGCGGTCCTAGGCCCGCCGGGTGAAGGCCCCGCGGTCGTAAGGCCCGCGATCGTGAGCCCCGCGGGAGGAGCCCCCGCGGTCGTAAGGCCCGCGCCGCCCGGCTCCGGGAGGTCAGTCCGTGCGCCGGCCCCGGTTGCCCGGTCGTGAGGCGACCCAGGCGTGGACGGTCTCGGCGTACCAGTACGGCTTGCCGCCCTCCACGCGGTCGGGCGGGGGCAGCAGCCCGTGCTTGCGATAGGACCGTACGGTGTCGGGCTGCACCCTGATGTGCGCCGCGATCTCCTTGTAGGACCAGAGCCTTTGGTCGGTCATGAGTTGCACCTCCCTGCGTGCGCCGCGGCGGCGGCCGGGGGCGGCCGTCGGGGGAGCCGGGCGCTGCGCTGGCGATCAGCGAGCCTGCGACCGGTGAACGACGCCCGGTCGCCGGTGGACAGGGGCTGTCGACACGGTGTGACGGGGAGCCCGCGTACCCGGGACATGTGTGACAGGAAGGAGGTGTTTGTGACACGTCCGCCGCAAAGGCGTGCGCCGGGGCATCGGCGGGGCGCGTTGCCGTGTCCGCCGGAGGCGCTTTCGCGGCGGTGGCCGGAAAGCGGTGACAAGAGCTGGTCCGAATGTCCGGACAAAACATTGACAGGGCTCGGCGTGCGGGACTAGAAAGCCGGGGAGAGCCATGACGAAGGGAAGCCGATGGCCTACGACCTGATCACCATGGGGCGGATCGGAGTGGACCTCTACCCGCTGCAGACCGGTGTCCCGCTCGCCCAGGTGTCGTCGTTCGGCAAGTTCCTCGGCGGGTCGGCGACGAACGTGGCGGTCGCCGCGGCCCGACTCGGCCGGCGCACCGCCGTGATCACCCGTACGGGCGACGATCCGTTCGGCGCCTATCTGCACGAGGCGCTGCGCGGCTTCGGCGTCGACGACCGCTGGGTCACCCCCGTCCCGGGGCTGCCGACCCCGGTCACCTTCTGCGAGGTCTTCCCGCCGGACGACTTCCCCCTCTACTTCTACCGGCAGCCCAAGGCGCCGGACCTGGAGATCGACGCCCATGAGCTGGATCTGGACGCGGTCCGCGCCGCCCGCATCTTCTGGATGACCGGCACCGGCCTGAGCGAGGAGCCCAGCCGTACGGCGACCCTCGCGGCCCTGGCCCACCGGGCCAAGTCCGGCATCACGGTGTTCGACCTCGACTGGCGCCCGATGTTCTGGCGGGACCCCGACGCGGCGCGCCCCTTCTACGCCGAGGCCCTGCGGCACGCCACGGTCGCCGTCGGCAACCTGGACGAGGTCGAGGTGGCGACCGGGGAACGCGAGCCGCATGCCGCCGCCCGCGCGCTGCTCGCCGCCGGGGCGGAGGTCGCCGTGGTCAAGCAGGGACCCAAGGGTGTTCTCGCCGTCAGCGCTTCGGGCGACTCGGCGGAGGTCCCGCCGCTGCCCGTCACCGTCCTGAACGGCCTCGGCGCCGGAGACGCCTTCGGCGGCTCCCTGTGCCACGGACTCCTCGAAGGCTGGGACCTGGAGACGGTCATGCGGCACGCCAACGCGGCCGGCGCCATCGTCGCCTCCCGGCTGGAATGCTCCTCGGCGATGCCCACCCCGGACGAGGTGGCCGCCGCGCTCGACGCCGGAGCGGTCCAGTGAGGGCCGGCCGGGTGACGGGCACCCACACGGGCGACGGAGCAGGCGCCGGCCCGGAAAGCCCCGCGCCCAGCGAAGGCACCGCGACGGCTCCCCGCGAGGGCGCCGCGCCCGCACCCCCCACAGGCGTCCCCCGCGCCACGCCCGCCGAGATCGACGTCACCGAACTCGTCCGGATCCGCACCCGCCACCCGGAGGCGATCGCCGAGGCCGCCGCCCGTCGTGCCCGCAGGCCGCTGCTGAACGAGAACGGCAGGCTGATGATCGTCGCCGCCGACCACCCCGCCCGGGGAGCCCTCGGCGTCGGTGACCGCAAGCTCGCCATGGCGAACCGTGCCGACCTGCTCGGGCGCCTCTGCCTCGCGCTGTCCCGGCCCGGTGTCGACGGCGTCCTCGCCACCGCCGACATCCTGGACGACCTGCTCCTGCTCGGCGCCCTCGACCACAAGGTGGTCATGGGCTCCATGAACCGGGGCGGACTGCAGGGCGCCAGCTTCGAGCTGGACGACCGTTTCACCGGGCACCGCCCCGAGGACATCCAGCGGCTCGGCTTCGACGCGGGCAAGCTGCTGCTGCGCATCGACTACGACGACCCCGGCTCCCTGACCACCCTGGAGTCCACCGCCCGCGCCATCGACGAGATGGCCGCGCGCCGGCTGCCGGTGTTCGTCGAGCCGTTCATCAGCCGCCGCACCCCCGAGGGCAGGGTGCGCAACGACCTGTCCGCCGAGGCGGTCACCCGCTCCATCGCCATCGCCTCCGGCCTCGGCGGCTCCTCCGCCTACACCTGGCTGAAGGTGCCGGTCACCGACGACCCCGACGACATGGCCCGGGTCATGGAGACCTCCACGCTGCCGGCCGTGCTGCTCGGCGGGGACATCGGCGACTCGCCCGAGAGCCAGGTCGCCGCGTACGAGAAATGGCGCGGCGCGCTGCAACTGCCCACCGTGCGCGGCCTGGTGGTCGGCCGCTCGCTGCTGTACCCGGCGGACGGCGACGTGGCCGCCGCCGTGGACACCGCCGTAGGACTGCTGTGAGGGCCGCATGACCAGCACCGATCTGCATCTGCCCAGGGGCGCCACCGCGAACGCCCGGTACGCCGTCGACATCGGCCCCAAGGCGGCCGGCTGGTCTTACAGCAGCCTGCGCGTGGTCGAGTCGGCGCCCGGCGGCAGTCATACGTTCACCACCGGGGACAGCGAGTGGATCGTGCTTCCGCTGGAAGGCGGATGTACCGTACAAATCGAGACCGCGACAGGGGAGCAGGACGAGTTCCAACTCCTGGGCCGGGACAGCGTGTTCGCGGACGTCTCCGACTTCGCGTACGTTCCCCGGGACGCCCGGGTCCAGATCGCCTCCGGCGCGGGAGGCCGCTTCGCCCTGGCAGGAGCGAAGTGCGAGCGACGACTCCCCGCCCGCTACGGCCCCGCGCCGGAGGTCCCCGTCGAACAGCGCGGCAGCGGCACCTGCGCCCGCACGGTGCGCAACTTCGCCTCCGCGGACTCCTTCGACTGCGACAGGCTGATCGCCGTCGAGGTGATCACCCCGGGCGGCAACTGGTCGTCGTACCCGCCGCACAAGCACGACGAGCACCGGCCGGGCGAGGAGTCCGAGCTGGAGGAGATCTACTACTTCGAGATCGACGGCCCCAACGGCCTCGGCTACCAGCGGGTCTTCCCCTCCCGTGCGGGCGGCGCGGACGTCCTCGCCGAGGTCCGCTCCGGCGACACGGTCCTCGTCCCCGACGGCTGGCACGGCCCGTCCATCGCCCAGCCCGGGCACGACATGTACTACCTGAACGTCATGGCGGGCCCGGGCCAGACCCGCGAGTGGCGGATCTGCTTCCACCCGGACCACACGGAGGGGTACCGATGACGACGACCCGGCTGACCGTCGCCCAGGCGCTGGTCCGGTTCCTGGCGGCCCAGTACACCGAACGCGACGGCGAGCGGCGCCGGCTGATCGGCGCCACCTGGGGCATCTTCGGCCACGGCAATGTCGCGGGGCTCGGCCAGGCGCTGGTCGAGTACGCGGACGTCATGCCGTACCACCAGGGCCGCAACGAGCAGTCCATGGTGCACGCGGCCGTCGGCTACGCCCGCCAGTCCAACCGCCTGTCCACGCACGCGGTGACGACGTCGATCGGCCCCGGCGCCACCAACCTGGTCACCGGCGCCGCGCTCGCCACCATCAACCACCTCCCGGTGCTGCTCCTGCCCGGCGACGTCTTCGCCACCCGCCCCGCCGACCCGGTGCTGCAGCAGCTGGAGGTGCCGTACGCGGGCGACGTGTCGGTCAACGACACCCTGCGCCCGGTGTCGAGGTACTTCGACCGCATCACCCGCCCGGAGGCCCTGATCCCGAGCGCGCTGCAGGCCATGCGGGTCCTCACCGACCCGGTGGAGACCGGCGCGGTCACCCTCGCCCTGCCGCAGGACGTGCAGGCGGAGGCGTTCGACTGGCCGGAGGAGTTCTTCGCCGAGCGGGTGTGGACCGTACGGCGGCCGGGCGCGGACCCGGCCGAGCTGGCGGAGGCGGTCCGGGCGATCCGCGCCGCACGCAGGCCCCTGATCGTCGCGGGCGGCGGGGTGCACCACAGCCGCGCCGAGACGGCCCTCGCCGAGTTCGCCGAGGCCACCGGCATCCCGGTCGCCTCCACCCAGGCCGGCAAGGGCTCCCTGCGGTACGACCACCCGCAGGACGTCGGCGGCATCGGCCACACCGGCACCGCGACCGCCGACGAGCTGGCCCGCACCGCGGACCTGGTGATCGGCGCCGGCACCCGGTACACCGACTTCACCACCGCCTCCGGCACCCTCTTCGAGAACCCGGACGTCCGCTTCCTCAACCTCAACATCGCGGCCTTCGACGGCCACAAGCTGGCCGGACTTCCGCTGGTCGCCGACGCCCGCAGCGGCCTGGAGGAACTGACCGAGCGGCTGCAGATGCACGGCCACCGGGTCGCCGACTCCTACGTCACCGAGTACACCGAGGACAAGGAGCGCTGGGAGCAGCGCGTCGACGCCTGCTTCGAGGCCGAGGAGCCGGACGTACGGCCCACCCAGCCGCAGGTCATCGGCGCCCTGGACGCCCTGGTGGACGAGTCCGACATCATCATCAACGCGGCCGGCTCGCTGCCCGGCGATCTGCACAAGCTGTGGCGGGCGCGGTCGGTGGACCAGTACCACCTGGAGTACGGCTACTCCTGCATGGGCTACGAGATCCCGGCCGCGCTCGGCGTGAAGCTCGCCGCGCCGGAGCGGAACGTGTGGGCGCTGGTCGGCGACGGCACGTATCTGATGATGCCGACGGAGATCGTGACGGCCGTGCAGGAGGGCGTCGCGATCAAGATCCTGCTGGTGCAGAACCACGGGTACGCGTCCATCGGCGGGCTCTCGGAGTCGGTGGGCGGCGAACGGTTCGGCACCGCCTACCGGTTCCCGACGGCCGAGGGCACGTACACGGGCGCCCCGCTGCCCGTCGACCTCGCCGCCAACGCCGCCAGCCTGGGGATGCGGGTGCTGCGCGCGAAGACCGTACGGGAGCTGCGCGCGGCGCTCGCCGAGGCGCGCACCGCCGACACTCCCACATGTGTCTACGTGGAGACCGAAACGTCCGACACTGTGTCGGGCGCGCCTCCGGCGCAGGCCTGGTGGGATGTTCCTGTGGCCGAGACCGCGACCCGACCGTCCGCGGTCAAGGCACGTGAGCTGTACGAACGGCACGTCTCGACCCGACGCCGCCATCTGTGAGCAAGGAGTACTGGGGCATGACGAAGATCGTCAACCACTGGATCGGCGGGAAGACCGTCGACGGCGCGTCGGGTACGTACGGGCCGGTCACCGACCCGGCGACCGGCGCGGTCACCACGAAGGTCGCGTTCGCGTCGGTGGAGGAGGTGGACGCGGCGGTCGCCGCCGCCAAGGACGCCTTCACGACCTGGGGCCAGTCCTCGCTGGCCCAGCGGACCACCATCCTCTTCCGGTTCCGGGCGCTGCTCGACGCCCACCGCGACGAGATCGCCGAGCTGATCACCGCCGAGCACGGCAAGGTGCACTCGGACGCGCTGGGTGAGGTCGCGCGCGGTCTGGAGATCGTGGACCTGGCCTGCGGGATCAACGTCCAGCTGAAGGGCGAGCTGTCGACGCAGGTCGCGAGCCGTGTGGACGTCTCCTCCATCCGCCAGCCGCTCGGTGTCGTCGCCGGCATCACGCCGTTCAACTTCCCGGCGATGGTCCCGATGTGGATGTTCCCGATCGCGATCGCGTGCGGCAACACGTTCGTGCTGAAGCCGAGCGAGAAGGACCCGTCGGCCTCCCTCAAGCTCGCCGAGCTGCTGGCCGAGGCGGGTCTGCCGGACGGCGTCTTCAACGTCGTGCACGGCGACAAGGTGGCCGTCGACCGCCTGCTGGAGCACCCGGACGTCAAGGCGGTCTCCTTCGTCGGCTCGACCCCGATCGCCCGCTACATCCACACCACCGCCGCCGCGAACGGCAAGCGGGTGCAGGCCCTGGGCGGCGCCAAGAACCACATGCTGGTCCTGCCGGACGCCGACCTGGACGCGGCGGCCGACGCGGCCGTGAGCGCCGCCTACGGCTCGGCCGGCGAGCGCTGCATGGCCATCTCCGCCGTCGTCGCGGTCGGCTCGATCGGCGACACGCTGGTGGAGAAGATCCGCGAGCGCGCCGAGAAGATCAAGATCGGTCCGGGCAACGACCCGACGTCCGAGATGGGCCCGCTGATCACCAAGGCGCACCGCGACAAGGTGGCCTCCTATGTGGCGGGCGCCGCCGCCGAGGGCTGCGAGGTGGTGCTCGACGGCACCGGCTACACCGTCGAGGGCCACGAGGACGGCCACTGGATCGGCATCTCGCTGCTGGACAAGGTGCCCACCTCCGCGAAGGCCTACCAGGACGAGATCTTCGGCCCGGTGCTGTGCGTGCTGCGCGCGGAGACGTACGAGGAGGGTGTGGCCCTCATCAACGCCTCGCCGTTCGGCAACGGCACCGCGATCTTCACCCGGGACGGCGGCGCGGCCCGCCGCTTCCAGCTGGAGATCGAGGCCGGCATGGTCGGCGTGAACGTCCCGATCCCGGTGCCGGTGGGCTACCACTCCTTCGGCGGCTGGAAGGACTCGCTCTTCGGCGACCACCACATCTACGGCAACGACGGCACGCACTTCTACACGCGCGGCAAGGTCGTCACCACGCGCTGGCCCGACCCGGCCGACGCCCCGGCGGGCGTGGACCTCGGCTTCCCGCGGAACCACTGACCGTAGTCCCAGCACGTCGTCAGGCCGTCCGGATTCCGGACGGCCTGACATTTTTTTGAAACCTTCGCTGCGGTTCCCGTTCACGCAGGACGAAACGGATGACGAAGGGGTTTCGCGGAGATGGCCTTCGAAAGCAAGGTCACACTCGCTCAAGGCTTGATGGATACGCCAATAGGGTGTCGCGGCCTAGGAAAGTGATGTGGCGTACGACCCTCCGCAACTGCGGATTCCGTAGGTAAACCCCCATTGACGAGGCGGTTTTCGTCGGGGTTCCCTATGGGCGCCGGGAGCGGGCGACAGACACGTA
Source organism: Streptomyces sp. NPDC007189 (assembly GCF_040703635.1). NCBI lineage: Bacteria > Bacillati > Actinomycetota > Actinomycetes > Kitasatosporales > Streptomycetaceae > Streptomyces > Streptomyces sp. NPDC007189. The sequence continues at coordinate 19,443 of NZ_JBEYEY010000002.1, forward strand.
CGACGATCCGCCGGAGGCGATAGCGCTCCCGAACCCACCCTCAGTCTCACGAGTCGATCGGAATCGCCGTATGACCGACACCGTCCAGAAGTCCGTGATCGACACCGCGACGGCCCCGTCCCCGGGCCTGAAGCGTTCCATCGGTGTCGTCGGCGGCACGCTGCTGACGCTGTCCTGCGTCACGCCCGCCTCCACGCTCTTCGTGATCGTGCCCGACCTGTTCTCCAGCCTGGGCACGGCGACGGCGCTCTGCATCGCCATCGGCGCACTCCTGTGCATCCCCGTGGCCTTCTGCTACTCCGAGCTGGGCACCCTCATCCCCAGCGCGGGCGGCGAGTACGCCATCGTCTCCACCCTCGCCGGACGGCTCGCCGGCTGGCTGGCCTTCGTGATGTCGCTGCTCGTGGTGATGATCGTCCCTCCGGTCATCGCGATGGGCACCGCCGACTACCTCGCCCCGATCGTCCACCTCGACCCGTCCATGACGGGCGCCGGAGTGATGATCGCGGCCACCCTCGCCGGCCTGCTCGACCTGCGCGCCAACGCCTGGATCACCGGCATCTTCCTGGTCCTGGAGGTCGTCGCCGCCGGCGTGGTCGCCCTGCTCGGCTTCACCCACACCCACCGCGGCGCGGGCAGCCTCGTCGGCTCGCTGCACGTGGCCGGCGAACACGCCCACGTCAACCCGGTGACGGCCATGATGGTCCTGTCCGGGCTCGCCATCGCCCTGTTCGCCACCCAGGGCTTCTCCACCGCCATCTACCTCTCCGAGGAGCTGGAGAACCCGCGCCGCAGCGTCGCCCGCACCGTCCTCGCCACGCTCGCCATCTCCAGCATCGTCATCCTGGTCCCGGTCGTGGCGATCACCCTCGGCGCCGGCGACCTGAAGACCCTGACCGGCGGCGACATCTCCAGCATGGTCATCGCCTGGAGCGACTCGGCCGTCGGCACCTTCGTCAGCCTGTGCGTCGCGCTGGCGATCATCAACGCGGGCATCGTCATGGTCATCCAGAACTCCCGCGTCCTGTTCGCCTCCGCCCGCGACAAGGCCTGGCCGCGGCCGGTCAACGACGCCCTCGCCAAGCTCGGCCGGTTCGGCTCCCCCTGGGTCGCCACCCTCGTCGTCGGCGTCCCCGGCGCCTTCCTCTGCTTCGTCAACCTCGACACCCTCTACGGCGTCACCGGCGTCGCCGTCACCGGCCTGTACCTGCTGGTCGCCATCGCCTCGCTGCTCTGCCGGCGCGGCGCGCACCGCGGCCGTACGGCCTGGCGCATGCCCCTGTGGCCCGCGGTGCCCGTCCTGCTGATCGCCGTCCTGCTCTACGTCCTGGTCGAGCAGGACGTCTCCTACCTGATCTGGACCGGCGGCATCACCGCCGTCGCCACCCTCTACTGGGCCTTCTACCTCCGCCCGCGCCGCGAGACCCGCTGGCTGGTGTCCCTGCCGGAGGACGTCCAGGCCGAGCAGGCCCAGGCCTAGCGCCTCAGAAGTCCCACGTCACCACGGTGCACGTCCCGTCGCCCTTGCCGCCCGCACTGCGATACGCGGCAAGGGCGACGTCGTTTCCGGCGTCGACGCCGACCCACATGCCGTAGCAGCCCCGCTCCCGGGCCAGCGCGGCCAGTCGCAGGACGAGCGCCCGCCCGATGCCCCGGCGCCGGTACGGCTCGCCGACGGCCAGCTCGTAGAGGAACATCTCGGCGCCCTTGTCGGGGTGCACGGTCTCCACGCCGCTGACGAAGCCGGCCACGGCGCCCTCCTCGTACGCCAGCAGCAGATGGTGCCCGGCGGTGGTGAGGAAACGCTCCGCCCACTCGGGACGCACCGGATGATCGAACAGATGCTCGGCGGCGGCGACGTCGGCGACCGTACCGGCCTTCCGGATCTCCATGGCTCTTCGTACCACGGCTGGTGTACGCCGGACAGGTCCCGTACTCCCGGGGGAGGGGCGGGGGTTCAGCCCACCGGCTCGCCCGGTTGTCGGTGGCGGCCCGTACCGTTGAGGCATGGATCTTCGCCAGGGGCCTCTCCGGGGGCGGATGAGGCAGCGCCTGCCCTCGGTGCGGGGGCTGCTGAAGGGGCCGCGCCGGCTGCTCGCCGCCGCGGCCGCCGTCGTGGTGCTCGCCGGGGCCGGCACCTGGACGGCCGCAGCGTCCGGCGACACGCCGCCGGTGCACCGCACCGATCAGGTCATGGCGGTCGACGGGGTGCGCCTGGACACCTCGTTCTTCACCCCCGCCGGCCCCGGCCGGCACCCGGCCGTCCTGCTGGCGCACGGCTTCGGCGGCAGCAAGGACGACATGCGCGCCCAGGCCGAGGACCTCGCCCGCGACGGATACGCGGTCCTGACCTGGTCCGCGCGCGGCTTCGGCAGGTCGACCGGAAAGATCGGGCTCAACGACCCGAAGGCCGAGGTCGCCGACGTCTCCCGGCTCCTCGACTGGCTGGCGAGGCGCCCCGAGGTCCAGCTCGACAAGCCGGGCGACCCGCGCGTGGGCATGGCCGGCGGCTCCTACGGCGGCGCCGTCTCGCTGCTCACCGCCGGATACGACCACCGGGTCGACGCCATCGCCCCGGCCATCACCTACTGGAACCTCGCGGACGCCCTGTTCCCGGACGGCGTGTTCAAGAAGCTGTGGGCCGGCGTCTTCTTCAACACCGGCGGCGGCTGCGCCCGCTTCGAGCCGGTCCTGTGCCGGATGTACGACAGGGTCGCCGAGTCCGGCACCCCGGACGCGGCCGCCCGCACGCTCCTCCAGGAGCGCTCGCCGTCCGCCGTCGGCTCCCGCATCAAGGTCCCCACCCTGCTGCTGCAGGGCCAGACGGACTCCCTGTTCACCCTCGCCCAGTCCGACGCCGCCGAGAAGGCGATCCGGGCGAACGGCGCGCCGGTGGACGTCGACTGGATCGCCGGCGGCCACGACGGCGGCGACATGGAGACCGGCCGGGTGCAGGCACGCGTGCGTGCGTGGTTCGACCGGTATCTGAAGGGCGACGGAAGCGCCGCCACCGGCCCGGTCTTCCGGATCACCCGCACCGGCGGCGTGAACTCCACCGACGGCACCGCCCAGCTGCGCGGCGCGAGCGCCGGCGCCTACCCCGGCCTGCGCAGCCACCCGCGCGACATCCCGCTCACCGGCGGCGCCCAGCACGTCACCAACCCGGCAGGCGCCAGCCCGCCCGGCGTCTCCGCGCTGCCCGGCCTCGGCGGCTCCGGCGGCCTCACCCAGCTGTCCGCGCTCGGCCTCGGCGTCTCCCTCGACTTCCCCGGCCAGTACGCGAAGTTCGACTCGGCGCCGCTCACCCGCGACCTGCAGATCACCGGCGCCCCGACCGCGACCGTCCACATCACCTCCACCAGCGACGACGCCGTCCTGTTCGGCAAGGTCTACGACGTCGGCCCCGACGGCGCCCGGCAGGTGCTGCCGTCCCAGCTCGTCGCCCCCTTCCGGGTGACCGGCGTCCGGGCCGGCAAGGACGTCACGGTCACCCTCCCGGCGATCGACCACCAGGTGCAGAAGGGCCACCGGCTCCGCCTGGTCCTCGCCTCCACCGACCTCGGCTACGCCTCACCGGCCGCTCCGGCCACCTACACCGTCTCCCTCAAGGGAGGCCTGAGCGTGCCGACGGCCCCCGCCGTCACCACGGCCGCGGCCCCCCTGCCCGCCTGGGTCTGGTGGCTCCCCGCGGCCGGCGCGGCGGTCGCGCTCGCCCTGCTGCTCACCGCCCGCCGCCGCACGGCCGGCCCCGCACCCGACCCCGCTCTGGCCGACGTCCCGCTGGTGATCAGCGGCCTGAGCAAGCGGTACGCGAAGTCCGCCGACCGGTACGCGGTGCGCGAGCTGTCCTTCCGCGTCGAGCAGGGCCAGGTGCTCGGCCTGCTCGGCCCCAACGGCGCGGGCAAGACCACCACCCTGCGCATGCTGATGGGCCTGATCACCCCGGACGACGGCGAGATCCGCGTCTTCGGCCACGCCATCCGCCCCGGCGCGCCCGTGCTCTCCCGGGTCGGCGCCTTCGTCGAGGGCGCGGGCTTCCTGCCGCACCTGTCCGGCCGGGAGAACCTCCAGCTGTACTGGCGGGCCACCGGCCGCCCGCCCGAGGACGCCCACCTGGACGAGGCGCTGGAGATCGCCGGGCTCGGCGACGCGCTCGCCCGCGCGGTGCGCACCTACTCGCAGGGCATGCGCCAGCGCCTCGCCATCGCCCAGGCCATGCTCGGCCTTCCCGACCTGCTCATCCTCGACGAACCCACCAACGGCCTCGACCCGCCCCAGATCCGCGAGATGCGCCAGGTGATGATCCGCTACGCCGCCGCCGGACGCACGGTGATCGTCTCCAGCCATCTCCTCGCCGAGGTCGAGCAGACCTGCACGCACCTGGTGGTGATGGACCGCGGCCGGCTCGTCCAGGCCGGCCCGGTCGGCGAGATCGTCGGCTCCGGCGACACGCTGCTCGTCGGCACCGCCACGCCGGTGGAGGAGCCGGTCGTGGAGAAGGTGGCCGCGCTGCCCGGCGTCGCCTCCGCCGTGCGCACCGACGACGGGCTGCTGATCCGGCTGGAGACCGGCGGCACGGCCGAGCGGCTGGTCGCGGAGCTGGTGCGGCTCGAGGTGCCGGTCGCCTCGGTCGGCCCACACCGCCGACTGGAAGACGCCTTCCTCACCCTGATCGGAGGATCAGCATGAGCACGCTCACCGAGGCGGCCTCCGGTTACCGGGCGGGCCATACGCTCCCCGTGCGGGTCGAGCTGGTCCGCCAGCTCAAGCGGCGCCGCACCCTGGTCATGGGCGCCGTCCTCGCCTTGCTGCCGTTCGTGCTGGTGATCGCCTTCGCGATCGGCGGCGGCCCGTCCGGCCGCAACGGCGAGATCACCCTGATGGACACGGCCACCGCGTCCGGCGCCAACTTCGCCGCGGTGAACCTGTTCGTCTCGGCCGGCTTCCTGCTCGTGATCCCGGTCGCCCTGTTCTGCGGGGACACCGTCGCCTCCGAGGCCGGCTGGTCCTCCCTGCGCTACCTGCTCGCCGCGCCCGTCCCCCGCGTCCGGCTGCTGTGGTCCAAGCTGGTCGTGGCGCTCGCACTGAGCCTCGCCGCGATGATCCTGCTCCCGGTCATCGCCCTCGCGGTCGGCACGGCGGCCTACGGCTGGGGTCCGCTGCAGATACCGACGGGCGGCGCGCTGGACACCGGGACGGCGGTGCAGCGGCTCGCGGTGACCGTGGCGTACATCTTCGTGTCCCAACTGGTCACCGCCGGGCTGGCGTTCTGGCTGTCGACGAAGACCGACGCACCGCTCGGCGCGGTGGGCGGCGCGGTCGGCCTGACCATCGTCGGCAACGTCCTGGACGCGGTCACCGCGCTCGGCCACTGGCGCGACTTCCTGCCCGCGCACTGGCAGTTCGCCTGGGCCGACGCCGTCCAGCCCCGTCCGGAGTGGTCCGGCATGATCCAGGGCACCGCGATCTCCATAACGTACGCCCTGGTGCTGTTCGCCCTGGCCTTCCGGGGTTTCGCCCGCAAGGACATCGTGTCCTAGGTCACCGGAGGGTCACCCACGGGTCTCGGCGGCCCGCCACCGTGCCCGCTTCGAGACCCATCCGCAACACCCCGGCCCGCACGTTCCACACCCCCGCACCGTCACAGTCGGGACGAGTCGCGCGACAGGTTCGTCCTCAACTGGCTCAGGGGGTTGGCGAGATGACAGGCAACAGCTCGGCGAGGCGGACAGACGGCCGACCGGGGAAGGACACAGGGGGACGACGGGCCACGCATGCGGGGGCCGCGACCGAGCCGGTACCCGGGCGAGGGGCGCGGTTGGAGGCCGCGACCGGGTCGGCGCTCGAGCGCGGCGCGCTGCCGGAGGTCGGGAGCAGGCCGGAGGTGGGGGCCGGGAGCAGGCCGGAGGTGGGGGACGGGAGTGGGCCGGAGGCGGGGGCCGGGCCGGTACCCGGGCGCGGGGCGCGGACGGAGGCCGGGAGTGGGCCGGAGGCGGGGGCGGCGACCGGGTCGGCGCTCGAGCGCGATGTGCTGCTGGAGGTCGGGAGCAGGCCGGAGGCGGGGGTTCTGGTCGGGGCCGTCGGCCCGTTCGGTCGGGTGGCCCGGAACCCGTCGGCTCGCCGGGCCCCGCAGGGTCCTCGGCGTCGGGCGGCTCGCGGCTTCCTGTGGGCCACGCGGCCCTGGCCTCGCGGGGCGCGCGCGTCTCTGCCGGGGCCGTATCCCCAGCAGAGGCGCGCACCTTCGCCCGGGATACGGCCCCGGCCTCGAGGGGCTCGCCCGCTGTTCGCGCTCACCCTCGCGCTCGCCGCAGGCTTGCTGCTGACGTCCTGTTCCGCGGGTGAAAGGCAGCAGGGTGCGGTGGGCAGGGCCGACAGCGCGGGGCAGCCGGCGCCCGGGCCCGGCCGGAGCGTCACCGGGGCCGGGCCCGAGCGGTCCTCCGGGAAGCTGTCCACCTTCGCGCTCGACGTCGACACCGCCTCCTACACCTACGCCCGCCGCACCCTCGCCGACGGCCGCAGGCCCGACCCGTCGACCGTCCGGCCCGAGGAGTTCGTCAACAGCTTCCGCCAGGACTACCCGCGGCCGGACGGCAACGGCTTCACGGTGACCGTCGACGGCGCCCGCACCGGCCGGCCCGGCTGGTCCCTCGTCCGGGTCGGGCTCGCCACCCGGGCCGCCGAACCGGCCGGGAAACGCCCGCCCGCCGCCCTCACCTTCGTCATCGACGTCTCCGGCTCCATGGGCGAACCCGGCCGCCTCGACCTCGCGAAGCGGTCCCTGAACACCATGACGGACCGGCTGCGCGACGACGACTCGGTGGCCGTCGTCACCTTCAGCGACCGCGCCGAGACCGTCCTGCCGATGACCCGGCTCGGCGGCCACCGCGGCGCGGTCCACGACGCCGTCGACGGTCTGCAACCCCAGTACTCCACCAATCTCGGCGCGGGCGTCGAGACGGGATACGCCACCGCCGTGAAGGGCCTGCGCAAGGGCGCCGTCAACCGGGTCGTCCTCGTCTCCGACGCCCTCGCCAACGAAGGCGACACCAGCGCGGACGCCATCCTGCGCCGCATCGACGGCGCCCGCCGCGAACACGGCATCACCCTCTTCGGCGTGGGCGTCGGCAGCGACTACGGCGACGCCCTCATGGAGCGCCTCGCCGACAAGGGCGACGGCCACACCGTCTACGTCTCCGACGCCGAGCAGGCCCGCACGGTGTTGTGCGAGCAGCTCCCGCAGAACATCGAGCTGACCGCGCGCGACGCCAAGGCCCAGGTCGCCTTCGACCCGGACACCGTCACCGCCTTCCGGCTCGTCAGCTACGACGACCGCAAGGTCGCCGACAAGGACTTCCGCGACGACCACGTCGACGGCGGCGAGGTGGGCCCCGGCCACACCGTGACCGCCCTCTACGCGGTCCACACCCGCCCCGGGGCCCACGGTCACCTCGCCACGGCGACCGTCCGCTGGCTCGACCCGCGCACCCGCGCCCCGCACGAGGCCTCCGGCGCGCTGGAGACCGGCGCCCTGGCCGGCTCGGTGTGGGAGGCGAGCCCCCGCTTCCAGGCCACCGCGGTCGCCGCCTACTTCGCCGACGCCCTGCGCGCCGACGGCCTGCGCGCCGGTCCCGCCCTCCCGGGCGCCCCGGGCCTGCCTCACCTCGCCACCAGGGCCGCCGCGCTGGCGACGAGGACGGAGGACCAGGACGTACGGGCCCTCGCCGACGCCATCCGCCAGGCGAGCCGTACCGATCCGGAGGACTGACCCGGCCACAAGGTCGCGCGCACCCCATTGACCTTTCCTTACTTGCGAGTAAGTTGCGCCCCGGCAAGGACCTTCGCAGGGCAGAGCCGGGAGCCGCCATGGGCGTACGCAGGGATCTGAAGCGGGCACGGCAGCGCACCGACCTGGCGGCGCGCGGCTCGGTGGAGATCGTCAGGGATGCCGACGGCACGGTCCGCGAGGTCCGTGCCTCCCCGCTCGCGCCCCCGCTGACCACCGGCTCCATGGCCGACCTGCCCTTCGCGCACGCGGCCGAGACGCCGGACGCGGTGCTGTTCCGGCGCCAGGCGCAGGGGGCCTGGCGGCCGGTGACGGCGGCCGCGTTCGCCGCCGAGGTCGCCGCCGTCGCCAAGGGGCTGATCGCGGCCGGCCTCGAACCGGGCGGCCGGGTCGCGCTCATGTCCCGGACCCGCTACGAGTGGACCGTCCTGGACTTCGCCGTCTGGGCCGCCGGGGGCCAGTCCGTGCCCGTCTACCCCACCTCCTCCGCCGAGCAACTGGAGTGGATCGTCCGCGACTCCGGCGCCCGGTACGTCGTCACCGAGACCGCCGAGAACGCGACCACGGTCACCACCGGCACCGCGGGCCACGCCCGCCCACCGCGCCTGTGGCAGCTCGACGCCGGAGCCCTCGCCGACCTCACCGCCCTCGGCCGCGACGTCCCCGACGAGGAACTCGCCGCCCGCCGGGCCGCGCTGACCCCCGGCGCCATCGCGACCGTCTGCTACACCTCCGGCACCACGGGCCGGCCCAAGGGCTGCGTCCTCACCCACGCCAATCTGCACGCCGAGGCCGCCAACACCGTCGAACTGCTGCACCCGGTCTTCCAGGCCGTCACCGGCGAGGCCGCCACCACCCTGCTCTTCCTGCCGCTCGCCCACATCCTCGGCCGCACCCTCCAGCTGGCCTGCCTGCTGGCCCGCATCGAGACCGGTCACTTCCCGAGCGTCAGACCGGACGAACTGCGGCCCGCCCTCAAGGAGTTCCGGCCCACCTTCCTGGTCGGGGTGCCGTACCTCTTCGAGAAGATCCACGACACCGGGCGCGCCACCGCCGAGAAGATCGGCCGGGCCGCCTCCTTCGACCGCGCCGAGCGGATCGCCGTCCGCTTCGGCGAGGCGTCCCTGCGGAAGTTCCTCGGCACCGGCAAGGGCCCGGGACCCGGCCTGTACGCCGCCTGGGCGCTGTACGACCTGCTGGTCTACCGCCGCATCCGCAAGGAGCTGGGCGGCCGGATGCGGTACGCCATCAGCGGCGGCTCCCCGCTGGACCGCGATCTCAACCTGTTCTTCCACGCGGCCGGCATCGTCGTCTACGAGGGCTACGGCCTGACCGAGACCACGGCCGCCGCCACCATCGTGCCCCCGCTCGCCCCCCGCCCCGGCACGGTCGGCCTGCCGGTCCCCGGTGTCGCCGTACGCCTCGCCGACGACGGGGAAGTGCTGGTCAAAGGCGGGGTGGTCTTCGGGTCGTACTGGAACAACCGGCGGGCCACGGACGCGGTCCTGGCGGACGGCTGGTTCGCCACCGGCGACCTGGGGTCCCTGGACGAGGACGGCTATCTCACCATCACCGGCCGGAAGAAGGACATCCTCGTCACCTCGGGCGGCAAGAACGTCTCCCCGGCCGTCCTGGAGGACCGGCTGCGCAGCCGCGCGCCGGTCGGGCAGTGCGTGGTCGTCGGCGACAACCGGCCCTTCGTCGCCGCGCTGATCACCCTCGACCCGGAGGCGGTCGCCCACTGGCTGTCGGTGCGGAAGCTTCCGCCGGACACCCCGGCCGCCGAGCTGGTGCGCGACGAACGGCTGCGCGCCGAGGTGCGGAAGGCGGTCGACTACGCCAACGAGGCCGTCTCGCGCGCGGAGTCCATCCGCGCCTTCGCGCTCGTCGAGGGCGAGTTCACCGAGGAGAACGGGCTGCTGACGCCGTCGCTCAAGGTCAAGCGGCACGCGGTGACGGCAGCCTACGCCGAGGAGATCGAGCGGCTCTACAAGGGGTAGGAAACGCGGACGGCGGGCCACCGGGGAACCGGTGGCCCGCCGCGGCGGGAAGGGGCCGGTCAGCCGTTGCCGGACAGGGCGTTGACGTCCGACAGGATGTGCGAGAGCGGCTCGTCGCCCTTGGCCTGGGTCGAGTTCTCGGTGCACTGCTGGTTCTGCGGCGCGGACAGGATCGGCACGTCCTGCAGCACGCCGACGGCGACGACGCCGAGCAGCCCCTGCAGGTTGGCCTTGACCGGCAGACCGACGCACGGCTTGTTGAGCGAGCCCTGGACCAGCGAGAGCTGCGGGCTCTGGTCGCCGAGCGTGGCGGAGTTGCCGAAGTCGGAGCTGGCCTTGTTGCCGCTGAGCGACGTGGTGCCGTGGCCGTCGTCGAGGGCGAGGGCCTGGGGGGCCGCCACCCCGGCGAGACCGGCGACGGAGGCGGCGACAGCCGCGGTTGCCCACAGCTTCTTCATGTTCATTCCCTTTCGAAAGGCGGACTCCGGGGAGGAGCTGCATGATCGTCAACGGCGGAGACCCCACCGGAGTTGCGGTGTTTGCCCCGATTGGAGCAGTGCAATGCGATGAGTTCACAAACGCCCCCCTCCGGTGGTCGGACGGGGCGTGCAAACGGCGGGCCGCCAAGACTCGGCGGCCCGCCGGACGCGGGGCCCGTGCGGGCCCCGCGGACTCACTTGGAGCCGTTGCCGGCCAGCACGTCGAGGTCGTCCAGGATGTGCGAGAGCGGCTCGTCGCCCTTGGCCTGGGTCGAGTTCTCGGTGCACTGCTGGTTCTGCGGCGCGGACAGGATCGGCACGTCCTGCAGCACGCCGACGGCGCCGAGGCCGAGCAGCCCCTGCGCGTTCAGCTTCGCCGGCAGGGCGATGCAGGGCTTGTTGAACGAACCCTGGATCAGCGCGATCTGCGGGCTCATGTTGCCGTACGTCGCGGAGTTGCCGAACGCCTGCGAGGCACCGTTGCCGCTGAACGAGGTGGTGCCGTGGTGGTCGTCGATGGCCAGGGCCGGTGACGCCGCGGCGGCGGATGCACCGACGACGGAGGCGGCGACCGCGGCGGAGGCCAGAACCTTCTTGATCACGTATTTGTTCCCTTCTGAAGAAACCCCGTCCACCGGAGCGCCCTGGTTCAACTGTCCCTCGCACCGACCGGTTGCTGGCGTTCACTCCGATGGCCCATACGGAAGCGGGGAAACGGGTGATTCCCCGCAACCGATCGGCGCGGACCGGGTTGATGCGAGGGCATGCACGTGTGTCTTGGCGAAGAGCCAGGAAAGGAAAGCGAAATGCTCAAGAAGGCAATGGCCGCGGCGGCGGTCGCCGCGTCCTTCGTCGGTGCGTCCGCGGCGGTGGCCCCTCAGGCGCTTGCCCTCGACGACGGCCAGGGGACCACGTCGCTGAGCGGCAACGGGGCCCACGAGGCGTTCGGCAACCAGCTGACCAAGGGCAAGATGAGCCCGCAGGCCACTTTGGTGCAGAGCTCCCTCAACAAGCTCTGCGTCGGACTGCCCGCCAAGCTCAACGCCCAGGGCATCCTCGGCATCATCGCCGCCGTCGGCGTCGCGCAGGACGTGCCGATCCTGTCCGCGCCGCAGAACCAGCAGTGCACCGAGAACTCGACCCAGGCCAAGGGCGACGAACCGGTCTCGCACGTCCTGTCGGACGTCAACGCCCTGTCGGGCAACAAGTAGGCCGTCGGCCGGACCGCGGTCCGGCGACGACCGCCCGGGGATGCCCGCGCCGAGGCGCGCGGCACCCCGGGCGGTTTTTTGGTGCCGCGCGCGTATATCCTGCCGGTCCGGCGACGTGTCAATTCTGTGAAGGCGTTCGAGTGAATTCCCGGACGGCGCCTGTTCCGGAGTTTCTTCCGCCGTCCATCCCTCGTTTTACAGCCTGCCGGTCATGGTGCGAGCCGTTCAAGCTGTGCTCGCTCGGTTTCGGCCGTCATAGGGGCATGACCGCAAAGAAGGGAAATCTCATGAAGAAGAGCGCTGCCGTCGTCGCCGGCGCGGTCCTGGCCCTGGGCGGTGCCGCCCCCGCCTTCGCCGGGACGAGCGCCGAGGGTGCCGCCGCCAACTCCGCGGGCGTCGCGTCCGGCAACGCGGTCCAGATCCCGGTCCACGTGCCGATCAACGTCTGCGGCAACACCGTCGACATCATCGCGCTGCTGAACCCCGCGTTCGGCAACACCTGCGCGGCCCGCTGACGTTCGGCGCACCGCGCCGGCCACCGGGTGCGTCATGGCCGGCTCCGGACCGGGGGATCCGTCGATTCGTCGTTCCGGGGCCGGCCTTTCCCACTTCTTCGAGCAGGAAGACAACGACATTGCGACAGACCCTCAGCAAGGGCATGGTCGTCGCCGCCGCCGCGACCGGCGTGCTGTCCTTGTGCAGCGGCGGCACCGCGCTCGCCGACAGCGGCGCGGACAGCGTGGCCCAGGGCTCGGCCGGTGTGCTGTCCGGCAACACCCTCCAGGCCCCGGTGAACGTCCCGGTCAACGTCTGCGGCAACTCCGTGGACGCGGCCGGGGCCCTGAACCCGGCGTTCGGCAACTCCTGCGGGAACGTCCACGGTTCCCCCCAGCGCCACAGCCCCACCCGGCACCACCACCCCCCGCACGGCGGCGAGACGACCCCGCCCCCGTACGGCGGCGAGGAGTCGAACCCGCCTCCGTACGGCGGCGAGGAATCGACCCCGCCTCCCTACGGCGGCGAGGAGGGCACCCCGCCCGGCGGCCATCACTCGAAGCCGCCGTGCCGCCACTCGACGCCTCCCGCCAGGCCCAGCAGCCCGCCCAGCGGCGGGCACACCGCGCCTCCGCGCGGCGAGACGGCTCCGCCGCCCCAGGCGCGGCCGTCCCTTCCGCAGACCGGTGGTGAAGGCCCGGCGATGCTCGCGACCTCGGCCGCGAGCGCCGCGCTGATCGCGGCCGGCACGGTCCTGTACCGCCGGGGCCGGGCCACCGCGCGCCGGTAGCGTGCCGGGTGCCGGAGCAGCCGCCGGCACCCGGTCCCGATGCTCTTCTTCTCTCTCGCCGGTTTTCTCGCCCGTTTTCTCGTCGGTTCCCCCGTGCGGGGGTCAGGGCCACCTGAAAGCCCCAACCGCGCTGGCGGAAGCCACACCGATGTGACTGCCTGTCAGTGACGAGAAAGGAGCGGGCATGGCTGCACAGCACAGCGGGGCCCGGTCCCGGCGGCTGGCCGTCGTGACGGTGGCGGCCGTCGCGTCGGTCGCCCTGGCGGTCGGTCCCGGTCTCGCCGCGAACGCGAGCGCGAGCACGGGAGCGGTACGGGCAGCCGCTCCGCCCGTTCCGGCCGCGCCGCCGCCCCCTGCCGTACCGCCCGTTCCGGCCGTGCCGACACCCCCGGCCCCTGTCGCACCGCCCCCTCCGGCCCCCGTCGCCCAGCCGACCCCGGCACCGGGCCTCCCGCCCGCCCCGGTCACCCCGCCCGCTCCGCCCGTTCCGCCCGCCCCGGGCATCCCCACGCCCACCGGCCCGGCCCCGGCCGTGTCGCCGCCGGCGCCCGCCGAGCCCGCCGTACCGCCGTTCGGCGCGTTCCTGGACTCCGGGCCGCTCGGGATCGCGCGCATGGCGGAGTTGAGCAACTGGCTCGGCGGGACCGAGCTGAAGGTCGCCCACACCTATCTGCCCGGCGACAGCTGGCTGGACATCGAGGGTCCGCCCGGCTTCCTGGACGTATGGGCGCAGTGGCGGCGGGCCAAGGCCGACCGCATGCTCGTGCTCAACGTGCCGATGCAGCAGCACAACGAGGCCGGGGTCTCCGACGACGGGGTGCGGTGGCTGCTGCGGCAGGGCGCGGCCGGCGCGTTCGACCAGCACTTCAGGGCGCTGGCCGAGCGGCTCGTGGCGCTGAAGGCGCCGGACACGGTGATCGTGCTCGGCTGGGAGATGAACGGCACCACCTACACCCACCGCTGCGCACCGGACCCGGAGAACTGGAAGAGGTACTGGAACCGGATCGTCACCACCATGCGCGCGGTGCCCGGCCAGAAGTTCCGGTTCGACTTCGCGCCGAGCCGCGGACTGGACGCCGTGCCGTGGACCGCGTGCTATCCGGGCGATGCCACGGTCGACATCATCGGCATGGATTCCTACGACCAGCCGGCCGGACTGTCGTTCGACCAGCAGGTGAAAGAGCCCTACGGCCTGCAGCAGCACGTGGACTTCGCGAAGGCCCACGGCAAGCCGATCTCCTATCCGGAATGGGGGCTGTTCCGCAACGGTGACGACGCCGCGTACATGAAGGGCATGCTCGGCTGGATCGACGCGCACAAGCCGCTGTACAACACGCTGACCGACTACTGCCCGCACGGCGTGTGGCAGTGCCCGGAGAACCCCAGGTCGGCCTGGATCTACCGGACCGCCCTGTACGGCCGCGCCGACGAACCGGTCCCCACCGTCCCGGCGCCGCCCCCGGCGAAGCCGGCCGCGCCCCCGGCGAACTGCTCCCCGCTGAGCCTCGGCGACCTGGTCGAGTACTGGCTCGGCGGGAAGCTGTGCCTGCGCTTCGACTGGTGGTCGCGGACCCGCTAGCCGCGCCGGTGCTGCGTCCACCGGCGCAGCGCCTCCTTGCCCCGCTGCCGGGCGGCCGCCTCGCACAGGGCGGCCGTCAGCAGCGGGGCGGTGCGCCGGCGGGCCATGAGCAGGCGCCGGCTGACGACCGGTTCGGGACGCCAGTGGTGCTTGTACGGCTCGTCGCCGCGCAGCAGGCTCAGCGTGCCGCGTCCGCGCGCCCGCTCGGCGCAGGCGTCGAGCAGCATCACCGCCACGTCCGCCTTGCGCTCCCGCAGGGACGGGTGGGCGCCGTACAGATAGCCGCCGGCCAGACCGGGGGAGAGCAGGGTCAGGTCGACGGCCACCACCTCGCCGTCGATCCGGAACTCGGTGACCGCCGCGCTGCCCGAGCGGATCATCGGGCCGGCCGCGCGCACCAGGTGCTCCTGGAACCGGGGCTGGAGATGCTCGGCCGTCACCTTCCGGCCCTGCCACTGCAGCCGGTGCAGCTCCAGCAGCCGGCCGAGCGCCGCGTCCGCCTCCTGGGGGCCCACCGCGTGCCGCGTGACGCCCAGGGACTCGAGTTTGCGCAGCTTCGCCCGCACCCGCTGCTGGGCCTTGGCGGACGGCAGCCGGGCCACCAGGTCGTCCAGGGGGACGGCGGGCAGCTCCAGGCACAGCGAGCCGGCCACCGTACGGCGCGGGCCGCGCCAGCGGTCGTAGACCCGCTCCGCCGCGCCGCCCGGCCGTACCTCGCGGAAGTCGACCAGCGCCGTGCGGGCCGCGTCCGCCAGCGCCTCGGTGAGCGCGTCGGCCGCGGGCCCGGCGTCGGCGTCGTCCAGCAGCACGTCCGCGTAGTCGGAGATCGCCCCGCCGAGCGGCACCAGCGCGGGCAGCGGCCGGTGGACCAGCATCAGCGGCGCGGCGGCCACCAGGTCGCCGCCGGAGCGCACCAGCAGCACCCGGAGCCGGCCGGGGCGGCCGTACGCCAGCCACCACGAGTGCAGCCAGGCATGGCTCTGGAACGGGGTCGCGGCGGCGCACCGCCCGTACAGCCGCTCCCAGGCGGGCGCCAGGGCGGCGAACGCGGCCTCGTCGGTGACGAGTTCGGCGGTGCGGGCGCAGCGCGCCGTCTCGGTGGCCGTCACAGCCGGCCGTGCGCGTCGGCGGCGACGGCCGGGCCGGGCACCGAGGCCGGGCGGGCGGCCTCCTCCGGGCGGCGCCGCGGCCGGGCCAGCAGCGCGAGCGCGCCGACCAGCCCGCCCGCGCTCGCCCCGACCAGGCCGGTCACCTCCACCGACGGCGAGGACGGCGCGGACGGCTTGAGCGCGCGGGAGAACTGCAGCAGCTTGACGTGGGTCTGGTCCGCGGTGTCGGCGGCGTGCCGGGTGAGCGCCTCGGCCACGGCGTTGGCCATGTCGGCGGCCTGCACCGGGCGGGTGGCGGTGGCGGAGACGGACACGATCGGGGCGTCCGGCGAGGTCGCGGTGCGCACGCTCTCGCGCAGGGTGTCCACCGGCACCCCGGCCCACATCTGGGCGTCGCCGAGCACCGCGAGCTGGGTGGCGGCCCGGCCGTAGGCCTGCGCGAAGCCCTGGGCGGAGGCGGCGTCGGACTTGGCGGTGGGCACGGCGACGACATAGCTGGTGGCCGTGTACGTCGGCGGCTTGACGACGCCGTACTCGACGCCGAGCAGCCCGCCCGCGACGACCCCGGCCGCCACCAGCGACCAGGCCGGGAGCCTGCGGAGGCGAAAGAGGCGGACAGTGCGGTGGTTGTCGGTCATGAGGGGTTCGCTCCCTGCTGGACGGGGACTTCAAGGGGGATGTGGGAGGCCGTGAGCGCCGCCGCGTAGACCTCCATGAGCCGGGCGGCGCTGCGGGTGATGCAGTAGTGGCGGGCCGCCTCGCAGGCGGTGCGCGGGCGGGGGCCGGCGGCGCGGACCCGGGCGAGTGCGCGGGCGTAGGCGTCGGCGTCGCACGGGACGCGTACGGCGTCCGGGGCGGCCCCGGGCGGCAGGTCCTGAAGGGCCGGGCAGGAGGTGTAGCGCACCGGCAGCCCGGCGGCGAGCGCCTCCACGGCCGCCAGCCCGAACGCCTCCTCGGGGGACGGCGCGGCCAGCACGTCCATCGCCGAGGTCAGCGCGGGCAGGTCAGGGCCGCACGTGCCGTCGCCGAGGTACGGCCGCTCGCCCGCGAACAGCACCCGGCCGGCGACGCCCGCCGCCCGTGCGGCCCGCCGCAGCGCGCCCTCCTCGGGCCCGCCGCCGACCAGCAGCAGCCAGTAGAAATCTGGAAGTTGGCGCAGCGCGTGGATCAGGACGTCGAAGCGTTTGCCGGGGACCAGCCGGCCGACGGCGCCGACGACGAACGCCCCGGCGGGCAGCCCGAGCCGGTCGCGGGTGCGCCGCCGGGCCGCCGGGTCGAAGGCGAACCGGGCCAGGTCGATGCCGTTGGGTACGACCGTGATCCGCGGCTCGGGCACGCCCCAGCGGGCGAGCCGGGCGGCGACCGTGGGCGAGACCGCGACCGTGGACCGGCCCAGCCGCTCGCCCAGCAGGTACAGCCCGCGCACCCCGGCGGTGAGCGGCCGGCCCTCCAGCCGGGTGTCGCCGAGGGAGTGCTCGGTGGCGACGACCGCGCGGACCCCGGCCAGCCGGGCGGCGATACGGCCGTACAGGCAGGCCCGGTAGAGGTGGGTGTGCACGAGGTCGTAGCGGCCCTGGCGGACGATCCGGGCCAGCCGGGGCAGCGCGGCCAGGTCGCGGTTGCCGCGCATGCCGAGGTGCGTCACCCGCACCCCGTCGGCGCGCAGCCCGTCGGCCACCGGCCCCGGGCCGGTCAGCGTCACCACGTCGCACTCGATCGGCAAGTGCCGCAGCAGCAGCCGCAGTTGCTGCTCGGCGCCGCCCACGCCGAGGCCCGTGATGATGTGCAGCGCCCTCACCGCAGCCCCGCCACGGGACGGCGGCGCAGCCGGTGCAGCCGGTACTTCAGGAACAGGCGTACGGCGGTGTCGTTCTGCCCGACGTGCACGCGCGGCAGGACGTGCGGGCCGTTCAGCTCCCCGGGGTCGATGGCGCAGGCGTACCCGTACCCGGCCGCGCGCACGGCCTCCACCGCGCGCTGGTCGACCGTGCCGTACGGATAGCAGAAACCGGTGACCGGGACGCCGGTCAGCTCCTCCAGCAGGGCCCGGCTCTCGGCGGTCTCCTCCTTGAGCGCGGCGTCGTCGGCGCGGGTGAGGTCGATGTGGGTGAGGCCGTGCGAGCCGATCTCGACGCCCGCCTCGGCGGCGCGCCGGACGCCCTCGGCGGTCAGCAGCGGTTTGCGCGGGCCCTGCGGATCCCAGGCGTTGTCGGCGCCGAGCCGGCCGGGCAGCACGAACAGGGTGGCCGAGCAGCCCCAACGCGACAGCAGCGGAAGGGCGTTGTCCAGGAAGTCGGCGTATCCGTCGTCGAAGGTGAGGCCCACCAGGTTCCGGCCCTCGCCCCGCGCCCGGGCGGCGAGCAGTTCGGCCACCGACACCCCGCGCAGCCCCCGCCGGCGCAGCCAGCCCAGCTGCCGCTCCAGCCGGGCGGGGGCGACCGTGACCCGGTACGGGTCCTCGGAGCAGTCGGCGACCGAGTGGTACATGGCGATCCACGGGACCGGGCCCGTCCTGCCCGGCCGGAGCGGGGCGGTGGTCTCAGCGCAGAAGGGCATGGGCCAGCCTTCGGGTGAGGGTGCGGACACGGCGGAGCGCGCAGGTGCAGCCCTGCGCGCCCAGGACGCAAGCGAGCAGCGCGAACACGACGGTCACGGTGGCGGTGCCGGCGGCGAGCGCGGCGAGCGGCGTCGCGGGCAGCGCGGCCACGAGGGCGCCGGACACGGCGGCGACCACCGCGGCCCGCAGCGGCCGGCTCAGCTCGCGCAGCACGAGCGGCGTGCGGACCGGCACACTGCGGCGCCGCATGCCGGCGAGCAGCAGGGCGGCGGTGACGGTGATGCCGGTGGCGTTGGCGGCGGCGATCCCGGTCACGCCCCAGGAGCCGAGGGCCAGGGCGCCGACGCAGGACGTCACCGCGATCCCGGCGGTCATCGCGCCGACCGGGTACCAGGCGGCGCGGCCCGCGGAGAAGTAGGAGCGGACCAGGACGCCGGTCAGCGTCTGGCCGAGCAGCCCGATCGCGTAGACGCGCATCACCCCGGCCGTCGCCGCGGTGTCGGCGGCGGTGAACGCGCCGCGCTGGAACAGCAGGGCGATCAGCTGCGGGGCGCAGGCCACGACGGCGGCCGTGCCGAGCAGCACCAGTGCGGCGGCCACCGCGAGGTCCCGTTCCACCCGGGCCCGGGCCCGCTCGGTGTCGCCCTCGGCCAGCGCCCGCGCGACCACCGGGAAGGTGACCGTGCACAGCATCAGCGACAGGCTCATGGGGATCTGCGCGACCTTCTGCGCGTAGTTCAGGTGCGAGATCGCCCCGGCGGGCAGACCGGAGGCGAGGAACCGCTCGATCAGCACCTGCGACTGCCGGCACAGCGCGAACAGCAGCACGGTCGCCATCAGCCGCACGTCCACCGCCCGCGGCTCGACGGCCACGGGGGGCACCGGATCCCTCGTAAGGCCGCGCCGGGACCCCACCACACGGATCAGCGACGGCAGTTGGACGAGCACCATGAGCAGCCCGCCCGCCGCGACCCCGAACGCGGCCGCGCGCACGCCCCAGCGGCCGCCGAACGCGTACATCGCCGCGACGATGCAGAGGTTGTAGACGATGTAGATCGCGGCCGGCGCCAGGAACCGGCGATGGGCCCGCAGCGCCGCGCTGCAGTACCCGGCGAGACCGAAGCTGAGCACACAGGTCGCGGTGAGCCGGGTGCAGTCCACGGCCAGGCCCGCGTCGGACAGGCCCGGCGCGAGTGCCGCGACGAACTGCGGCGCCGCCAGCGCCAGCAGCCCGCCCACCGCTGTGAACACCGGCGCCAGCCGGGGCAGCGTGCCCGCGACCAGCGACCGCACCGGGTCGCCGCCGGCGCCCTGGGCGCGGCGGGCCAGCGCCCGGCTGAACGCCGGGATCAGCGCGAACGCCAGCCCGTCCTCGATGAGCAGCGTCGCCGCGAACTCCGGCACCGTCCAGGCGACCAGAAAGGCGTCCGTGTCCCGCCCGGCCCCGAACAGCCGCGCCAGTGACTGGTCCCGCACCAGCCCCAGCAACGATCCCGCGACCGACAGCGAGGCGGTGACGAGCGCGGCCCGCGCGAGAAAACGCCGGGAGGGCGGGACGTGGTCGGGGTGCTGGTCGGGGGCCTCGGGTGGTGCTTCGGGTGGGGTTCCGGGTGGGGTTTCGGGCAGGCGGGTCGTCGGTACGGCGGGCGGGTCCCACCCCGGTGCGACCGCGCCGGTCGTCTGTGCGGTCGGCGCGGTCGGCTCCGGGCTCGGCAGGTTCTCGGTGCTCGGGCTCGTCATCGCGGGGGCCTCCGGCACTCGTGCCGTGCCGGCCGCCGCCCCCGGCGCGGCCCGGAACCGCATGAGCCGGACGGCAGGGGGCGCCCCGCCGCGCGCAACACGGTCATCGCAGCGCCGCCTCCTCCGCGACCGGGGCCGGGCAGTCCGGCACGCCCGTGCTCGCTTCGGCGGTGAGCTGGTCCGCGCCGACCAGCGCCCACCAGCCGGCCATCCCGAGGCACACCGCCGTCAGCACGGTCGACGGGCCGCCGATGTCGGCGTACAGGAAGTCCACGAGCTGCCAGATCAGCAGCCCGCACGCGATCAGGGCGCAGTCCAGGCCCCGGCCGCCGGCCGCGCGGACGCGCCCCAGGCCCCGCAGGGCGCACACCAGCAGGGCCAGCCAGCCGCCCGCGAGGCCGAGCAGCCCGGTCAGGCCCTGCTCGCCGAGGACCAGCAGATACATGTCGTGCGGGGACAGCAGCGGCTCCCTGCGGTATGCCGCGCCCGCCCCCTCGGTGTCGCTGCCGGAGGAGAGCGCCAGGGAGGCGTGTGCGTCCCGGTACTCGGGAAAGCCCTTCAGGCCGACGCCGGTCAGCGGGTGCTCGCGCCACATGTCGAGCGCCGCCGCCCACATCGCGTACCGGTCGGTGACCGACTGGTCGGGCGTGTCGGTGACCTGCGTGATGCTGTCGATCCGCTCCCGCAGCAGCGCCGTACCCGCCCCGAACCCGCCCACCAGCACCACGCACACCGCGACCGCCGCCGCGCCCGCCTTCAGCGCCCGGCGCGGCCCGGACAGCACGAGCTGGACGGTGACCGTGACGGCGGTGGCGATCCAGGCGCCCCGGCTGAAGGACAGCGCCAGCGGCAGCAGCAGCGCCAGGGCGCAGCCGGCGGCCGCAAGGCGCGTGCGCCGGGTGCCGCGGCCGAGCGCGAGCCCCACCGCGCACACCAGCCCGAAGGACACCACCGTCGCCATGTCCATCACGTCCGACGGCCCGAAGGTGCCGACCGCGCGGATGTCCTCGCCCTGGTAGGAGGCGCCCGTGCCGGTGACGTACTGGTGCACCCCGACCGCGCCCTGGCACACCGCGAGCGCCATGAACGCCCAGGCGGCCAGCCGCAGATCGCGCCGGTCCCGGACGAGCAGGACCACGGCCGCGGGGACCAGGACGAAGATCTGCAGGTAGCGGCCGAGGCCGGCGATCCCGGCACCCGGCGACAGCGCGTTCGCCGCGGCCAGCGCGAGCCCGGGCACGGGCAGGGCGAGCAGCACGGCCGCGGTACGGCTGAGCGGGCGGCGCCGGGCGCGCAGCAGCCGTACCGCGCAGAAGACCACGACCAGCGCGGACAGCGCGTCGGCCGGGCCCGCGCCGCCGCCGGACGGGACCGGCAGCGCGAGCAGCGCGACGACGGCCACCACCGGCAGCACGGGGGACCGGAGCGCGGAGAGCCGCGGGAGCGGTGTGCGGGCCATCGGTCAGCTCCCCGTCGAGCGCACGAGCGCGGCCGCGGTGCGCAGCAGGATGCAGACGTCCTGCCACAGCGACCAGTTGTCGATGTAGGCGTTGTCGAACCGCGCCCGGTCCTCGATGGAGGTGTCACCGCGCAGCCCGTGGATCTGCGCGAGCCCGGTGATGCCGGTCTGCATGCGGTGCCGGGCCGCGTAACCCGGGTGGTCCTGGCTGAACCGGGCCACGAAGTACGGCCGTTCCGGGCGCGGGCCGACCAGGCTCATGTCGCCCCGGAAGACGTTCCACAGCTGGAGAAGCTCGTCCAGCGAGGTCCGCCGCAGAAAGCGGCAGAAGGGGCTCATCCGGCTCTCCCCGGCCACGCTCCACCGGGTGGCCGCCTCGTGCTCGTCGGCCGGGCGGTGCGTGCGGAACTTCAGCAGGGTGAAGGGGCGCCCGTCCTTGCCGATCCGCTCCTGCCGGAAGACCACGCCGGGCCCGCCGGTGATCCGGAGCACGACCGCGCACACCAGCAGCACCGGGCCGGCCAGCACCAGCAGCGCCCCGGAGACCAGCACGTCCAGCAGCCGCTTGCCGAGGCTGCCGCGCCGCCGCGCGCCGAGGTCCAGACGCCGTACGGCGAAACCGGCGAGCTGGTCGCGCATCTCGTACGCCGGGCAGTCCGCGTCCAGCTCCCACACCGTGCAGCCCGACTCGGCGAGCGCCCGCAGCAGCGGGGCCTGCGCGGTGCGCACGGCCGGGTCCACGGTGAGCACCACCCGCACCCCGTCCCGGACCAGCGCCCGCTCCACCTCCTCGCCGGTGGCGAGCACGGGCAGCGCACCGCCGCCCGCCCGGTGGTCGGCCACCACGCCGACCGGCCGCACCCCGCAGCGCGGATGCCGCAGCAGCGCGGCGGCCACCCGCTGCGCGGTCGCGGCGGGCCCGAACACCAGCGCGGTGCGCGGGCGGCGCAGCACCGCGACGTGACGCCGCCAGTGCACCAGGCCCCGGCCCGCGCAGGCCGCCGCCGAGTGCAGCGCCCAGCCCAGCAGCAGGGCGCGGGTGCCGAGGGCGCGCTCGGGGTCGTACGCGGCGAGCAGTGCGGCGAGTGCCAGCCAGGCCACCGCGATCCGGCCGCACAGCGCGGGCAGTTCGTCGAGGACGCCGGGCAGCGGGCGCGCCGACCGCGGGCGCAGCAGCAGCGCGAGCGCCGCCAGCACGGCGGTCGGCAGCGGACGGCGGGCGGCGTCCAGCGCGGCCGCGCCCGCCAGCGCCGCGGCGAGGTCGGCCGCGAGCAGCGGCAGCGGTGAGGCCGGGCGGACGGGCGGGCGGCGCAGCGGGAACCGGAAGCCGCGGGCCGCCGGGGCCGGCAGCACCGAGACGGGCGAGAATCCGTGGTCCCAGGGCTGCGAGCCGGGCGAGGGTACGGTGCTTTCCGCAGTCACGAGTGGATGGACTCCCTGCACTCGGAGGGCACGCGCGGTGCTCTGGCTCGGGCGCCGCCGAGGAGTTCGCGGTAGAGGTCCGTGATCCGCGCGGTCGTGTGCCGCACGTCGTGCGTGGCCGTCACATGCCGGCGCCCCTGCTCGCCGAGGGCGGCGCACAGCGGCGGGTCGGACAGCAGCGCGGCGAGGGCACCGGCGAGCGCGGCGGGGTCGTCCGGCGGCACCAGGCAGTGCGCGGCGAGCGCGGCGGGCAGGCTCTCGCGGGCGCCGCCGACGTCGGTGAGGACGGCGGGCCGGCCGCAGCCGAGCGCCTCCAGCGGGGCGAGCGCCATGCCCTCCCAGCGCGAGGGCAGCACGACCAGGTCGGCGGCGCGGTACCAGGGCACGGGGTCCGCCACCGCGCCGGCGAACCGCACGGAGGAGTGGGCGAGCCGCCGTAACGTCTCCCGGTCCGGGCCGTCGCCGACCAGCACGAGCCGCGCGTTCGGAACCCTGCCGAGGACGCGCGGCCAGGCCCGCAGCAGCACGTCCTGGCCCTTCTGGCGGCAGAGCCGGCCCACGCAGACCACGACGGGCCCGCCGGACTCCGCGAGGAGCGCGGGACGGGGCCCGGGCGCGAAACGTTGCGTGTCGACGCCGTTCGGGACGACCGTGTACGCGGCCCGCACACCGGCGCGCAGCCCGGTCAGGCGTTCGGCGTCGCTGACGCACACCACGCGGTCGGTCCAGCGCGCCCCCCACCGCTCCCAGCGCCGGGCGAGGGCGGCGGTGGGGCCGTCGACGGCCTCGAAGGACCAGGCGTGCGGCTGGAACACGGTCGGGACGCGGCCGCGCACGGCCAGCCGTCCGGCCAGACCGGCCTTCGCGCTGTGCGCGTGCACCAGTTCGGGGCGTACCTCGGCGATCAGACGTGCGAGCCGCCGTACCTCGCCCGGCAGGCCGGGACCGGGGGACCGGACGGCCCGCCAGAGCCGGACCTCGGCGCCCAACTCCCGCAGGGAGTCGGCAAGTTCACCGCCGGGGCAGGCGGCGCAGACGCGCAGACCCGCCGTGAGCTGGGCCTCGGCCAGGTCCCGTACGACCCGGGCGACACCGCCGTCGACGGGTTGCGCGAGGTGCAGGACCCGGGGCCGGGGGTCGGGTGCTGACTGGTGCATTCGCGGGTTACCTCGCAGGAAGAGGGGCGCTCGGACGGCGGTCGGGAACGCGCCTCACACCCGTGCGCCCACGGCGGCGAAGGGGCCACCGGCCCACGCCGCGTCCGGCCTGGAAACGAGCCGAAGGGCCGCCGGGTCACCGCCGCGCCGTTCGCGCACGTCGTCCGCGGTCCGGGCGGGGGCGCGCAGTGCGACCGGCGTGCGCCGGAGGCCGAGGGAGAGCGTGCGCGGGGGCGCGGGAGAGGGGCGTGCGGCCGGGACGCCGGCGGGGGCGGGGGCCGGGGGGCACGGCGTCGAGCACAGTCGCGGACCGAGGAACTTGCGCATGACCGGCGGGGCCCTTTCGCACGTGCTGGAGAGGTCCGCAACTCTAGTGGCTATGCGTATTAATCCGGAGAAATGGGGCAAGTGTGTCGGAATCGTGAAAGTGGCGCCGTGCCTCCGTCACTCCATTGGCCGCACAACCCCGGGCTCCGCCACGCGTTGACACAACGCCGGGTATCCGCCCGGATGTTTGTGTCGATCCCCAAGGAGCACCTCTCCATGTCGCGTATCGCGAAGGGTCTGGTCCTGACCTCCGCCGCCGTCGCGGCCGTCGCCGGCGCTGCCGGTGCGGCTTCCGCCGACTCGCACGCAGCCGCTCTGGCCAACGGTTCCCCGGGCGTCCTGTCGGGCGACATCGTCCCGGTCCCGATCCACGTGCCCATCAACGCCTGCGGTAACAGCGTCAACGTCATCGTCGGCCTGCTGAACCCGTCGTTCGGCAACAAGTGCGCCAACCTCTGACGCCGGGGGCAACCCTTCGGCCGGCCGTCCTTCTCGCGCGTTCACCGCGGGGTGGGCGGCCGGTTCCGTGCTCGCCCGAACGGATCACAATGGGTGTTCGAGCGGTTGCGGTACGTCATCGGTGAACGGACGGTGGGCTCAGGTCCCGATGTTCACCGAAAGGAACACCCATGCGTGGTCTGCCCGCGCGGCGTCTCGCCTCCTCCGCCCTCTGTGCCGCCGTCCTGGTCGGCATAACCGGTCCGGCAGCCGTCGCCGCCGACTCGGCCGGAGAGCGCGACCATGCCGCCCCCCGATCCTCCGTCCCCGGAGCGGACAAGCTCCTCGCCCAGGTCAGGGCCCTCGACCACACCGGCTCCACCCTGCAGCCGGTCGTCGACCTGCTCAAGGAGTCGCTGACCCAGGGCCGGTTGCCCGCCGACCGGGCGCGGGCGCTCGCCGACGCGGCCCACGCGGCCGTCGCCAGGGCCGCCGCCCAGGCCGACCCCAAGCCGACCACCCCGGCCAAGCCCGCCACCCCGGCCACCCCGACGGCTCCGGCCACCCCGGCCGCCCCGACGCCCGCGGCCACGCCTACGGCGGCGGCCACGCCCACGACGGCGGCCACCCCCACCGCGCCGAGCACTCCGACCGCGCCGGCCACGCCCACGACGGCTGCCAAGCCTGCGGCGACTCCCGCTGCGGCGGCGCCCACTGTGGCGGCGACTCCTACTGCGGCGGCGACTCCTGCGACGGCGGCTAAGCCTGCGGCGACTCCTACTGCGGCGGCGCCCACTGTGGCGGCGACTCCGACTGCGGCGGCGACTCCTGCGACGGCGGCTAAGCCTGCGGCGACTCCTACTGCGGCGGCGACTCCTGCGACGGCGGCTAAGCCTGCGGCGACTTCTACTGCGGCGGCTGCGCCTGCGACGGCGGCCAAGCCGGCCGCAGCCACCACGCCGGCGGCCCCGACCGCCCCCGCGACCCCCGAACTGCCGGCCAAGCCGAGCACGCCGGCGGCGCCCGCCAAGCCCGCGGTCCCTGCGACGCCGGCGGCTGCTGCCAAGCCTGCTGCGGTGCCCGTGACGCCGACGGCTGCCGCGGTGCCGAGCGTGCCCGCGACTCCCGCCAAGCCCGCCGTGCCCACGACGCCGGCGGCTGCTGCCAAGCCCGCTGCGGTGCCCGCGACGCCGACGGCTCCCGCCGTACCGAGCACGCCGGCGACGCCCGCCAAGCCCGCCGTGGCCGCGACGCCGACCGGCGCCGCCGTACCGAGCACGCCCGCGGCCCCCGCGCTCCCGGCCACCCCGAGCGCTCCCGCGGCCGCGAAGCCCGCGGCGGCGGCCGTTCCCGCCGCCCTGACGAAGCACCTGCCCGTCAGCGCCCCGGCCTCGGCCCGCGACACCACCGACGACCTGCTCGCCGCGCTCGACACGGCCATCGACAAGCTGGTGGCGGCGGTCACCTCCGACCTCGACCAGCTGCTCACGTCCGCCGGCGGTGTCGTCGACGACCTGCTCAACCTGCTGACGACCGGCCTCCTCGGCAGCGAGTCGACCACGTCCAGCCTCACCACGCCCTCGCTGCCGAGCCTGCCCACGACCGGGTGACACGCCACGCCCCGCAGCGCCCTCACCGCGTCAGCCGCCGTGCCCGTCCCCGGCACGGCGGCTGAGCGCTTCCGCCGATGAGCCGTTTCCCGGGCCCGTCGGGGATTTCATATGTCTTCTCCACGCGGGGTTTCCGCTCCGGCCGGACCTCGTTAGGCACGACGTCAGAATTTCCTGGGGTGACGTGAGTTGCCGAAGAAAGGAACACGATGAAGTCCCTGAAGGCTGCCGCTGTCGTTGCCGGTTCCGTGGCCCTCGCCGGCGTCGCCGCGCCCGCGTTCGCCTACAACGCCGCCGACGTGACGCCCACCAGCCTCAACGGCGCCGTCAACCAGCTCACCAAGGGTCCGCTCACCCTCGACCAGGCGATGCCGCTGCAGCACCAGTCGGACGCCCTCGACACCGAGAACAAGGACTCCCTGCTCCACACGGTCAAGGGCGCCGCCGGCGCGCTGAACCAGCACAACCCGCTGCTCGGCGGCCTGCCCCTGCAGAGCTGACGCTCCGCCCCCGCGCGCACGGGCCGGTACCGCACCCGCGGCGCCGGCCCCGGCGTTTTCCGGGCCGCTTCCCTCTATCGTGTGGAGCGCCCGTGGGCACTCGCCCGGAAGGGTGAGAAGCCGCCCGGAGGCCCGCGAACCCGCCGATAAGGTCGCGCGGTGACCTCAACTCCCAGCGAAATCCGCACCCCCGGCCTCGGCACCCTCGTCGTCCTGCCCTGGAGCGGCGAGGCACCTGACGGCGCCGACATGCCCTATCTGCTGGCCTACTCCCTCGGAGACGCCGAGGGCGGACCGGAGGCCACCGCGGTCGCCGTCGAGCGGCTGCTGACCCGCAACGGGCTGCCCGTGGGCGGCGACCTCGTCGACGGCACGGGCCGGCCCAGCCTCCCCGTCAGCCTGCTGGTCGAGGCCGGCCAGGCCGTGCTGAGGATGCCGCAGATGGTCGCCCAGGCCGACGCGCCGCCGGAGTGGCTCGCCGCGGTCGCCCGGCGCGGCTACGCCTACCTGGTCTTCACCACCCGCGCCTGGCCCGAGGGCGAGCCCGGCAAGCCCGTCGAAGCCGCCGCGCTGGCCGCGTTCGCCGGCGCCGAGGAGACCCTGACCGCCGCCGCGCACGTCGTCCTGCCGGCGACCAGCCTGCGCGTCTGACGCCCTGGACCCCGGCGGAAGGCGCAGGACTCGGCCCGCTGCCGGCGCTCACCGGGTCGGCCGGACGGCGCTGCCGGCTGGTGGGACTTCGGGACCAGCCGAAGGGTGACGAGACGACTATTACGGCATCCGGGCGAAATGTGAACTGAGGTCGTTTTCCGGCTCGTTACCCGGTACGGACCTCGCATCCCCGCACCCTGGAAGGGACCGTACCCGACATGAAGCCGACCACCCGAGGAACCCTTGCCGCCGTCATCGCGGGCGCCGCTGCCGCCGTCGGAGCCGCAGCCAGCCCCGCCGCTGCGGCCGGCACGGTCCCCGTGCCGGTGCCGCTGCAGGGCGTCTCCGAATCCCTGGGCATGGAGGTGCCCAAGGCCGGCCTGCAGGTGCCGCTGCTGACCCCGGGCGCGCCCGAGGGCCCGCGCCATGTCACCGGGCGCCTGCTGCCCGACCGGACCCTGCCCCAGGTGCCCGTCCACGGCGCGCTGCCCGGTGCCGACGTGCGGGCGCCGCTGCCGCGGCTCCTCGGCGACGGCTTCGACCACGCCTCCGTCGACCTCCCCGCCTCCGACCTGCGCACCCTCGGCCCCGGCCTGAACGTGGACGCGCCCCTGACCGCGCCCAACCCGCACAACTTCGGCCTCCCGGACGCCAAGCTGCCCGAGGCCGGCGTCCTCGCCCCGGTCCTCCAGACGGTCGCAGGCGCGAACCTGGGCAGCGGGCCGGGTCTGTAGCCCGGAGAGCTGGGCCTGCGGCGCTGGGCCGTGGGCGTTTGGCGCCTGGGGCGCTCGGTCTGCGGCGCTGGGCCCGCGGCGCTTGGCCCGCGCCGTGCTCGGACCGTGGCGCTCGGTTCGCGGTGCTCGGTTCGCGGTGCTCAGACCCTGGCGCTCGGCTCGCGGTGTTCGGTCCGTGGCGCTCAGACCGTGGCGCTCGGTTCGCGGTGTTCGGTTCGCGGTGCTCGGTCCGTGGCGCTCGGCTCGCGGTACTCGGATCGTGGCGCTCGATCCGCGGTGCTCGGACCGCCGCATCCGGCCGGCGGCGCTCGGCCCGGCCCACGGTGCCCCGGCCGCCGGCCGCGCTCGGCCGTTCCTGCTGCGGGGCGTGCCCGCTGCCGCCGTCGTACCGCCGGATGGCCCCTCGACGGTGACCCTCCGTGCCGGGCGGCGGTTAGCCGTTGGGGACACCTGATCGGGCACCTCGGGTCAGGGTCCCCGGTCACGGAATCCGGTCAGAGGCATCCGAGCACTCGGGAGTGAACGATGGGCGTGGGCGGCGGAACGGTGGCGGTGGACACGGAACAGCGGGGAAGAGCGGAGGCCGCCGGGCCGTCCCGCAGAGACATGGCGCGGAGGCTGCTCGGCTCGGCCGCCGCCCTGGCGGTGGCCCCGCTCGTCGCCGCCGCCCGGCCCGCGCCCTCCGCGAAAAGCCCCGCTCGCGCCTTCGACGAGACCTACCGGGGCCGCCACATCCAGGGCGTGCCGGTGTCGGCCGCGAGCCGCGAACTGGGCGGGCAGGACTGGCGGATCACCGTCGACGGACGCCCGCTGCATCTGATGCGGCGGGCCGACGGCACCTGGATGAGCATGGTCGACCACTACACGTCGTACCGCACGCCGCTGGAGGCGACCCGGGCGGCCGTGGACGAGATCGGCCCCGGCCAGCGGCTGCGCGACATGGCCTCGGCCGACGCGGACGCCGGGCCGATGGACTGCGCCATGACCGGGGAAGCAGGCACAGGGTCGGCGGAAGGAGACCGGGGGCTGAGGACGGGGGAACGCGATGGCGTACGTGCGTAAGAACGCCGGCAGGCTCACCACGAGCGAGCGGCGAAGGTTCGTGAACGCGCTGCTGGAGCTGAAACGGCGCGGCGAATACGACGAGTTCGTGCGGATGCACCTCGCCTACTACACCCCCGACGGCGAGACCGGCCTGCGCACCGCGCACATGGCGCCGTCCTTCCTGCCCTGGCACCGCCGGTTCCTGCTGGAACTGGAGCGGGCGCTGCGCCGGGTGGACTCCTCGGTGACGGTGCCGTACTGGGACTGGACCCGGGACCGTACGACGACTTCCGTGCCCTGGACCAAGGACCTGCTCGGCGGCAACGGGCGGCGCTCCGACCGGCGGGTGACGACCGGGCCGTTCGCCTATGCGGCGGGACACTGGACCATCAAGGTGGGCATCACCGACGGCGCGTTCCTCACCCGGGACCTGGGCCGGGCCGCCGCCCCCCTCCAGCTGCCCACCCGCCACGACCTGCAGTGGGCGCTCGCCGACCCGCTCTACGACGCCTGGCCCTGGGACTCGACGGTCACCAAGGGCTTCCGCAACAAGCTGGAGGGCTGGGGGACCGGCAGCGGCAGCGCCTCCTGGCACAACCACAACCGGGTGCACCGCTGGGTCGGCGGCGCGATGCTCGGCGGCGCGTCCGTCAACGACCCGGTGTTCTGGCTGCACCACGCCTTCCTCGACCTGCAGTGGCAGCGCTGGCAGCGGGCCCACCGCGAGCACCGCTATCTGCCGGCCGCCGCGCCCGGCCACGCCGACGCCCAGCACGGCCGGGTCGTCGCCCGGCACCAGAAGCTCCCGCCGTGGGACGAGACACCGGACCAGCTGGAGGACCTGAGCCGGACCTACCGGTACGCGTGAGCGGGTTACGCGTGCGGGATGCCGGTACGGGCAGCGGTACGGGCATGGCAAGAGCCCCGGCGCTCGGGGTGCCGGGGCTCTGGGCGGTGGCGTCGGATCAGTTGCCGTAGCCGCTGCTGCTGCCGCCGTGGCTGCTGCTGCCGCCGTGGCCGGGCTGGCTCTGGCTGAGGTTGCCGCAGGTGTTGCCGAAGGCCGGGTTCAGCAGCGCGATGACGTCGACGGTGTTGCCGCAGGCGTTGATCGGTACGTGGACCGGGACCTGGACCACGTCGCCCGAGATCGCACCGGGGGAGCGGACGGCCCCGGCCTGGGCGCCCGAGTCGGCCATGGCCAGTCCGGCCCCGCTGGCCACCACGGCACCGGTGCCGAGAGCGACGGCGGCTGCCTTCGCGATGCGAGACATCACGTTCTCCTTCTGATTGCTCGGGAAGCGCGGCGGCAGACAGCCGCCATACCTCCCGTTCAACGGCGCCACGCGGAGGCGGTCACGGCGATCTGCCGCAGATCACCCTTCTGACGCGGACGGCGGCCGTACGGCGCGCACGGCACGTACCGCGCGCAAGCAGCCCTCGCCACCGCGGCGGCCGCACGGCAGGGGAGCGGTCACTGCGACTGCCGCGGCCGCATGACGCGGGCTCGGTCACGGCCACTGCGGCGGTCGTATGGCAGGGGAGCGGTCACGGCCACTGCGGTAGTCGCATCGTGCGGGCTCGGTCACCGCCACCGCGGCGGCCGCATGGCTCCGGAGCCGTCCCCGCCCCCGCCATGGCGCCGGCTCAGGGCAGTCGTCGTACGGGAGAGCCGGCGAGGTAGGCGCGGATGTTCTCGATCGCCTGGCCGTAGTACGTCGTGTAGTTGGCCCGCGAGACATAGCCGAGGTGGGGCGTGGCGAGGAGGCGGGGCGCGGTGCGCATCGGGTGGCCGGCGGGCAGCGGCTCGATGTCGAAGACGTCGACGCCGGCGCCCGCGATCCGGCCCTCGTGCAGCGCGGCCAGCAGGGCGTCCTGGTCGACGACCGACGCGCGCGAGGTGTTGATCAGGTAGGCGGTCGGTTTCATCAGGGCGAGTTCGGCGGCGCCGATCAGGCCGCGGGTGCCGGCGCCGCCGGGGACGTGGACGGAGACGAAGTCGGACTCGGCGAGCAACTCCTCCTTGGAGGCCGCCGGTTCGACACCGTGCTCCGCGGCACGCTCCCCGGTCAGGCGCGGGCTCCACGCGCTGACCCGCATGCCGAAGGCGAGCCCCACCCGGGCCACGCGGGCGCCGATCCTGCCGAGCCCGAGCACACCGAGCCGGGCGCCGTGCAGATCGGCGCCGACGGTGGACTGCCAGGGGCCGCCCGTGCGCAGCGCGGTGCTCTCCTCGACGATCCCGCGGGCCAGCCCGAGCAGCAGCGCCCAGGTCAGCTCGGCCGGCGGGATGCCGGAGCTGTCGGTGCCGCACACGGTGACGCCGTACCGCTCGGCGGCGGCGTAGTCGATGACGGTGTTGCGCCTCCCGGACGCGACGAGCAGCCTCAGCCGGGGCAGCCGGGCGAGCAGCGAGCCGGGGAACGGGACGCGTTCGCGCAGGGTGACCACGATGTCGTAGTCGGCGAGGGCCGCGGCGAGGGCGTCCTCGCCGTCGAGGTGCTCGCGCAGCGCGACGACCTCGACCTCGTCCTCGAGCACCGACCAGTCGGCCATCGCGGTGGCCACCCCCTGGAAGTCGTCCAGCACCGCACAGCGAAGTCGCACGTCGTCACTCCCTTCCCGACGCCGACCCTAACCACGGGCACGGGCGCGTCTGTTGGCGCCTCCCACCGCCGCCCGAGCCACCTACCCCGAGGCAAACGGAACCTGAACTCTTTCTTTCTTCTCCATATACAACTCTTCACCTTCCTCTTACGTCGAACCGGTGAACAGCGGCGCCCGTCCCTGGAGGCGCCACCCCGGAAGAGGAACCCTGCCCATGACGATCCGCCGGCTGTGCGGAGTCCTGCGCGTACGCGGGACGACCGACCTAGCCCTCGCGCTCCTGCTCGGCGCGTCCTTCGCCGCGCTGCCCGTCGTCGCCCTGCTGCCGTCCCTGTGGGGTTTCGTGGCGGCGACGGCCGTGACGTACCTGGCGGACGAGGCGCTGCACGTGCGCGCCCCGGCCTTCGTGCGCCGGCTGGCGGCACTGCATCTGGACCGCACCATGCGGTTCGCGGTGCGTACGGTCATGCTGCTGGCGCTGGCCGCACGGCTGGACGCGCCGGACGCGGTGCTCGTCGCCGGGCTCGGCGTCTTCAGCGCCCACTACGCGATGATGATGTGCTACACGGCCGTACACCACGCCGTACGGCGCCGCCGGGTCCTGCCGCTGGTGGTGCGCAACCTCGACATGAGCGAGCTGCCCGTCCCGCCGCAGCCGTCGGCCTTCTTCTACCGCCGCTACCTGCGCAAACTCCTCCACCTCGACCTGCCGGCGCACGCCGGGCTTCTGGTGGCGGCCGCCACCGGCTCCGAGCGGGCGGCCTACGCGGGCTTCGCGCTGACGCCGGCGACGACCGCGGCGGCGCTCCTGGCCGTCCTGGCCCAGTACCGCACGGCGCGCCGCATGCCCGCCCGCGAGGAGGTGCTCGCCGCGGTCAACCGCCAACTGACCGGATACCGCCCGCAGGTGGCCCTGTACTTCAGCTTCGCGGCTGTATCCCGTGACTTCATGTACCAGGTCAACATGTGGATCGAGACGCTGGAGCAGCTGGACCTGCGCCCGGTGATCATCCTGCGCGAGCGGGCGTCGTTCCGCTACCTGAGCCGTACCTGGATACCGGTGGTGTGCGTGCCGAGGGCGGACGACCTGGCCGAGCTGGACCTGTCCGCCGTACGCGTCGTGCTGTACCCCGGCAACGCGGGCAAGAACGTCCACATGCTGCGCTTCGCCGAGGCCAAGCACGTCTTCATCGGTCACGGCGACAGCGACAAGCTGGCCAGCAGCAACCGGGTCAGCAAGGTGTACGACGAGATATGGGTGGCCGGGCGCGCGGGCCGGGACCGGTACCAGCGGGTGCGGCACGCCATCAGCGACAGCGCGATCGTGGAGGTGGGGCGCCCGCAGCTGTCCCCGATCCGTCTGCACGCCGACCACACTCCCGGCCCGGTCCCGGTCGTCCTCTACGCCCCCACCTGGGAGGGCTGGAGCGACGACGACTGCCACACCTCGCTCATCCCGATGGGCGTGCCGCTGATCGAGAAGCTGCTCGCGGAGAACGTCCGGATCATCTACAAGCCCCACCCCCTCACCGGCAAGCGCTCCGCCGAGGCCGCGGCGGCCGACCGGGCGATCCGCGAGCTGCTGCGCACCGACAACGAGCGGCACGGCGCCACCGAGGCGGAGGCGGCGGAGGCGGCGGCACGCCCCCGGCTGAAGGAGATCCAGGCCCGCCTGGACGAACTCGCCGGCCGGCACCGCGGCGACGACGCCGAGCAGCTGCGCACGTCACGGGTCCCCGACCGGGCGGCGGCGGCCGAGTGGCAGGAGCTGCGGGCGGAATGGCACCGCGTCTTCTGGGAGAGCCGCGGCCCGCTCCGCCACAACATCATCACCCGCCAACTGCCCGCCCTGTACGACTGCTTCAACCAGGCCGACCTGCTGATCAGCGACGTCTCCTCGGTGGTCGCCGACTTCGTGGCCAGCCTCAAGCCGTACGTCCTGACCAACGCCCACGACCTGCCCGACGCCGAGTTCCGCGCCGCGTACACCACGGCGGGCGGCGCCTACCTCCTGGACCGCGCCTGCACCCGCCTCCCCGCCATCCTCACCGCCGTCCGCTCCCCCCACCCCGACCCGATGACCCCCGCCCGCCGCACCCTCAAGCACTACGTCCTCGGCCCCGACCACCCCACCTCCCTGCAACGCTTCAACACCGCGGTGAACACCCTGGCAAGCAGAGCGGAGACGGAAGGGGTACAGGGGGGTGCGGGGGTGGCGGCGTGAGGGGCACGTGAGGGCGACTGTGGGGCGGGCGGGGCAGTGATCAGGTGCTGTCGCCCCGGCCCCTCCTCTCCGCCGCCTTCGCCGTCCAGCCCAGATACCCCGGGCCAGCGCGCCGACGCCGATCGCCACGAGGACGGCTCCGCAGTCGATGACATGAGGCAGACCGGGGAAGAAGGCGAAGAACGCCAGGGAGAGAACAAGCCCCCGCAACGAACACGATCCCTCCCGCCCGACGCCGGCCCGACCACTGCTGTTGTTCCGTCATGCCCAACTCACTTGGTGATGTGGTGACACTGGCTCACGCGCCGCACCCCGTTGACATGGAGGCGGGCGTGAAGGAGCAGTCGACACCGGCGTTGTGGTAGGTGATCCTCCTGCCGCTGCCTCGGATGATGTGCGTGAACATGCAGCCGGTCGGCACCTTCATGGTCATACCGCCGACGCTGTACTCGAAGGTGTGCACAGGAGCCGTTGCGATCGACGTGGCCTCGGCCCCTGCCGGGGTGGTGAGGACAAGGGCGCCTGGGGCGGCCAGAGCCGTGACGATGCGCTTGAAGTCCGGTGTGAGCAAGGTGGTCCCCCTCTGGTGATCTCGTGACGAGCACCTGGGACAACGGGCACGTTGCTGTGCTGTCGCGGGATCGAAGGGCAGCTTCGCCGAAATAAAGGATCACGGAGCTGCCCTGTTGACCAGCAGAACCGTCAGCGGTGCGGTTGGCCGGGACGGTGGGGGCGACCACCGGTCTCGGACGCAGAACTCGCGCTACTCCACTGTCCTTACGACCCGAAGGTCACGGACGCCTGCCCATGGCCCGTGGTGTCGGAGGTGAGGCCGGTCGGGAACGCACGGCTCGAGGGCCGTTCGGAACTAGCGAGCGGCGACTGCCTCGATGCTTCTTTGCCGGCGGGCGCCGGTCGCTGAAGTGCGTCCGGCGTCGATTCTCGGCTCGGCTACTCTCGGCGCCACTGACCTTCACGCCCGCTGCATCTGGGCACCCCGCATCTCGCTCGGGAGACGCCAACCCATGAATACGCCGCCGCCATCGCCGCGTGACCCGGAGTGGGCCGACGGATCAGCCGTCCGGATCGGTGCTCTGGTTCCGCTGACCCGGCCCGGCTGGGTGGAGGCGGGCCGGCACCTGCTCGCCGGGCTGGAGTTGGGCGTGCGCGACGTCAATGACGGGGGCGGGATCGCCGGAAGGCCACTGGAGCTGGTGGTCCGGGACACCGCGGCCGATCCGCAGCGGGCCGCGGCGGCCGTGGACGAACTGGCTGACCTGGGCGTGGCCGCCCTGGCGGGGGAGTACCACAGCGTCGTCGCTCGCGCCGCCGCCACCAGGGCCGACGCCCTCGGCGTGCCGTTCCTCTGCTCGTCAGCGGTGCTCGACGCGCTCACCGAGCAGCCGACGCGATGGGTCGCGCGGCTCCCCCCGGCACAGTCCCACGGCTGGCGGATCTACGCGGACTTCCTCCTCGGCGCGGGTCACACCCGAGTCGCCGTGGCAACCCAGCCGAGCGTCTACTGGGCGTCCGGGATCCGCATCCTGCGGGACCACCTTGCTCCGCGCGGCGGCACGGTCGTCGAACTCGACACGCGCGCGCTCGCGCCGGCGGCCGTGTGCGACGAACTCGTCGCCCATCGTGCGACGGCGCTCCTCCTCCTGGTCGGCCACCCGGAGCCGGCGGTGCCGATCGTCAAGTCCGTCCGCCACGACGAGCGCCTCGCCGAGGTCCTGATCGGCGCTCCGGCCGGGCAGCCGGAGTTCGCCGAGTGGGCGAGGATGCTGGGCGACGACGGCGCCGGGATCCCGTTCCTGCGCTACCTGCCCGAGCGCCTCGGCCCACTCGGCGCACGAGTGGACACGGCCCTCCGCGAGCGGCTGGCCGAGGCGCCCTCCTTCGTCGCCTTCGAGGGCTACGACACGGTCGCCGTCCTCGCCGACGTCCTGCGTTCGCACGGCACGGACCGGGCACGCATCGCCGAATCCTGGCCGCGTGCCGAAGTGGAGGGCACCCGCGGACGGATCCGGTTCTCGCGCACGCCCGGCATCAGCGTGCAGCAATGGGCTTGGCCGCCGGTCCAGGTCGTCGATCGAGACCCGGCGAACCTTGACCGCTTCCGAACCCTCCACACCGGCTGAGCACGCCCCCGCCCATCGCCGGCATTGGCTGATCTTCCTCCCGCTTCCAGACCGCCGACAGCTCCGACCGCCTCCGACACGGCTGCCTCGCGAATCCCCGGTGAAAGCTGGACGGCCCCGGGTTCCGCCCTTGATCACCAGCGGGTCTCCGGTGCTTTGCCGTACCCGGCGTCACAGCCCCTGACCAGCGAAAAGCCCTCCCGAGGGGAGGGCTGAGACTGGGCGCCCCCGGCAGGACTCGAACCTGCGGCCAAGCGCTTAGAAGGCGCCTGCTCTATCCACTGAGCTACGGGGGCCTGGTGGCCGGACCAAGGATAAAGCTCCCTGTTCCTCGACCCTGTCGCTTCCCCTCCGTGGCTCGATGTGGAGGTTCGGTGAAGCGGTCCTGATAATCGCAGGCAGGTACGAATCGTGCATCGCTTTTGGCCTCCGACGCACCGGGTGTTGTGCACTCGTTATGCCTGGGCTGTGCCCATGTCCCAGTCGTCCCTTGCGTCCTTTCTGTCCGCTCGGCGCGCAGACATGTCTATATGCTTCAGAATTCCCCTAAAATTGGGCATTCTTCGCATGTGGTGACCTTGGACGTACGGCCTCAGCTGCTCGACACACTCTCCGCACTGCGCGACCGTGTCGTCGCCGCACGCTTTCCGCTGCCCCTCCCGGGGGCGCCACGCGCGCGTGCCAACCGCGACGAACTCCTCGCGCAGCTCGACGACTACCTGGTACCCCGCCTGAGGGAGCCGGAGGCGCCGCTCCTGGCCGTCGTCGGCGGGTCCACCGGCGCCGGCAAGTCGACGCTCGTGAACTCCCTCGTCGGACGGCGGGTGAGCGAAGCGGGCGTCCTGAGGCCGACGACCCGGACACCCGTCCTCGTCTGCCATCCGGACGATCAGCACTGGTTCAGCGGCATGCGCGTGCTCCCCGACCTCACGCGCGTGTGGGCCCCCGCCCCCGACGAGGATCCCGACGACCTCATGCCCTCCGGTGCGCCCCCTGCGCGCGTGCTGCGCGTCGAGACCGCCGACACCCTCCCGCGCGGCCTCGCCCTCCTCGACGCCCCCGACATCGACTCCCTGGTCGCCGACAACCGCGTCCTCGCCGCCGAACTGATCTGCGCCGCCGACATCTGGATCATGGTCACCACGGCCGCCCGCTACGCCGACGCCGTCCCCTGGCACCTGCTGCGCACCGCCAAGGAGTACGACGCCACCCTCGTCACCGTCCTGGACCGGGTGCCCCACCAGGTCGTCTCCGAGGTCTCCCGGCAGTACGGCGCCCTGCTCACCAAGGCCGGCCTCGGTGACGTACCCCGCTTCACCGTGCCCGAGCTGCCCGAGTCCGCCTGGGGCGCCGGTCTGCTGCCCGCCACCGCCGTGGCCCCGCTGAAGGAGTGGCTCACCCACCACGCTCAGGAACCGGCCGCGAGAGAGCAGGCCATGGCCCGTACGGTCCATGGTCTCCTCGACTCGCTCAAGGTCCGCATGCCCGAGCTGGCCGGCGCGGCCGCCGCCCAGTACGCGGCCGCCCTCCGCCTCACCTCCGCCGTGGAGACCGCCTACGACAGCGAGCACGCGCGCGTACGCGGCCGGCTCCAGTCCGGCGCCGTACTCGCCGGGGACGCCCTCAAGCGCTGGCGGGCCTTCCCGCTGGACTGCACCCCCGGCGAACTCCTCGACGCCCTCGTGGAAAGCCTGGCCGCCCTGCTGCTGTGCTCCGTCACCGCCGCCGACGAGCGTGTCGACGAGGCCTGGCGGCGCGAGCCCGCCGGGGCCGACCCGGCCCTCGCCGCCGGCCACTCCGCCCTGGAGAGCTCCGAACACCGCATCGGCCTCGCCGTACGGCGCTGGCGGCGCGAGCTGGAGGAGTACGCCGAGGACGAGGTGCGCGTGCTGGAACGCTCCGTGATGCCCGACGCCGAGGCCGTCGCCGCCCTGGTGGCCACCGCGCTGCTCGGCGGGCGACGGGCCCGTACCGCGGGCGAGGGGCTCGCCGAGCGGATCGGGGCGCACGGCGCGCTGCGGCTGCGCGACCGGGCCGGGCGGCTGCTCAACGAACACGTGGACCGCGTCATGCACAACGAACGCGAGCGGCGCCTCGCCCCGCTCGACGCCCTCGACATCCAGCCCGATCCCCAGGCCGAACTCATCGCCGCGCTGTCCGTACTGCAGAAGGAGAGGTGACCGGTGACCTCCGTCACTGACCAGGACCACACGGATCACACCGACCACATGAGGCGCGTCGGACGCATGAGGGACACGGAGCCGGACAGCCCCGGCGGGGACAAGAACAGGGACAGGGACAGGGACAGCGACGGCGGCAGTAGCAGCGACAACGGCAGTGGGACCGGGCGCGTCGAACAGGGCGGTCGCTCGGAGCCGGGGCTTGTGGAGTACGGAGGCCATGGGGAGCGGATGGCCGCTGGTGCGGTGGATGCAGGGGATGCCGAGGCGTGCGGGTGCTACCGCAGCAGTGCGGGTGAGCCCGGTTCCGGCGCGGCCTCCATGGCAGGGGAGGGCAGCCTTGGGGATCGCATGATGGCCGGAGGGGGCGTGGAGACCTCCGGCACCGCCCCGGACAGCGCCCTTGCCGCCGGCCGCGCCGCCCGCAGCGCCGGTGCGAACGCTCACCCCGAGCGGGCGGAGGACAGGTACGCGGCCCAGAACCCCGCGAGCCCGAGAAGCGAGCGACACGCGCGCGTGCGGGACGACGACGAGGGAGAGGGCGAGGGCGGCGAGGGCATGGGGAACGGAAGGCGCGAGGGCGACGGCGGTACCAGGGCTCGGGAGCGGTCTGCGGGCGGCGAGGGCGATGGCTGGGCCGTGGCTCGGGAGCGGTCTGCGGGCGGCGAGGGCGATGGCTGGGCCGTGGCTCGGAATCGGCCCTCGGGCAGCGGGCGCGACGCCGGGGCCGTGACCCGGGAGCCGTCCGCGGGCGGCCGGACGGGGAGCGACAGCCGGGGTCCGCAGCGGGGGGAGAACGCGGACACCGGCCGCAGTAGGCAGCCGTACCTGCCGCACGCGCTCGCGTACCCCACGGCCGACGCCGGCACCGAAGCCGTACCGGCCCCCGCCGCCGGACCGACCCCGATCGCCAGACCCACCCCCGCTTCCCTCCCGCCGCTGCCGCGGTTCCCGTACACGCCCACGTTCACGCCGACCCCCGCCCCCCGCACCACCGCGGACCCGGCCGCCGCCTCCGGAGCGCCCGGATCCACCAAGTCCCCGCAGCCGGCGGAACCGTCGCACTCCTCCCGCCCCTCGGCCTCCCCCCGGCCCGTGAACCCCCAGCGATACCCGGACTCCTCCCGCCCCTCGAAACCCTCCGGGGCCTCCGAATCCGGGTCTCCGACCTCCTCCACATCCCCCAGCCACTCCACACCCCCCAACTCCTCCGACCCCTCCGACTCCGCCGAGTCCTGGGACGACGGTCTGATCGCCCGGCGTGTCACGGAGGCCACCGCTGCCGCCCTCGCCGCCGAACGCGCCTCCGTGCTGGAGACCGGCAGTCGCGGCCCTGCCAGCAAGCCCCCCGCCCCGCTGGCGTACGACGGCCGGCTGCGCTCCCGGCTGGACGCCCTGCGCGAGCTGGTCGGACTCTCCCGGACCCGGCTCGACAGCCGTACCCTCTCCGAGGCGGGCCGGGTTCTGGACGAGGCGGCCGCCCGCCGCAAGCTCTCCGGCCGGCACACGGTCGTGGCCATCGCGGGCGCGACCGGCAGCGGCAAGTCGCAGCTGTTCAACGCCCTTGCTGGAGTGGCCATTTCGGAGACCGGCGTACGACGCCCCACCACCGCCGCGCCCATCGCGTGCAGTTGGAGCGACGGAGCGGCCGGCCTCATCGACCGGCTCGGCATCCCGGGCCGGCTGCGCCGCCGTCCGCTGCAGAGCCCGGAGGCCGAGGCGCAGTTGCGGGGGCTGGTCCTGGTCGACCTGCCCGACCACGACTCCGCCGCCGTGGAGCACCGCAAGCAGGTCGACCGGATCCTGAAGCTGGTCGACGCGGTGATCTGGGTGGTCGACCCGGAGAAGTACGCCGACGCGGTGCTGCACGAGCGCTATCTGCGTCCCATGGCCGGCCACGCGGAGATCATGTTCATCGTCCTCAACCAGGTCGACCGGCTGCCCGGAGACGCCGCCGACCAGGTCCTCGACGATCTGCGCCGGCTGCTGGACGAGGACGGCATCGCGCTCGGCGAGCACGGCGAACCGGGCGCCAGGGTGCTCGCGCTGTCCGCGCTCACCGGCGACGGCGTCGGCGAACTGCGCGAGGTCCTCGGCGAGTTCGTGGCCGAACGCGGCGCCGCGGCCCGCCGTGTGTCGGCCGACGTCGACGCCGCCGCGACCGAGCTGCGGCCGATGTACGCCACCGGGCAGCGGGTCGGCCTGAGCGAGGAGGCGCGCGAGGAGTTCGCCGCGCGGCTCGCGGACGCCGTGGGCGCCACCGCGGCGGGCGAGGCCGCCGAGCGCGCCTGGCTGCGCAACGCGGGCCGCGCCTGCGGCACGCCGTGGCTGCGGCTGTGGCGCTGGTACCGGTTCCGCGGCGAGTCCACCACCGGCCGCATCCCCGTGCGCACGGCGCCGCCCGACGAGGAGGCCACGGCGCGTCAGCGGGTGGAACAGGCGGTCCGTACGGTGGCCGACCGGGCCTCGGCCGGGCTGCCGGCGCCGTGGGCGCAGGCGGTGCGCGAGGCCGCCGTACGCGGATCGCAGGGGCTGCCGGAGGCGCTGGACGAGCTGGTGGCACGCGCGGGACTGCCGCCGGGCCGGCCGCCGCGGCCCGGCTGGTGGCCGGCGGCCGTGCTGGTGCAGGCGGCGATGACCTTGCTGCAGGTCGTGGGCGGTCTGTGGCTGGTCGGCCAGATCCTCGGCGTCATGGCGCCCAACCTCGGGGTGCCGGTGCTGCTGATGGCCTGCGGGATCGTCGGCGGACCGCTGGTCGAGTGGGGCTGCCGGATGGCGGCGAGAGGCCCCGCCCGGCGCTACGGCCAGGAGGCCGAACGCAGACTCCGGGAGGCGGCCGCCGGCTGCGGCCGGGCCCGGGTGCTCGAGCCGGTGGCGGCGGAACTGCTGCGGTACCGGGAGGTGCGCGAGCAGTACGGGCGGGTCGCGCGGAACGGCACGGGGGTGGGCTGACGGCCGTACCGGCCGGGTGTGGGGGCGCCGTGCCGGGCTGCGTGTGAGAGCCGTGCGGGGCTGTGTGCGAGGGTCGGGTTCGGCGAACGGAGATGTGGGAGCGAGGGGCCTCGGGTGTCCGAGGCCCCTCATCGTTTTCGCGTCCCCTCATCCTTTTCGCGTGGCCTCACCTTTTTCGCATCACCTCACCCTCCTTTTCCAGAGCCACCCCGGGTGAGAAAGGCGGCGAAGAACCCGCGTCACCCACACGGATGGCGCGGTTTTCCACAACCCCGGCGGCCGTCCACAGCGCTCAGCGGATTCGGCCCGGCACGGGCAGTCTGAGGTCGTCGCGGCGATCGCACGGCGGCTCGGTCCGACCTCGTCCGCAGGGACGGCGGAGGAGACGCGCGCGATCGGCGGGACGTGCGGACACATACGGCGGCGGTCGTATGGACCCGCACGCGGACACACACGATCCGGACGTCTCAGACGTCGTGCCCGGCCGCCGGAAGGCGCCGGGCGCGGGAGGGGAGCGAGAACATGAACGAGACCATCGTCTGCGTGGCAGGCAACGTGGCGACCCAGCCGCTGTACCGGGAGACGGCGGCGGGACCGTCGGCCCGGTTCCGGCTGGCGGTGACCTCGCGGTACTGGGACCGCGAGAAGAACGCCTGGACGGACGGGCACACCAACTTCTTCACGGTGTGGGCCAATCGCCAGCTCGCGGTGAACGTGGCCGCCTGTGTGGAGCTGGGCCAGCCGGTGCTGGTGCAGGGCCGGCTGAAGGTGCGCACCGAGGTGCGCGACGGGCAGCAGCAGTGGGCCTCCGCCGACATCGACGCGGTGGCGATCGGCCACGACCTCGCGCGCGGTACGGCCGCCTTCCAGCGCCCGGCCAGGCCGGAGCCCGCGCCGACGGCGCCCCGGCCGGAGCCGAACTGGGAGACACCGCGTCCGTCCGGCGCCGAGGGCGAGGAGACACACCAACAGGCCCAGGAACCAGCAGCGGTGACGTGACATCAGCGGACGTGCTGTCCACCGGAGTCACCGTGCCAGTGCCGCACGGCGTGGCCGAACCACCCGTACGAAGCGGTGGATTTGTCGATATGCCCAGCTCATGGACGGTCCCGGCGATAACGATTACGGATCGGATCGCCCATCGGTTCATCCGACCGGCGGGAGAGGCTCCGGCTGATCCATAGGATGCCGGACGTGCCCCTAGGGGCTGCCGATTCTGCTGGTGGGACCGTCCCCCACGTCCAACGGGTCCTGCTCGAAGGGGAATTCTGTGCTTGCTGCGTTCTCTGGGTTCCGCCGCCGTACCGGAGCGGCACGCCTGGCCGCCGTCACGACGGTCGCCGGCCTCATGGCGGCCGGTGTGCTCTCGGGCGCCGGTACGGCCGCGGCCGACGGGACCGACGGGACACCGCAGACCCGGGGCGGGGCGACGGCCACGATCAACGGTCTGAAGACCTACGGCGAGGCAGTGATCCACGAGGACGGCGGCGACCAGCGCGTGGAGGCGGGCCTGTTCGAGATGTCCGTCGACGGCGGCGGCACCCTCCAGACGTACTGCGTCGACCTCCACAACCCCACCCAGCGTGACGCCCACTACGAGGAGACGCCGTGGAGCGGCACCTCGCTGGGCGCCAACAAGGACGCCGGCAGAATCCGCTGGATCCTGCAGAACTCCTACCCTCAGGTCAACGACCTCGCCGCGCTCGCCCGCCAGGCGGGCACCGGCACGTTGACCGAGCAGGACGCGGCGGCCGGCACGCAGGTGGCCATCTGGCGCTACTCCGACCACGCGAAGGTCGACGCCGTCGACCCGCAGGCCGAGAAGCTCGCCGACTATCTGCAGAAGAGCGCCCGCGACCTGGGTGAACCGCAGGCCTCGCTGACCCTGGACCCGCCGGCGGTCTCCGGGCGGCCGGGATCCCTGCTCGGTCCGGTGACCGTGCACACCAACGCGGGCACCGTCACGGTCAGCCCGCCGCCGGACGCGGCCACCAGCGGGGTGCGGATCACCGACAGCACCGGCAAGGCGGTGACGTCCGCGCGGGACGGCAGCCGGCTGTACTTCGACATCCCGGACGACTCCGCCGGGAACGGCGACGGGGGTTCCTCCCAGGGGCTCGACAGCGGGGGAGGCACGGCCCAGCTGACCGTGCAGGCGTCGACGACGGTGCCCGTGGGACGCGCCTTCACCTCCGACAGCCGCAGCCAGACCCAGATCCTGGCCGGCTCCAGCGAGTCCACGGTCTCCGCCGCGGCGACCGCCACCTGGGCGGCCGAGGGCGCGATACCGGCGGTCTCGGTCCGGAAGGACTGCGCCAAGGGCGGCATCGACCTCTTCGTGGCCGACAAGGGCGACCGGCCCTTCACCTTCGAGCTGATGGGCGCCGAGCACACGATCCCCGCACGCGCCTCCCAGACGGTGACCGTGCCGCTCCAGGAGGACCAGGCCTACGACTTCACGATCACCGGCCCGCACGGCTTCAGCCAGCGCTTCACCGGCGTCCTCGACTGCAAGACGCAGGGCGCCCTCACCACCCGGACGGCCAAGGCCCACAACGAACCCGCCCCCGCCTCGGTCGGCGGCACCACGGCCCCCGGCACCGACCTCGCCGCGACAGGCGGCTCAGCGATCACCCCGCTGATCGCGGGAGTGGCCATCGGGTTCGTGGTGATCGGCGGAGCGGTACTGGTCCTGCTGCGCAAACGCGAACAGCCCGGCGACTGACCTGCCGGGCGTCACTCCTCGCCCTTACCAGCGCCGAACCCCTCCTGAGGGGTACCGGGTCCGTCCTGGGATGTGCCGGGAGAGACCAGCTCCGCCGAACTGCCGATCACCCCCACGGCCCCCAGGCCGCCGAGCACCAGCCGCCCGAGCGCCTTGGCACCGTGCCAGTCGTGCGGCACCGAAGAGTTTCACCCCGCCCGTATTCACAGTGGCCCCCGTCACCAACCGGCCGGTCCCAGCTGATCAACCCTGGGCCGTCCCCAGGCCGCGCGAGGCCGCCCACAGCCGATCAACGGCGGCTCACAGCGACCAACGGCGGCCGACAGCGACCAGGAGCGACCAACGGCGATCACGGACAACCCACAGCCACAGACGAGCCACACCCGCACACGCCCCCACCGAACCCCCCAGGTCACGGCGCCCAAGGTATACGGGTTACCACCCAGCCCCGCACGTCAGGCAAGATGGGGTGTATCTGCCCACTGCCAGATTTCAAGCTGCCGGACGGTTTCTCTTGGCTGAGTTCATTTACACCATGCGCAAGACGCGCAAGGCGCACGGCGACAAGGTGATCCTCGATGATGTCACCCTGAACTTCCTGCCGGGAGCGAAGATCGGCGTCGTCGGGCCGAACG
Source organism: Streptomyces sp. NPDC007189 (assembly GCF_040703635.1). Taxonomy (NCBI): domain Bacteria; kingdom Bacillati; phylum Actinomycetota; class Actinomycetes; order Kitasatosporales; family Streptomycetaceae; genus Streptomyces; species Streptomyces sp. NPDC007189. Next base: position 63,989 of record NZ_JBEYEY010000002.1, read on the forward strand.
GTGCCGGTAAGTCGACCGTGCTGAAGATCATGGCCGGGATCGAGCAGCCGTCCAACGGCGATGCCTTCCTGTCGCCGGGCTACAGCGTCGGCATCCTGCTCCAGGAGCCCCCGCTGACCGAGGAGAAGACCGTCCTGGAGAACGTCCAGGAGGGTGTCGCCGAGATCAAGGGCAAGCTCGACCGGTTCAACGAGATCGCCGAGCTGATGGCGACCGACTACTCCGACGCGCTGCTGGAGGAGATGGGCAAGCTCCAGGAGGAGCTGGACCACGCCGAGGCCTGGGACCTGGACGCCCAGCTCGAGCAGGCCATGGACGCCCTCGGGTGCCCCCCGGGCGACTGGCCCGTCACCAACCTCTCCGGTGGTGAGAAGCGCCGCGTCGCGCTGTGCAAGCTGCTGCTGGAGCAGCCCGACCTGCTGCTGCTCGACGAGCCCACCAACCACCTCGACGCCGAGTCGGTGAACTGGCTGGAGCAGCACCTCGCCAAGTACCCGGGCACCGTCGTGGCGATCACCCACGACCGGTACTTCCTGGACAACGTCGCCGAGTGGATCCTCGAGCTCGACCGCGGCCGCGCCTACCCCTACCAGGGCAACTACTCCACCTACCTGGAGACCAAGGCCTCCCGCCTGAAGGTCGAGGGCCAGAAGGACGCCAAGCGGCAGAAGCGGCTCAAGGAAGAGCTGGAGTGGGTGCGCTCCAACGCCAAGGGGCGGCAGGCCAAGTCAAAGGCCCGTCTCGCGCGGTACGAGGAGATGGCCGCCGAGGCCGAGAAGATGCGGAAGCTGGACTTCGAGGAGATCCAGATCCCGCCGGGCCCGCGCCTGGGCAACGTCGTCGTCGAGGTCGAGAAGCTCAACAAGGCCTTCGGCGAGAAGGTCCTCGTCGAGGACCTGAGCTTCACCCTGCCGCGCAACGGCATCGTCGGTGTCATCGGCCCGAACGGCGCCGGCAAGACCACCCTGTTCAAGATGATCCAGGGACTCGAGACGCCGGACTCCGGCAACATCAAGGTCGGCGAGACCGTCAAGATCTCGTACGTCGACCAGGGCCGCGCCAACATCGACCCGAAGAAGACGCTGTGGGAGGTCGTGTCCGACGGGCTCGACTACATCAACGTCGGGCAGGTCGAGATGCCGAGCCGGGCGTACGTGTCCGCGTTCGGGTTCAAGGGGCCGGACCAGCAGAAGCCGGCCGGGGTGCTCTCCGGCGGTGAGCGCAACCGGCTCAACCTGGCGCTCACCCTGAAGCAGGGCGGCAACCTGCTGCTCCTCGACGAGCCCACCAACGACCTCGACGTCGAGACCCTCAGCAGCCTCGAGAACGCTCTGCTCGAGTTCCCGGGCTGCGCCGTGGTCGTCTCCCACGACCGGTGGTTCCTCGACCGCGTCGCCACGCACATCCTCGCCTACGAGGGCGACTCCAAGTGGTTCTGGTTCGAGGGCAACTTCGAGTCGTACGAGAAGAACAAGATCGAGCGGCTCGGCCCGGACGCCGCGCGTCCGCACCGCGCCACCTACAAGAAGCTGACCCGAGGCTGATCCAGCAGATGCGCCACATCTACCGTTGCCCCCTGCGCTGGGCGGACATGGACGCGTACGGGCACGTGAACAACGTCGTCTTCCTCCGCTACCTGGAGGAAGCCCGCATCGACTTCCTGTTCCGCCCGGACAAGGAGTTCAAGCAGGGGTCGGTCGTGGCGCGCCATGAGATCGACTACAAGCGGCAGCTCGTCCACCGGCACCACCCGGTGGACATCGAGCTGTGGGTCACCGAGATCAAGGCCGCGTCCTTCACCATCACCTACGAGGTGAAGGACGACGACCTCGTCTATGTGCGGGCGTCCACCGTGATCGTCCCGTTCGACTTCGAGGCGCAGCGGCCGCGCCGGATCACCGCCGAGGAACGCGCGTTCCTGGAGGAGTACCGGGACACGGCCGACGACGAGGAGGCCGTCGCCGCATGACGGTGCTGCACCTGGCCGACGAGACGGAGGCGGCCGATCTCGCCGCCTTCCTCTCCCGGCTGCTCCACTACGACCGTGGAGCCGCGGTGCGCCTGCAGGCGGCCGGCACCACGCTCGCCGTCTTCGGGCGCCCGCCGTCCTTCGAGGTGCTGGCCGTGCGCGCCGTACGGCTGGCGAAGCCCTACGAGAAGGGGCTCGACGCCACCCTCGACGTGACCGTCTCCGCCGGCGAGTTCCTGGAGTCCGTGGACGAGCGCGCCGCCACCGCCGCCGTGCCGGCCGCGGTCACCGGTCCGCCGTGGGCCGGGGTGCTGCCGCCGCGCGGCGGCTGGCGCGTCGAGCCGGGGCTGCCCGCCCCGGACGCGTTGCGGGCGACGGTCACGGCGGCGGTCACCGAGTTCCGGTCCCGTACGGAGGAGCTCGCGCCGGACGGCCGTACCCGCGCGGAGCTGGACCGGATCGGGCGGGACATCTGGTCCCGGGAGATCGGCGGCACCGGGCTTCCGGTCCGGGCCGTGCACGCGGCCCAGTCGCTGGGCTTCCTGCGGCCGGGCGCCGACCCGGCCGGCACCGCGCTGTACTCCTCGGGGGGCTGGCTGAGGCTGCGCACCCCCTACGGGTCCGTCGCCGTACGGCGCGCGGGTCTGGGCCCGCTCGGGGTCAGTGTGCGCTGACCCTCACTGCGGCGGCCGTGTGTCGTCCGGCCACACCCCGATGTGGTCCGGTTCCAGTTCCAGGGCCACGCGGTCGCGCATGTCCAGGGCGCGGAGGTAGTCGGCGGGCAGCTGGAGGCGGCCCGCGCGGTCGAGCATGGCGTACTCCCGGGCCACCACCCTCTCGTCGCCGGTCGCCGCGTCGATCTCGCTGCGCCGCAGCACCTCGGTGGAGGTACGGCCGTCGCGGATGGCGACCGTGCGGCGGACCTCGCCCGCCACCGCCTGGTCGTGGGTGACGATCACGATCGTGGTGCCGAGGGTCTCGTTGGCCGTGCGGAACGCGTCGAAGATCTGCGCGGCGGTCCCCGAGTCCAGTTCGCCGGTGGGCTCGTCGGCGAGCAGCACCGCCGGGGCATTGGCCAGGGCCACGGCGATCGCGACGCGCTGCTGCTGGCCGCCGGACATCTCCCGCGGGTGGCGGTCGCGGCAGTCGGCCACCTGCAGCAACTCCAGCAGCTCCATGGCCCGTTCGGCGCGGTCGCGGCGGCGGGCGCGGACGCCGGAGAGCTGGAGGGGCAGGGCGACGTTCTGGGCGGCGGTGAGGTAGGGGAGCAGGTTGCGGGAGGTCTGCTGCCAGACGAAGCCGACCGTCGTGCGGCGGTAGGCCAGGCGGTCCCGGGCGGTCATGGCGAGCAGGTCGTGTCCGGCGACGCGGGCGGCACCGGCGGTGGGGGTGTCCAGGCCGGCGAGGATGTTCATCAGCGTGGACTTGCCGCTGCCGGAGGCGCCGACGAGGGCCATCAGCTCGCCCTCGCGGACCAGCAGGTCCAGGCCCTGCAGCGCCTGCACCTCCACGCCGTCGGTGGAGAAGATGCGGACCAGGCGGTCACAGGTGATCAGGGCGTCGTGGCCGTAGGCGGGCTGGTTCCGGGCTTCTTGGACCCGGTTCGACAGGTCGGACAGGCTCGGGGGCGTTGCCATGGGGTCTCCTGAGTGGGTGGCCTGTGCGAGGGCGGGGCGGGTGCGCTCGTTCATCGGGCGTCCCCCGCCCTCAGTTCCGTCACCGATCCCCTGCGTCCCGTCCACCACGCCTGGAGCGCCGCGATCCCCACCGTCACCAGGACGACCAGGAGCGACGGGACCGTCAGGGACCAGGCGTCCGGCTTCAGCTCGGCCTCGGTCAGCGGGGACTGGCCCGGCAGGGCGATGGCCGTCAGGTCGACGCCGGGGGAGAGGAGCCGGACGGTGGCCCAGCCGGTCAGGGCGGAGCCGAGCGCGGCGAGCAGGGCCTGCGGGAGGGACTCCAGGATCAGCAGGCGGCGGCCCTCCGCCCGGGTCAGGCCCATCGTGCGCAGCCGGGCCAGCAGCGCGGCGCGTTCCGGGGCCGCGCGGAGCAGGGCCAGGAGAAGGGCCAGTACGGCGAAGCCCGCGCCCGCGACCACGGCCGCCGTGTACACGTGCTCGGCGCCGGTCTGCAGCGGGGAGTCGGCGTACCGGGCGCGCTCCTCGGCCAGCAGGTGGACGTCGGCCGAGCCGTCGGCGGCCCGCCGCAGCGCACCGGCGTCCAGGTGCCGGCCGGTCACCAGCAGGGCCGTCGGCCGGCCGGCGGAGGAGGGCAGGCCCGCCCGGTTCACCACGAGGAAGTCGCCGCCGGACACCGCCGGGGTGGTGTCCCGGACCAGCGCGATGCGCACGGTCACCGTGTCGCCGTCCGACAGCAGCACCGGGAAGGGGCGCCGGGTGCCGTACTCGGACGCGACGGACGGGGAGGCCACGGCCGCCAGCGTGCCCGTGCGGGCCCGCAGCGCCGAGGCGGAGAAGGCGCCCAGGCCGGTGCGGGAGGCCAGGGGCGCGTAGGACGCCGGATCGGCGCCCACCAGCGGCACCGAGCCCGGGCCCTCCATCGGTTTGGCCTGGTAGTCGATGCTCACCGGCGTCATCTCCCGCACCCCGGCCACGGCCCGCACCCGGTCCGGTACGGCGACCGGGAGCGCGGTGTCGGAGTCCAGGCGGGCGTCGGCGCCGACGGTGAGCAGCGCCGCCCGGTCCCGGGCGTCGGCCACGCCCGCCAGCACCGAGCCGCCGAACGCCGCCGTGGTCAGCGCGGTCAGCAGGGCCAGCAGCGGCAGCACCGCGGAGGCCTGGGTACGGCCCGCGCGGGCGAGGGAGAGGTGTCCACTCGCCCCGCGCAGCCGTGCCGCCGGGCCGGCCAGGCGGCGCAGCAGCAGCGGGTAGAGGCGGAGCAGCAGCAGCGCGGCGATGACGCCGACCAGGACCGGGGCCAGCGCCTGCAACTGGTCGGTGCTCGCGCCGCGCCGCCTGAGCGCCGTGACCGCCGCGGCGGCCAGTACGAGCAGGGTCAGCTCGGCGACCGTACGGCGCCGGGAGGGCCGTACGGTCGCGAGGTCCGCGCGGTCGGCCGTCGCCCGCACCGCGCGGTGCGCCAGGGCGGCGCGCACCGGCAGCGCGGCGCAGGCGAGGAGAGTGACGGCGGCCGCCGCGGCCACGGCGTACCGGGTGCGGCCGGCCGGGACCGCCAGCAGCGCCGCGGCCAGGCCGAGCGCGCCGGCCGGTACGGCGACCACGGCGGTCTCGGCCAGCAGCCGGCCGGCGAGCGCGGGCAGGGAGGCGCCGCGGGCGCGCAGCAGGGCGAGTTCGCCGCGCCGCCGGTCGGCGGCCAGGCCGCCCGTCATCAGCAGGACGACGCCGACGACCGTGCCGGCGCCGGCGGCGGCCACTGAGACCAGCGGGGCGATCTCGGAGCGCAGCCCGGCGAAGGAGGCGAGGGCCTCGTCGAGGTCGGTGCCGACGTCGGTGCGGCCGTCGGTGACGGCGCGGGCACGCTGGAGGCCGGGGCCGGCTTCGAGGGCGGCCACCGCCGATTTCAGCCGGCCGAGGTCGTGTGCGCGCAGGGTGTGCGGGTCGGGGGCGAGGTACCAGTAGCGGAACGGGTTCGCGGTCGTGCCCAGCAGCGCGGGTCCCGCGTCCGGGGGGAGCAGGAGGGTGCCGAGCCAGTACTTCGGCGGCTCCCCGGTCGGGCTGGGGAGTGTCACCAGGGCCGGGGTGGCGAGCCGTGGCACGGTCGACCAGTAGGCGCCGGCGGGGTCGCGCGGGAGCAGGATGCCGGTGACCCGGACGGCGAGCGCAGAGCGGCCGGCGGCGGGCACATGGATGACCGAACCGACCTTGATGTGCAGGCTCTTGGCGGTGGCGGCGGTGACGGCGGCCTCCACCTCGGGCGTGCTCGCGGTCACCGGCCGGTCGGCGCGCGGCATGCGCCCGGCGCGGACCCGGGAGTGCGCGGGCAGGCCGCTCGGCGCGAACAGCGAGACCCGGGCGGGCAGTCCGCTCGGGCGGGGCAGGAAGGGGTCCTGCACCTGCGGGCTCACGCTGCCGGCCACGCCGTACGCCGACTGGGTCCGGTCGACGGTCAGCGGGCTGTCCACGGCGGTGAGGACCTTGCGGTACTGCCGTTCCAGCGCGGGCGGGCGCATCGCCGCGGCCCGCTGCCCGGCGGGCAGGCCGAGGTCGGGCTGGGGCGCGGACACCTGCACGGTGGTGTGGTCGGGGCGCGCCTGCGCGAACGCGCGCCGCAGGCCGCCGTCCTCGTACCGGTCCACCGCACGCGGGAAGGCGCCCGCCAGACACGCGGCCAGCGCGACGAGCACCGCCAGCGCGACGGCGGCCCCGGGCGCGGCCCGCAACCGCGTCCGCACCCACGGCGCGACGCCCCGCGCCCCCGGCCGACTCACCTCACCCCACCTCCTTCTGCCTTCTGGGCCCCGGCCCGCCACACGCGGTGGTTCACCCCGGGACACCGGGGCGCACGCCACCGCCGGACGCGCACACCGCACCGCTCGCGTCGCCTCGCGCGCTGGCCGGGCAGGGGATCCGCGACGGCACCCCTCTTCGTGCAGTCGGCCCGGCTCACCCCTCTTCCGGCGCCCCCCACCTCACGCACCCCCCTGCTCGCGCAGTGCCCGTGCCGGGTCGGATCGGCGCAAGGTGGGCAGGGCTGCGATCGTCAGCGGAAGCGCGGCGACCGAGAGGAGGAGCAACGCAACGTGGCCGGGCGGGAGTTGGACCAGGAGGGGTGGTACCGGGCGGGTGGCCTCGCCGGTGAGGACGATCAGCGGCAGGACCACGCGGGCGAGCACGGTGCCCAGGCCCAGGCCCACCGCGACGGCGAGGCCCACCAGGACGGCCTGTTCGGCGGCGACCGTCCGGGCCAGCTGCCGACGGGGCGCCCCCAGCGCGCGCAGGACGGCGAACTCGGCGCCACGGGCCCGCTGCGCGGCCGCCGCGCCGACCGCGAACCCGACCGCCGCGAGCGCCGCCGCCACCACGGCCGCCGCCGTGAACGCCGCCGTGGGTCCCGCGCCGAAGGGGTCGTCGCGCAGCTCGGCGGCGATCTCGTCGCGCACCACCACCTGCCCGGGATCCACGTCCGGCAGCGCCCGTACCGCCGCGGCCACCCCCGCCGCGTCGCCCGGCGAGGTGCCCAGCCACCATTCGTTCGGCATCGCGCTGTCGCCGTCGCGGGCCTGCAGCACCTGGTTCACGGTGCGCAGGTCGAGCAGGACGGCCCCGCCGTCGCGGGCGCCGGTGGCCGTGGGGTCGGCGCTCGCGGGCAGCTCGCGCACCGTGCGGACGATCCGCACCGGCAGCGTGTGGTCGCCGACCGCCAGATCGACGCGCTGCCCGAGCCGGGCGCCGGCCGAGGCGAGGTAGCGGTCGGTGACCACGGCCGGCACCGCGGCGGGCGCCCGCTGCGGCACGTCGAGCCGGATCGTGACGACGGCGGTCCGCCACACGTCGTGCCCCGGGAGATAGCCGGTGCGGTAGGTGAAGGTGCGGGCGCCGGTGAGCCGGGGGCGGGTCGGGCTGGTGGGCGCGCTCGCGACGTCGTCGCCGCCGGACTCCGCGGCGGTCGTCCAGCGGTCGGGCAGCGCCGGCGCGCGGGTCGTTCCGTCGGTGCCCGTTGCCGTCAAGTCGCCGAGAGTCAGCCGGTGTTCGGCCTGCTCGTAGGGCTGGGGCAGGATCAGCTGGAGCCCGGTGAGGGTGAGCGGGCCGGGCGCGGCGCTCAGGTCGGCGGTCAGCGTGTGCGGACGGCCGTCGGCGGGAAGCAGCCCGAACGGCAGCCGGTACGGCACCCCGTACCGGTCCGCCAGCGTCACCGTCACGTCGGTGACCAGGCCGGGCCCGGCCGAACTGCGCAGGGTCGCCGGCAGCTTGAGCCGGGCGGTGCCCGCGGGCACCCGGGTCCCGGCCAGGGAGCCCCGCGGGGCGAGCCCGGCGAGCAGCGGCCGCACCGGCTCGTCGGCCAGGTCGGGGCGCATCAGCAGCGCGTCCGCCGCGCGAGCGGTGTCCAGCGCCAGCACGGTCGCCGTACGGTCGCCGGACAGCGGCTGGGAGAACCGGAACGCCGGGGCCGCCGTGCGCACGTGCGGCAGCCGCGCGTACTGGTCGGTGCGGCCGAGCCCGCCCTCCCCGGCGGACACCACCCGCACTGGCACCCCGGCGCGGAAGTCGGCCTGGTCGTCCTGCGAGCGGCCCCAGGACGCGGCCTGCCCGATCGCGAGCATGCCGAGCGCGACGGCGAGGACCAGCAGCAGCACCGGGCCCGCGCCGCGCGCGGTGCGCCGGCTGAACTGCCAGCCGGCCAGCGCCGCCGGCAGCCCGCGCCCGCCCGTCGCCCACCGCTCGGCGAACCGCGCCACCGGCGGCAGCAGCCGCAGCGTGAGCACGGTCCCGGCGAGCAGCGCCAGCGCGGGCGCGGCCACCAGCAGCGGATCGACCCCGAGCGCCCCGGACCGGTCGGCGGCCACACCGCCCGACCCCTGCCGTCCCAACTGCCAGTAGGCCGCCCCGGCGACGGCGAGCAGACCCAGGTCGGCGCCGGCCCGCAGGGGCGCGGGCAGGGCGGCGCCGCGGCGGCGCACCCGCTGGGGCCTGCGCGTCAGGAAGGACTGCGACCGGTCCCCTCGGTCCCACTCCCCGGCGCCCGCCACCGCCGGTACCGTCACCGCCAGCGCGCAGCCCAGCGCCGCCGCGGCCGCGACCAGCCAGACGGCCGGGCGGCCGGCCGGCGGCAGGTCGAGCCGCAGGCCGAGGCGGGCCAGCGGGCCGTGCCCGGCGAGCAGCGCGGTGAGCGGGCCGGACAGCGGCGGCGCGCAGACGGCGGCGGGCAGCGCCAGCAGCAGCGCCTCGGCGCCGGCGAGGGCGGCGAGCCGGGCCCGGGAGGCGCCGCGAGCCCGCAACAGCCGGGTCTCGTCGGCCCGTTCGGTGCTCAGCAGCCGGGCCACCAGCAGCAGCGCGTACCCGGCGAGCAGGACCAGCAGCAGGGTGACGATCAGAAGCGTGGAGCGGGCGACGAGCAGCGAGCGGTCGATCCGGTCCAGCACGTCCGGCAGCGAGGTCTGCGCCATCGTCGTACCGGGCAGGGTGGCGGGCTCGCGCAGGCCCGCGCTGCCCGTCCGGGCCGCCGCGCGCAGCCGGCCGGTCCGCCCGGTCGTCATCGCCGAGAAGTCCGCCGACGCGAGCCACGCGGTGGCGCCGGCGCTGACCCGGCCGCCGGTGAGGACGGAGGCGTCGGCGAGCAGCGGGCCGTACGTGGTGAAGCCGGCCTGCTTGGCGCCGCGGCCCATCAGGTCGTCCAGCCGCCAGTACGGCGCCGTCACCGAGACCGGGCGGTACAGCCCGGTGATCCGCACCCGCACCGCCGGGCCGCCCAGCCGGTCGGGCAGGGTGAGCCGGTCCCCGGGGCGCAGGCGCAGCGACCGGGCCGCGGACTGCGGGAGCGCGACCTCGACCGCGCCCCCGGTACGGCGCGGGAGGCGGCCCTCGGTCAGCCGCAGCTGGGTGCGGTCCAGCGCGGCGAGGTAGGTCAGGTCCGGGTCGCCGGACCGGGCCGCGGGCGGCTGCAGCGAGCGGGGCAGCGCGTAGGGGCCGGAGCGGCGCAGGGTCCTGAGCGTGACCGGCAGCCCGTCGAAGGTCTTCCGGGCGGCGGCGCGGACGGCGGCGTCGGCGGCGGCGCGCCGGTCCGGCGGCACGTCGGCCTTGACGATCAGCGCGGTGTCGGCCGCGTTGCGGGGATCGGCCAGCTCATGGCGGAGCGCGGCGTCGCCGATCGCCGCCGAGTACGCGGTGAGGGTCGCCAGCACGGCCGTGGTCAGCACGACGGTGAGCACCGCGGCGCCCAGCAGCAGCCGGTGCGCACGCGCGCGTGCGAAGACAAGCCCCGTCACCCGGCCCCCGTGAGTGTCCGTCGGTACCCGACCTTCGGGCGATGCTGACAGACCGGACCGGCTCCGGGTAAGCGGTTGTCGAGCGGTCTACACCAGATCGTGACCGGAATACGGCTCCGTGCGACCGGAATCCGAAATTCAGCGGGGGCCGGTCAGTCCGGGGTGTTGACCATCGACGCGGCGGCGTACGTCAGGTAGTTCCACAGCGTCGTCTCGTGCTCCTCGGACAGGCCGAGCTCCTCGACCGCCACCCGCATGTGCCGCAGCCACGCGTCATGGGCCGCCCGGTCCACCTTGAACGGGGCGTGCCGCATCCGCAGCCGGGGATGGCCGCGGTTGTCGCTGTAGGTGGTGGGGCCGCCCCAGTACTGCATCAGGAACAGCGTCAGCCGCTCCTCGGCCGGGCCCAGGTCCTCCTCCGGGTACATCGCCCGCAGGAACGGGTCCTCGGCGACTCCCTGGTAGAAACGGTGGACGAGCCGGCGGAAGGTCTCCTCCCCGCCGACCTGCTCGTAGAAGGTCTTCTCCTGAAGCGTGCCGCGCCGAATCTCATTCACGCTCCCCATGGTCTCAGACCCGGTGAGCGAGTCCTGAAGGCTCGGACCCGCGGGGCCGGTCCGCCCCTACTGTGGAGCCATGCGCCCCTATGACACCGAGACCGAGCGTCTGGCCGCCGCCGCGCGGGCCGCACTGGTGCGGGAGATCGACGCCGAGGAGGCCTGGTCCGGGGACCCGGTGTGGCGGGAGGCGTTCCAGGCGGTGCCCCGGCATCTGTTCGTGCCGTACTACTACGTCCCCGGTCCGCGCGGTTACGAGCGCCGCTGGGGCGAGAGCCCCGATCCGGAGGCCCGCGCCCGCTGGGTGCGCGGCGCCTACGAGGACGTGCCGCTGGTCACCCGGCTGCGCGACGGGGAGCTGGTCTCCTCCAGCAGTCAGCCCTCCCTGATGGCGCGGATGCTGGTCGCGCTGGAGGTCGCAGACGGCGCCCGGGTCCTGGAGGTGGGCGCGGGCACCGGCTACAACGCGGCCCTGCTCGCCCACCGGCTCGGCGACGACGGCCTCGTCACCACCGTCGACCTGGAACCGGAGATCACCGAATCGGCCCGGCAGCACCTCGCCGCGGCCGGCCACCACCCGGCCGTCGTCACCGGCGACGGCACGCGCGGGGTGCCCGAACGCGCCCCCTTCGACCGGATCATCGCCACCTGCGAGCTGTCCACGGTCCCGCGCGCCTGGCTCGCCCAGTGCCGCCCCGGCGGCCGGATCCTCGCCCCGCTGGCCACCGGCCTGCTCGCGCTGACGGTGCGGGGCGCGACCGGGGGCGAGGGCCGTTTCCTGCCCAGGGCCGCCTACTTCGTGCCGCTGCGCGGCGAGTGCCGCAGGGCGCCGGACGGGGTCTCGCTCGCCGGGCTGCCGGGCGGGGCGCGCGAGCAGGAGTCGTTCCGCTTCCTGCTCGCGCTGACCCGGGGCGCCCTCGATCCGCAGGAGGCCTACGCGCTGTGGGAGCGCGAGGGCATGCCGGAGCGCGACCGGTACGGCGTCACGGTCGGCGGCGAGCACGTCTGGGCGTGGCTGGACGAGCCGGAGGGGCCGTACGCCTGGCCCCTGCCCTGACTCCTGCCGCCGCCCCGGCTCCGGCTAGCCGCGCCGGATGGTGATCGTCGTCCAGGCGCCCACGTGCACCCGGTCGCCGTCCTGCAGCGGAACCGGCACGAACGGCTGGATCGGCTCGTCGGACATGTTGACGGTGGTGCCGTTGGTCGAGTTCTGGTCGACGACCGCCCAGCTGCCGTCCGGCTGCTGCACCAGCACCGCGTGCTGGTGCGAGACGCCCGGGTCCTCCGGCGGCACGGACAGGTCGATGTCGGGGGTGTCGCCGGTGGAGTGCCGGCGGCGGCCGATGGTGACCTGGTTGCCGCTGAGCGCGCGCTGCTGCTCCGGCGAGTACGCGGGCAGGTTCAGGCCCGCGGCCTCGGGGCCCGAGCGCTGCATCATCGCCATGAAGTACTCGCGGTCCGGGCCGATGGTCGCCGTCCAGGTGGCCCGCTGCTGCGGGAACCCGCCGGGTCCGGGCGGGGCCTGCGTGGCGCCGGGCTGCGGATAGCCGTACCCGCCGCCCTGACCGGCGCCGGGGCCGCCGGACGACGGCGGGGAGATCACCCAGTCGTCGTCACCGCCGCCGAACGAGGGGCCGCCGGAGGGCGGACCGCCGGGCCGGCCGGTCTCGCGCGGGAACGCGGGCGGCGCGGGCGGCGCGGACTGCTGGAAGGCCTGCGGGGCACCGCCGGGACCGGGCGGCGGTGGAACGGGACGCGCGGGGTCGCCGCCGAACCCGGAGGGACCGGGCCCGCCAGGTCCACCGGGGCCGGAGCCCTCACGGCCGAAGGGGCCACCCGGACCCGACGGCTCGCGCCCGAACGGCGGCGGACCGGCAGGACCACCGGGCCCCTGCCCCTGACCCGGGCCGCCGAAGCCGGACGGCCCGCCGGGACCGCCCGATCCCTGGCCGGGACCACCACCGAAGCCGGAAGGACCGCCGGGCCCACCCGGACCGCCGGGCCCACCCGGGCCGCCGGGCCCCTGGCCGGGACCCTGCCCCGGTCGTCCACCGAAGCCGGACGGGTCGCCGGGCCCACCCGGGCCGCCGGGCCCCTGGCCGGGACCCTGCCCGGGTCGTCCACCGAAGCCGGACGGGTCGCCTGGCCCACCCGGGCCACCGGACCCCTGGCCGAAACCGGACGGACCGCCGGACCCCTGGCCGGGACCCTGCCCCGGACGTCCACCGAAACCGGACGGATCGCCTGGCCCACCCGGGCCGCCAGGCCCCTGGCCGAGACCCTGCCCCTGACCCCCGCCGAAACCGGGCGGGCCCGGTGAGGTCGGGGGGCCGGAGGGGCCGCGGTCGGGGTCGCCGAAGGGGGTCGGGCCCGAGGGCTCGCTGCCGAAGGACGGGATCGGCTCGGCGGGACGGTTCATCTGCGAGGGCCGCGAGCCCTGGTACTCGTACCCGTCATTGCCGCCGTACGTCGCGCTCGGCGGCTGGAACCGCGGCTGCGGCGGGCGCGGCGCGGCCGGGGTGTACGAGGTGGCCGTGTTGGTCAGGAAGTTCCACCGGCACTCCTCGCAGAACGGCGCGCCGCCCTCGCGGGGCGTACGGCACTGCGGGCACAGCTCGGGCTCCGGGGCCGAGGAGGCCGGCGGGCGCGCGCCGGCCTGGCCGCCGGGGCCGCTCGGGCCGGAGGGCGGCGGGAAGCCGTAACCGCCCGGGGGCGGGGGCGGCGGGGGCGGAGGTACGGCACCGGCCATGCGGTGACCGCAGACCTCGCACCAGTCGTCGGAACCCGACTGGTGTCCGTTCGGGCAGGTCGGCATGTCGGCGCTTCCCCTTCTCCTACGCTTCCAGGGTCACTTCTTTACACGAACAGTCTTTGTGGACCGGGTCTCCAGAGTCATCTCGTCCGCCTCCGCGACCTTCGTCTTCAACCGCACAGTACCTGTCGCGGCGTCGACGACGTCCACCACCTTCGCAAGCAGTTTCGCAGTATCGGCGTTCCCGGAGGCGCTGGCGAGCTGAACCGCGCGTCCCAGTTTGGCCGTTGCGCCATCGAAATCGCCCGCTTTGCGCAGACTGAGCCCTTGCTGGATGACCTGTGCCAGTTCGGCCTGCCCGGTGTAGTGGGCGACTTGGGGATTGATCGAGGTGGAGGCCACCATGTCGTCGGTCCACACGGCTCGTACGAGCCCCTGCGCGCCGAGGTTCTGTACCGATCCGTCCGGTTGCGGCACCACCAGCGACACGCGCGCGGCCAGCATCTCCTGGCCCAGGCCGGCCGTCGGCACCTGGACGCACAGGTGGTAGTCGCGGGACTCGTCGCCCCAGGACCCGGTCGGATAGTCCCCGGCGCGCGGCCCGGCCTCGGTGCGGCGGTCGGTCAAGTCCTCGACGGTGGGCGCGACTTGCTTGACGAACCGGATCGCCGTGCCGACCGGCGTCCACACCCTGAGGGAGACGTCCGCGACCTCCTTGCCCATCGCCGTCTCCATCATCGCCGTGAAGTCGGCGGCGAGATGGGCCGGGTCGGCGACGATGTCCGCGGTGCCGAGCAGCGCCGAGGCGATCCCTGTGACTTCTTTCACTTCCCAGTCGGTGCCCACGCCCCGCGCGTCGCAGGTGAACCGGCCGGCGCACGCGTCCAGCGCCGCCTTGAGGTCCTGGGGCGACTCGTGTTCGTTGCGGCCGTCGGTGAGCAGGATGCCGTGCCGGATGGTGACGTCCGCCGAGTTCAGCAGCCGGTCGGCGAGCCGCAGCCAGGTGCCGATGGCCGTGCCGCCGCCCGCGCCGAGCCCGCGCAGCGCCTGCTTGGCCTGCTCCCGGGTGGTGGCGTCGGCGACCGCGAGCCGCCCGCCGCCCGGGTATACCTCCTTGGCCACGTGCGTGCCGCCGATCACCGCGAAGTGCGTGCCGTCGCGCAGCGCGTCGATCGCGGCGGCCGTGGCGTCCCGGGCCCCCCGCATCTTCGTCGGCGGGTAGTCCATGGAACCGGAGCAGTCCACCATGACCGCCACCGCGGCGGACGGGCTGTGCCCCTTCGGGTACAGGTGGGAGGCGGCGCTGCCGATCGTGCCCCCGCCGGTGGCCGTCACCGTGACGATCGCGTTGACCTCGCGCCCGCCCTCCGGCAGGTACTCGTTCTGGTACACGTCCATCGCGAACTGCGGCACGTGCGGCTTCGAGAAATTGGCCATGCGTACTCACATCCCCCTTGAGCACCCTGCCGAGGGCAGGGCGCCGACTGTGCACGGGCCGGTCCCCACCGGCCCGCGCCTCAGGCCGATCCTGCCCCCTGCGGCGGCGCCGGGAACGGCAGGACCGCCACTGTTACGTTGTCGTGGCCCCCGCCGTCCAGGGCGTGGCCGACCAGCACCCGGGCGCTGTGCAGCGGGCGCTCGGCCGCGTCCGGCGGCACGACCTCGCTCATCTCCTCGGCCGTCTCCGCGTAGTTCCACAGGCCGTCGGTGCACACCACCACCACACCGGACCGGTCCGGTTTGAAGGACGCGGTGTGCGGCTCCAGTTCGTAGGCGTCCGCGCCGAGCCAGCCGGTGATCGCGTGCGCGCGCTCGTCGGCGTACGCCTCGGCCTCGCTCATCAGCCCCGCGGCGACCATCTGTGCGGCCCAGGAGTCGTCCTCGGTCAGCCGGGCCGCCGGCGCGCCGCGGTCGTCCGGTACCCAGTAGACGCGGCTGTCGCCGACCCAGCCGACGACCAGCAGCCCCGAGGTGACCACCGCGCCGACGATCGTGCAGGCCGGCGCGTTCTGGTGCGGGGCGTGCTCGCGGGCCGTCGCCGGTTCCTCGGCGAGCGCGTTGACGGCCTGCGCGGCGGCGACGATCGCCTCGTGCAGGGCGGTCTGCGGATGCGTGCCGCGCGGCAGCGCGGCCAGCAGGGCGTCGCCGGCCGCCCGGGAGGCCGCCGCCGACGCGTCGTCGGGGCGGGTCGCGGAGGACACGCCGTCGCAGACGACGGCGACGGCGGCGGGGGTGCCGTCGGGCAGCGCGGTGTGGCCGACGGCGAAGGCGTCCTCGTTGCGGTGGTGGCGCAGCCCCCGGTCGCTGACGGCGGCCACCGGCCCCGACTCCCGCTCCATGTGGTCGCGTTCCCGGGGCTGGGCGTGCCCGCAGTTCTCGCAGTAGCCGTCGCTGTCCACCCGGCCCGCCCGGCAGGCCACGCACACCTGCGCGGGCTCCTCGGGTGCGGCCACGGTCTCGGCCACGCGCGGGTCCGGCGCCTGCAGCGGGTACTCGTCGGGCTCCGCGGGCCGGTCGAACCGCACCCCCGAACCGGCCGGCTGCGGTGCGGACCCGTGCTCGGGTGCGCCGCCGGAGTCGGTGCCGGGCAGGTCGGCCGGCAGATGCACCGCCGGCGGCGCGCTCCCCGGCTCGGGAACGGGCCAGTCCACCCCGTCGCCGGGGGAGCCGGTGACGGTGAGCGTCGGATGGTCCTGCGGCGGCTCGGGCACGACGGAGAGGTCGTGTCCGCACGCTCCGCAGAACAGGTCGCCCGGCTCCACGGGCTCCGCGCAGCTCGGGCACTTGGGCAGTGCGGCCTGCTGGGGCATCTGCGACATCGACTACACCCACGTCCGGGGGCGGTAACGGTTGGCCCGTTCCACCAGTTCGATCCTCTCCTCGCCGCCGGGCGCCAGCCGGGCCAGCGTGCGGTAGGCGCGCTCCAGGCCGAAGCGCAGGCCGCGCTCGTCCAGACCGCTGCCCAGCAGCACCCGTCCGCCGGTCGCGGGCAGGGTGCCCTGGCCCCCGGAGAGTATCCAGTCCAGCGCCGAGCCGAGTACTTCCGCCGACAACTGCTCGCGTCTGGCCGGGTCCAGACCGTACGCGTCCAGCGCCTCGACCTGCCGGGCGGCGGCCGTCAGGTCGTCGAGGAACGGTACGTCACCGGCTCTCGCCGTGCGCTGTCTGAGCCGCGCCCGGACGGCGGCGACCCGGGCGGCGGTGTAGTGGATGGAGGACTCCGGCACCGACTCCAGGGTCCGCACGGCGCCGTGCCGGTTCCCGGCCGCGAGCTGCACCCGGGCCAGCCCGAACGCGGCGCTCACAAAGCTGGGGTCGGTCGCCCACACCAGGTGGTAGTACTCGGCGGCGTTGTCCAGCTGGCCCAGCACCTCCGCGCACAGGCCGAGCGCCAGCTTGGGCGCGGCCTCGCCGGGGAAGGCGTCGTAGACCGCGTCGAAGGCGAGCGCGGCGCCCTCGAAGTCGCCGGTGACCAGCGCGGCCACGCCCCGGTACCACACCACCCGCCAGTCGTCCGGCCGTTCCTCCTCCAGCCGGGCCAGGCTCATCAGCGCGGCCTGGTGGTCCCCGCTCTCCAGCCGGGCCCGGACCTGCCTGAGCCGGGTCTCCACGGTCCGCGTGGGCGCCGCGTCCAGGGCGCTGATCAGCTCGCCCGGCGCCGAGGCCATCAGGCCCGCCAGGAAACCGGCGTTCGGGTCGTTCGGATCGACCAGCGGGACCGGCAGGGCGAGCGCGGTGGCGGGGGTGTCGACGGGCCTGACGAGCGCGGGCGGGGGCAGCGCCGGGGCGGCAGGCGCGGACCTGCGCGCCGGCCGCGCCCCCAGCCGGGACACGTCCCCGTCCAGCCGGGGGAACAACTCCCGGTCCGTGACCTTCACTTCGGGGCCGAACAGGGTCGACAGGGCGGGCCGGGGCTGCCCGGTCTGCAGCGCGACCACCTCGCGCAGCACGCCCGTCAGCTGCTCGGCCATCTCCTGCGCGGAGGCGAACCGGCGGGCCGGGTCGGGGTCGGTGGCGCGCACCAGCAGCCGGTAGAAGGACTCGTAGCGGCGGAAGACGTCGATGGTCTCCGGGTCGGGCAGGGAGTCGGCGTACACGTTCGTGTAGCCCTGGAAGTCGAAGGTGAGGACCGCGAGCGTGCGGGCCACCGTGTACAGGTCGCTCGCCACCGACGGGCCGACCTCGGCGACCTCCGGCGCCTGGTAGCCGACCGTGCCGTAGATCGCCGACTCGTCGTCGTCCATGCGGCGCACGGCGCCCATGTCGATCAGCTTGAGCTGGTCCTCGGTCTGGAGGGCGTTGTCGACCTTGAAGTCGCAGTACAGCAGGTTGCGGCTGTGCAGGTGACCCAGCGCCTCCAGGGCCTCGATGCCGTACGCGCAGGCCTGCTCCACCGGCAGCGGATCGCGCCTGCCGTCCGGTGTCCGGCGGGCGTTGGCGATCTCCTTCAGCGACTTGCCGCCGACGTACTCCATCACGATGTAGCCGTCGAGGGAGCCGGTGCGCTGGTCCAGGTGCTCCACGAAGTTGTAGATGCGCACGATGTTGGCGTGCTCGATCTCCGCGAGGAAGCGCCGCTCGGAGATCGCGGCGGCCATCGCGTCCTGGTCGCCGGTGTCCAGCAGGCCCTTGAGCACCACCCAGCGGTCGGAGACGGCCCGGTCCACGGCGAGATAGATCCAGCCGAGCCCGCCGTGCGCCAGACAGCCCACGACCTCGTACTGGCCGTGCACCACGTCCCCGGCCTTCAGCTTCGGCACGAAGGAGTACGGGTGCCCGCACTTGGTGCAGAAACCCTCCGTACGGCCCGGACGGTCGCCGCGGGCCCGCCCCACCGGCGCCCCGCAGTCCGAGCGCGAGCAGAACCGCTTCCGCTCCGGCACCTCCGGGTTGTCCAGCACCATCGAGCGCGGGTCCGGCCGCGGCACCTGCGGCACATGCACCAGACCGGCGCCGAGCCGCCCGCGCGTCGGCGTCCCCGACGACGAACCCGAGCTGCGCACCGACACCGACCGCCCGCTGGACCGGCCGGACAGGGACCGCGAGAGCCGCCCGGACACCGAGCGGCGCGACTTCGACGACTGGGACGACGAACGCGAACCGCCGCTGTCCACCGCGCCCTTGGCCACCCCGGTGGGCGCCGAGCCGACCATTCCCCTCGCCGAGACGACGGGTGCGAGGCCGCAGGTGTCGCAGTACAGCTCGCCGCCGCCGACGTCCTCGTACGACCCCTCGCAGCCCGGTCGCTGACAGCTCTGCCCCGGCCGGCTCATGACCGGTCCCCCTTACGGTCCTCGGGCGCGCCCGCGCCGAGCAGTTCGGCCGCCGCCTTCTGGTAGCGCAGCACGGCCTGTTCGGCCACCCGCAGGTCGCAGGGCGCGCTCCACAGCATCCGCCGGGCCGCGTCGTACCGCTCGACCAGCATCGGGTCCTCCGCGAGCCCGTGCCGGGCCACCTTCGCCTTGTAGGCGTCGAGCCGGCCGCGCAGCTCGGCGCGGACCGCGAGCGGCGCGGTGACGGCGGTCAACTGCTCGCGGGCGCGCAGCAGTTCGTCCTCCGCCTTCTGCTCCAGGGACTCCAGCAGCGGGGACAGGCGGTGCCACTGGCCCTGCCTGCGGTACTCGGCCGCCGTCGCCAGCTGCTCCTGGAGCACGGTCGGCGGGCCGCTGACCACCGGCACCTCGGTCGCCGCGATCTTCGCCAGCACCTCGCCGCGCGCGGCGCGGGCCTCGGCGAGGGTGCGGTCGGCGCGCGAGAGCACGTCCCGCAGCCGGATCAGCCGCGCCTCCGCGTCCTGCCGGACCTGCAGCACGGCGTCGATCTCCCGGCGCACGTCCTCCAGGGCACGCGCCTCACGGTCGTACACCGTGGTGTCCGGACGGCCGCCGCCGGGCGCCGAACTGCCCTCGGCGGGCACCCAGAAGGCCAGCGGGTCGGAGACCACGTCGGCGCGGAGCCTGGTGAGCGTGCGGGTGATGCGCTCCAGGTCGTCGCCGGCCGGGTGCTCGCCGGGGCGCACGCCGACGGAGTGCGCGAGCTTGCGGGTGCGCTGCAGTTCCGCGGAGAGTAAATCGATCCGCGCGGGCAGCGCCGACCACACCGCGTCGGCGGCGACGACCAGGTCCAGGCTCGTCGCGTACAGCTCGTTCATCCGGTCGACCAGGCCGGACAGCGTGAACGACTCGCTGAGCGTGCCGTTCCCGGCCACGGTGACGGACTCGCCGCGCAGCAGCTCGGTCAGCTCCGCCAGGTCCTCGCGGCTGGACCAGCGGCGCCGGGCGCGGATTTCCCGGGCGGTGCGCAGCGCGGCGGCGTAGGCGTCGAAGTACCCCCACAGCAGGGTGATCCGGGCCTCGGCGGCCTGCCAGCGTTCCCGGGTGACCCCCGTCAGTTCGGCGCCCTCGAGGAGTCTGCGGCCCGCGTGGTCCTGCAGCGCCAGCAGCGAGGTCTCGATCGCCTCGTGCTCCTGGCCGAGCCGCGCCAGCGCACGGTCCACCTCGTCCCGGTCCATCACCGGCCCGGCGGGGTCCGTGACGCCCATCGATCACCTCTCGCTGCTTGTCTGTTCCGGTTGTCTTCCCGGGGTCTTTCCGGGACGGATGCGGTTCAGCCCGTCCGCAGGTACTGCGGCGCGGGCGGCTTGGACGCCGATGAGTCCTTACCCAGTGTCGCCGACAGCCACTTGTCGTACGACGCCTGCCAGCCGCCGGCGCGGTAGCCCACCAGAATGCGATTGACCCGGCGTACCAGATCGGAGGCGTCCTTCTTCATCGCCACGCCGTAGTACTCGGTGGTGAACGCCCCGCCCTTCAGTTCGACCGTCGGGTCCTGCGCGGCCTGGCTGGCGGCGAGCGCGCCGTCGGTCACCACCGCGTCCACCTCGCCCAGTTGCAGCCTCACCAGGCAGTCCAGCTGGTTCGGGACGGTGGTGGAGATGTCCGCGGAGGCGGGCAGGGCGCCGCTCTTCCTGTCGGCGTCCAGCTTGGCGTACGCCGTCGAACCGGCCGCCGTGCAGATCCTCTTGTGCGCCAGCGTGCCGTTGTAGCCGGTGATGGACGACGACTTGGGCGCGAGGACCTGCTGCCCGGTCTTGAAGTAGGGCGCGGAGAACGCCACCTGGGACAGCCGGTCGCAGGTGATGGTCATCGTCCGCACCACCATGTCCACCCTCCCGTCCTGGATCGCGGAGATCCGCTGGCTGGTCGGGATCGCCTTGAACTGCACCGCGTCCGGGTCGCCGAGGATGTCCTGGGCTATCCGGTGCACCAGGTCGATGTCGAAGCCCTCCAGCTCCGCGCCCTGCGTGTCGGGGTTGCGGTAGCCCCAGTGGTAGCTGTTCTGGTCGACGCCGACGATCAGCTTGCGCCTGGCGCCCGTACGGGACTTGATCGCGTCGATCGTCGGCCCGTCGGCGCCGGACGGCGCCGGCGTCTGCTTCTGCGCCTCGGAGTCCGTGCAGCCGCTCGCGCGGGCCTGCACCCCCTCGGCGACGGCCTGCCCGGTGCGCTGCGGCCGGTGCGGGGCCTGCTGGGTGCACGGCAGCAGCAGCACGAGGCCCAGCGCCAGCGCGCACAGCACCGCCATCGCGCCGACCCCGCCCCAGCCCCGCAGGGAGGCTCGTACACGCGTCGCGTACATCGTCGTGCCCCCTGTCACCGGTACTCCGAAAGTCTGCGGCCGACCCCGGCCACCGCGCCGGCCGCACCGAGCACCGCGAGCACGGCCGCGCCCACCGGCAGCCCGGCCATGGCGTCCCGCCCGTCGCCCGCGGCCCGCGCGAACTCGTCCTGCTCGTGCCCGATCGCCCGGGCGAGACTGCGGTCGACGCCGTCGAAGCACTCGCCGGTGGCGCCCTTGGCGCCGATGACCTTGTCCAGCGCCTGCTCGTAGTTGCCGTTCTCGTCCTCGGTGCGGGCGGCGGCGTGGCGCTGCTTCCACACCGCCATGTTCGCCTCGGCCGCCTTCACCGGCGCGCTGCCGCCCTGGTCGTCGGCGAGCTTCCCGGCCCGGGTCAGACCGTCGCCGAGCACGGTCATGTCCTTGTCGAAGTCGTAGTAGTACGCGTCGTACGTCCGCCCGCCGACCGTGACGGTCTCGGCGCCGCGCGCCACCAGGCTCAGGTTCTCGTTGCCGCGCGCCTTCAGGGAGGCGATCCGGGCGTCGTGCAGCACGGTCAGCGAGCGGACGCCGTGGTCGTAGGAGCCGTTCAGGTCCGAGCGGGCCACCGTGTGCCCGACGACCAGCCACAGCAGGGCGATCGTGGTGGCGGCGGACGCGGCGACCAGGCCGTGGTTGAGGACGCGGTTGGTGCGCCGGTACGTGCGGTGCTGGGCCCAGCCGAGCGCGGCGAGCGCCAGCACGCCGAGCGCGATGGCGGGCCACGGGTACGGCGTGGCGTCGCCGTAGTCGGCGTCCAGCCGCTGGTTCTCGGTGGTGTAGAGATCCTCCGCGGCCGGGAGCATCTCCTTCTGCATCTTCTCGTTGGCGTACCGCAGATACGCGCCGCCGACCGGATACCCCTGCCGGTTGTACGTCCGCGCCCGCTCGATGAGCCCCTTGTACTCGGGCAGCAGCCGGTTCAGCTTCGCGATGGTGGCCTCGGACGCCGATCCCGGTTCGGCGTTGGCGGCGGCCGTGACGAGGCCACCGGCGGCGGTCCGGATGTCCTTCTCGTACCGGTCCCGTGAAGCGGCCGTCTCCTGACCGCCCGCCAGGAAGGCGCTGGAGGCGGCCGTGTTGGCGTCGGCCAGCGACCGGTAGATGTCGGCCGCGCCGGAACTGAGCGGCTGGCTGCGGTGCAGCACGTCGTCGGCGGCGGCCGCCCGCTCACTGGCCTGCCAGGCGGTGACCGCGCCGAACGCCACGACCAGCAGCGCCAGTACGGCCCCGATGATCCGCAGCCTGCCCGGCTCGGTGGTCGCCGCGGCCCGCAGCCGGTCGACGCCCTCGGCGAACGCGGTCCGCCGGGCGGCCGGCACGGGGGAGCCCGCAGGGACGGGGGGGCCGGGCTGCGCGGGGATGCCGGGGGCGGGCAGGCCGGGAGCCGCCGCCGGTGGTGCCGTACTGCTCTGCGGCGCGTGTGTCACTCGACCTCCCCCAGGGCCATTCGTCGCCGCTCAGTATCGCGGCACGCACCGGCATCCGCACCGGCCTTCACTGGATCTTGATCGGATCGCAGTGTGCGCTGCCCTTGAAAACGCCCTGCGCACCTGTTCGGTTCCGCCGGGGCCCGGTTAGCCCGCCCAGTACGCCCGCGCCCGCTCCTGCGCCGGTGTGCCCGCCCCCAGCCGGTCCAGGCCCAGCAGGGCCGCGCCGAGGACCGGGCTCGCCGTGACCACGCGGACGTCGGCCTTCGGGGCGCGGGCGGACAGCAGGTCGCGGACGCCGTCGTCCAGCAGGGCGTGACCGGCCGTCAGGACGCTGCCGCCGAGCAGCACCGGCGTCTCCTCGTCGAGCAGGTCCAGCCGGGTCAGCGCCACCGTGGCCAGCACCGCCACCTCCTCCGCGAGCCGGGCCACGATCGAGCGGGCCACCGCATCGCCCCCGGCGGCCGTCGCGAACAGCACGGGGGTCAGCTCGTGCCGGCGGTCGTGGCCGATGTGCTCCAGGTGCAGCGCCTCGATCAGCGCGTACATGGTCGGCAGCCCGAAGTGCGCGGGCAGGTCGCGGCTGAGCGCGGTCGGCTCGCCCCGGCCGTCCTCGGCGCGGGCCGCGAACCACAGCGCCTCCTCCGCGAGCCCCCAGCCCCCGCCCCAGTCGCCGGAGATCCGGCCGATCGCCGGGAAGCGGGCGGTACGGCCGTCGGGCCGCATGCCGACGCAGTTGATGCCCGCCCCGCACACCACCGCCACCCCGCGCGGCTCGGCGACGCCCGCCCGCAGGATCGCGAAGGTGTCGTTGCGCACCGCCACCGAGGCGCCCCAGCCGCGCGCCCCCAGCGCCGCCGCCAACTGCTCCTCCTCCACCGGCAGATCGGCGTTCGCCAGGCAGGCCGAGACATGGCTGACGGAGGCGACGCCCGCCTGGGCGAAGGCCCGCGCGACCGGGGCCGCCAGCGCGTCCAGCGCCGCCGCCACCCCCACCGCGGGCGGCCGGAAGCCGCCGCCGCGGGCCGTGGCCAGCACCTCCCCGGCCGCGGTGACCACGGCCACGTCGGTCTTGCTGTTGCCCGCGTCGATCGCGAGCACGGTCGAGGTCAGGCCCACGCGAGGTGCTCCCGGTTGTGTGCGATCAGCTGGTCGGTGAGGGTCTCGGCGTACCCGTACTGGCCGATCAGCGGGTGGGCGAGCAGGGCGCGGAAGACGCGGTCGCGCCCGCCGTGCAGCGCCGCCTGAAGCGCCAGGTCCTCGTACGCCGTCACGTTCGCGACCAGCCCGGCGAACAGGGGGTCCAGGTCCGGCACCGGCAGCGGGACCGGCCCGCACGGGCCGACCGCGGCCTGGACCTCGATCACCGCGTCGTCCGGGAGGAAGGGCAGGGTGCCCTTGTTGACGGTGTTCACCACCTGGTACGGGCTGCCGGCCCCGCCCAGCAGCGCCGCCGCCAGGTCCACGGCCGCCTCCGAGTAGTAGGCCCCGCCCCGCTTGCCGAGCAGCGCGGGTTTCTCGTCCAGGGCCGGATCGCCGTACATCTTCAGCAACTCCCGCTCCATCGCGGCGACTTCGGCGGCGCGGGAGGGCTTGCCGCGCAGTTCCCGTACGACCTCGTCGTGGGCGTAGTAGTAGCGCAGGTAGTAGGAGGGGACCACGCCCAGCCGGTCCAGCAGCGGGCGCGGCAGGTGGAGGTCGCCGGCGATCGCGTCGCCGTGCTCGGCGAGCAGTTCGGGCAGGACGTTCTCGCCCTCCGGGCCACCGAGACGCACACCGGTCTCCCACGTCAGGTGGTTGAGGCCCACATGGGCCAGATGCACATCCGCCGGGGCGACGCCCAGCAGACCGGCGAACTTCCGCTGGAATCCGATCGCCACGTTGCACAGGCCGACCGCGCGGTGCCCGGCCTGGAGCAGGGCGCGGGTGACGATGCCGACCGGGTTGGTGAAGTCGATGATCCAGGCACGCGGGTTCGCACGGCGGACCCGTTCGGCGATGTCGAGGACGACCGGGACCGTGCGCAGCGCCTTGGCGAGGCCGCCCGCGCCGGTGGTCTCCTGCCCGACGCAGCCGCACTCCAGCGGCCAGGTCTCGTCCTGCTCGCGGGCCGCCTGCCCGCCGACGCGCAACTGGAGCAGCACGGCGTCGGCGCCGTCCACGGCCGCGTCCAGGTCGGCGGTGGTGACGATCCGGCCGGGATGCCCCTGCTTGGCGAAGATGCGGCGGGCCAGGCCGCCCACCAGCTCCAGCCGTTCGGCGGCCGGGTCCACGAGGACGAGTTCCTCGACGGGCAGGGTGTCCCTCAGGCGCGCGAAGCCGTCGACGAGTTCGGGGGTGTAGGTCGAGCCTCCGCCGACCACGGTGAGTTTCATGTGGTGGTCAACCCTTCACTCCGGTGAGCGTGACGCCCTCGACGAATGCCCTCTGGGCGAAGAAGAACACGAGGATCACGGGGGCCATGACCAGCACGGTCGCGGCCATCGTGAGGTTCCAGTCGGTGTGGTGGGCGCCCTTGAAGGACTCCAGGCCGTAGGACAGGGTCCAGGCGCCGGGGTTCTCGGACGCGTAGATCTGCGGGCCGAAGTAGTCGTTCCAGGCGTAGAAGAACTGGAAGAGGGCGACGGCGGCGATGCCCGGCCGGGCCATCGGCAGGACCACCTTCAGCAGCGTTCCGAGGTCCCCGCAGCCGTCCACCTTCGCCGCGTCCAGGTACTCGTTCGGGATCGTCATCAGGAACTGGCGCAGCAGGAAGATGGAGAACGCGTCCCCGAACGCCATCGGGATGATCAGCGGCCACAGCGTGCCGGACAGGTCCAGCTGCTTCGCCCAGAACAGGTACATCGGGATGATGACCACCTGCGGGGGCAGCATCATCATCGAGATCACCAGCATGAGCGACAGGTTGCGGCCCCGGAAGCGGAACTTGGCGAGCGCGTACGCCACCGGGATCGACGACACCACGGTGAGCACGGTGCCGAGGCCCGCGTAGATCAGCGTGTTCTTCCACCAGGTCAGGAAGCCCGGCGTGGCGAAGACCTTCCGGTAGTTGCCCCACTCCCAGGTGTGCGGGATCAGATCGCGGCTGAGCGCCTGGCTGTCGCTCATCAGCGAGGTCAGGAGGACGAACACGAAGGGCAGGGTGAAGAACAGCGCGGCGGCGACGCCGAGGGAGTGGACGGCGATCCACTCGAGCAGGGCCCGGCGCCGGGCGGTGCGCTCGGCGGGCGAGACCGGCGCCCGCAGCTCCACCGGTTGGTCCAGTACCTGGGTCATGGTCAGTCACCTGCCTGGATGAGACCGCCCCGGCGCCGCATCAGGAACCCGGTGAACACCATCGACAGGGCGAACAGCACGAGGGCCACCACACAGGCCGAGCCGTAGTCGAAGCGCTGGAAGCCGAGGTTGTAGACGAGCTGGGGCAGGGTGAGCGTGGACTTGTCGGGGTAGCCGGGCTCGAACTGGGTGCCCGCGCCCTGGATCACCCCGGAGGCGACCTTCCCGGCGATCAGCGGCTGCGTGTAGTACTGCATGGTCTGGATGACGCCGGTGACGACGGCGAACATCACGATCGGGGAGATGTTCGGCAGCGTGACGTACCGGAACCGCTGCCAGGGCGAGGCGCCGTCCAGCTCGGCCGCCTCGTACTGCTCGGCCGGCACGTCCAGCAGCGCGGCCATGAAGATCACCATGAGGTCGCCGATGCCCCACAGCGCCAGCAGGGTGAGGGCGGGCTTGGACCAGGCGGGGTCGTTGAACCAGCCCGGCGCCGGGATGCCCGCCTTCTCCAGGATCGAGTTGACCGGGCCCGTGCCGGGGTTGAGCAGGAAGGCGAAGGCCATGGTGGCCGCCACCGGCGGGGCGAGGTAGGGCAGGTAGAACAGGGTGCGGAAGACGCCCGTCCCCGTCTTGATCTTCGTGATGAGCAGGCCGATGCCGAGCCCGAAGACGACCCGGAGGGTCACCATCACCAGGACCAGCCACAGGGTGTTGCGCAGGGCCGGCCAGAACAGCGGGTAGTGCTCGAAGACATAGGTCCAGTTCTTGCCCCCGCTCCACGTCGGCGGCCTGAAGCCGTCGTAGTGCATGAAGGAGAAATAGACCGTCGAGACCAGCGGATACGCGAAGAACACCGCGAACCCGATCAGCCAGGGCGACATGAAGGCGAAAGTCCTGAGCGCCGCGCGGCGGCGCTTGGACGTCAGAGTGACCGTGCTCATCGGCTACTTCGCCTGCGCGATGTCGGTGTCGATCTGCGCGGCCGTCTTCTTCAAGCCGGCCTTCAGGTCGGTGGCCTTGCCGCTTTCGTAGTCGTAGCCGAACTGCTGGATCGTCACGAGGTACTGGCCGCCGTTGATGGAGGCGGGAGTCGTGGCGGAGTAGGGGTTGGCGGCGATGTCCAGGAACGTCTTGAAACGCGGGTCGTACTTCAGCTTCGGGGATTTCAGCGCGGCCAGCGTGGAGGGGACGTTGTGGATGTCGTTGGCGAATCCGACCACCGCGTCCGTGTCCGTGGTGATGTACTTGACGAATTCCCAGGCCGCGTTCTGCTTGTGGCTGGTGGCCGCGATGCCCGCGATGGTGCCGGTGATGTAGCCCTTGCCGTACTGGTTCACCTGGTCGTCGGGCAGGGGCAGCGGGGCGACCCCGATGTCGAACGTCGGCTTGGCCTGCTCGGCCATTCCGAGCCGCCACTCGCCGTCGAGCTGCATGGCGACCTGACCGGTGTGGAAGGGGTGCTTGGGGCCCCATTCGTCGCCGAGGGTGGCCCGGAACCTCTCCAGCTTCTGAAAGCCGCCGAGTTCGTCCACGAGCCGCTTCTGGAGTGCGAAGCCCTGCTGGAACGCCGGGTCCTTGGCGAGGTTCGACTTGCCGTCCTTGTCGAAATACGTCGGCGAGAACTGCGCGAAGTAGTGCTCGGTGGTGGATTCCCAGCCGTGGTAGTCCGGCATGAATCCCAGCTGCCGGTAGCCGTCCCCTTGCGGAATCGTCAGCTTCTTGGCGTCGGCCTCGAACTCGGACCAGGTCTTCGGCGGACGCGCGATGCCGGCCTTCTGGAACGCGGTCTTGTTGTAGTAGAGCCCGTACGCGTCACCGAGCAGCGGCGCCGTGCAGCGGTTGCCGTCGAACTGGGTGTACTCGTTCATCGGCTTCGGGAACGTCTTCTCCGGGTCGATCCCCGCCTTCTTGAAGAAGGGGTTGAGGTCGACCAGCGCGCCCGAGGAACAGAACTTGCCCACGTTGTTGGTGGTGAACGAGGAGATCACATCCGGCGCCTTGTCTCCGCCGGACCGCAGCGCCTGGTTGATCTTGTCGTCGGTCATGTTGCCGACGACGTTCACATGGATGTTGGGGTGGGCCTTCTCGAAGCCGGCGACCAGGGACTTGACGGCCTTCACCTCGTTCGGCGCGCTCCAGGCGTGCCAGAAGTTGATCGTCGTGTCCTTCGAGGCGTCGTCCGTGGCACCGGAGCCGGACTGCCCCGTACAGGCGGAGGCGGCGAGGAGGACGGCACAGGTGGTCAGGGCGAAAGCCGCTTTTCGGGCAGCTGCGGGTACGACTTCGGGCATGGCGAGGTCTCCCAGCGGGACGGGGTGGGTGAGAGGGGGCCTAGCGCGAGGTGTCGAAGACCTCGTCGCGGGTGGTGCCGAGCGCGGACTCCAACGCGCCGCGCAGAACGGGGTGTTCGTGGACGTCGCCGACGACCAGCCGGGGGCGGGCCGCGGCCAGCTCCGCCAGCTCGGCCTGGACGAGGGCGCGCAGCACCTCGCCGCCGGCCGTCAGCGCGGTGCCGCTGAGGACGACGAGTTCGGGGTCGAGGACGGAGACGAGCGAGGCGAGACCGGTGGCGAGCCGGGTCGCGTAGGTGCGCAGCAGCTCCCGGTAGGGGCCGGTGGCGTGGTCGGCGGCGCGGGCGACGAGGGCGGCGGCCACCTCCGGGTACGGCCCCGACGGCACGTCGTCGATGCCGAGTTCCCGGGCCAGCCTCGGCAGGGCCTGGGAGCCGGCCAGCTCCTGGTAGCCGCCGCTGTTGGCCTTGGTCACCTGCCGCACCAGGGGCGTGCCCGGCACCGGCAGGAAGCCGACCTCGCCGGCGCCGCCGGTCCAGCCCCGGTGCAGCCGGCCGCCGAGGACCAGGGCGGCGCCGAGCCCCTCCTGGTTCCACAGCAGCACGAAGTCGCCGTGGCCCCGGGCCGCCCCGAGCCGCTGTTCGGCGAGGGCGACGAGGTTGACGTCGTTCTCGTACTCCACCGGCATCGGCAGGGCGGCGGCGAGCTCGTCGAGCAGGGCGGGGGAGTGCCAGCCGGGCAGGTGGGAGGCGTAGCGCAGCCGGCCGGTGTTGGGGTCGAAGGCGCCCGGGGTGCCGATGACCAGCCGGTGCACGTCACCGCGCGCCAGCCCGGCGGCCTTGACGGCGCCGTCGAGGGCGTCGGTGACCTGCTGGACGACGGGTTGCGCCGGCCGCCGTCCCGGCGTGGGCAGTTCGAACTCGCCCACGGTGCGGCCGGTGACGTCGGCGACCGCGGCGCGGATGCGGGTGGGGGTGACGTCGAGCCCCGCGGCGTAGGCGGCGCCGGGGTCGACCGCGTACAGCTGGGCGTTGGGGCCGGGGCGGCCCTCGCTGGTGCCGGTCACCCGGACCAGTCCGGCCGCCTCCAGACGGGCCAGCAGCTGGGAGGCGGTGGGCTTGGACAGGCCGGTGAGCTTCCCGATCCGGGTGCGCGACAGCGGCCCGTGCTCCAGCAGCAGGTCCAGGGCGGCGCGGTCGTTCATGGCGCGCAGCACGCGCGGGGTGCCCGGCGTACCGGCGGTTCCTGCCATGGGGTCGACACCTGCCCTTCCAGCCGCCCAGCTTCTCAGCGACCCGGCAAGAACGTCCAGCCTTCGATCACTGGCCGACCGGAGATCACTGTTAGGAAACTTTCCTATTGGCGTGGGAGGAACGTAAGCCCAGGACGAAGGGGGCGTCAATAGACAACGGCGCCGAGGAGACGGAGTCGTTATCTCGGGGGCGGGACCGGGGCTCGGTCAGTCCTGGAGGAAGGGGGTGGTGTCCAGGGTGGGGTACGGCGCCGGGATGCGGAGGAGGCCGCCGAGGTCGACCTTGTCGTCGGTGTCGTAGTACGCCTCGGTGGGGTCGTCACTGGGGACGACGGGGTCGGTGTAGCAGTGGGCCGTCTTGGAGTGGCGGTCGATCAACACGTAGACGGGGATGCCGACGGCGGCGTACGTGGCGAGCTTGGCGCCTGTGTCCATCGCATGGTTGGACGAGGTGACCTCGCCGACGAGGGCGATCATGTCGATCGGGTACCAGCCCTTGTGTACTTTCAGGTAAGAGCTGTCCAGTTCGGTCGGCTCCCGGTGGAGGATGTAGAAGTCGGGAATCACCAGCGCCATCGTGCTGCCGTCTTGGTGGGCGGCCCGGAAGCCCATGCCCATACCCGCCAGGTCGAGGCCGGCCATGTGGAGCTGGACGGTGAGATTGACGGCGCCTTTGCTGTGGTTGTAGTCCGGTTGCGGCGGCACGATGGCCGCCCCCTCGACGTACTCGGGTCGAATCGGCGCCACCGACGCCTCCTCGATCGCGATCAACAGATCGATGGGGTCCTGCGTCATCACCGGCTCCATGAGAGGTTCGGCGCTCATCGCTCGTCTCCTTGTCGCACTGATGCCAGGCTAAGCCCACGCCGGGCGCCCCGGCAGAACGATGGGGCACCCCGTGCGCACCACGCGCCGGGATGCCCCACCTGTTCACTCGAACGAGTGTGCTGAACCGTTCCGTTACTTGGCCGGCGGCGCCGCTCGCCCCGGTGTTATGGGTGCCGTCGCCGCCACGCGGGGGGAGTCCGCGTCGGCGTACGCCGAGGGGGCCGCCACCGTCGTCGTCGGGTCGGGGGTGTCCTCGGCGTCCTCCACGGAGGTCGCACCGCCCACGACCCGGATGCTCGCCCGGTCGAACGCGCGCTTGATCCGCCAGCGCAGCTCCCGCTCGACCGTCAGGGACTTGCCCGGCATGGTCCTGGCGGAGACGCGGATGACCATGGAGTCGACCAGGACCGAGTCCAGGCCGAGGACCTCGACGGGGCCCCACAGCAGCTCGTTCCAGGGCTCTTCCTTGCTCATGTGCTCGGCGACGTCGTCCAGCGTGGCCTTCACATGGTCCAGGTCCTCGCTCGCCCGCACCGTCACGTCGACGCCGGCCGTGGCCCAGCCCTGGGAGAGGTTGCCGATCCGCTTGACCTCGCCGTTGCGGACGTACCAGATCTCGCCGTCCGCGCCGCGCAGCTTGGTCACGCGCAGCCCGACCTCGATCACCTCGCCGGTGGCCACGCCCGCGTCGATCACGTCGCCGACGCCGTACTGGTCCTCGAGGATCATGAACACGCCGGAGAGGAAGTCGGTGACCAGGTTGCGGGCGCCGAAACCGATCGCCACGCCGGCCACACCGGCCGACGCCAGCAGCGGCGCCAGGTTGATCCTGAAGGTGCCCAGCACCATCAGCGCGGCCGTGCCGAGGATCAGGAAGCTCGCCACCGACCGCAGCACCGACCCGATCGCCGCCGCCCGCTGCCGCCGCCGCTCGGCGTTGACCAGCAGACCACCGAGCGCCGAGCCCTCCCCGGCCTGCGCGGCGCGGCCCATCCGGTCGATCAGCTTGGTGATCGCCCGCCGCACCACCGCGCGCAGCGCCACCGCCACGACCACGACCAGCAGGATCTGCAGACCCATCGCGAGCCACGTCGACCAGTTCTGCTCGACCCAGCTCGCCGCGTTCGTCGCGCTCTCCTGGGCGTCCTGGAGCGAGGGAACGGCCGGTTCCGTCGAGCCGGAGGGCGAGGGGGTCGGCGACGCTCCGGCGGCCAGCAGGACGGCGGGCAAGGACGACACGGCAGGTACCTCCAGGTGCTGCGCGGTCCGGCCGGTGGGCGGTCAAGGTCTTCAAGGTCACGGAAAGGTCACCGGACGGACAGGGCCACCACACTAACGGGGCATTGTGTGTGCCTCGTGCGGATCCGCCAAGGAGGCGTACGGGAGAGACAGGGCTCACCCCGCCGCGAACAGGCCGCGTGAACAGGCAGGGGTCCGGCCGGCTTGAACAGGGCGTGGTCCGGGGGATGAATGAGGTGTGGTCGAAAACACTCCCAGCCCGTTACCGGGACATGGTGGCGCTTCCACCAGGCATGAGGGGAGACTGACTGCAGATCGTCCCGGCGCGAGCCACGCGCCGCCGACGCCCAAGGAGGCACCCGTGCCGCATGTCCTGGTCCTCAACGCGTCGTACGAGCCGCTCGGCGTCGTACCGCTCCGCCGCGCGCTCGTCCTCGTCCTGGAGAACAAGGCCGTCTCCCTTGAGGAATCCGGCGCCTATATGCACAGCGCATCCGTCACCGTCCCCGCACCCAGCGTGGTCCGGCTCAAGCGATTCGTCCGGGTTCCCTATCGGGGACCCGTTCCGCTCACCCGCCGAGCGCTCTTCGCGCGCGACGGAGGCCGGTGCATGTACTGCGGTGGCGTCGCAACCAGCGTCGACCACGTCATCCCGCGCAGCCGCGGGGGCAAGCACGTCTGGGACAACGTGGTGGCGTCCTGCCGCCGCTGCAACCACGTGAAGGCCGACCGCCACCTCGTCGAACTCGGCTGGCGGCTGCGGCACAAACCGGCTCCGCCCACCGGCCTGGCCTGGCGCATCATCGGCACCGGCCACAGGGACCCGCGCTGGCTGCCCTACTTGCAGCCGTACGGCGCGGACGATGCCCTGGCCCGGATCGACGGCATATCTGCCTGACGAGATCCGGGCTTTCCCGTACCCGCCGGCCCCCTCCACGCGGCCACGCAGACCCACCGGCTCCGGGAGCCCCCGCGCCCCCGGAGCCGTCCGGCTCACGCGTAGCGCAGCCGGGCCGGGTCCGCCGAGCGGCGCAGCAGGGGCAGCGAGCCGGCCGCCGCCAGCAGGCAGCAGCCGTACACGGCCGGAGGCACCAGCAGCGCGGCGTACGGCACGGTGGGCCGGCCGCCCTGAACCAGTGAGCCGTACCCGACGCCGATCGCCATGCCGGCCGCGCCCGCCAGCACCAGCGCCGGGGCCAATGGCAGGCCCGTCTCCAGCAGCAGCGCCCGGCCGAGCACCGCCCGCGGTACCCCGGAGGCGACCTGTGCGGCCAGGCCCCTGCGCCGGTTCGCCACCGATTCGACGGTGCCGACGACGAGCCCGGAGAGGGTGATCAGGAGGGCGACGAGGAGCGCGGCGCCCGTCAGGTCGATGCCCGTCGTGTAGAAGGCCATGTCCGTGCCGAGCGAGTGCTCTCGGCTCGCCTCGCGCAGATCGGCCAGAAGGGCCTGCCGGACCCCGACGAAGGCCGTACCGGCCAGTGTCACCAGCAGCACCGCCGCGTGGGTGCGGGCCGCCGCCCAGGGGTCGTCGCGCAGCCGTTCCGCCGCGATCAGCGTCGCCGCGGCACGGGCCCGGCGCGCCAGCAGCCGCCCGACCGCCCCGGCCGTGCCCCCGGCCAGCCACACCGTGCCCGCGCCGCCCGCCAGGACCAGGGCGCACACCGTCAACGGCACCTGCCCGCGGTCGGTGCCGGAGGCGTTGGCCACGGACCACAGCGCGAGCAGCAGCACCAGCAGCACACCGGCCGTGAACAGCAGGCCCGGCCCGCGCCCGCCGGCCGGACGCACCCGGCGCACCCGGCCGAGCGGCGAGGCCACCACCCGGCGCAGCGCCAGCGCGCCCGCCGCCGCCCCGAGCAGCGGCACCCCCAGCACGACCAGTGCGAAGCCGGTCCAGGCCCACCCGGTCGGCCCGGTCCACACGCCGAGCACGACGGGGACCGCGACCGCGCCGGCGAGGAGCGAGCCCAGCAGACAGGCCGGTCCGGTCTCCAGCGCGGCGATCCGGCGCACCTGCGCCGGGGTGGCCCCGGCCAGCCGCAGGCCGGCCAGCCGGCGGTCACGGTGCACGGCGCCGATCCGCGCGCACTGGCCGAGGAACCCGAGCACCGGCAGCAGCAGGAGCAGCAGGCTGACGATCACTCCGGAGCGCTCGCCGGGGTCGTCCAGCAGGCCGTGGCCGAAGGACACCCGGTAGTGCCCGTGCAGCGAGGCCAGGGCGACGGCGGCGAGCGCGAACCCGGCGGCCATCGCGGCCCCGGCCACGGTCAGCCAGAGCCGCCACCACTCCGGCCGCCCGGCTCCCCGCAGCAACCGCCAGGCCAGCCGCGCATCGCCCGCCAGACCGGCCCGCGCCCGCCCCGGAACACCGGCGCGTGGCTTCCCTGTCATAGCGACACCGCCTCCTCTCACAGCGCCACCTCCGCCGGCACCACGGTGCCGTCGTGCAGCCGGGTCTCGCGGTCCGCGTAGGCCGCGAC
This sequence comes from Streptomyces sp. NPDC007189, assembly GCF_040703635.1. Classification (NCBI taxonomy): domain Bacteria; kingdom Bacillati; phylum Actinomycetota; class Actinomycetes; order Kitasatosporales; family Streptomycetaceae; genus Streptomyces; species Streptomyces sp. NPDC007189. The sequence continues at coordinate 97,628 of NZ_JBEYEY010000002.1, forward strand.
CTGGGCGTCGTGCGTGATCAGGAGCACCGCCGTGCCCGCTGCGCGGGCGCTGTGGACCAGGGCCGTCATCACCTGCTCGGTGGCGAGGGAGTCCAGCGCGCCCGTGGGCTCGTCGGCGAAGACCACCCTGGGTCCGGTCACCAGCGCGCGGGCCAGGGCGACCCGCTGCGTCTGGCCGCCGCTCATCTCGCCGGGCCGCAGCGCCTGCTGAGCGCGCACCCCGAACCGCTCCAGCCACTCACCGGCCTGCGCCTGGGCCTCGCCACGGCCGGCTCCCGCCAGCATCAGCGGCAGCGCCACGTTGTCCACGGCCGTCAGCTCCGGGATCAGCTGCCCGAACTGGAAGACCACGCCGAAGTCGGTACGGCGCAGCTCGCTCAGCCGCTTCTCCGGGAGCCGGTCCAGCCGCTGCCCCGCATAGTCCACCGAGCCCGCGTCCGGCCGGACGATGCCCGCCAGACAGTGCAGCAGCGTGGACTTGCCGCTGCCGCTGGGCCCCGTCACGGCGAGGACCTCACCGGCGTGCAGGTCGACGGACGCGCCGCGCAGCGCCTGCGTCCTGCCGTGGGCCTTGACGAGGTCCCGGCCCGTGAGAACCGGGACCGAAGTGCCCTGTTCGCTCATGCTGCGATGCCCCCCTGGTCGGTCATGCTCCGTCGACCTCCGCGGTCAGAGTGGTCAGCCGGGCCGCCGTGGTGTGCATCCAGCGGAGGTCGGCGTCGAGGTGGTTGATGGCGTAGTCGGCCGACAGCACGGTCGCCAGATCGGCGTCGCGGTCGGTCTTGACGGCCGTGAGCTGCCGCATCCGGTCCATGTGCGCGGCGCGCTGGGCCCGCAGATAGGCGGCCGGGTCACCGCCCGCCAGGATCGACACGACGACCTTGGCGAAGATCTCGTTCGTCACGAAGGGCGCGGCCGGTGCGATCTCGGCCGCCCAGCGGGCGAGTTCACCCGCGCCGGCGTCCGTCGAGCGGTAGAGCGTCCGCTCCGGACCGCCGTCCGCGTCGGTGCCCTCCACCTCCGCGAGCCCGTCCCTGACCAGGCGCTGCAGGGTCGTGTAGACCTGCCCGTAGGCCAGCGGACGAGCCTGCGGGAAGCGTTCGTCGTGGCGTCGCTTCAGGTCGTAGCCATGGCTCGGCCCTGCCGCGAGCAGCCCCAGAAGGATGTGGCGGGTGCTCATGCCGCTCATTATGCACTCGCTACATGTACTGAGTGAATAGTGATCAGTGAATGACCGCACACCCCGTCCCCTGTTCGACCGGTTGGCGAGAGTGGTCGCGCCGTCTCGGGGTAGGCCTGCCGTAATCCGTTCAAAGCGACAGCATCCGACCTGCCACCGACAGGAGACCCCCGTGGCCGCACTGGCTCACCTCTCGTTCCCGGCCCAGGCGAAACCCGTGGCGGAGCCCTCCGCCGACCTCCACGACGCTCCGGCCTGCGCCTTCAGCGCGGAGAGCGCCTGCGCGCAGGCACCGCTCACCAGTGAGCCGCCGCTGCCCGACGCCGGGCCCCTGACCAGTGAGCCGCCGCTCGCCGACGCCACCCCGCTGACCAGCGAGTCGGACGCGTACGCCACGCCCTCGTACGAGGCCGACGACTTCCCCGCGCCGTCGTACGCGCCCGGCGTCCACGGCACGGGGGCGTAGATGGCCGCGGCGTCCGAGGACTTCGAGGACGAGGACCTCGCCCGGCTCGCCGAGCTGCACGGCGTCGCCGCCTCCTACAGCCCCGCCCCGGACCGTACGGTCGCCGTCCCCGCCTCCGCCGTGGTCGCCGCCCTGGCCGCCCTCGGCGTCGACGCGGCCGGGCCCGCCGCCGTACGCGCCTGTCTCGCCGCACGGGAACGCGAGCTGCGCGAGCGCCTGCTGCCGCCGACGCTCGTGCACTGGGCCGGCGACCCGCAGGGCCCCGCCGCCCTCGCCGCGCTGCCGCACGGCACCCGCCTGAGCGTCGAGACCGAGGAGGGGCAGGAGCGGGACTCCGTCGCGGATCTGCCGCTCGGCGTCCACCGGGTCACTGCCGTCGCACCCGACGGGCGCACCGGCTACACCCACCTCGTCGTCGCCCCCGACCGGCTGCCCGCCCCGCCCGGCCGCTCCCACGGCCTCCTCGTCCAGCTGTACTCGCTGCTCTCCCGCCGCTCCTGGGGCATGGGCGACCTCGGTGACCTCGCCGAGCTGGCCGGCTGGGCGGGCCGTACCGCCGGCACCGGATTCGTGCAGGTCAACCCGCTGCACGCGGCCGTACCCGGCGAGCCCACCGACCCCTCCCCGTACCGGCCGTCGTCCCGCCGCTTCCCCGACCCCGTCCATCTGCGGATCGAGGACATCCCCGAGTACGCGTACGTCGCCGACCGCGAGCGGCTCGCCCCCCTGCTGGAGCGGGCCGAACGGCTGCGCGCCGCCGTCCTCGACAAGGGCGCCCTCATCGACCGCGACGCGGTGTGGGAGCTGAAGCGGGAGGCCCTGGAGGCGGTCCTGGCCGTGCCCCTCGCTCCCGGCCGGCAGGCCGCCTACGACGACTTCCGCGCCGCCCACGGCCAGGCCCTCGACGACCACGCCACCTGGTACGCCCTCGCCGAGATCCACGGCTCCGACTGGCGCCGCTGGCCCGGGGACCTGCGCGACCCCCGCTCGGCCGCCACCGCGCGCGCCCGCGCCGAACTCGCCGCCCGCGTCGCCTTCCACGCCCGCCTCGCCTGGCTCACCGACGGCCAGCTCCGCACCGCGCAGCGCGTCGCGCTGGAGGCCGGCATGCCGGTCGGGATCGTGCACGACCTCGCCGTCGGCGTGCACCCCGACGGCGCGGACGCCTGGGCCCAGCAGGACGTGTTCGCCGCTGGCATGTCCGTCGGCGCCCCGCCCGACGCCTTCAACGCCCGCGGCCAGGACTGGGGCCTGCCGCCCTGGCGCCCCGACCGCCTCGCCGCCACCGCCTACGCCCCCTACCGGGACCTGCTGCGCGCCCTGTTCCGCTACGCCGGAGCCCTGCGCATCGACCACGTCATGGGCCTGTTCCGGCTCTGGTGGGTCCCGCAGGGCAGCGCGCCCACCGAGGGCACCTACGTCCGCTACGACGCCGACGCCATGCTCGCCATCCTCGCCCTGGAGGCCACCCGGGCCGGGGCCGTCGTCATCGGCGAGGACCTCGGCACCGTCGAGCCCGGCGTCCGCGAGACCCTCCAGCGGCGCGGCGTGCTCGGCACCTCGGTGCTGTGGTTCGAACGCGACTGGGAGGGCGACGGCCGCCCGCTGCCGCCCGACCGCTGGCGCGCCGACTGCCTGGCCACCGTCACCACCCACGACCTGCCGCCCAGCGCCGCCCGGCTCACCGGCGACCACGTCGAGCTGCGCGACCGCCTCGGCCTGCTCACCCGCCCGGCGGCCGAGGAACGCGCCGAGGCGGACGCCGACGCCGCAGAGTGGCTCGCCCTGCTCGGCAGCCTCGGCCTGCTGGACCTGACCGCCGCCGGACCGCCCGGCACCGACGAGCAGGAGGAGATCCGCGCCCTCCACCGCTTCCTGCTGCGCACCCCGGCCCGCCTGATCGGCGTCTGGCTCCCGGACGGCGTCGGCGACCGCCGCCCGCAGAACCTGCCGGGCACCTGGGACCAGTACCCGAACTGGCGGCTGCCCATCGCCGACCGCGAGGGCCGGCCCGTCCCGCTGGAGGAGCTGACGGCGTCACCCGTACTGAGGGCGCTGCTCGCCGTGTTCACGCAGGTCAGCGACGGATGATCCGCTGGTACGGGACCCCGGGCGCGCGGCGTTCGGGGTGGTTCGCTAATTTGAGACCGTGGACAAGAAGAACGCCCTGCGCGCCGGCGCCCTGGCCGCCGGTACGACGCTGATGATGCTGCTCATGTCGTCCCCCGCGCTCGCGCTGACCCGCGACGACGGCGACGACCCCGGCCCCGGCCTGAGCGTCATCCAGACGCTGGGCCTCTACGTGCTGATCCCGCTCGCGCTGTTCGCCGTCATCGCCGGCCTGGTGATGGCGACGGACAAGACCCGGAAGAAGAGGGACACCACCTCGTCCAACATCACCGTCAAGTCCGAGGCCGACGCCAAGGCCTGACCGGACACCGGTTCTTCGCCGAGGGCGCCCGCCCTCCCGCCGGTACCTGGCTGGAGAGGTCGGCGCCCTCGGGGTGTTCGCCTACCGTCCGGCCGGCGGGGGTCAGCCGCGCGGCAGGAGGCGGCACAGGGCGGCGGTGGCGAGAAGGAGCGCCGCGACGGCGAGCAGGCCGACGCGCATGCCCGGCAGGGAGAAACCGCCGCCGGGACCGGAGAGCAGACTGCCGAAGAGGGCGACGGCGAGCGCACCGCCGGTCTGGCGGAACGAGTTCAGCAGCCCCGACGCCGTCCCCGCGCGCTCCCGCGGTACGGCGTCCATCAGCAGCGCGGTCAGCGCGGGCACCGCGAGCGCCCCGCCGATGCTCAGCGGCAGCAGCAGGACCAGCACCAGCCACACCGGCGTGTGCGCGGCCAGCGGCAGCAGGGCCAGCATCGCCAGGACGAAGACCAGCTGCCCGGCGACGATCACCGGGCGCCGCCCGGTCCGCTCCGCCAGCCGCGGCGAGAGAAGGTTGGTCGCCGTCACCACCGCCGACATCGGCACGAACATCAGCCCGGCCGCGATCCCCGACATCCCGCGCAACTGCTGGTAGTACAGCCCGAGAAGGAAGATCCCGCCGTAGAAGGCGGCGTTGACGGCGAACCCCACCGCGAGCGGGACGGCCACCTCGCGCTTGGTGAGCATCTCCAGCGGGACCATGGGCCGGCGGTGCCGGGACTCCACCACGCGGAAGGCGTACCCCGAGGCGACCGCGAGCACGGCGGACCCGAGCACGGGCAGGCTGGTCCAGCCCAGGTGGCCGCCCTCGATCACCGCGAAGGCCAGCCCGGCCAGGGCCAGTACGGCGGTGATCTGGCCGCCGCCGTCCAGCGCGGCCGGCCGCCGCGGGGAGCGCGGCACCCGCGCCAGCAGGCCCAGGATCACCGCGCCCACCGGGAGGTTGAGCAGGAACACGGCCCGCCAGCCGGCCGAGTCCGTGAGCAGCCCGCCCAGCACGGGACCCGCGGCCATCGCCACCGAGCCGCCCACCGTCCACAGCGCGATGGCCCGGGCACGCGCCCGCGCGTCCTCGTACGCCTGCCGGATCAGCGCCAGCGAGGCCGGCATCACGATCGCGGCCGCGCCGCCCTGCGCCACCCGTGCGGCGACCAGCACGCCGATGCCGGGCGCGAGCGCGCAGCCGAGGGAGGCCAGGGTGAACAGGGCGACGCCCCAGGCGTACGCGCGGCGGGCGCCGGCGCGGTCGGCGAGGGCGCCGGCGGACAGCATCAGCGCGGCGAACATCAGCGTGTAGGCGTCCACCACCCACTGCAGCCCGGCCATCCCGCCGCTGAAGGAGGTCCGGATCGCGGGCAGGGCGATGTTCACGGCCGAGACGTCGACGGTGATCACGGTGAACCCGAGCAGGGACGCGACCAACGAGACGCCGCTCCCGCGCGGCTCGGCCGCACTGGCGGGTGGCGCGGCCGGCCGGGCCCGGTCCGGCTGTCGTCGCCGGACCGTGTGCTCCCGTGACACGGGCGCGTGTCCGTGAGCGGAGGCGGTGGACCGGGGCGGGGTGATCGGCATGGTGATTCCCTCGAGAGACGCGGTGACTGACGAGCGTGGTCGGTGGTGACCGGGGCGGGCGGCGGCAGCCGGCCGGGGCCGCGGTCCGGTGTCGTGCACCCCCTGGGCCCCGGCGGCCGGGCCGCCCGCTCCGGATCAACTCTGGGCCGCTTCACGGCCGTCCGGCAGACCGCGCTGTGCCGGGGGTGCCGCGTTCCAGGCCCTGACACGGCCCCCCACCCCCGCGCCCCGCCTGCCACAATGGCGGGATGGGGACTGCAGTGGACGCACGGGGCACCGAACTGGGCCGTTACCTGAAGGCCCGCAGGGCCCAGGTCCGCCCGGAGGACGTCGGCCTGCCGGCCGGCGCGGGTGTGCGCCGCACTCCCGGACTGCGCCGGGAGGAGCTGGCCGCGCTGGCCGGGGTGAGCGTCGACTACTACATCCGCCTGGAGCGCGGCCGGGAGACCAACCCGTCCCCCGCCGTCGTGGACGCCCTCGGCCGCGCCCTGCGGCTGCGCGGCGACGCGTACGAACGCCTGCACGAACTCGCCGAGCTGGCCTCCGGCCGGGTCTCCGAGCTGCCCGCCTGCTCCGACCACACCGTCCGCGACTCCGTGCTGCGCATGCTGGAGTCCGTGCGCCCGCTGCCCGCCTATGTGGTCAGCCGCTACAACCGCGTCCTGGCCGCCAACCCGCCCGGCCGGCGCCTGCTGCCCGGGCTCTGGGACTGGCCCGAGGAGCAGCGCAACCTGACCCGCTACCTCTTCCTCCACCCGGTCGGCCGGACGCTCTACGAGCCGTGGGAGGAGACCGTCGCCCACTCGGTCGCGCATCTGCGGGCGGTCTCCGGAGCCGACCCGGACAATCCCGAGCTGACCGTGCTCGTCGGCGAACTCATCCTCAAATCACCGGAGTTCGCGCGTCTGTGGGAACGGTACGACGTCTGCGAGCGCGGCGGCGGACAGAAATGCTTCCGGCATCCGGCGGCCGGCTCCATGACCCTGACCTACGAGGTCATGCGACTCGCCCGGACGGGCGGCCAGCGGATGGTGGTCTACCAGGCGGCACCCGGCACCCCCGACGAGCAGGCCATGCTCCGCCTGGAGACCGCGGACGCGCGCCCGGAGCCGGCGGAGCCGCTGGGGGTCTGACCGGTCCGGTGGGGAGGAGTGGTCCGCCCCCTCGGCCGGCGGGCGCATCCGCCCTGTGCTGCGGCGCCGCTCAGGGGTGCGGCGTGGTCGGGAACCGCTGCACGGTCGGCCCGAGCCACCCGCGTCCCGGACGTGGCCCTGTCCGGCGGCGGCCGCCTCTACGAGGCGTTGCGCGGCGGCCGGTTCGTGCTGGTCATCCCGGAGCCGTACGAGGCGGGCCCCGGGCGTGCGGACCGGCTGACCGTGGCGCACCGGGCGAGCGGCCGACGTACGACCGTGCTGGTCCGCCCCGACGGATACGCGGCCTGGGCCGCCGACGCCGCCGGAGCGGCGGACATCGAGACGGCGCTCACCGCGCACGTCGGCGCCTAGTGCGGGGCGTGCTGGGTTCCCGCGAGCAACTCCCGTAGCAGGTCGGCCAGTTGGCCGACCTGTTCGTCGTCGAGGCGGGACAGGGCCGCCTGCTGCGCCGCGAGGCCCGCGCCGACCGCCCGGTCGATGACGTCGAGCCCCTTCTCGGTCAGCGTCACCTTCAGGCCCCTGCGGTCGTGCGGGTCGGGGGAGCGGCGCAGCAGGCCGGCCTTCTCCAGCTTGTCCAGCCGGCCGGTCATCCCGCCGGTGGTCAGCATGAGGGTGGCCGACAACTGGCGCGGCGAGAGCGTGTACGGCTCGCCGGCCCGGCGCAGGGTCGCGAGCACGTCGAACTCGCCGCGTGAGATGCCGTAGGGCTGGTACGCCTTCTCCATGCGGTCGCCCATGATGCGGGAGAGGCGGTAGATCCGCCCGAAGACCTCCATCGCCCTGGCGTCGAGATCGGGCCGCACGGCCGCCCACTGGTCGACGATCGCGTCGACCGGATCCTGTCCTGCGCTCATGCGCGAAGTATCGCCCTCCCAGTCGGTCGGCGGCAAGAAAGTAGCTTGCGAGAAAGTTGCTTATCGCTAAGCTAATCTTCGCCAAGCTACTTAGCAGCCCAGGAGGCCCGGTCGTGAAGCGATCCGTCACCGTGTTCCTCACCGCGCTCGCCCCGGTCTCCTGGGGCACGACGTACGCGGTCACCACCGCGTTCCTGCCGCCGGACCGGCCGCTGTTCACGGCGCTGGTGCGTGCCCTGCCCGCCGGACTGCTCCTGCTGGCGCTGACCCGGGTGCTGCCCAGGGGCGGCTGGTGGTGGCGGTCCGCGGTGCTCGGGGCGCTCAACATCGGCGCCTTCTTCCCGCTGCTGTTCGTCTCGGCGTACCGGCTGCCCGGCGGGATGGCCGCCGTGGTCGGCTCGGTCCAGCCGCTGTTCGTCGTCGGCCTCTCGGCGCTGCTGCTGAGGCACCGCCCGGCCCCGCGCACCCTGGTCACCGGTGTCGTCGCCGCCTTCGGCGTCAGTCTCGTCGTGCTGCGGGGGAGCGGAACCCTCGACGCGGCCGGCGCGCTCGCGGCCGTCGCCGCCACCGCCTCCATGGCCGCCGGCACGGTGCTGACCAAGCGGTGGGGCCGCCCCGAGGGCGTCGGCCCGCTGGTGCTCACCGGCTGGCAACTGACCGCGGGCGGCCTGCTCATCGCGCCGGTCGCCTTCCTCGCCGAGGGCGCTCCGCCCGCCCTGGACGGCCGTGCCGCTGCGGGCTACCTCTACCTCGCCCTGGTCAACACGGCGGTGGCGTACTGGCTCTGGTTCCGCGGCATCGGCCGGCTCACCGCGACCCAGGTCGCCTTCCTCGGCCCGCTCTCCCCGCTGACCGCGGCCGTCACCGGCTGGGCGGCCCTCGGACAGGCGCTCACACCGGTGCAGACGGCGGGCATGGCGCTGGCGTTCGCGGCGGCGCTGGCGGGACAGCTCGGGGGAGGGAGCCCACGATTGTTCAGGATCGCTGAAAAGATCCATCGAAAAGATTCGATGGACCTGACGGGTCCGGCGCTGCGACGGTAGGGGCACACCTCACCGGAAGGAGCCCCGTGGCCGCCGTCCTGCCCAGGACCACCACCGCCCGATCCACCACCGCCCGTTCCCACACCGGCCCGCACTCCCGCAAGGCGGCCCCCGTCGCCGGTCTCGCTCTCGCCGCCCTCGCCACGCTCGTCTGGTCCGGCAGCTTCGTCACCTCCCGGGCCCTGCACGACAGCGTCCCGCCCGTCCAGCACGCCTTCTGGCGCTGGGTCGTCGCCCTCCTCGCCGTCGCACCGTTCGGCGCCCGACGGGCCTGGCGGCAGCGGGCCCTCGTCCGCCGCCACGCCCGGTACGTCCTGCTCGTCTCCCTCCTCGGCGTGGCCGGCTACAACACCCTCGTCAACCAGGCCGGACTGACCACACCGGCCGCCACCATGGGCCTGATCATGGCCGCCTCGCCGGTGCTCATGGCGGTGTTCGAACGGCTGGGCGGCGTACGGCTCGGCGCGCGGCGCGCCACCGGGCTGCTCATCGCCTGCGCGGGCGTCGCGCTGCTCGTCGGCGGAGGTACGGCCTTCTCCTCCGGCGACCTGTGGATGATCGCCGCCGCCTGCTGCTTCGCCGGCTACAGCGCCCTGCTGCGCCGCAGACCCGCCGAACTCCACGGCACCGCCTTCCTGTTCACCACGTTCCTGACCGGCACGGTCCTGCTGCTGCCCGCGCAGGCGGTGAGCGTGACCATGCAGGGCTCCTTCCACCCCGGCGCCGGCACGGTCCTGCCGATCCTCTACGTCGGCGTGGCCTCCTCCGCCGTCGCCTTCTTCGCCTGGAACAAGGCCATCGCCCTGATCGGCGCGACCCGCGCGGGCCTCGTCTACTACCTCCAGCCGGTCTGCGTGGCCGTACTCTCCTGGACCCTCCTCGGCGAGACGACCGGATGGCCGCAGCTGCTGTCCATGGCCCTGATCCTGGGCGGTGTGGTGCTGGGCGCGGGTGCGCGCCGGTGACGTGTAGCTTTCCCGGCATGGCCGAGTGGGACATCCGGAAGCTGCAGATCCTGCGCACCCTGCGCGAGCGGGGGACCGTGACCGCGACGGCCGACGCCCTGCACATGACCCCGTCCGCGGTCTCCCAGCAGCTCACCAACCTCGCCCGGCAACTCGGCGTGCCCCTGCTTCAGGCGCACGGCCGCCGGGTCCGGCTCACCGACGCGGCCCGTCTGGTGCTGACCCACACGGAAACGGTCTTCGAGCAACTTCAGCGCACGGAGGCCGCGTTGGCGGCGTACGTCCAGGGCGAGGCGGGCGAGGTGAGGGTCGGCGCGTTCCCGACGTCCGTGCCCGCCCTGGTCGTACCGGCCGTACGGGCGCTGCGGGAGACGCACCCCGGGGTGACCGTCCGCGTGACGGAGGCGGAGGCCGCCGAGGCGTACGACCTCCTGACCGCCGGTGACGTCGACCTCGCCCTGTCCCTCGCGGCCTCCGCGCCCAGCGCCGCCGACCCCCGCCTCACCCAGGTCCCGCTGCTCGCCGACCCGCTGGACCTCGCCCTGCCGCCCGGCCACCCCCTGGCCGCGGCCCCCGCCCCGGCCCTCACCGACCTGGCGGCGGAACCCTGGATCTTCGGCGGCAGCGGCCCCTGGGCGGACATCACCCGCCGCGCCTGCGAGGCCGCGGGGTTCAGCCCCCACCAGGGCCACTCGGCCTCCGGCTGGACCGCCATCCTCGCCATGGTCGAGGCGGGCATGGGCGTCGCCCTGGTCCCCCGCATGGCCGCGGCCCGCCGCGACGGCGTGGTGATGCGCGACCTCGGCCCGGACGGCCCGGTCCGGCACGTCACGGCGGCGGTCCGCCGGGGCGGCGAGTCGGCCCCCGCGGTGAGCCGCGTCCTGGAGGCGCTCGGCGAGGCGAGCCTCGCCCATGAGCGCTCTTCGCAGCACTCCCCGAACGAGTCCTGACGACGACGGCGGTCATCGTCAGGAGCAGCGCCATCGCGTAGGCCAACAGCGTCTCGGCGTCCGTTACCTTGGCCGTGAGCTGCGGGCGAAAGGCGGTAGCGAGCCATGGGACGTGCGGTCACGGCGCTGGTGGTGCAGAACACCGCGCACGGAGGGCCCGGGCGGTGGGGTGACTGGCTGGCCGAGGGCGGGGTCCGGCTCGAGGTGGTCCGGGGGGACACGCAGGCGTTGCCGGCCCGGCTGGAGCATGACGCGCTGATCGTCCTGGGCGGCGGGTACATGCCGGACGACGACGAGCGGGCGCCGTGGCTGGCGGCGACGCGGGCCCTGATGAGCCGGGCCCTGGACCGGAACACGCCCGTGTTCGGGATCTGCCTCGGGGGACAGATGCTCGCGCAGCTGGCCGGCGGCACGGTGGAAGCCGAGTACGGCGAACCGGAGTTCGGCAGCACCGCGCTGACCCTGCTCCCGGACGCGGCGCAGGACCCGCTCTTCGCAGGGCTGCCCACCCGGCCGACGGCGGTGGAGAACCACGTCGACGCGATCGTCCGGCTGCCCGCGAAGGCCCGGTGGCTGGCCCGCAGCGAGCGGTGCCCCTACCAGGCCTTCCGGGTCGGGGACGCGGCCTGGGGGGTGCAGTTCCACCCCGAGACCGGCCCGGACCGCATCGCGCGGTGGCCCGCCGGCCGGCTGGAGCGCTACGGAGTGGACCGGGCGCGGCTGCACCGCGACGCGCTGCGTGACGATGCGGCCGCCGCCCGGGTGTGGCGGGAGGTCGCCCTGCGCTTCGCGGCACTGGTACGGGACCACCGCTAGGGCACAGGCAGAGGGCGCCCGGCACACCGTGCCGGGCGCCCTTGTCGTCGTACCGCCTACTTGCCCGCCGCCGCGTCCGCCGCCTGGGCCTTCAGCGCCCGCTCGATGCCCGCGCGGGACTCCGAGACGAGGCGGCGCAGGGCCGCGTTCGGCTCGGCCGTGGCCAGCCAGGTGTCCGTCCTGGCCAAGGTGGCCTCGGAGACCTGGATCGCCGGGTACAGGCCGACGGCGATCTGCTGGGCCATCTCGTGCGAACGCGACTCCCAGACGCCCTTGAGGACCTCGAAGTACGTGTCCGCGTACGGCGCCAGCAGCTCGCGCTGGTCGGTCTGGACGAACCCGCCGATCACCGCCTCCTGCACGGCGTTCGGCAGCTTGTCGGAGTCGATGACCGAGGACCACGCCTCCGCCTTGGCCTCCGGGGTGGGCCGGGCCGCGCGGGCGGTCGCCGCATGGCGCTCACCGGCGGCCGTCTTGTCCCGTTCGTACTCCGCCGCGATCTCCGCCTCGTCGTAGCGGCCGACCGCCGCGAGCCGCTCCACGAACGCCCAGCGCAGCTCCGTGTCGACGGCCAGGCCCTCGACGGTCTGCGTGCCCTCCAGCAGCGCCTCCAGCAGGTCCAGCTGCTCCGGGGTACGGGCCGTGGCCGCGAAGGCGCGGGCCCAGGCCAGCTGGTGGTCGCTGCCCGGCTCCGCCGCGCGCAGGTGCGCCAGCGTCGCGTCGGTCCAGCGGGTCAGCAGCGACTCGCGCGCGGCCGGGTCGGCGTACAGGTCGATGGCGAGCTTGACCTGGCGGTGCAGCGACTGCACCACGCCGATGTCCGACTCCTTGCCAATGCCGGACAGGACGAGGGAGAGGTAGTCGCGGGTGGCCAGCTCGGCGTCCCGCGTCATGTCCCAGGCCGAGGCCCAGCACAGGGCGCGCGGCAGGGACTCGGTGAAGTCGCCGAGGTGCTCGGTGACGACCCTCAGGGACTCCTCGTCCAGGCGGACCTTCGCGTACGACAGGTCGTCGTCGTTGAGCAGGACGACCGCAGGGCGGCGCCTGCCCGTGAGCTGCGGTACGGCCGTCAGCTCGCCGTCGACGTCCAGCTCGATCCGCTCGGTGCGCACCAGCTTGCCCGAGTCGCCGTCGAGGTCGTACAGGCCGATCGCGATGCGGTGCGGGCGGAGGGTGGGCTCTCCTTTGGCGCCGGCGGGCAGGGCCGGGGCCTCCTGGCGGACGGCGAAGGCGGTGACGACACCCTCCGCGTCCGTGGCGATCTCCGGGCGCAGCACGTTGATGCCCGCGGTCTCCAGCCACTTCTTCGACCAGGTCTTCAGGTCGCGGCCGGAGGTCTCCTCCAGGGCGCCGAGCAGGTCGGACAGACGGGTGTTGCCGTACGCGTGCCGCTTGAAGTAGGCCTGCACGCCCTTGAAGAACTCGTCCTCGCCGACGTACGCCACCAGCTGCTTCAGCACGGAGGCGCCCTTGGCGTACGTGATGCCGTCGAAGTTGACGAGCACGTCGTCCAGGTCGCGGATGTCCGCCATGATCGGGTGCGTGGACGGCAGCTGGTCCTGCCGGTACGCCCACGTCTTCATGGAGTTGGCGAACGTGGTCCACGAGTGCGGCCAGCGCGAGCCGGGGGCGGCGGCCTGGCAGGCGATGGAGGTGTAGGTGGCGAACGACTCGTTCAGCCACAGGTCGTTCCACCACTCCATGGTGACCAGGTCGCCGAACCACATGTGGGCCAGCTCGTGCAGGATCGTCTCCGCGCGGACCTCGTACGCCGCGTCGGTCACCTTGGACCGGAAGACGTACTGGTCGCGGATGGTGACCGCGCCGGCGTTCTCCATCGCGCCCGCGTTGAACTCGGGCACGAACAGCTGGTCGTACTTCTGGAACGGGTAGGCGTAGTCGAACTTCTCCTGGAACCACTCGAAGCCCTGCCGGGTCACCTCGAAGATCGCGTCCGCGTCCAGGAACTCGGCGAGCGAGGGCCGGCAGTAGATGCCGAGCGGCACGCTCTGCCCGTCCTTCTCGTACACGCTGTGGACGCTGTGGTACGGGCCGACGATGAGCGCGGTGATGTACGTGGAGATGCGCGGGGTCGGCTCGAAGACCCAGACGTTGTCCTGGGGCTCGGGCGTCGGCGAGTTGGAGACCACGGTCCAGCCCTCGGGCGCCCGCACGGTGAACTGGAAGGTGGCCTTCAGGTCCGGCTGCTCGAAGGAGGCGAACACCCGGCGGGCGTCCGGCACCTCGAACTGGGTGTAGAGGTAGGCCTGGTCGTCGACCGGGTCCACGAACTTGTGCAGGCCCTCGCCGGTGTTGGTGTAGGCGCAGTCCGCGACGACCCGGAGGACGTTGCGCCCCTGAAGCAGCCCCGGCAGGGCGATCCGCGAGTCCTTGAAGACCTCGGCCGGGTCCAGCGCGTCCCCGTTCAGCGTGACCTCGTGGACGGTCGGCGCGACCAGGTCGATGAAGGACTCGGCGCCACCACGGGCCACGTCGAAGCGCACCGTGGTCACGGACCGGTAGGTCGAGCCCTCCTGCGCGCCGGAGAGGTCGAGTTCGATCTCGTACGAGTCAACGGTGAGCAGCTCGGCCCGCTGCCGCGCCTCTTCGCGAGTCAGGTTTGTGCCAGGCACGCGGTCATCTCCTCGATATGTGTCGGTTGCGCCATCCTTCCACGGGACCCGCGGGGAACGCGATGTCCGGTTCCCGCCGGTCAGCGCGGCGGCCCGGCGGGACGCTGGTGGTATGACGATCTACACGGCACTCCCGATTCCGGCCGGCACCCTGAAGGAACTGCGCACCGCCGACGACGCGGGCCGCCCCCCGGCCCCCTTCACCGACGAGGAGGGCGGCGCCCCGCTGCGCTGCTGCCTGCGCCACAGCGAACCCGGCGAACGCATCGCCCTGGTCTCCTACGCGCCGCTGCGCCGCTGGGCCGCCGAGACGGGCGCGGACCCGGGGGCCTACGACGAGCAGGGCCCGGTCTTCATCCACGCCGACGACTGCCCCGGCCCGTCCGGCACCGCCCTGCCCTTCACCAACGCCCACCGCACCCTGCGCCGCTACTCGGCCGACGGCCGCATCCTCGGCGGCCGCCTGGTGGAGACGGACTTCCCCTCCGCCCTCGCCGAGGCCTTCACCGACCCGGAGGTGGCGGTGGTGCACGCCCGGGCGGTGGAGTACGGGTGCTTCCTGTACGAGGTGCGGCGGGGCTGAGCCGGACCCGGTGAGGCACCGGCCGGGGAAAAACGGCGAGGGGCGGCCACGTGACCGTGGCCGCCCCTCGCGTCGGTGCTCTACTTCTCGGACAGCTCCGCCGCCACCAGTTCCGCGATCTGGACCGCGTTCAGTGCGGCGCCCTTGCGGAGGTTGTCGTTGGAGATGAACAGGGCGAGGCCGTTGTCCACCGTCTCGTCGCGGCGGATGCGGCCGACGTACGACGGGTCCTGGCCGGCCGCCTGCAGCGGGGTCGGGATGTCGGAGAGGGCCACGCCCGGGGCGCCCGCGAGCAGCTCGGTGGCGCGCTCGGGGGACAGGGGGCGGGCGAAACGGGCGTTGACCTGGAGGGAGTGGCCGGAGAAGACGGGCACGCGCACGCAGGTGCCGGAGACCTTCAGCTCGGGGATCTCCAGGATCTTGCGGGACTCGTTGCGCAGCTTCTGCTCCTCGTCGGTCTCGTTCAGACCGTCGTCGACGAGGTTGCCGGCGAAGGGCAGCACGTTGAAGGCGATGGTGCGCTTGTAGACGTTCGGCTCGGGGAAGTCGACCGCCGCGCCGTCGTGGGTCAGCTTGTCGGCCTCGTCGGCCACCTTCAGCACCTGGCCGTGCAGCTCGGCCACGCCCGCCAGACCCGAGCCGGACACCGCCTGGTAGGTGGCGACGACCAGCGCCTGAAGGCCCGCCTCCTCGTGCAGCGGCTTGAGCACCGGCATCGCGGCCATCGTGGTGCAGTTCGGGTTCGCGATGATGCCCTTGGGGCGGTCGGCGGCCGCGTGCGGGTTCACCTCGGAGACCACCAGGGGCACCTCGGGGTCCCGGCGCCAGGCCGAGGAGTTGTCGATCACGACGGCGCCCTGGGAGGCGACCTTCTCGGCCAGCGCCTTGGAGGTCGAGCCGCCCGCGGAGAACAGCACGATGTCCAGGCCGGTGTAGTCCGCGCTCGCCGCGTCCTCCACCGTCACCCCGTCCAGCACGGTGCCGGCCGAGCGCGCCGAGGCGAACAGGCGCAGCTGGGTCACCGGGAAGTTCCGCTCCGTGAGGATCCCGCGCATGACCGTGCCGACCTGACCGGTGGCTCCGACGATTCCGACCCTCACAGTGACTCCCTCTTTGTGTCTCGTGCCTGACCGGGGCTTTTCCATGATGCGGCCGACCCCGGTCCACCTGTCCAATTGTTTGCGACGCGTGCCCGAGGAGTGGGACACGATCATCCGCCGGACGGTTCCGGACGTCCCCCACAAGCCCCGCCGAGCTGCAGAAATTCCCTCCGCCGGGCGTCCGGGCCGCAAGCTGTGCTGTCCCGCCCCTGCCCGTACGGTTTCCGGCCACACTGCGGTGTGACGTACGCCTCCGCGGACCGCCGGAAACCCGTCCGAACGTTTCCGCCCGCCCCCGCGTCGTAGGGGCAAACGGGTGAGGGGGTGGCTTGTGCTGCGCGGAGGGGCGCGCCGCGACCGGGGGGCGTACGCCGCCGGTGCGGACCGCGGGGACCGTGCCGGCGGCGATCCGCTGGACGCGGCCCAGGAACGCCGGGTGCGGGCGGTGCTCGCGCTCGGCGGGGTGCCGCAGTCGGACCTGCCGGACGGGGTGCAGCAGGTACGGCTGCGGCTGCTCGAGCGGACCGCGAGCGGGCGGGAGGCGCCGCGGGACGTGTCGGCGTGGGCGGCGGTGGTCGCCTCCAACCTCGCCATGGACTGGCACCGGGCCAAACGGCGCCAGGAGCGGCTGGGGGAGCGACTGGCCGCGCTGCGCGAGCCCGCGCACGCCTCCGGTGAGGAGACCAGCCTGCTCTCCCTCGCCGTCGCCCGGGGCCTGGACGAACTGCCCGCCGCCCAGCGGCAGGTGATCGTCCTCCGCTTCTTCGCCGACCTGCCCGTCCGGGACATCGCCGAGGAACTGGACATCCCCGAGGGCACGGTCAAGAGCAGGCTGCACACGGCGGTCCGCGCCCTGCGCGCCCGCCTGCACGAGGACGAGGTGGTGTGACGTGACCGCCGGACAGGGACGCGCGGGGGGTGCGCGGGGCATGGGCGGCGAAGAGGGTGCCGAGGGTGGGCCCGGTGCGGAGAGCGGCGGCGAGTACGGCGGTATGGACGCGCTGATGGCCGCGATCACGGGGGAGCCGCTGCCGGAGGAGGCCCACCGGGACCCCGCCTTCCTCGCCGAGCACCGGGCGGCCGAGGCCGATGTGGCGGTGCTGAGGGATCAGCTCAGCCGGATCGCGGAGGCGCTGACCGGCGAGCCGGTGGAAGCGGCGCCGGAGGAGCAGGAAAGGGTGCTGACAGGGGAGGCGGAGGCGGCGCTGCGACCCGGGGAACCGGTGACGCATGCCCGGTCGGCGTCGCTGCCCCGCGGTGGCGCGCGGCCGGTGCGTACCGGGCGCCGCCCCCCGCGCCCTGCGCGTCCCGGCCGGCCCTCCGGGTCCCGCCGGGCGCTGCGGGTGGCGTTCGGGGCGCTCGCCGGGGCCGGGGCCTTCGCGCTGGTCGTCGGGTTCGGCTGGATGGTGACGCACTCCGGCGGCTCGGACGACTCCAGTTCCGCCGCCGCGGGCAAGAGCGCGGGCGACGCCCGGGCCGACGTCTCCGGGGACGACGGGCGGCCGTCCGACCCCGTACGCGCCCTGGCCTGCTCCCGGCTGGTCGTGGAGGGCACCGTGGTGAAGGTGGAGCCGCAGAGGCAGTCGCCCTGGAGCCGGATCACGCTGAAAGTGATCCGCTCCTACAAGCCCGCGCACGGACCCGCCCAGGTGAGCTTCCTGCTCGACGGCGGTGCGCGGCCGGCCCCGCGCACCGGCCGGCACGTGCTCGTCCAGGTCGACGCGGGCCGGCGGAACGCGAGCGTGTGGGCCGTCGGAGACACCCGCGTGGCCGTGAACCGCGCGTGGATCACCGAGGCCCTGCCCGCCTCCCGGCACACGACCTGCCCCGCCACCGGGGAGGCGCCCACCGGCAAGCAGTGACGTGCGGGGGCGACCGGACACCGCCCCTCACCGAAGGCCCCGCCGATACAGCCTGACGACCGGTGCCGTTTGCATTGACCAGGCGCAGCGCACCCGGCCGAAGACCACCCGCCCCGCCGGGCCGGTGACCGTGGCCGACTCGCCCGTGCGGTGTCGACCGGGCCTTGACGGCGTACTCATGGGGCGGAGGCGCCGTCCTTGACCGACTCCCACGGCCCACGATGCCGATGAGGCCCGCGCCCTCCTCGTAGCCTTCCTCGTCGCCCTCCCCGTAGGGGACCCGGCGGTTCCGTCAGCCTTCCTTCGAGCGGGCGTAATGCCGTGAGGCCTTCGCGCGGTTGCCGCACGCCGCCATCGAGCACCAGCGGCGGGTGCCGTTGCGGGACGTGTCGAAGAAGTGCAGGATGCAGCCGCCCCCGGCGCAGGTCCGGATCCGCTCCGGCGCCCGGGTGATCAGCTCCAGGTAGTTCCGGGCGGCGAGCCAGGCCGGCCCCCAGGAGGGATCGGCGAACTCCGGCTCCTCGGCGGGCCCGGCCGCGGTCAGCCGGGCCCGGATCCGCCCGTGTTCCAGTACGGCGTCCACGAGCGGCGCCGCCTCGGCCGGTGACCCGTCCACCGCCGCCGTGAGCGCCGCGCGCGCCTCGCGCAGATGCTCCAGCGCCTCCCAGCCGGCCGCGTGGTCCTCGGCCAGCCCGTTGCTCGCGAGCCACACCGCGAGGCCCTCCGTGTCGGCGAGCAGGTCCTGGGTCGCGCCGTCCCGGTTCCACCGGGTGTTGAGCAGGTCGAGCGCGAGGGGCTCACCGGTGAGCGGACGGGGATCGCGGCTGGTGGGCATCGGGCACTCCTTCTGATCTAACCACTCAAGTGTATGTGACCGGTTGACCCTGTCGCATCTAACCACCTATTCTCGAGAACAACAGTTAGGCACCCTGAAGGGAAGACCCATGACCCCGCACCTCGCGCACGCAGGTCTGAACGTCACCGACCTCGACCGCTCCCTCGCCCTCTACCGCGACCTCCTCGGCTTCACCGTGCTCGCCGAGGGCAAGGAGGACGACCAGCGCTGGGCGATGCTGGGGGAGCCCGGCGGCGACCCGCTCGTCACCCTCTGGCAGCAGGCGCGGGGGTCATACGACAGCGGCCGGTCCGGGCTGCACCACCTCGCCCTCACCGTGGACTCGGTCGACCGCGTCCGCGCCTACGAGACCGCGCTGCGGGCCGCCGGAGTGGACTTCGCCCACGACGGCGTGGTCGCCCACCGCGAGGGCGGCGCCTCGGGCGGGATCTTCTTCCACGACCCGGACGGCATCCGGCTGGAGATCTCCGCCCCGCTCGGCCCCGACGGCGCCCCGGCCCCCCACGCCGACGCCCCGACCTGCGGCTTCTTCTAGTCATGGGCGCCTATCACGCGGGCTCGCTCGCCGTACAGGACCTTGTGGGCGTCCGCGACCGCGCCGCCCACGTGGGCCGCTCCCTCGGCCAGGACATCAAGCCGGTCGCGGCGGCCTTCCTGGAGACGCAGCCCCTGCTGGTGGCGGGCGCGGCGGATCCGGGGACGGGGCGGGTGTGGGCGTCGGCGCTCACGGGTGCGCCGGGTTTCGTCCGCGCGACCGGACCCCGCCAGGTGTCGGTGCTCACGGACACCGGGCGGCTCGCCACCGCCCTGACGACCCCCGGCACGCCCGTGGGCACCATCGCGCTGGACCCGCGGACCCGCCGCCGTATGCGCGTCAACGGCCGCCTGCGGCCGACGCCGAGGGGGTTCGCGGTGGAGGCGGACCAGGTCTTCTCCAACTGCCCCAAGTACATCCAGCGCAGGGAGTCCTACGAGACCCTCGCCGGCCGCACCCCGGCCACCCCCCGGCGGCTCGCCGAACTCACCGCCGAGCAAGCCGAGTTCATCCGCGCGGCCGACACCTTCTTCCTGGCCACCGTCCACCCCGGCGGAGCCGACGCCAGCCACCGGGGCGGCAACCCGGGGTTCGTCCAGGTCGCCTCCCCGCGCGAACTGACCTGGCCGGACTACCCCGGCAACGCCATGTTCCTCTCCCTCGGCAACCTGCGCAGCGACCCCCGCGCAGGACTGCTCTTCCTCGACTGGACCACCGGCACCACCCTGCAGCTCACCGGCGAGGCGCACACCGAGTTCGCCGCCGGGGGCGATCGCAGCGTCCGCTTCACCCTCACCGAGGCCTTGTGGACCCCGGCCGCCCTGCCGCTGCGCTGGTCGGCGCCCGCATACTCACCGGCGAATCCCGACATCCCGCGCTAACGTCCGTCCATGCGACGGAACTTGAGGGTGGCGGCCTACGCCGTGTGCGTCCGCGACGAGCAGATCCTCCTGGCCCGCTCACCCGGGCTCGACGGAACCCCGGAGTGGGTGCTGCCGGGCGGCGGCATGGAGCACGGCGAGGACCCGTACGACACCGTCCGCCGCGAGCTGATGGAGGAGACCGGTTACCGCATCGAGGTGACCGGTCTCCTCGGCGTCGACTCCTTCCGGCTCGTCCATGCCGCCCGCTTCGGCCGCCGTACCGACCACCACGCCCTGCGTCTCGTCTACGAAGGAGAGGTCGTCGGCGGCGAACTCCGGTACGAGGTCGGCGGGTCCACGGATTTCGCCGCTTGGCAGGACCTCTCGGCCGTGCCGGGCCTGATCCGGGTGCCCCTGGTCGACCTCGCGCTGCGGCTCTGGCGGGAGCGCCCCGCGCACGGTCATCTCACCGCCGGGACCCCTCCCGTACCCCAGGAGATGAACGAGGAGTGACCGCCTCCCGGCCGCGCGCGATCCACTCCATGACCGCGGCCGGTACCCCGTGATCCACGTACGGTGATCGGCGCTGCGCGTTGCCGCCGCGTTCACGCGCAGGTCATCCCCGGTGCCAACGATCCAAGGCGAGCGGGGCGTTCGCGTCAGTGACGGCCCGCGACCACTGCCGACGCGTTCGCACTCGGGGAGATCGCGCCAATGTCGCGCATACGCTCTGTCGCCGCCTCCACTGCCACCAGCCTGGGGGTCAACCGCCGTACCGTCCTCGCCGCCGCCGGAGCGGTCTCGCTCTCCGCGGGCGTCGGCTACGCCCTGCGCCCCACCGACAGCGAGGCCGCCGCCACCGCGGCGGCGCCGGTCGCCCACTCCCGGCAGGCCGGCCCGGCCGCCCTCGCCCCCTACACCAAGGGCACGACCCTCGCCTCCGTCGCCGCACCGCGGAACAGCTCCGGCTACCGGCGGCTCGGCGACGGCGCGGGCTGGAGCCGGGTCGTGCGCGGCGAACTGGCCGCACCCAAGTCCGGGCGCGCGGGCCGCCGTACGACGCTCGCCGCGTTCGTGCAGTTCACCGACCTGCACCTGCAGGACGTGCAGCACCCGCTGCGGCTGGAGTACCTGCGGTCCACCGATGTGCACGCCTGGCGCCCCCAGGAGGCGCTCACCGTGCAGGGCGCCGTCTCGCTGGTGGAGCGGGTCAACGCGCTGCGCGGCGCCCCCGTCACCGGCGCCCCGCTCCACTTCGTCATGACGACCGGCGACAACACCGACAACAACGCCCACTCCGAGCTGGAGTGGTTCATGAAGGTGATGAGCGGCGGCCGCGTCACCCCCAACTCCGGTGACCCCAGGCACTACGAGGGCGTGCAGAACAGCGGCATGAAGCTGTACTGGCAGCCGGACTCCACCACCCGCGACAACGACAAGGCGCTCGGCTTCCCGCACCTGAAGGGCTTCCTGGCCGCCGCGATCCGCGAGGTGCTCAGCCCCGGCCTGAAGCTGCCCTGGTACTCCACCGTCGGCAACCACGACGCCCTGCCGCTCGGCTGCTACGGCTCGCACGGCGACCCCTATCTCGCCGAGGCGGCCATCGGCGGCAAGAAGCTGTTCGGCGTCTCCGCCGCCGACGCCAAGAAACTCCAGGACGCCATCAAGAAGGCCACCGACCCCAAGGGCGTCGGCTACCGCGACTTCCTCAAGGCGCACGCCCGCTCCATGCGGTCGGTCACGCCGGACGAGAAGCGCGCCCCCTACACCCAGGCCGACTACCTCAAGGCCCACCTGGACCCCGCCCACCAGGGGCTCGGCCCGGTCGGGCACGGCTACTCCTCGGCGAACCTGGACGCGGGCACCCAGTACTACGCCTTCCGCATCTCCGACGACGTCATCGGCATCAGCCTCGACACCACCGACGCCGGCGGCCACTACGAGGGCTCCATCGGCACCGCCCAGCTGAAGTGGCTGGACAGGACGCTGAAGGACAACAAGGACTCCTACGCCGTCGTCTTCAGCCACCACACCAGCAAGTCGATGGACAACACCCGCCCCGACCCGGCCCGTCCGGGCGAGAAGCGGCACGGCGGCGCCGAGGTGGTCTCGCTGCTGAGCGCCCACGCCAACGTGCTGGCCTGGGTGAACGGCCACATCCACAAGAACGTCATCACCCCGCACCAGACCTCCGGCGGCCGCTCCTTCTGGGAGATCTCCACCGCCTCGCACGTCGACTACCCCCACCTGGCCCGCATCATCGAGCTGGTCGACAACAAGGACGGCACGCTCTCGCTGTTCACCACCCTGATCGAGTCGGCCGCCCCGCACCGCACCGACTTCGCCGACCTCTCCCAGACCGGACTCGCCGCCCTCTACCGCGAGCTGGCCTTCAACGCCCCCGGCGCCAACAAGACCCTGGCGGGCAGCGCGGCCGACCGGAACACCGAGCTGGTGCTCAGGAAGGGCTGAGCGTCACCCGACCGGCCCAGCGCGGGCAACCTTCGGGCATGCCGCGCCGGTTTCTTCCCCCGACCGCACCGAACAGCACAGGTTGGGGGAAGACATGCGCGTACGCACGACCCTGGTGGCCGCCACGGCCGTACTCCTCACGGCGGCCCTCGCGGCGCCGGCCGCGGCCACGGCCGCAGGGCACGGACACGCGGGCACCCGCAAGGCCATGGACGCGGCGGTCGCGGCCGGCGTGCCCGGGGTGACCGCCACCGCCGAGGACGGCCACGGCGCCTGGTCCGCGACCGCCGGCGTGGGCGACACCGGCACGGGCCGGCCGCGCTCCGCGGCCGACCGGTACCGCGTCGGCAGCATCACCAAGACCTTCGTCGCCACCGTGCTGCTGCAGCTGGAGGCGGAGGGCCGGCTGTCGCTGGACGACACGGTGGACACGTGGCTGCCGGGCGTCGTCCGCGGACACGGCCACGACGGCCGGCACATCACCGTCCGGCAGCTGCTGAACCACACCAGCGGCGTCTTCGACTACACCAGCGACACCGGCTTCTACCGGGCCGTCTTCACCGAGGACGGCTTCTTCCGGCACCGCTACGACACCCACACCCCGGGCGAACTGGTGCGGATCGCCATGCGGCACAGGCCGGACTTCGCGCCGGGCGCCTCCTGGAAGTACTCCAACACCAACTACGTCCTGGCCGGCATGGTGATCGAGAAGGTGACGGGACACCCGTACGCCACCGAGATCGAGCGCCGGATCATCGCGCCACTGCGGCTGCGGGGCACCTCCCTTCCCGGCACCCGGGTCACCGTGCCCCGGCCGAGCAGCCGCGCCTACTCGAAATTCACCGATCCGAAAGGCCCGGCCCACGACGTCACGCAGCTGAACCCGTCCCTCGCCTCCGCCGCCGGTGAAATGATCTCGGACTCCGCCGACCTCGATCGTTTCTACAGCGCACTGCTCCGCGGAAAACTCCTGCCGCCCCGGCAGCTGGCGGAAATGAAGACCACCGTCGAGGCCACCGGCATTCCGGGTGCCCGCTACGGCCTCGGGATCATGGACAGGCGTCTGACCTGCGGTGTCCATGTGTGGGGCCACGACGGCGGAATCCACGGATCACGGTCCTCGGCGGTGACGACGGCGGACGGTGAGCGTGCGATCGCATTCAATTTCAACGGCGACTGGGCCGGTGATCCGGAGTCGGTGATCGACGGGGAATTCTGTTAGTCACCGTTTCATTCGCGTCATTCCGTGTTAACGCGGACGCAATGTCCGTACCGCCTCATATCGGCTAACCCGCTGTGGACGGGGATGGCTCGATCTCTACGATCATTGATGCAAGGCGGGTGGTCGCGTGCGCACGAGGCACGGACTGCGGGTGCTGTCGGTCTACGAGGGCTTCTTCTCCGGAGGGGCCCGGATCGTGCACAGCGACGTCGTACGGGGACTGGCCGAGGGCGGCCAGTCCCACCAGGTACTCAGCATCCACGGCGAGGTCCGTCGCGAGGCCACCCGGCAGCGCATGGAGGACGACCACTGCTACCGGGCGCTGACCGCCGGCGGCATCGGCGTCACCTCGCTCGGCCGCAGCGCGGGCCTGGCCGACGGCGCGCTCGCGGCGAACGTTTTCAGCGGGCCCGAGCTGGCCGAAACCGCCCGGTCGATGGCCGGGGCGGATGTGATCCTCTCCCTGAAGGAGCAGCCGCTGGCCCTGCTCAACCAGGCCGGCCTGCCCCGCCGCCCGGTCGTGGTCTGCCTGCACCGCTCCGACCCGGAGAACCAGGGCCCCGCCCTCGACCAGCTCAAGGCCGCCCTCGCCGACGGCACCGTGGCCGCGTGCGTGTGCTGCGCCGAGTCCACCCGGGCCGCCTACGAGGCCGCCGGCGTCCCGGGCCGCTTCCTGCACGTCATCCCCAACGGCGTCGACCTGCTCCGCTTCCGCCCCGACCCCGCCGCCCGCCTCGCCCTGCGCGCCGGCCTCGGCATCGCCGACCGGGCGCCGGTGATCGTCT
Organism: Streptomyces sp. NPDC007189; assembly: GCF_040703635.1. Lineage (NCBI taxonomy): Bacteria > Bacillati > Actinomycetota > Actinomycetes > Kitasatosporales > Streptomycetaceae > Streptomyces > Streptomyces sp. NPDC007189. The sequence goes on from NZ_JBEYEY010000002.1 coordinate 121,967, forward strand.
TCGCGGCCCGGTACGCCGCGATGAAGAACGTCCCGCTGCTGCTGAGGGCGGCCCGCGCCTGGCTGGCCCGCGAGGGCGGCGGCCACCTGCTGATGTGCGGCGCCGGGATGACCCCCGGCAATCCCGGGCTGCGCGCCGACCTCGCCGACGCCTTCGCCGGCGCGCCGGCCCTCACCGAGCGGGTGCACCTGCTCGGCGTACGGCACGACATGCCGGCCGTGTACGCCGCCGCCGACGTCGTCGCCCTGACCTCCGTCTTCGGGGAGGCGGCGCCGCTGTGCCTGATAGAAGGCATGATGTGCGGCGCGGTCCCGGTCACCACGGACGTCGGCGACAGCGCGGACATCGTCACCGGCCACGGCTTCGTCACCCCGCCGGACCCGGGCGCGATCGCCCTGGCCTGGACCGCGGCGGTCGCCGGCCGCACGCAACTGGCCCCGGCGCTCCTGGCCGCCCGCGAGCGCTTCAGCCGCACCCGCATGATCGCCGCGTACGCCGCGCTGCTCGACGAGGTGTACGCCGCGCACGTCGTCGGGGGCCGGATCGCCGCGCCGCACGCCCCGGCCGAGGCCGCCGCGCCGCCGGCGCCCCCGGAGGGCGAGGCCGCGCAGTACGCCCTCGCCGGCGAGCCGGGCCTTCTCCAGGGCCCGTCGCCCCTCGACGTGCTCGGCCTCGAGGCGCGTCACGGCGTCGCGGGCGAGGAGGCGGACGAGCGGTAGCGGGGGCGCGTTCAGGAGACCCGGTCGAGCGCCGCGAGATAGCCGCGGGCCTGGCCGGGGGCCGTGGGGTGGTACGACTCGGTCAGGGACAGCAGGTCGACGCTGTGCAGCCAGGGGGCGCCGGAGCAGATCTCGTGGCCGGTGAAGGCGGCGCGGACGTCGGCGAAGGCGAAGCCGTGGGCGGCGGCGCGCCGGGCGATGACCGTGTCGAGCTGGTCCACCGCGCGGTTCAGGTCGGCCCGCTCGCTGTCCCGAAGGCCGGACCGGCAGGTGCCGTTGATCCGGTACAGGTGCGGATAGCCGAGCACCACGACCCGGGCGGCGGGAGCCCGTTTCCTGATGGCCGAGTAGAGCCGGTCCAGGGCGCTGGGGAGGGGCCCGTCCACGGCGGAGCGGGCGCCGGTGACGGCGGACCGGCACAGCCCGGCGCCGCCCAGCGCGCACATCGTCATGACGGAGGCGAAGCCCGCGTCGCTGCCGCCGACGGTGAGGGTGACCAGCCGAGTATGGGGCCCGAGGGAGCCGAGCTGGTGGGCCAGGACGTCGTCGGTCTGGGCGTGGTCGCAGGCGGCGAAGGCGAAGGACGTCACCCCGTGGGCCTCGGCCCACAGCACGGGGTACGCGCGGCTGCTGCGCTTGCACTCCGTCCGGCCGGGGAGGTAGTCGCCGGCGCCGACGCCGGAGGAGTAGGAGTCGCCGAGGGCCACATAGCTCACGGCCGCTGTCCGGGGCGCCGCCTGTGCCGTCGCGGGGGCGGCGGCGAGGCAGGCCGCGGCGAGCACCAGGGCGGACGTACACGCGGCTGTCCGGTTGTGTCGCATACCTCTCATCTTTCGTGGCCCGCACGGCGCCGCCCGCGAGATGCCTCCGTTCGGGTGACGCGGCCGAGGACCGGCCACCGCCCTCCCGGCGCCTCCCGTCCGTCCCTACCGGGGCAGGACCACGACGTACGCCGCCGGATCCCGGTCGGCGGCGGCCATCAGGGCCGTGCGGACCACCGCCGCCTGCTGCTCCATCGCCGCGCTGAGCTTCTTGGGGCTGATGTGGACGACCGTGATCCCGAGCCGCTCCAGATACTCGCGCTTGCGCGCGTACTCCGACCACAGCTCGTCGTCGTCCTGCCGGGGCGCCCGTGTGTCCAGCTCCACCGCCACCGCCTGGTCCGGCCAGTACGCGTCCAGGCCGCCGAGGTGCGGGCCGCCGGGCAGCCGCAGGTCGACGTTCCACACCGGGTCGGGCAGGCCGTACTCGCGGACCATCCGGTACAGGCGGTCCTCGGCGATCGAGCGGCCCTCCGCCACCAGCGCGTCCACCGCGTCCACCACATGCGGCCGGCTCAGCAGCTTCGCCTGCGTCAACTCCCGCACCACCGCCGCCGGTTCGCAGTGGCCGCCGCGCACCGCCTCGGTCAGCAGCCGCCGTACCGCCTCCGCGTCCGTCAGCTCCGCCACCGCGTCCGCCAGCGCCCGCGGCACCGGCGCCACCGGCAGGCCCGTCACCGCGACCGGGGTGGGCAGGGCGGGGGTGCGCAGCACGCGGACGTAGCCGGCGGAGCGCAGCCGGCGCAGCCGCGGCACCAGCACGTCGACGCGGTCCAGGGAGAGCAGCGGCGGGGTGGCGGCGAAGCCGTGCAGGGTGAGGGCCGCGAGACCGGTGATCATCGCCTCCGCGTACGCCTGGCGGTGCGGGTCCTGTGCCGTGGGCTGGGCCGGGACGCCGGGCGCGGACTCGCGGGCCGCGTACAGCAGGGCCCCGTGCAGACGCTCCTCGCTCGTGGGCGGCCCGGGGCGCAGCAGGACCACGTTCGGCAGCAGCATCTGCCAGGGTCCGCCGGATCGGCACTGCTCGTTCAGCTCGGCCGTCGTCACGCCGTGCGAGCGCAGCTGAGCCGTCGTCAGGACCCGGCGGTGGACGTGGGACAGGTGCCGCAGGGGGCGGGGGGAGAGCGGGGTGTTGTGCGTCATGGCGTCGAGATTCCCGCGCCCGGTCCCACCGTTAACCGCTGTTACACGCCCGTCGAGAAATGCGGACGAGGCGGAACTAAAGGTCAGGTGTTCGGATGCCGACCGGGAACGGGTAACCCCTGGTCCGGTCGGGTGCGGACCAGGGGTTACGGTTCTGTTTGACCGAATTTCGTAACGGTCACCGACCGGGCAAGCTCAGGCCAAGGGTCAGTGGCCGGCGGCCGACGCGTCGCACGCCTGTGCCCGCAGCGCCCGCGCCAGGTCGTCCCGCGCCTCCAGCACCAGCCGGCGCAGCGCCGGCGCCGCGTCCGCGTGCTCCTGAAGCCACGCGTCCGTCGCCTGCAGCGTCTCGGCGCGGTCCTGCAGCGCCGGGAACAGACCCCGTACGACGTCCATGCCGATCTGGATCGACCGCTCCCGCCAGACCCGCTCGATCGCCGCGAAGTACAGCGGCGCGTACGGCGCGGTCAGCTCCCGCTGCGAGGGCTGGCCGAAGCCCGCGATCGTCGCCTCCACCAGCGCGTTCGACAGCGTGTCGGACTCCACCACCTGCGCCCAGGCCTGCGCCTTGACCGCCGCCGACGGGCGGGCCGCCAGACAGCGGACCTGGTGGCGCTTGCCGGACGCCGTGTCGTCGCGGGCCAGTTCGGCCGCCAGCGCCGACTCGTCCGCCGCCCCGTGCGCGGCCAGCGGCTCCAGGAACGCCCAGCGCAGCTCCTGGTCCACCTGAAGGCCCTCGATCTGCGTGGTGCCGTCCAGCAGGTCCTTCAGCAGCTTCAGGTCCGGCTCCGCGGAGGCCACGGTCGCGTAGAACCGCGCCCAGGCCAGCTGCTGCTCGCCGCCCGGCGCGGCCGCCCGCAGCTCCCGCAGCGCGCCCTCGGCCAGCAGGTCGCCGCCGGCCGCCCGCCACTCGGGCGCCGCGTAGTGCACCAGCGCCGAGTTCGCCCACGCGTGCAGCATCTGCAGCACGCCGATGTCGGACTCGCGGCCCGCGAACCGCAGCACCAGGCCGATGAAGTCCCGCGCCGGCAGCAGCGCGTCCCGGGTCATGTTCCACAGCGCCGACCAGCACAGCGCCCGGGCCAGCGGGTCCGTCAGCGCGCCCAGGTGCTCCTTCAGCGTGGCCAGCGAGGTGTCGTCGAAGCGGGTCTTGCAGTACGTCAGGTCGTCGTCGTTGACCAGGACGAGATCCGGGGCCTCGGCGCCCGCGAGATCCGCGACCACCGTGCGCGGCTCGTGCACGTCCGTCTCCACGCGCGCGTACCGCTCCAGCGCGGCCTCGGGCGTGCGCCGGTACAGGCCCACCGCGATCCGGTGCGGGCGCAGCTCGGGATGTGACTCCGGTGCCTCCTGCACCACCGCCAGCTCGGCCACCCGGCCCCCGGCGTCCAGCAGCACCTGGGGCGTCAGCGAGTTGACCCCGGCCGTCTGCAGCCAGGACCGCGCCCACGCCGACATGTCCCGGCCACTGGTCTCGCCCAGCACCGACAGCAGGTGGCCGAGCCGGGTGTTGCCGTAGGCGTGCCGCTTGAAGTAGCGGCGGGCGCCCTCCAGGAACGCGTCCTGCCCGACGTACGCCACCAGCTGCTTGAGCACCGAGGCGCCCTTGGCGTAGGTGATGCCGTCGAAGTTCAGCTTGGCGTCCTCCAGGTCACGGATATCGGCCGTGACCGGGTGCGTCGAGGGCAGCTGGTCCGCGCGGTACGCCCAGGCCTTGCGGCGGTTGGCGAAGGTGATCCAGGCGTCCTTGAAGCGGGTCGCGCCGACGTTGGCGAACGTGCCCATGAAGTCCGCGAAGGACTCCTTCAGCCACAGGTCGTCCCACCACTCCATGGTGACCAGGTCGCCGAACCACATGTGCGCCATCTCGTGCAGGATCACGTTGGCGCGGGCCTCGTACGACGCCTGGGTCACCTTGCCGCGGAAGATGTACTCCTCGCGGAAGGTCACCAGGCCCGGGTTCTCCATCGCGCCCAGGTTGTACTCGGGCACGAACGCCTGGTCGTACTTGCCGAACGGGTACGGGTGGTCGAAGTGCTCGTGGAAGAAGTCCAGGCCCTGCTTGGTGACCAGGAAGACGTCCTCCGCGTCGAAGTGCGGGGCCAGCCCCTTGCGGCACATCGCGCCGAGCGGGATCTCCAGCTTGCTGCCGTCCTCGAAGGTGCGGGTGTAGGAGTCGGTGACGTAGTGGTACGGCCCCGCCACCACGCACGTGATGTACGTCGAGATCGGCTTGGTCTCCGCGAACCGCCAGACGCCGTCGGCCGGTTCGCCCGCGCCGTTGCTCCACACCGTCCAGCCCTCGGGCGCCCGCACCTCGAAGCGGTACGGCGCCTTCAGGTCCGGCTGCTCGAAGTTCGCGAAGACGCGGCGGGCGTCGGCCGGCTCGTACTGGGTGTAGAGGTAGACCTCGCCGTCCTCGGGATCGACGAAGCGGTGCAGGCCCTCGCCGGTGCGGGAGTAGGCGCACTGCGCGTCCACCACCAGCTCGTTCTCCGCGGCCAGGTCCTCCAGCGCGATCCGCGCGCCGTCGAAGACCTCGCCCGGGTCCAGGTCCCGGCCGTTGAGCGACACCGCGGTGACGCTCGGCGCGATCAGATCGGCGAAGGTGGAGGCGCCCGGCTCGTTGCAGCGGAAGCGGATCGTGGTCACCGAGCGGAACGTACGCGGCTCGCCGCCCCCCTCGCCGACGGCGGACCTGAGGTCCAGGGACACGTCGTACCCGTCTACGGACAGCAGGGCGGCCCGCTCCCGGGCCTCGTCGCGGGACAGATTCTCACCGGGCACGGACGGCACTCCCTCGTGATCGCGTGGATGAGGCGGAACAGGACCGATCCTGCCACGTGCCCCTGACAGGGGTCAGCAGGGAATGCCGATCGCGAGGGCGTCGTTGAGCCTTGAAAAAGCGTCTTTCGCTGAGGAGAGCCATGTCCGAGTCCGGCAAGACCCCCGTCGACTTCTGGTTCGACCCGCTGTGCCCGTGGGCCTGGATGACGTCCCGCTGGGTGCTGGAGGTGGAGAAGGTCCGGGACATCGAGGTCCGCTGGCACGTCATGAGCCTCGCCGTCCTCAACGAGGACAGGCTGGACGAGCTGCCCGAGGAGTACCGGGAGATGCTCGCGACCAAGGCCTGGCAGCCGGTGCGCGTGGTCACCGCGGCCTGGCAGAAGCACGGCGCGGACGTCCTCGGCCCGCTCTACACCGCGCTCGGCACCCGCATCCACAACAACGGCGAGGGCCCGACCCTGGAGGCCGTCGCCGGCGCCCTCGCGGACGTCGGCCTGCCCGCCGAGCTGATCGAGTACGCCGAGCAGGAGGACTTCGAGTTCGACGCCGAGCTGCGCGCCTCCCACAAGGAGGGCATCGAGAAGGTCGGCCAGGACGTCGGCACACCGGTGATCGCGCTGCCCGGTCCCGACGGCGAGCAGATCGCCTTCTTCGGCCCGGTCGTCACCCCCGCCCCGAAGGGCGAGGAGGCGGCCCGCCTGTGGGACGGCGCCGTCGCCGTCGCCTCGGTGCCGGGCTTCTACGAGCTCAAGCGCACCAGGACCAAGGGGCCGGACTTCAGCAACCTGTAGGCCTGATGCCGTGACCGTACGGGAAGACCCCGCGAGGCGTGCCCTCGCGGGGTCTTCCGTGCAAAAGGCCCCCACGTGTCGCACGTGGGGGCCGGTGCCGTGTGATGGGCGCTCAGCGCTTGCCGCGGGCCCGTTGCCAGAGGTAGCCGACGGCCGCCAGGACCACGGTCATGCCGCCGGTGGACAGCAGCTGGACCCGGGTGTCCGGCTCACGGGCCATCAGGACGAAGATCGTGGCCATGCCGGCCAGCGCGACCCAGGTCAGCCAGGGGAACGCCCACATGCGCACGACCAGCTTCTCGGGGGCCTCGCGCTCGATACGGCGGCGCAGCAGCAGCTGGGACACCGCGATGAAGATCCAGACGACCAGGATGACCGCGCCGATCATGTTCAGCAGCCACGGGAAGACGTCGTTCGGGCGCCAGTAGCTCAGCAGCACACAGACGAAACCGAAGAAGCAGGACGTGAGGACCGCGATCCGGGGCACCCCGCCGGACAGCTTGACCAGCGCCTTCGGACCCTGGCCGCGCTCGGTCAGCGAGTAGGCGATGCGCGAGGAGCCGTAGATGTTGGCGTTCATCGCGGACAGCAGGGCGACCAGGACGACCACGTTCATCAGCTGGCCCGCGCCGGGGATGCCGAGGTGGTCGAGCGTGGCGACGTACGGGCCCTTCGCCACGACCTCCTTGGAGTCCCACGGCACGAGGGTGACCACGACGGCCATCGAGCCGATGTAGAACAGCGCGATGCGCCACATGGCGGTGCGCACGGCCATGGCCACGCCGCGCACCGGGTTCTCGGACTCGGCCGCCGCGATGGTGACCGTCTCCAGGCCGCCGTAGGCGAAGACGGAGGCGAGCAGGCCGACCAGCAGGCCCTGGTTGCCGTGCGGCATGAAGTCGGTCAGGTTCGCGGCGCCGGGGGAGTGGGTACCGGGCAGCACCCCGGCGATGGCCAGCACGCCGAGGACCAGGAACAGGCTGATCGCGCCCACCTTCAGCGCGGCGAACCAGAACTCGAACTCGCCGAAGTTCTTCACGGCGGCCAGGTTCGCCCCGCAGAACACCACCATGAACAGGGCCACCCACATCCACTGCGGGGTGCCCGGCAGCCAGCCCTGGACGATGTGCGCTGCGCCGATGCCCTCCAGGCCGACCGCCGTGCACAGCAGCACCCAGAAGGACCAGCCGGCGGCGAAGCCCGCCCAGGGGCCGATCGCCCGTTCGGCGTGCGCGGAGAAGGAACCGGAGGACGGGTAGGCGGCCGACATCTCGCCCAGCATCCGCATCACCAGCATCACCAGCAGGCCGGAGAGCGTGTAGGCGATCACGATGGACGGCCCGGCGGCGGCGATGCCCGCCCCGGAGCCGACGAACAGGCCCGCGCCGATGACCCCGCCCAGCGCGATCATCGACAGATGGCGCTGCTTGAGGCCGTGGGAGAGGGAGGCGCCGTCGTGCTGCTGCTGCGGCGGCGTCTCGGTGGTCGTGCTGCTGGACATGGGCGCGGCTCTCCCGGGCAGGGCAATGGTCGGGCAAAAACGCCGCCAGTCTGGGCGGCCCGTCCGCTCGGGCGAAGGGGCCGCCCACTATCCGGACACCCGGCATACGCAGGGTGAACGGCCGGTCACGCCGCCGTGAGCACCGGCGTGTAGTGCGAGGCGTCGCCCTCGATCGCGTAGCTCTCCTTGCCCTCGATGCCGACCGGGACGTCACCGGCGACGGTCACCCGGTGCAGCCGGCGCGGCCGTCCGTCGTAGTTGTCGATGGCGTAGTGCTGGGTGATCCGGTTGTCGAAGAGGACGAGTTCGTTCTCCGCCCAGCGGTGGCGGAGGATGTTCTCCGGCCGGGTGACGTACGCCTGGAGCAGGTCGAGCACCTTCCGGGACTCGCCGGTCGACAGGCCGGTGATCCGCTGGGCGAACCCGCCGATGAACAGCCCGCGTTCCCCGGTCAGCGGGTGCACCCGGACCACCGGGTGCGCGGTGCGGTACTTGATGGAGGTGAACTGGGCGCGCTGGGCGGCCTTCTCCTCGTCGATCTCCTCGTCCGGTACGGCGTAGTCGTAGTCGTTGGTGTGCTCGGCCCACAGCGTGTCGGCGAGGCGGCGCAGCGGCTCGGGCAGATCGCGGTAGGCGGCGGCCGCGTTCGCGATCAGCGTCTCGCCGCCGTACGGCGGGACGGTGATCGAGCGCAGGGTGCTGGCCTGCGGCGGGTTCAGGACGAAGGTGACGTCGGTGTGCCAGTGGGTGGCGCGGCCCCGCTCGCTGTCGACGGGCAGCACGTTCGGGGCGCCGTCGACCGCGCCGACCGTCGGGTGCGCGGTGGTCAGGTCGCCGAAGTGCCGGGCGAAGGCCTGCTGGCCGGCGTCGTCCAGCCCGGCGGCGTCGAAGACGAGCGCCTTGTGGACGTTCAGGGCCTCGCGGATCGCGTCGACCTGCTCCGGCGCGAGGGGCCGGGTGATGTCGACTCCGGAGACCCGGGCGCCGATGCGTGCGGTGACCTTGGTGATCTCGATGGACATGGCGGGTCCTTTCAGGCGGTGGCGAGTGCGGGGGTCAGGTACTGGTTGACGGGCCGGGGGAGGCCGTAGCGCTCCCGCAGGGTCTGGCGGGGGCCGTACTCCGTGCGCAGCAGGCCGCGGGCGCGCAGGATCGGCACGACGTGCTCGACGAACGCCTCCAGACCGGAGGGCAGCACGGCGGGCATGATGTTGAAGCCGTCGGCGGCTCCCTGGGTGAACCAGGTCTCGATCTGGTCGGCGACCTGCTCGGGCGTCCCGGCGAAGGTGAGGTGCCCGCGCCCGCCGCCGAGCCGCCCGATCAGCTGCCGTACGGTCAGGCGCTCCCTCCTGGCCAGCTCCACGACGAGCGTGTAGCGGCTCTTGGCGCCCTCGATGGCGGACTCGGGCGGCAGGTCGGCGGGGAGCGGGGCGTCCAGCTCCAGGGTCCCGGGCTCCAGGTGCAGCAGGCTCTCCAGGCGGCCCACCCCGTGGTCGTACACGATGTGGTCCTCGAGGAGCTGCTCGGCGGCTTGGGCCTCGGCCTCGGTCGAGCCGAGCACGGGGACGATGCCGGGCAGCACCTTGACGTGGTCGGGGTCGCGTCCGGTCTGCCCGGTGCGGGACTTGAGGTCGGCGTAGAAGGCCCGCGCGTCCTCGATGGTCTGCTGGGCGGTGAACACCGCTTCCGCGTACCGTGCCGCGAACCGCTTCCCGTCCTCCGAGGAGCCCGCCTGCACCAGCAGCGGGTAACCCTGCGGGGTGCGCGGCACGTTGAGGGCGCCGGCGACGCTGAAGTACCGCCCCTTGTGCCGGGGCGGGTGGATCTTGCTGTCGTCGCCCCAGACACCGGCCGCCTTGTCGGCGACGATGGCGTCGTCCTCCCAGCTGTCCCAGAGCTTGAGCGCCACGTCGAGGAACTCGGCGGCGCGCGCGTACCGCTCGGCGTGCGCGGGCTCGGCGTCCAGGCCGAAGTTGCGGGCGGCCTCGGCGCCCGCGGTGGTGACGATGTTCCAGCCCGCCCGGCCGCCGCTGATGATGTCCAGTGAGGCGAACTTGCGGGCCAGGTTGTACGGGGAGTTGTAGGAGGTGGAGGCGGTGGCGATCAGGCCGATGTGCTCGGTGGCCGTCGCCAGCGCGGTCAGCAGGGTGAGCGGTTCCAGAGCGCCCGCCGGGCGCTGGGCGAGGTTGCCCCACAGCTGGGGGCCGTCGGCGAGGAAGAGGGAGTCGAAGGTGCCGCGTTCGGCGATCCGCGCCAGGTTGACGTAGTGCGCGAGGTCGACGTGCGCGTAGGGGTCGCTCTCCGGCAGCCGCCACGAGGCCTCGTGGTGACCGGTGTTCATCAGGAACGCGTTGAGGTGGAGCAGGCGGGTCATGCGTCCTCCGTGACACCGAGGGCGGCCAGCAGCCGCTCGCGGTATTCGCCCAGGACCGGCTCGCGGTAGGAGCGCGGGTGGGGGCGGTCGATGGTCAGGTCGAGGCCGATACGGCCCTGGTCCAGGACGAGGACGCGGTCGGCGAGCACGATCGCCTCGTCCACGTCGTGGGTCACGAGCAGCACGGAGGGCCGGTGGCGCTTCCACAGCTCGCGCAGCAGGTGGTGCATCCTGATCCGGGTGAGTGCGTCCAGTGCCCCGAACGGCTCGTCGGCCAGCAGCAGTTCGGGCTCGCGGACCAGGGAACGGGCCAGCGCGGCCCGCTGGGCCTCACCGCCGGACAGCTCACCCGGCCAGGCCCGCTCGCGGCCCTTCAGGCCGACCTCCGCGAGGGCGGCCCGGCCGCGCTCCCCGGCGTCCTTGCCGTCCAGGCCCAGCAGGACGTTGTCCAGAACGCGGAGCCAGGGCAGCAGCCGGGAGTCCTGGAAGACCACCGAGACCCGCTCGGGCGCGGTGAGCTGCCCCCTGCCGGCCACCCCGTGGTCGAGTCCGGCGACGGCCCGCAGCAGGGTGGACTTGCCCGAGCCGCTGTGCCCGAGCAGGGCGGTGAACTGTCCGGCGGGCAGGTCGAGGTCGATGCCGTCGAGGACCGTACGGCCGCCGAACGACCGGGTCAGGCCGCGCAGTTGGACGGCGGGCCGGGTCAGCTGCTCAGTGTGCGGCGCCACGACAGCACCCTCCGTTCGACGAGACGGACCACGCTGTCGGAGACCAGGCCGAAGACGCCGTAGATCAGCAGGCCGACCAGGATGACGTCGGTCTGGCCGTAGTTCTGCGCCTGGAACATCATGTAGCCGAGGCCGCTGGTGGCGTTGATCTGCTCCAGGACCACCAGGCCCAGCCAGGAGCCGGTCACGCCGAGCCGGAGTCCCACGAAGAATCCGGGGAGCGCGCCGGGGATGACCACCCGCCGGATGAAGGTGAACCGCGACAGGCCCTGCACTTCGGCGAGTTCGACGTACCGGCTGTCGATGCCGGACAGCGCGGAGTGCGTGTTCAGATAGATGGGGACGTAGACGACGATCGCGATGATGGCGATCTTGAAGGTCTCGCCGATGCCCAGCCAGAGGATGAACAGCGGGATCAGGCCGAGGGTCGGGATCGCCCGGTTGAGCTGCACGGTCCCGTCGATCAGCGCTTCCCCGGCCCGGCTGAGCCCGGAGGCGAGCGCGAGCAGCACGCCCGCGGTCAGGCCGATCGCGAAGCCGTACGCGGCCCGCTTCAGCGAGGTCAGCACATCCGTGGACAGCGTGCCGTCCGTCCACAGGTGGCCGGCCGTCCGCAGCACCGTCCAGGGCGCCGGGATCGCCCCCGGGTCGAGCGCTCCCGCGGCCGAGGCGACGGCCCACAGGACGAGGACCACCAGCGGGCCGATCAGCCGGGCGGCGGGCAGCTGACGCCCGGGGGAGAGCCGGCGGCGCCGGCGGACCTGGGGGAGTTCCTCGGCGGCCGGTGCCGCCACGGCTGTCGTCGTGGTCACGGCGCTCACCTCCGGTACTCCGCCGGTACGGCCCTGGCGGCGATGGACTCGAAGCGGTGGTCGAAGAGCGAGGAGACGTCGAACCTCTTCACGAAGCCGCCCTCGGCGAGCAGATCGGCGGTCTCCTGCTCCCACTTGATCGCCTCGTCCCAGCTGGACGGGAACAGCGGCTTGTTCGCGAGCGCGGTGATGGACTTGGCCTGCTCCAGGGTCAGGTTCTGCGTCTTGACGTAGAACTCCTCGTCCCAGACGTCCGGGTGCTCGTACGTCCACACCTGGCCCCGGGCCCACTGGGGGATGTACGCGGCGATCGCGGCGGCCTTGGCCGGGTCGTCGAGCACGGACTGCGGCGCCCACAGCAGGTTCAGCAGGTCGACCACGTCGGTGGTGAGGGTGTGGGCGCCCTTGGACCCGTACTGCTTCAGATAGGCGGGCGCCTGGTTGTTGCCGAGCGGGGCCACGTCCACCTGCCCGGACTGCAGGGCGGTGAGGAACTGGTTGCTGGTCAGCGGGACCAGCTTCACGTCGTCGTACTTCAGGCCCGCCTTCTTCAGCGCCCGCAGCAGTACGACACCCTGCGCCTGGCCCTGGGAGAAGGCCAGCCTCTTGCCTTTGAAGTCCTCGACCGTGCGGATGTCGCTGCCGGGTTTGGTGGCGAAGACGTAGTTGGGCTTGCGGGTGATGTCGATCGCCACGATCTTCGCGGCGAAGCCCTGGTAGTGCGCCTGGATCGGCGGGATGCCGGCGTTGTTGGCGAGGTCCAGGGACTTGGCGCGGAACGCGTTGATCACGTCCGGGCCGGCCCCGATGTTCACCCAACTCGACACCGTGAACGGCAGCTTGGGCAGCCTCGCCAGCTTGAACTGCAGCTGCTGCTGGTTCTGGTACGAGGCGACCTTCAGGCTGGTGCCGGCCGGGACCTTGTCGGCGAGCGGCTTGGTGGCGGCGCCCTTGGTGTCGGCCGCGGCACTGCCGCCGGCGCAGCCGCTGAGCCCGGCCACGGCGGCGGACGCGCCGAGCAGGGAGGTGAGAAACAGGCGGCGGTCGAGACCGGAAACAGATGGAGAAGGCATGGGAGGACTCCCTGGATGCACGGAGCGGAACGGAGCAGAAAGGCAGGAGGAATTCCGGGCGGACCGCATGCCGGAAGTGGGGAATCCCGGACGGGAAGGGTGCCGGAAGAAGTGAACTCACGCAGACGGAAACACGCGCTTCATGCGCGGCAACGTGTCAGCAACAGAGGGTGCGACAGCTCGTGAGCGGGTTCATGAGCAGGATGTTCCCGGCCATGGGCAGCCCCTGTCAACATTCCGACTTTCTGAATTAAATAGCCTCAGGTGACGTGCCCAGAGGGTCCCGGAACAGCACGTCGAGAGCCACGGAGCCGCCCGCGACCGCCAGCACGGAATCCGGGAAACTCGTCGGCACGACGGCCGCCGCCCGGCGTATTCCGGCCGCTTCCCGCAATGCGTGCAAGCAGTCCTCGAAGTGCATGACGCCCACCTCGGTCACCACGACCGTCTCCGGGTTCAGGACGTCCAGCAGCAGCCCGGCCGCCCGCCCGGTCGTCCGGGCCCGCTCCCTCAGCAGCCGCCGCGCCACCGCGTCCCCGGCCGCCGCCGCGGTCACCACGTGCATCGGGTTCACCCCGTCGATCACCCCGGCCGCCCGGGCCCGCCGGCACAACGTCCGCTCGCTCAGCTCCACCTGGAGGCAGCCGGTACGGCCGCACGGGCAGGGCTCGCTGCCGCCCGGCACCGGCAGATGCGCGATCGCCCCCGCCGCCGAGCGCGGCCCGTGGTGCACCTCGTCATGGGTGGCGAAGGCCGCGTCGACCACGTTGCCCACGAACAGGTGCAGCACGCTCCCGCTGCCCCTGGCCCGCCCGAACAGCCGCTCCCCGTTCACCAACGCCCGCGCATGGCCGTCCACATGGACCGGCAGGCCGGTACGGGCGCCGAGCAGTTCCCGCACCGGCACGTCACGCCAGCCCAGCAGCTCGTGCTCGACCACGGTGCCCGTCTGACGGTCCACCCAGCCGCCGACCGCCACCCCGACCCCCAGCGGCCGCCGACCCGGCACCTCGGCGAGCAGCCCCGCGAGGCCCTCGGCGGCCCGCGCCAGCACCCAGGCGGGATCGGTCCGTTCGTGCCCCAGCTCGCGCCGGGCCACCACCCGGCCCCGCAGATCCAGCAGCGCCACCGTGGTGTACGGCACGGCCACATGCACCCCGGCGACCAGGAACCGGCTGTCGTCCAGGTCGACGGGGACGTGCGGCCGGCCCACCCCGCCCGAGCGGCGGGGCGCGGCGGACTCCCGGAGCAGGCCGAGAGCGGCGAGCCGGGCGCAGTGCTCGGTCACCGACGCGGGCGACAGCCCGGTCAGCCGGGCGATGGTGCTGCGCGCCACCGGCCCGTGCTCCAGCACGGTCCGCAGCACGACACGGGCGCTGGTACGCCGCCGGTCGCTGTCGGCGGCACGCGGAACGGGCGGGGCCGAAGGGGACACCGCGGTACGGGGCATGGGGAAACCGTCCTCGGGAACGGGGCCGACACGACTCGGAGCTGAGCGAGCAGAGGCGCGCCGGGTGGTCCGCCCCTACCCCGGGCGGCGACAGGTGGCCGTGCCCTGGCGTCGCAGGTCGACATAGCGACGCGAGGTGAGATACCGGGCTTGGGCAACCATGCGGAAGAAGCTAGCAAAACGCCCCGACGCTGCCCAGACGGAGACCGACGGGCGAGACGGGCCGACAGGGCCTTTGGGCGGCCCGACAGGGCTTTGGGCGGGCCGGCAGGGCTTCTTCGACGGGCCCGACAGGACTTTGGGTGGCCCCGGCAGGGGTGTGGACGGTCCGGTCCGCCGGGCATCGGGCGGCCCCGACAGGGGTTTGGCGGGACCCTACAGACGGTCCGTCAGCCGGTGAGGTAGCGCGGCCCACGCCACCTCCGTGACCGGTATCACGCCAAACCCGGTGTAGCCACCACCCTTTGTCCGGAGCCCACCAAGCCCCGGCGCACGCCTTTGTCGACCGGCGACGGTGATCGGCGCGCGGGGCGCGGTATAGCGTCACGGTGTTCCCATCTGCCCACACACCCGCGGAGTCCCCATGAGCACCGCCACCGCCCTAGCTCGCCCCGGCGCAGTCCTCGCCGACCTGCTCCCCGCGTCCCGCGTCCGCGACGCGGCCCTCGTCGTCGGCGGCGCCGTGCTCACCGGCCTCGCGGCCCAGGTGGCCGTCCCCGTGCCCGGCTCCCCGGTGCCGGTGACCGGCCAGACCTTCGCCGCGCTGCTCGTCGGCACCGCGCTCGGCGCCCGCCGGGGCTTCCTCTCCCTCGCCCTGTACGCGCTCGCCGGCGTCGCGGGCATCCCGTGGTTCGCGGACGGCGCCTCCGGCGCGGGCATGGTCTCCTTCGGCTATGTCCTCGGCATGCTGCTCGCCTCGGCCGCCGTCGGCGCCCTGGCCCGGCGCGGCGCGGACCGCTCGCCGCTGCGCATGGCCGGCACGATGCTCCTCGGCGAGGCGATCATCTACGCCGTCGGCGTGCCCTACCTGGCCCTCGCCGCCCACGTCTCCCTCACCCAGGCCGTCGCCCTCGGCCTCACCCCGTTCCTGCTCGGCGACGCCCTGAAGGCCGCGCTGGCGATGGGCGCGCTGCCCACCGCCTGGAAGTTCGCGAACAAGCGCTAGACGCGCCGCGGTTTCCGCGCAAGAGGCTCGCCGGGTTCTTCAGGTCTCCTCGACCCGGCGGGCCTCTTTCGCGTCCCGGGGCCGTACGGGCCGCCGGCGGTGGTTCCTTCAGACTTCGGTCTTCTGGCAGGTGGGGCACCAGAAGAGGTTGCGGGCGGCGAGGCCGGCGGTACGGATGTCGTCGCCGCAGATGTGGCACGGCAGGCCGGCGCGGCGGTACACGTACACCTCGCCGCCGTGGTCGTCCACGCGGGGCGGGCGGCCCATGGCCTGCGGCGTGTGCTCGGGCCGGACGGTGTCGATCCGGTTGTTCCGGACCCCCTCGTGCATCAGCTCGACGAGGTCCGCCCACAGGGCGTCCCACTCGGCCGGGGTGATGTCCCGGCCCGCGCGGTACGGGTCGATGCCGTGCCGGAACAGGACCTCGGCGCGGTAGACGTTGCCGACACCGGCGACGATCTTCTGGTCCATGAGCAGCGCGGCGATCGTGGTACGGCTGCGGGCGATCCTGCGGTACGCCGCGGCCGGGTCGGCGTCGTCGCGGAGCGGGTCGGGGCCGAGGCGGTCGTGGACGGCCTGCTTCTCGGCGCCGGTGATCAGCGCGCAGGTGGTCGGGCCGCGCAGGTCCACGTACACGGTGTCGTTCGCGAGCCGGAGGCGGACGGTGTCCGTCGGCGGGGGCGCGGGGGCGTCACCGAAGGAGACCTTGCCGAAGAGGCCGAGGTGGATGTGGACCCAGTCGGTGTCCCGGAAGCGGAGGAAGAGGTGCTTGCCGTGGGCCTCGGTGGCCGTCAGCGGGGCTGAGTCCAGAAGGGCGGCGGCGTCGGAGAACTTGCCCTGGGGACTGGTCACCCGCGGGGCCGTACCGAGGAACCGCTCGGCGTAGTCCTGGGCCAGCCGGTGAATGGTGTGCCCTTCCGGCACGGCGGGGTGTCCTTTCCTGCGGTTCCGCCCACCCACCCACCCGTCTCGCGGAGTCGAGAGGTGACCGGGTGGGCCGAGCTGTTTTTCCGGCCGACGGTCCGCGGGGGCGGGCGTTACGTGCTTTCCCGG
>NZ_JBEYEY010000002.1:138482-668588 GCF_040703635.1 Streptomyces sp. NPDC007189
CCCGCCCACCCGTCTCGCCGGGTTGAGAGGTGGCCGGGTGGGCCGAGTTGGTGTTCCGGCGGACGGTCCGCGTGGGCGGGCCTTGCGTGTCTTCCCGCCCGCCCACCCGTCTCGCCGGGTTGAGAGGTGGCCGGGTGGGCCGAGTTGGTGTTCCGGCGGACGGTCCGCGTGGGCGGGCCTTGCGTGTCTTCCGACCCGCCCACCCGTCTCGCTGGGTCGAGAGGTGGCCGAGTCGGTTGAGCTGGTGCTCCGGCCGATCGGTCCGCGGGGGCGGGCCTTGCGGCTTTACCGCCCGCCCACTCGCCTGATCCGGCCGCCCGTCTCGCCCACCCGCCCGCCTTGTCCCCACCCACCTGCCCCGCCCTTCCCGTCTCGCCGGAGCCCGGGATGGACGACGAAGGCCGCCCGATGGCTCACCGGACCGAGTCGGCGAGGCCGGGGCCAGGGAGCGGAACCCCCGGGCGGCGGCCTTTCGGCCGAGCGAGTCGGGGGGCCGGCCACGGGGTCTGGGGGCGGAGCCCGCAGCGGCTCAGTCCTGCGGGTGGTGCGCCGGGATCGGGGGCAGGTCACCCGTCGTCTCGTACGCCGCCAGCATGTCGATCCGCCGAACGTGACGCTCGTCACCGGAGAACGGCGTGTTGAGGAAGACCTCGACGAACTTCGTCGCCTCCTCCGTGCTGTGCATGCGCGCACCCACCGCGACCACGTTGGCGTCGTTGTGCTGCCGCCCCAGCGCCGCGGTCTCCTCGCTCCAGGCCAGCGCCGCCCGCACGCCCTTCACCTTGTTCGCGGCGATCTGCTCCCCGTTGCCGGAGCCGCCGATCACGATGCCGAGGGCGTCGGCGTCCGCCGCCGTACGCTCCGCGGCGCGCAGGCAGAAGGGCGGGTAGTCGTCCTGGGCGTCGTAGATGTGCGGACCGCAGTCGACGGGCTCGTGCCCCGCCGCCTTGAGCCACTCGACGAGGTGGTTCTTCAGTTCGTAGCCAGCATGGTCGGAGCCGAGATACACGCGCATGCCATGAGTGTGACACGCGCACCATCGGGCAGCAGCCTCGGGTGGCGGCACCCAGCGACAGAGCGCCGACGCACCCCGCCGGCACTCCCTTGGCCAGGAGAAATGTGAGCGAGGCCATAGAACCTCAAGGGAACCTCAAATAACAATACGGATTCAGAGGTTCCCGAATCCATTCACCTCGGATTCACTGGACCGTCTCGTACACCGCTCGTGCGAGAGTTCACCCCTGGCGCAAAGGAATTCCGTCCATGACCCCTGGTTCGGGCCTCCAAGCAGGACTCAAGAACCGCCACCTGACGATGATCGCGATCGGTGGCGTCATCGGGGCCGGCCTCTTCGTCGGCTCCAGCACCGGTATCGCCACCGCGGGACCGGGCATCCTCCTGTCCTACGCCCTCGTCGGCACCCTCGTCGTCCTCGTGATGCGGATGCTCGGCGAGATGTCCGCCGCCAACCCCACCTCCGGCTCCTTCTCCGAGCACGCCGACCGTGCCCTCGGCCGCTGGGCCGGGTTCTCCATCGGCTGGCTCTACTGGTTCTTCTGGGTCGTCGTGCTGGCCGTCGAGGCCACCGCCGGCGCCAAGATCCTCTCGGGCTGGGTCCCGGACGTGCCGCAGTGGGGCTGGGCGCTCATCGTGATGACCGTGCTGACCGCGACCAACCTGGTCTCCGTCGGCTCCTACGGCGAGTTCGAGTTCTGGTTCGCCGGCATCAAGGTCGTGGCGATCGGCGCGTTCATCGTCATCGGTCTGCTGGCCGTCTTCGGCGTGCTTCCGGGGGTGCACGCGGACAAGGCGTCCTTCGGCAACCTGGCGAACCACGGCGGCTTCCTGCCGCACGGTCCCGGCGCCATCCTCACCGGTGTGCTGCTGGTCGTCTTCTCCTTCATGGGCAGCGAGATCGCGACCCTGGCGGCCGGCGAGTCCGAGGACCCGCAGCGGGCCGTCACCAAGGCCACCAACAGCATCATCTGGCGGATCGGCGTCTTCTACCTCGGCTCGATCCTCGTCGTGGTCTCGCTGCTGCCGTGGAACGACCCGTCCCTCGAGAAGCAGGGCTCCTACGTCGCCGCGCTGAACTCGCTCGGCATCCCCAACGCCGGCCAGATCATGAACGTCGTCATCCTGACGGCGGTGCTGTCCTGCCTCAACTCCGGCCTCTACACGGCCTCCCGCATGGCCTTCTCGCTCGGCCAGCGCGGTGACGCCCCGAAGGCGTTCGCCCGCACCACCTCGCGCGGCGTGCCGATGGCGGCGATCCTGTCCTCGGTCGTGTTCGGCTTCGTGGCCGTCTTCTTCAACTACGAGTTCCCCGACACGATCTTCCTCTTCCTGCTCAACTCCAGCGGCGCCGTGGCCCTGTTCGTCTGGCTGGCGATCTGCTTCTCGCAGCTGCGGATGCGCCGGATCATCCAGCGGGAGGCGCCGGAGAAGCTCGTCGTGAAGATGTGGCTCTACCCGTATCTGACCTGGGTGACGGCCGCCTTCATCATCGGCGTCCTCGGCTACATGCTGACCGACACCAAGGGCGAGAGCAGCGGCCGTACGACCGTGCTGCTGTCGGTGGGTGTCGCGGTGGCCGTGGTGCTGATCGCCCTGGTCAAGGAGAGCATCGCGGCGAAGCGCCGCACCGCCCCGGAGGCCGAGGCCCGGACCGACAAGGTCTCCGTCGGCTGACCGGCCTTTCCTCAACGACGACAGCACGGTGAAGGGATCCCTTCACCGTGCTGTCGTCGTCAAGGAACGCTGTCGTCGTCAAAGAACTAAGGAGCGGTGGTCTAGAACCCGTGCGGCAGCCAGGGCGCCACCGGTGAGCCGAACGCCACGGCCGCCTCCGTCAGCGATCCCGTCCGCAGCTCCCGCACCCGGCCGGCCGCCGCCAGCGACCGCAGCGTCGTCCCGCCGAGATACGCGGCACCCAACTCCCGTACGGAGAGGGAGAGGTCGGGAGCGTCGGAGGTGCGCTCGCACGACGCGCCCTTGGTGTCGCCCGTCAGCCGCCAACGCCCCGCGTTCCACGGGCAGAAGGCGTCCTCGACCTCCAGCACCACGTCCACGGGCGCCTGATAGGTGCGGGCCGACAGCGCCGTACCGACGTCGACCAGGCGGACGTAGGCGTCGTCCCGCAGGCGGGGCCGGCAGCGGCGGATGTCCGAGACCAGGTGGCGCCAGGCGCCGTCGACCGGCTGCGACCCCACCGACAGCGTCGTCATCAGGTCGATGCCGAACAGGAACCGCCACAGCGCCGCCTCCGTGACCGGATCGAGCGCGGCCAGGTCCTTGAGCTTCACCGTGCCGTCGTGCCCGCTCTCGCCCCAGCCCAGCTTGGTGCTGTAGCGGACGTACCCGGTGATCTCGCCGTCCCGCTCGGCGACCGCGCACCGCAGCGCCGACGCCCCGCCCCGCTGGCTCTCCGGATCGAGGACACCGGCCCGCTCCCAGCCGGGCTGCCGGGCCAGCATCCCGGGCCGCCGCGGCACCAGCGCCGCGTACACCGCCTCGCAGGCCGGGAGGACCTCGGCGGGTGACGCGTACCGCAGGCGTACGTCGTCCACGCCGGGCGGCAGCGACAGCGTGACCCGGCCCGTGTCGATCTCGGCGCTCGTACGGAAGGTCGCCGCGCCGTACCCGAAGCGGCCGTAGATCGCGGGCTCGGACGCGGTCAGCACCGCCAGCGGCTCGCGGCCCAGCGCCCGTACGTCGTCCAGCTGCCGGCGCATCATCGAGGTCAGCACCCCGCGCCGCCGGTGCGTGCCCGCCACGCTCACCATGGTCACCCCGGCCGCCGGGACCGCCGCCCCGCCCGGCACGGTCATCCGGAAGCTGAACGCGCCCGCCGTACCGACGATCTCGTCCCCGTCCCAGGCGGCCAGGGAGCGGTCGAACTCGGTGAGCGACCTGTCCAGCTCGCGCTCCTCGGCCGGCGCCGCCGGGGCGCCGAAGGCGCGGTACAGCACGTCGTACCACCGGTCCCAGTCGGACTCGCGCAGCACCCTCAACTCGGTTACCCGGTCAGACCCCATGGGCCATGCCTACCAGCGGGCCGCGGGCCGGGCCAGCGAATTTCCCGCGGGCGGCGGCGCGATGGCGCCCGTGTGCCGTTCACTGTGAGACGCACCGCGAAGCCGGGCCCCGCACGGGGGACAAGTGGGACCTCCCGTGCCAAGCAGCCGGTCCGATGGATAGGGTCGCGAACTAATGGCAGCAGGACGAGAGCGGCGATCGAAGGCCGAGACGCTGACGGCCCGGTGGAAGATGCAGTGGCATCGGGCCCGCACCGGCCTGCGCAGAAGCGCCGTGGACTACTTCCGCGGCGACGGCTCCGACTGGATCGCGTTCGCCGGACTGCTGCTCGCCATCCCCGTCCTCATGGCCATGACCCTGGTCGACTCGGTGTGGTGCTCCCCGGCCACCCTGGTGCTGCCGATCATCGCGGGCGGGCTGCTGCTGCGCCCGGCGAGCCTGCTCGGCCTGTACGCGGCCGGGGCCACCGCGCTGATCGTGGAGTCGGTGCGGCTCGGCCCCTACACCGAGGGGCCGTCACGTGTCACCCCGGGCGTGGTGCTGGTGGTGGCAGCCTGCGGTTTCTTCGGGCTGCTCACGGCGCAGTTCCGCAGCCGGGTCGGGGTGCCCTGGCGGCGCGGCGGCACCATGCTGTTCGACCTGCGCGAGCGGATCCGGGTGCAGAGCAAGCTGCCGAAGCTGCCGCAGGGCTGGCACCACGAGATGGCGCTGCGGCCGGCCGGCGGCCAGTCCTTCTCCGGCGACTTCGTCGTCGCCTCCCGCACGAACGGCGGCCGCACCCTGGAGGTCGTCCTCACGGACGTGTCCGGCAAGGGCATGGACGCCGGGTCGCGCGCCCTGCTGCTGTCGGGCGCCTTCGGCGGGCTGCTGGGCTCCCTGCCCCCGCACGCCTTCCTCCCGGCCGCGAACGGCTATCTGCTCCGCCAGGACTGGGAGGAGGGCTTCGCCACCTCCATCCATCTCGTCCTGGACCTCGACTCCGGGGACTACGAGCTGTACTCCGCGGGCCATCCGCCGGGGCTGCAACTGAGCGCGGGCAGCGGACGCTGGGAGGAGAAGGCCGCCGAGGGACCGCTGCTCGGTGTGTACGACGGCGCCCAGTTCGACCCCGTGAAGGGCTCGCTCCGCCCCGGAGACGTGCTGATGCTGTTCACGGACGGTCTGGTGGAGACCTCCGACCGCGACATCGTCGAGGGCATCGACCGCCTCACCGGCGAGGCCGACCGCTATGTCGCGGGCGGCTTCCACGGCGCCGCCTGGCACCTCATCGAGGCCGTCGCCAAGGACGTCAACGACGACCGGGCCCTGCTGCTGATCTGCCGCCAGGCGACGGCGACGCCCCGCTGACCGGCGCACCGGGCCACACTGGGGCGATGACACCACTCACGCTCGCGCAGGTCGAGGCCGTCGCCCGCGCCGCCCACGAGGGTCAGACCGACAAGGCGGGACGGCCGTACGCCGAGCATCTCGCCGCCGTCGCCGCCGGTGTGCGCGCCCGGGGCGGCGACGCGGAGCAGGTCGCGGCGGCCTGGCTGCACGACTCCGTCGAGGACGACGCGCTCAGCCGCCAGTGGCTCGAACAGGCGGCGCTGACCGCGCGGACGAAGGCCATCGTGGACGCCCTCACCAAACGGCCGGGGGAGGAGCCGGAGGCGTACGCCCGGCGGATCCTCGCCACGGACGGCGCCCGGCTGGTGAAGGAGGCCGACCTCGCGCACAACGCCGACCCGCGGCGGCTCGCCGCCCTGGACCAGCCGACCCGGACGAGGCTGACCGAGAAGTACGCCCGGATGCGCGCCCTTCTCGGTCTGCCGGAGCCGGCTCCTAGGCGCTGACCTTCTCCCGCTCGCGCTCCTTCTGCCCACGCCTGCGTGCGAGTTCGGCCGCGTCCTGCTTGAACGCCCACTCCATCCGCGGCTCCATCGCGAACCGGAACACCCGCTGGACGGGCTTGGTGCACAGCAGGGTGACGGCGGCCCCCGCGAGGAGGGTCACCAGGATCTCGCCCAGCGGGCGGTGCAGCCAGGCGTGGTCGAACAGGCCGCGGTAGTCGGCGAACTTCACCAGGAAGCCGTGCAGCAGATAGCCGTACAGGGTGCCCGCGCCCAGGGCGGTGAACCACGTCCTGCGGCGCGGCACCCAGGAGTAGAAGCAGGCCGTCAGCAGCAGCGAGCAGCCCATCAGCGCCAGCGTCATCACCGGGCCGCACCACCAGGGCGCGCCCAGCTCCTGCGCCGCGTCACGGTGGTAGAACCACGCGGTGTTCATCCGCGGCACCGCCCACCAGCCGACGGCCAGCGCGGCGGCGAACACCGGCACCGCGGCGATCCGCACCGAGCGGCGGCGCACCCGCTGGAAGTGCTCGGGCTTCATGCACAGGCCGAGCACGAAGTACGGCAGGAACTGCAGGACGCGCTGCAGGTCCAGGTCGTCGCCGATGTTCGGGGTGACGGACGCCAGCATCGCGATGCCGAGGGCGACCGCGAACGGGGAGCGCACCAGCTTCCAGATCGGCGTCGTCAGCCGCCAGACGAACAGGGCGACCAGGAACCAGGTCAGATACCAGGGGTCGAGGAGGCTGATCTCCTCGTGCGAGCCCGTGATGAGGTTCTTGAACGTCGGGTACGCCGTCTCGAACAGGACGTACGGCACCACCACACCGGTGATCAGCCGCTTCAGCCGGTCCGGGCGCATGTCGAAACTGCGCGAGAAGAAGCCCGAGATGATGATGAACGCCGGCATGTGGAAGCAGTACACGACGGTGTAGACCGCCTCCAGGATCCGGCTGTCGCCCTTCAGCGGCTCCCAGGAATGACCCATCGCGACGAGCACGATCGCCAGGTACTTGGCGTTGTCGAAGAACGCGTCGCGCTGTTTGCCGCCCGGCGGCCGACTGCCTGGCTTTTCACCGGGTCTGTCCGCCTTCGCCGGACCCTCCTGCGCACTCATCGGGGTACGCGGACCGGGCACTCCGGCCGCCGGCGACTGCGCCGGGGGGAGCGGCCTGCGGTTCTGGCCGGGGGACGAGGCGGCGTCAAACATCTCAGGCACCCTAGCGTTGTCCATGGGATTTCGTAAAACCCCGGCAGTCATTCCTGGTTATCGCCTTCGGATACCCGCTGATTTACAGAACTTGCCTCCCCTGTCTACGTGATGGCAGGCACACAGGAGCCGTCAGATCACCCTCGATGTCCCGATTCATCCGCACTAAATGGGGCATACGGCGTCTCTGTGTCATCAATTCGAATTACCTGTACACAGGATGTGTGGAGGCGGCAACGAAGTCGCGCAATTCCCGCGGCAGTCACGCACCGGCGACCCCGTCGAATTACCGTGCGGCGCATCGTCCGCACCGGTCGGGCGTCCGACGTTGTGTCACGGTCCGCATGGGCGGGCCGGGTTGGTGGCACGATGGTTCTGGCGGGGGTGCGCGGGCCGTACCTCCGGGCCGGGAGAGCGGACCGACCGAGGGTGTGATCAGTTGTGGCCATTTCACTGTCTGTGGTGCTGCTGTTGGCGATCATCCTTGTAGTGCTCCTGAGAGGGGGCAACATCAAGGCGGGCCCCGCGATCGTCGCGGTCCTCTTCGGCTTCTTCCTCGCGTCGACCGGCATGGCCCCGTCCATCGACCGCTTCCTGAACTCGATAGCGGACTCGATCAGCTCGATCAAGTTCTGACGGGGGCGGCCCCCGGGGGGTTCGCTGACGGGGGCGGGGCCGGGCCGAGGGCTCGCCGGCCGGGGGCGTGGCCTGGAGGCCCGCTGACGGGTGCACGCTCCGGGGCGCTGGCGGGCGGGGGCCCCGGCACTCACGGCGCGCGGAAGGATTTCGGCGAAGGGGGCGCGCGGCGTCCGAGGCGACCGGGACGGGTGGACGGCGTCCGCGTGGACGGGTGGGGATGCGGTGTCCGAGTCGGCGGGCGGGGATACGGCGTCCGAGTCGGCGGGCGGGGATACGGCGTCCGAGTCGGCGGGGACCCGGCGTCCGAGCCGGCGCCGCCGGGCACGGCCCCGGGCACGCCGGGCACGACCCCGGACATGCCTGAGGCCCGGCCCCGCCGAAGCGGGGCCGGGCCTCAGGGCCGGTCGGAGCGACCGATCGGAGCGGGCGACGGGAATCGAACCCGCGTAGCTAGTTTGGAAGACTAGGGCTCTACCATTGAGCTACGCCCGCGACAGTGCGCCGCAGGTCGGTGACCGCGGCACTGGAAGGCATCGTAGCGGGTCGGCCGCCGCGGAGGCCAACGAGTTGATCCGGGAGAGCCGCCGAAGGTCCGCCCTCCCGGGCGCGGCCTCGCGGAATGCGGCCGACGCCGTCGCCCGGTGCATGTACCCTACGTGTCGCACCAGACGGGGTGTGGCGCAGCTTGGTAGCGCGTCCGCTTTGGGAGCGGAAGGCCGTGGGTTCAAATCCCGCCACCCCGACCACCGGCTCGACGGCACCTGATGATCGCCTTTTGGGGCGCTGACCGGCTGCGGTTACTATGCAAGCTGCGCGCCCGTGTGTCCCGGCCCTCACGGCCTACGAACTCCTCCGGGCGGCGAAATCCGCCGGACCTGTCTGGCTCCGGCAGAACCCAAGCAGTCAGCCACAAGGAGACCGAACCGTGAAGAGCGCCGTGGAGACCCTGAACCCGACCCGGGTTCGGCTCACTGTCGAGGTGCCCTTCGAGGAGCTCAAGGACAGCCTCGACGCGGCGTACAAGAAGATCAACCAGCAGGTCACGGTGAAGGGCTTCCGCAAGGGCAAGATCCCCGCCCGTGTCATCGACCAGCGGTTCGGCCGGGGCGCCGTGCTCGAGGAGGCCGTCAACGACGCGCTTCCGAAGTTCTACACCGAGGCGGTCAACGAGGCGGAGCTGAGCCCGCTCGGCCAGCCCGAGGTCGACATCACCGAGCTGAAGGACGGCGAGACGCTGAACTTCACCGCCGAGGTCGACATCCGCCCGGCCCTGGAGATCCCGGACTACTCCGGCATCGAGGTCGAGGTCGACGCCGTGGAGGTGACCGACGAGGACGTCGAGAAGTCCGTGGAGCAGCTGCGTGAGCGCTTCGCGTCGACCACTCCCGTCGAGCGCGCCGCCGAGGACGGCGACGTCGTCACCATCGACCTGCAGGCCAAGGTCGACGGCGAGGTCCTCGAGGACGGCATCGCCAACGGCGTCTCCTACACCATCGGCTCCGGTGAGCTGCTCGACGGCATCGACGACGCCGTCAAGGGCCTGTCCGCCGGCGAGGAGGCCACCTTCACCTCCGAGCTGAAGGGCGGCTCCGCCGCGGGCAAGGAGGCCGAGGTCGCCGTCAAGGTCACCCAGGTCGCCAAGCGCGAACTGCCCGAGCTGGACGACGAGTTCGCGCAGCTCGCCTCCGAGTTCGACACCCTGGAGGAGCTGAGGGCCGACAGCCGCAAGCGCCTCGCGAACATGAAGCAGTTCGACCAGGCCACCCAGGCCCAGGAGCGCGTCCTGGAGAAGCTGCTCGAGCTGGTCGAGGTCCCGGTCCCCGAGAAGCTGCTCGAGGACGAGATCAACACCCGCAAGCACAACCTGGAGCACCACCAGCTGGGGCAGATGGGTCTCACCCTCGACAAGTACCTGGAGATCCAGGGCAAGACCGCCGAGGAGTTCGACGCCGAGACCCGCGAGGCGGCGATCAAGGGCATCAAGACCCAGTTCGTCCTGGACGAGCTGGTCAAGAAGGAGCAGCTCAACGTCAACCAGGAGGAGCTCACCGAGCACCTCATGCGGCGCGCCGCCTCCTCCGGCATGTCCCCCGACCAGTTCGCCCAGGCCGTCGTCGAGGGCGGCCAGGTGCCGCTCCTGGTCGGCGAGGTCGCCCGCGGCAAGGCCCTGGCCGTCGTGGTCGAGGCCGCCACGGTGAAGGACACCAACGGCGAGATCGTCGACCTGGACGACGAGGAGGACACCGAGGAGGCACCGGCCGAGGCCGCCGAGGCGGCTGAGACCTCCGAGGAGACCACCGAGGGCTGACCGCCCCCTACGGCGCCTACAAGCCCGCACAACGGGCCCTGGGACTGTCCCCAGGGCCCGTTCGTCGTATGCGGGGTGATAGCTGACCTCAGGGGCGCGGGGAACTGCGCGAACGACCCCCACCCATCCGCAGCCCGACAACCACCCGCACCACCCCCCGCAAACCGCACCCGGCGCCCGGCGGAGCCGCTACGCCCCCGGCGAACACCCGCATTCCCGGGATTCCCCGAAGGGACCATCGCGTTAGGGTCCATGAAAGGCAGAACAATGAGACGGCCCGGCGCCGTCGCAAGACGAGCAGGTGGATACGTGACGAATCTGATGCCCTCCGCCGCCGGCGAGCCTTCCATCGGTGGTGGCCTCGGCGACCAGGTCTACAACCGGCTGCTCAACGAGCGGATCATCTTCCTCGGCCAGCAGGTTGACGACGACATCGCCAACAAGATCACGGCCCAGATGCTGCTCCTGGCCGCCGACCCGAACAAGGACATCTACCTGTACATCAACAGCCCCGGCGGTTCGGTGACGGCCGGCATGGCGATCTACGACACCATGCAGTACATCCCGAACGACGTGGTGACGATCGCCATGGGCATGGCGGCCTCGATGGGCCAGTTCCTGCTCACCGGCGGCAGCGCGGGCAAGCGCTTCGCCCTCCCGCACGCGGACATCATGATGCACCAGGGCTCCGCCGGCCTCGGCGGCACGGTCTCGGACATCAAGATCCAGGCCGAGTACCTGATGCGCACCAAGAAGCGCATGTCGGAGCTGACCGCGCTGCACTCCGGCCAGACGGTCGAGACGATCATCCGGGACGGCGACCGCGACCGCTGGTTCACCCCGGAGGAGGCCAAGGAGTACGGTCTCATTGACGAGATCATCACGCACGCCTCGGGTGTTCCGGGAGGCGGCGGCACCGGTGCCTGACCGGCCCGGCCACGCCATGCACCGCGACGACACCAGCCCCCCGAACGCCACCAGGACGGTGAACCCCATGAGCAACTTCCCCGGCGCCGCCAGCGGCATGTACGAAGGGCCGCGCCCCGACAGCCGCTATGTCATCCCGCGCTTCGTCGAGCGCACCTCCCAGGGCATCCGCGAGTACGACCCGTACGCGAAGCTCTTCGAGGAGCGCGTGATCTTCCTGGGCGTCCAGATCGACGACGCCTCCGCCAACGACGTCATGGCGCAGCTGCTGTGCCTTGAGTCGATGGACCCCGACCGGGACATCTCGATCTACATCAACAGCCCCGGCGGCGACATGACCGCCCTCACGGCGATCTACGACACGATGCAGTTCGTGAAGCCCGACATCCA
Organism: Streptomyces sp. NPDC007189; assembly: GCF_040703635.1. NCBI lineage: Bacteria > Bacillati > Actinomycetota > Actinomycetes > Kitasatosporales > Streptomycetaceae > Streptomyces > Streptomyces sp. NPDC007189. The sequence goes on from NZ_JBEYEY010000002.1 coordinate 149,827, forward strand.
GACGGTCTGCATGGGCCAGGCGGCCTCCGCCGCGGCCATCCTGCTCGCCGCCGGCACGCCGGGCAAGCGCATGGCGCTGCCGAACTCCCGCGTGCTGATCCACCAGCCGGCGGGCTCCACCGGCCGCGGTCAGCTCTCCGACCTGGAGATCATCGCCAACGAGTTCACCCGGATGCGTGAGCAGCTGGAGAACATGCTGGCCAAGCACTCGAACCGGCCGATCGAGCAGGTCCGCGAGGACATCGAGCGCGACAAGATCCTCACGGCCGAGGAGGCGCTGGAGTACGGCCTCGTCGACCAGATCATCTCCACCCGCAAGCTGAACAACGCCGCGGTCCGCTGACGCGGCACGGCATACTACGGGCCCCCCTTGGCAGGGCCTACCGGAAAGTGAACCCTGCCAAGGGGGGCCCGAACACGGGGCCCGGCAAGGTACCGTCGACATAAGGCAGCACCAGGAGCCGCTGGACTCGAAAGCGTCCGGGCGTCTCCCAGGCGAAGGGGAAGCACACCGTGGCACGCATCGGTGACGGCGGCGATCTGCTCAAGTGCTCGTTCTGCGGCAAGAGCCAGAAGCAGGTCAAGAAGCTCATCGCAGGGCCCGGTGTGTACATCTGCGACGAGTGCATCGATCTCTGCAACGAGATCATCGAGGAGGAACTCGCCGAGACGAGCGAGGTGCGCTGGGAGGAACTCCCGAAGCCCCGCGAGATCTACGAGTTCCTCGAGGGCTACGTGGTCGGCCAGGAAGCGGCCAAGAAGGCCCTCTCGGTCGCGGTGTACAACCACTACAAGCGGGTCCAGGCGGGCGAGAACGGCGGCGCGAGCGGCCGTGACGACGCCATCGAGCTGGCGAAGTCCAACATCCTCCTGCTGGGCCCCACGGGCTCCGGCAAGACCCTGCTCGCGCAGACGCTGGCCCGCATGCTGAACGTCCCCTTCGCGATCGCCGACGCGACGGCGCTGACGGAGGCGGGCTATGTCGGCGAGGACGTCGAGAACATCCTCCTGAAGCTGATCCAGGCGGCGGACTACGACGTCAAGAAGGCCGAGACCGGGATCATCTACATCGACGAGATCGACAAGGTGGCGAGGAAGAGCGAGAACCCCTCGATCACCCGCGACGTCTCCGGTGAAGGCGTCCAGCAGGCCCTGCTGAAGATCCTCGAGGGCACCACGGCCTCGGTCCCGCCCCAGGGCGGCCGCAAGCACCCGCACCAGGAGTTCATCCAGATCGACACGACGAACGTCCTGTTCATCGTGGGCGGCGCCTTCGCGGGCCTGGAGAAGATCATCGAGGCGCGGGCCGGCGCGAAGGGCATCGGCTTCGGCGCGACGATCCTGTCCAAGCGCGAGCTGGAGGCCAAGGACGTCTTCGAGGACGTCATGCCGGAGGACCTGGTCAAGTTCGGCATGATCCCGGAGTTCATCGGCCGTCTCCCGGTGATCACGAGCGTCCACAACCTCGACCGCGAAGCGCTCCTGAAGATCCTCGTGGAACCGCGCAACGCCCTGGTCAAGCAGTACGAGCGCCTCTTCGAACTCGACGGTGTGGAGCTGGACTTCGAGCGCGAGGCCCTGGAGGCCATCGCCGACCAGGCCATCCTCCGCCAGACCGGCGCCCGAGGCCTGCGCGCCATCATGGAGGAAGTCCTCCAGGGCGTGATGTACGAGGTCCCGTCCCGCAAGGACGTGGCCCGCGTCGTCATCACGGCCGACGTGGTCCTCTCCAACGTCAACCCGACCCTGATCCCCCGCGACGCCCGCGGCCGGGGGGCGGGGGAGCAGAAGTCGGCGTAACCGCCGCAGACGCACCGAAGGGGCCCCGGTCGACCGACCGGGGCCCCTTCGCGTCAGACCTACGGCGTCAGGCCTTCACTCGCACGTCGTTGCGCAGCTTCGCGGCGATGTCGGCCACGTCCTGCATGCTCGACCCCTTGCCGCTGGCCAGGCCGGCGAAGTCGAACGACGTGATGATGGCCATGGTGCTGTGATCGCCCCAGATGCAGATCGGCACGGACATGGTCTTCGGCATGCCCTCTTCCGCGCTGTCGTTCGTGACCTGGCTCTCCTGGCACTTCAGGATGCCGTTGCTGAACCCGGACGGCTTGAACTCCTGCGGGGAGCCGACGAGCTTGCCCTTGGTCTCGTCGCCGCTCGACTGGCTGTTCTCCTTCTCGGACTTGGTCTTCGCCTCGGCGAACATCGCGTCGACGGCCGCCTCGGGATCCTTGATGGTGCCGTACGTGCCCTCGAACACCAGGCTTTTGGCGGTGAACCCGGTACCGGCCTTGTAGCCGGCCTGAAGGGCCTGCGCGTTCTGGACGCCGGCCTTCTTGAAGTCGTTCATGTCGTCCTCGCTCACCGAGGAGTCCGACGAGTCGGCCGACTTCTTGTACGTCCCGTTGATCACCGTCGCCGGAGCGACCAGCTTGTGCGGCCCGTCGTCCGCCACGCTTCCGCTGCCGCCGCCCCCGCCGATCACGAAGTACGCGCCCACCGCCACGGCCGCCACCACGGCCACCGCGCCGATGATCAGACCCGTCTTCTTCTTGCCGCCGCCCGCCTGCGGCGCCTGCGGCATGCCGTAGGGCTGCTGCTGGCCGTACGGGTTCGGCTGCTGCGGCACACCCTGCTGCGGGTAGCCCCCCTGCTGCGGGTAGCCGTACCCCGGCTGCGGCGGCGCGGCCGGAGGCGCCTGCTGCGGGTAGCCGTAGCCGGGCTGCGGGGCCTGCGGCTGCTGGCCGTACGGGCCCGGCTGACCGTAGGGCCCCGGCTGGCCGTACGGACCGGGCTGCCCCTGCTGGCCGTAGGGACCCGGCTGCTGGGGCTGCCCGCCGTACGGGCCCGGCTGGTTGTTGCTCATTTCTGGGTTCCCCCTCGGATGCTTATGTGTTCCTGACATCCTGGCCCAGGCCCGGGAAACGCACGGCACCGGGGGCCGCACCGTTACAGAACAAACGCGTTTCGGGACCGGCCCGTGACACCTCTAAACTGAGCCCCGTGACCGAGAACGCTCAGCAGCAGCCACCCGCGCCCGACCCCGAACTGCCGACCCAGTACGCGCCGGCCGATGTAGAGGGGCCGCTGTACGAGCGCTGGGTGGAGCGGGGTTACTTCGAGGCGGACGAGAAGAGCGACAAGCCGCCGTACACGATCGTCATCCCGCCGCCGAACGTCACGGGCAGCCTGCACCTCGGGCACGCCTTCGAGCACACCCTCATCGACGCCCTGACCCGCCGCAAGCGCATGCAGGGGTACGAGACGCTGTGGCAGCCCGGCATGGACCACGCCGGCATCGCCACGCAGAACGTCGTCGAGCGCGAGCTGGGCAAGGAGGGCAAGTCCCGGCACGACCTCGGCCGCGAGGCGTTCGTCGAGCGCGTCTGGCAGTGGAAGGCCGAGTCCGGCGGGCAGATCTCCGGCCAGATGCGCCGCCTCGGCGACGGCGTCGCCTGGTCCCGTGAGCGCTTCACCATGGACGAGGGCCTCTCCCAGGCCGTCCAGACCATCTTCAAGCGCCTCTACGACGACGAGCTGATCTACCGCGCCGAGCGCATCATCAACTGGTGCCCCCGCTGCCTGACGGCCATCTCGGACATCGAGGTCGAGTACCAGGACGACGACGGCGAGCTCGTCTCCATGAAGTACGGCGACGGGGACGACACCATCGTCGTCGCCACCACCCGCGCCGAGACGATGCTCGGCGACACCGCCGTCGCCGTCCACCCCGACGACGAGCGCTACAAGCACCTGGTCGGCAAGCTCATCAGGCTCCCGCTGACCGACCGCTCCATCCCGGTCGTCGCCGACACCCACGTCGACCCCGAGTTCGGCACCGGCGCCGTCAAGGTCACCCCGGCGCACGACCCGAACGACTTCGAGATCGGCCAGCGGCACGACCTGCCGTCCATCACGATCATGGACGAGCACGCCGTCATCACCGCCCACGGTCCTTTCCAGGGCCTGGACCGGCTCGAGGCCCGTTCCGCCATCGTCGCCGCGCTGCGCGCCGAGGGCCGGATCGTCGCCGAGAAGCGGCCGTACGTCCACTCCGTCGGCCACTGCTCGCGCTGCAAGACCACCATCGAGCCGCGCCTGTCGATGCAGTGGTGGGTCAAGGTCGGCCCGCTGGCCAAGGCCGCCGGCGACGCCGTCCGCGACGGCCGCGTCAAGATCCACCCGCAGGAGATGGAGAAGCGGTACTTCGACTGGGTCGACAACCTCCACGACTGGTGCATCTCGCGGCAGTTGTGGTGGGGCCACCGCATCCCGGTCTGGTACGGCCCGGAGGGTGAAGTCGTCTGCGTCGGGCCCGACGAGGAGCCCCCGACCGGCGAGGGCTGGCACCAGGACACCGACGTCCTGGACACCTGGTTCTCCTCGGGCCTGTGGCCGTTCTCCACCCTCGGCTGGCCCGAACAGACCGAGTCGCTCGCGAAGTTCTACCCGAACTCCGTCCTGGTCACCGGCTACGACATCCTCTTCTTCTGGGTCGCCCGGATGATGATGTTCGGCCTGTACGCGATGGACGGCACCCCGCCGTTCCACACCATCGCGCTGCACGGCATGGTCCGCGACCAGTTCGGCAAGAAGATGTCGAAGTCCTTCGGCAACGCGGTCAACCCGCTGGACTGGATGGACAAGTACGGCTCCGACGCGCTCCGCTTCACCCTCGCGCGCGGCGCCAACCCCGGCGTCGACGTCCCGATCGGCGAGGACTGGGTCCAGGGCTCCCGCAACTTCGCCAACAAGATCTGGAACGCCACGCGCTTCGCGCTGATGAACGGCGCCACGGTGGAGGGCCCGCTGCCGGCGCCGGAGAAGATGTCGGCGACGGACCGCTGGATCCTCTCCCGGCTCAACTCGGTGGTCGCCGAAGTCGACGCCCACTACGAGGACTTCCAGTTCGCGAAGCTCTCCGACGCCCTCTTCCACTTCGCGTGGGACGAGGTCTTCGACTGGTACGTGGAGCTGTCCAAGACCGTCTTCCAGGCGGGCGGCGAGCCGGCCGAGGTCAGCAAGCGGGTCCTCGGTGAGGTTCTGGACGTCACCCTGAAGCTGCTGCACCCAGTGGTCCCGTTCGTCACGGAGACCCTGTGGACCACTCTCACGGGTGGTGAGTCGCTCGTGATCGCCGACTGGCCGAAGGACAGTGGCTTCCGCGACGCCGACGCCGAGCGGGAGATCGAGACCCTCCAGTCCGTCATCACCGAGGTCCGCCGCTTCCGCGCCGACCAGGGCCTCCAGCCCGGCCAGCGCGTCCCGGCCCGCCTGACGCTCGACGGTACGGCCCTCGCCCCGCACGAGGCCGCCATCCGCCAGCTGCTGCGCCTCCAGCCGGAGGGCGAGAACTTCACGGCCACGGCCACCCTGCCGGTCGCCGGCGCCGAGGTCGCGCTCGACCTCTCCGGCACGATCGACGTGGCCGCCGAGCGCAAGCGCCTCGCGAAGGATCTCGCGGTGGCGGAGAAGGAGAAGGCCCAGGCCACGGCCAAGCTCGGCAACGAGGCGTTCCTCGCCAAGGCCCCGGAGCAGGTGGTGGACAAGATCCGCACGCGCCTGGCCAAGGCCGAGGAGGACATCACCCGCATCCAGGCCCAACTGGAGAAACTGCCGCAGGCGTAGCCGCACGACACCGAAGGCCCCCGGAGCCGTACAGGCACCGGGGGCCTTCGCAACCGGACCCGCACCCGGCAACGGTGAGCACCACCCCAAACCGGCCCTTTGTCACTGCGGCTCCGTAGACTGGCCCCGTGAGCGACCCGAACGGCACCGACCAGCCCGACCCCCTCGACAGCTTCGACGAGATCATCGCCGAGGAGACCACCCGCGACCCCGACCTCGCGGTGATCGAGGCCGGCAGCCGCACCCTGCGCACCCAGGGCGGCCCGCCGCAGGCCGACGTACCCGCCCGGCCCGAGGACCCCGAGGTCGACAAGGCTTTGCGCGAGGTCGAGGCGGAGCTGGCCACCCGCTGGGGCGAGACCAAGCTGGAGCCGTCGGTCAGCCGCATCTCCGCGCTGATGGACGTCCTGGGCGAGCCCCAGCGCTCGTACCCCTCGATCCACATCACGGGCACCAACGGCAAGACCTCCACCGCCCGCATGATCGAGGCCCTGCTCGGCGCCTTCGACCTGCGCACCGGCCGCTACACCAGCCCCCACGTGCAGTCGATCACCGAGCGGATCAGCCTGGACGGCGCCCCGATCTCCGCCGAGCGCTTCATCGAGACGTACGACGACATCAAGCCGTACGTCGAGATGGTGGACGGACAGCAGGAGTACCGGCTGTCGTTCTTCGAGGTCCTCACCGGCATGGCGTACGCGGCCTTCGCGGACGCGCCGGTCGACGTGGCCGTCGTCGAGGTCGGCATGGGCGGCTCCTGGGACGCCACCAATGTCATCGACGGCGATGTCGCGGTGATCACCCCGATCGACCTCGACCACACCGACCGCCTCGGCGAGACGACCGCGGAGATCGCCGGCGAGAAGAGCGGCATCATCAAGCAGGACGCGACCGTGATCCTGGCGCAGCAGCCGGTGGACGCGGCGCAGGTGCTGCTGAAGAAGGCCGTGGAGGTGGACGCCACCGTGGCCCGCGAGGGCCTGGAGTTCGGCGTCGTCGCCCGGCAGGTCGCCGTCGGCGGGCAGCTGCTCACGCTGCGCGGCCTCGGCGGCGAGTATCCCGAGATGTACCTCCCGCTGCACGGCGCCCACCAGGCGCACAACGCGGCCGTCGCCCTCGCCGCCGTGGAGGCGTTCTTCGGCGTCGGCGCCCAGCGCGCCGAGCCGCTGGACATCGACACCGTCCGCAAGGCCTTCGCGGCCGTGTCCTCGCCGGGCCGCCTGGAGGTCGTACGGCGCTCTCCCACCGTCGTGCTGGACGCCGCGCACAACCCCGCTGGGGCGCGGGTGACCGCGGAGGCGGTGCAGGAGGCGTTCGACTTCAGCCGGTTGATCGGCGTGGTCGGCGCGAGCGGCGACAAGAACGTCCGGGGCCTGCTGGAGGCCTTCGAGCCGATCTTCGCCGAGGTCGTCGTCACGCAGAACTCCAGCCACCGGGCCATGGACGCGGACGAGCTGGCCGCGATCGCCGTGGAGGTGTTCGGCGAGGAGCGGGTGCAGGTCGAGCCGCGGCTGCCGGACGCCCTGGAGGCCGCGATCACGCTGGCCGAGGAGGAGGGCGAGTTCGCGGGCGGCGGCGTGCTGGTCACCGGTTCCGTCATCACGGTGGGCGAGGCCCGCCTGCTCCTGGGGAAGGGCTGATCCGCGGATGCGTACGCTGTGCTCCTCCACCCTGATCGGCGAGTTCTTCGTCATCGGCTTCGCCGGGCTCGTCGCCATGAAGGACCCGGGCCTGCCGGTGTCCACGGTCTGGCTGGTCAGCGGCATCGCCATGCTGCTGTGCGTGCTGCTGTGCGGCATGGTGACCCGGCCCGGCGGGGTGGCCCTCGGCTGGGCCCTGCAGATCGCCCTGATCGCCTCCGGCGTCTTCGTCCCGACCATGTACTTCATGGGCGTGGTGTTCGCCGGGCTGTGGTGGGCATCGGTGCACTTCGGTCGAAAGGTGGACGAGGCGAAGGCCAGATTCGCCGCCCAGGCGGAGTCCGGCTCCTCCGCACCTGACGCTGCGTAACGGACGGGCCGACACGCCCTGTAACCTCGTCCCACCGCACACGTCCGTCGCGTAAGGAGCCTTCCGTGAGCCAGCGCACCCTCGTCCTCCTCAAGCCCGACGCCGTCCGTCGAGGCCTGACCGGCGAGATCATCAGCCGTATCGAGCGCAAGGCCGGCTGGCAGATCACGGCGCTGGAGCTGCGCACCCTGGACCGTGCCACGCTGGAGCAGCACTACGCCGAGCACGTGGGCAAGCCGTTCTACGAGCCGCTGGTGGAGTTCATGTCCTCCGGTCCCGTCGTCGCGCTGATCGTCGAGGGCGAGCGGGTCATCGAGGGCGTCCGGGCGCTCGCCGGCCCGACCGACCCGATCGCCGCCGCGCCGGGCTCCATCCGCGGCGACTACGGCGTCATCGTCCGGGAGAACCTGATCCACGCCTCCGACTCCGAGGAGTCCGCCGAGCGCGAGGTGAAGATCTTCTTCCCGGGCCGTGGCTGAGCGGCGCGCACCGCGGGAAGAGTTTTCGCTAAATTTTCTGAGGCGGCGTCAGCTCGCCGAGCCCGCGCCTGACCAGGGACGGCCGAACATTTCCGGCCGTCCCTTGGCATATGCCGCGCCGATCGGGGGAACGCGTGCCCCCGTTGGACCGTCTCCACAAGCGGGGCGGGCCGCCATCTGGTGACAATGGCGGAGACCCTCGCGCAGTGTTCGTGCAGGCGCGTTTACGATGGAAGCCTTCACGTCACAGCACCCGCCTCGCCGACCTGATATGCCCTCAAAAGCTATGGGAAGGCCAGATGAATCCGGATGGGGAACTCTATGTCGTTCATCGGCCGTGACATGGCTGTCGACCTCGGGACCGCCAACACGCTGGTGTACGTCAGGGGTCGCGGAATCGTACTCAACGAGCCGTCCGTCGTCGCGATCAACACCAACACGGGTGGGATCCTCGCGGTCGGTGCCGAAGCGAAGAAGATGATCGGCCGGACGCCGGGCAACATCGTCGCGGTCCGCCCGCTGAAGGACGGCGTGATCGCCGACTTCGAGATCACCGAGCGCATGCTCCGCTACTTCATCCTGAAGATCCACAAGCGGCGGTATCTGGCTCGTCCGCGGGTCGTCGTCTGTGTGCCCTCGGGCATCACGGGCGTCGAGCGCCGCGCCGTGATCGAGGCGTCCTCCCAGGCGGGTGCGCGCCAGGTGCACATCATCGAAGAGCCCATGGCCGCGGCCATCGGCTCCGGCCTGCCGGTCCACGAGGCCACGGGCAACATGGTGGTGGACATCGGCGGCGGCACCACGGAGGTCGCGGTCATCTCGCTCGGCGGCATCGTCACCGCCCAGTCCATCCGCGTCGCGGGCGACGAACTGGACAACGCGATCATCCAGTACATCAAGAAGGAGTACAGCCTTCTGCTGGGTGAGCGCACGGCCGAGCAGATCAAGATCACGATCGGTTCGGCGTACGACCTCGACGCCGACGAGCACACCGAAGTCCGCGGCCGGGACCTGGTGTCCGGCCTGCCGAAGACCGTGGTCATCTCGGCCGCCGAGGTCCGCAAGGCGATCGAGGAACCGGTCAACGCGATCGTGGACGCCGTCAAGACGACCCTCGACAAGTGCCCGCCGGAGCTGTCCGGCGACATCATGGACCGAGGAATCGTTCTGACCGGCGGCGGAGCCCTGCTGCGCGGGCTCGACGAGCGGCTGCGCCGGGAGACCGGCATGCCGATCCACATCGCCGAGGACCCGCTGGACAGCGTCGCGCTCGGCTCCGGAAAGTGCGTCGAGGAGTTCGAGGCACTGCAGCAGGTCCTGGACGCCCAGCCGCGCAGATGACGCGGGTTCTTCGATTCCGCCGTACGAGACGTTCTCCTCTCGTGCGGCGGATCGTTGATATAGAGGCATGAGCTCCCGCAAACGGGCCCCTTGTGACTGCGTATTCCGCAGGCGCTTCGCCGGGGCCCCTCGAATTCCTATTGAGGAAGGGCACGGCCGCCGCACGTGAGGGACACGAAAGAGAGCCGGTTGCTCCTGGTCCTGCTGGTCGCCATCGCGTTCGCGCTGATCACGGTGGATATCCGCGGGGGCCGGAACTCCCCGGTCGACGGCGCCCGGCAGGCCGCGGCCGCGGTGTTCGGCCCGGTCGAGAACGGGCTGTCCTCGGCGGTCGATCCGGTCGGCAACGCCGTCTCCGCGATAAGGGACTCCGGCAACCGGCACGACCGGCTGGCCCGGCTGGAGAAGGAGAACGCGGCTCTCAAGGCGAAGCTCGGCAGCGACGACCGCAACCGCAGCCGGCTCAACCAGCTCGACAAGATGCTGAAGCTCGCCGGCGAGGGCCAGTACGGCATCAAGGGCGCCCAGGTCATCGCCATAGGAGCGGCGCAGGGCTTCTCCTGGACCATCACCATCGACGCCGGCGCCCACGACGGCATCAAGCGCGACATGACCGTCCTCAACGGCGACGGACTGGTCGGCCGGGTCACCACCGTCGGCCCCGACACCTCCACGGTGCTGCTCGCCAACGACCCCGACTTCACGGTCGGCACCCGCATGGAGGGCAGCGACGAACTCGGCTTCGCCTCCGGACAGGGCGACCGCCCGCTGCGCGTGGAACTGCTCAACGCCAAGGCGGAGGTGAAGAAGGGCGACCGCCTCGTCACCTTCGGCTCCGAGGCCGACAAGCCGTTCGTGCCGGGCGTGCCGGTCGGCGTGGTCTCCCGCGTCGAGCCCTCCAACGGCGGCCTGACCCGCACGGTCTACGTCACCCCGTACGTCGGCTTCAGCAAGCTCGACATCGTCGGCGTGGTCGTCCAGTCCCCCAAGAAGGACCCGCGCGACGAAGTCCTGCCGGCCAAGCCCAAACCGGTTCCGACACCGACGGTGACCGTCACGGTGACCCCGTCGGCGGACGCGAACGACTCGACCGGCCAGCAGCAGTAGGAGCTGACTCTTCCATGCGCCTCAACCGGATCCTGCTCTCCAGCGCGCTGGTCGTCGTGGCCCTGGTGATCCAGGTGAGCGTCCTCGCTCGCCTGCATCTGCCGGGCGCCGTCCCCGACCTGCTGCTGCTCACCGCCCTCGGCCTCGCCATGGTGTACGGCCATGTCGGCGGCGCCCTCGTCGGCTTCGGCGCCGGCCTGCTCGCCGACCTCGCGCCGCCCGCCGACCACGCGGCCGGCCGCTACGCCCTCGTGCTGTGCGTCATCGGCTACTTCGCCGGGCTCATCAGACCGGACAACGGCCGCCTGAAGTCGGCGACCGGCCCGATGGCCGTCGTGGTCGCCGCCGCCATCGGCTCCACGCTGCTGTACGCGGGCGTCGGCGCGCTGGTCGGGGACACCGCCGCCCGCCATGTCGGCCTGCCCGGGCTGCTGTTCTCGGCGGCCCTGTACGACCTGCTGCTCGCTCCGTTCGTGGTCCCCGGCATCATGTGGCTGGCGCGCCGCGCGGACAACGACCCGCTGACCGAGTCCGGGCCCGCCGCCAAGGCCGGTGACATCTCCACCGGCTGGCTCTCCTCCGGCACCGGCCTGCGCATCGGCAGCCAGCGCGGCGGCTTCGGCGCGCTGAGGGCCAAGGCCCGCACCCGCTCCGCGCGGGTCGGTCGCATCAAGGGGGTCAAGCGGCTGTGAAGCACGGTCAAGCGGTCCCGCACCCCGGCGAGTTCACCCGAACGGGTCGGCTTTCCCGGAACGCGCGTTCACAGGCTGGTCGTTCATCATGCGTACGCGCACACGCCTTTCGCACACCGGCGCCGCGCGCGCGGACGCGCACACACTGAGAGGGGGAGACAACCGCAGTGACCAACATCCCCGAGACCGGCCGGACCCCACGGGTCCAGATCCGGCTCGTCGTGATCCAGATCCTCGTCCTCTCCCTCCTCGGCACGCTCGGCGGCCGGCTCTGGTACCTGCAGATCCGCGAGGGCGCCCAGTACCAGAAGGAGGCGTCCGGCAACCACGTCCAGCAGGTCGTCGACCCCGCCGTGCGCGGCGACATCCTGGACGCCCGCGGCGTGCCCCTCGCGGACAACGAGACCCGCCTGGTCGTCTCCGCCTCCCGCACCGACCTGCTCAAGCAGAGGGACGACGGCAAGGCGGTCCTCACCAAGCTGGCCGGCGTCCTCGGCATGAAGCCCGCGGAGGTCATCCAGAAGGTCCGGCTGTGCGACGCCAAGACCCCCAAGCCGTGCTGGAACGGCTCGCCGTACCAGCCGATCCCGATCACCGACAAGGCGACGCCCAAGCAGGCCCTGCAGATCCGTGAGCGCGCCGAGGACTTCCCCGGCATCACCGCCGAGCCCGAGGCCGTGCGCCGCTATCCGGGCCCCGGCGGCTCCAACACCGCGCAGGTGCTCGGCTATCTCTCGCCCGTCACCGACGCCGAGATCGAGAAGGCCAAGAACACCGACTCGCCCTACCTGCGCTCCGACATGGTCGGCCGCTCCGGCCTGGAGCGGGAGTACGACAAGGAGCTGCGCGGCAAGGCCGGCGTCACCCGCTACGAGGTGGACAACCTCGGCCGGGTCATCGGCAAGGCCAAGGCGGACGCCGCCGAGCCCGGCGCGAACCTGGTCACCAGCATCGACTCCCGCGTCCAGCGCGTCGCCGAGTACGAACTGGACAAGGCGATGAAGGCCGCCCGCCAGCAGTACGACAAGATCACCGGCGAGAACTACAAGGCCGACTCCGGCGCCGTCGTCGTCATGGAGGCCAAGACCGGCCGCGTCGTCGCCATGGCCTCCGCCCCCACCTACGACCCGAACGTGTGGGTGGGCGGCATCTCCGCCAAGGACTACAAGGCCCTCACCGGCAAGGGCTCCGACTACCCGCTGCTCAACCGGGCCATCCAGGGCCAGGCGGCCCCCGGTTCGACGTTCAAGGTGGTCTCCACGGCCGCCGCGGTCAACGCCGGCTACCCCTGGGACGGCGGCTACCCCTGCACCAGCTCCTACTCGGTCGGCGGCCAGGTCTTCAAGAACTTCGAGGGCGAGAACTTCGGCGACATCTCCCTGGGCCGCGCCCTGGAGGTCTCCTGCGACACCGTCTTCTACGGCCTCGCCGACAAGGAGTGGAAGAGGGACGGCGGCATCAACCCGAAGAAGGGCCGGCCCAAGGACTGGTTCTTCAAGACCGCCCACCAGTTCGGCCTCGGCAAGGAGACCGGCATCGACCTGCCCAACGAGGTCACCGGCCGGGTCCCCGACCGCCAGTGGAAGCTCGACTACTGGAAGGCCAACAAGGACGCCTGGTGCAAGACCGGCAAGAAGGACGGCTCCTACGTCCAGAAGATCGCCTACGAGAACTGCCTCGAAGGCAACAAGATGCGCGAGGGTGACGAGATCAACTACTCCATCGGCCAGGGCGACACCCTCGTCACGCCGATACAGGAGGCCATGATCTACAGCGCCGTGGCCAACGGCGGCACCGAGTACGTCCCGAGCATCGGCAAGGCGGTCATCAGCCCCGACGGCAAGTCCGTCCAGGAGATCAAGCCGAAGGTGGCGCGCAAGCTGCCGGTCGGCCAGGCCACCCTCAAGGGCATGAACGACGCCTTCGCGGGCGTCATCACCCGCGGTACGGCGGCGTGGAAGTTCAACGGCTGGCCGCAGAACAAGATCCCGCTGCACGGCAAGACCGGTACGGCGGAGGTCTACGGCAAGCAGACCACGTCCTGGCTGGCCACCTACTCCAAGGACTACACGGTGATCATGACGATCGCCCAGGCCGGTACGGGTTCCGGCGCCTCCGGTGAGGCCGTGCGCAACATCTACAGCGCGCTCTACGGCGTCCAGGGCGACGGCTCCATCGACACCAAGAAGGCGCTCCTGCCCGAGCCGCAGAAGGGCCTGCCCAAGGTCCGCCCGGACGGCACCATCGCCTCCCCGAAGATCACCGGCGACCCGGCGAAGGACGCCGAGGCCTCCCAGCAGAACAACCCCAGCAACGGCACCGACCAGCAGCAGCCCGCCACCACCCCCTCGCCCACCACCGGAAACCGCGACACCCGCAGGGCGGGCCGCCGCCGGAAGAGGGGAAGCCGGAGGACGCCCGCATGACCGGCACGAACAGCTTCTCCGTCTCCGGGTACGGCCCGCAGCGGGCCGGCTGGACCAGGATCCTCGCCCGCGACTCGCTGGCCCGCCGGCTCGACTGGCCGATCCTGCTGGCCGCGATGGCGCTGTCCCTGATCGGGTCCCTGCTGGTGTTCTCGGCGACCCGCAACCGCACCGAGATCAACCAGGGCGACCCGTACTTCTTCCTGGAACGCAACCTGATGAACATCGGCATCGGGCTCGCGCTCATGATCGGCACGCTCTGGCTGGGCCACCGCGGCCTGCGCAACGCCGTGCCGGTCCTCTACGGCCTGTCCGTCCTGCTGGCTCTGACGGTCCTCACCCCCCTCGGCGCCACCATCAACGGCCAGCGCAACTGGCTCGTCATCGGCGGCTTCTCGCTGCAGCCCGCCGAGTTCCTCAAGGTGAGCATCATCCTGGGCATGGCGATGATGCTCGCCGCCCGGGTGGACGCGGGCGACAAGCCCTACCCGGACCACCGGACCGTGGCCCAGTCCCTCGGCCTCGCGGCCGTACCCTGCCTGATCCTGCTGCTCATGCCGGACCTCGGCTCGGTGCTCGCCATGGTGGCCATCATCCTGGGCGTGCTGCTCGCCTCCGGCTCCTCCAACCGCTGGGTCTTCGGCCTGCTCATCGCCGGAGTGATCGGCTGCGTCGCCATCTGGCAGCTGCATATCCTGGACCAGTACCAGATCAACCGCTTCGCCGCCTTCGCCAACCCGGACCTGGACCCGGCCGGCGTCGGCTACAACACCAACCAGGCCCGCATCGCCATCGGCTCCGGCGGCCTGACCGGGGCCGGGCTCTTCCACGGCTCGCAGACCACCGGCCAGTTCGTGCCCGAGCAGCAGACCGACTTCGTCTTCACGGTCGCGGGGGAGGAGCTGGGCTTCGTCGGCGCCGGCTTCATCATCTTCCTGCTCGGCGTGGTGCTGTGGCGGGCCTGCCGCATCGCCCGGGACTCCACTGAGCTGTACGGGACGATCGTGGCCGCCGGAATCGTCGCCTGGTTCGCCTTCCAGGCCTTCGAGAACATCGGCATGACCCTCGGCATCATGCCGGTCACCGGCCTGCCGCTGCCCTTCGTGTCCTACGGAGGCTCGTCGATGTTCGCGGTGTGGGTGGCCGTGGGGCTCCTGCAGTCGATCAAGGTGCAAAGACCCATGTCGGCCTAGGCCCCGGCGGCTCGAGCGATGAGGCGTTCACCGGGCGGATGACGGAAAATCCCCGGCCATCCACCCGGAACGGCCCCTGCCCTGCCGCCCTGCGGGCCACTAGATTCGGTTCATGGCGGATGAGAAACGCGAGATCGAGCGCAAGTACGAGTCCGACGACAGTGGTCTGCCCGACCTGACCGGCGTCGCCGGGGTGGCGGCCGTCCTGGACAAGGGCCTGGTGGAACTCGACGCCACCTACTACGACACCGCCGACCAACGCCTGACCACCGCCGCCCTCACCCTGCGCCGCCGCACCGGAGGCGCGGACGCCGGCTGGCATCTGAAAGTCCCGGTCGAGCCGGGCGTGCGGGACGAGATCCGGGCTCCGCTCTCCGGCACCGTCCCCGAGGAGATCGCCGCCCTCGCCCGCTCCCGGGTCCGCGACGCCGAGCTGGTCCCGCTGGTCCGGCTGCGCTCCGCCCGCGATGTGCGCCACCTGGTCGACGCCGAGGGCACCCTGCTCGCCGAGGCGAGCGTCGACGCCGTGACCGCCGAGCGACTCGACGGCAAGGGCGGCGCCGCCCAGTGGACCGAGATCGAGGTGGAACTCGCCGACGACGGCGACCCCGCCTTCCTCGACCAGGTGGAGAAACGGCTGCGCCGAGCCGGCGTACGCCCCTCGACCTCGCCGTCGAAACTCGCCCGCGCGCTGGAACAGACCGGAGGACACCGCCGCAGGAACGACACCCCCGCACCGCCGGTGACGGCCGGCGACCACGTCCTCGCCTATCTGCGCGCCCAGCGGGACGCGCTGGTCGAGCTGGACCCCGCCGTCCGCCGGGACGTGCCCGACTCCGTGCACCGTATGCGGGTCGCCACCCGCCGCGCCCGCAGCGCCCTGCGCACCTTCCGCTCCCTCCTCGACCGCACCGTCACCGACCCCGTCGCGGCCGAGCTGAAGTGGCTCGCGGCCGAGCTGGGCGTGGACCGCGACCACGAGGTGCTGGCCGAACGCCTGACGGCCGCCGTCGACGCCCTCCCGCCCGAGCTGGTCACCGGCCCGGTCCGCGAACGCCTCGCGGCCTGGGCCGAGGCCCGGCACGGCGGCGCACACGCCCATCTCACCGGCGTCCTGGACTCCCGCCGCTACCTGTCCCTCCTCGACACCCTGGACGCCCTCCTCGCCGACCCGCCCCTGCGGAAGGCCGCCGGGAAACGACCGGAGAAGGCGCTCGCCAGGGCCGTACACAAGGACCTGGCCACGCTCTCCGACCTGATCGAGCGGGCGCTCACCGCTCCGCCCGGCCAGGAGCGGGACGTCGCCGTGCACGAGGCCCGCAAGAAGGCCAAGCGCACCCGGTACGCGGCCGAGGCGGCCACCGCGGCCCTCGGAAAACCGGCCCGCTCCCTCGCCAGGTCCATGAAGGCCCTCACCACGCTGCTCGGCGACCACCAGGACAGCGTCATGACCCGCCTGACCCTGCGCGAGCTGTCCGCGGTGGCCCACGCGGCGGGGGAGAGCACGTTCACCTACGGCCTGCTGTACGGCCGCGAGGAGGCACGCGCGGCACAGGCCGAGGCCGACCTGCCCGCGGTGTGGAAGGAGGCCGGCTCCGGGGCTGACCTCTGAGCGTTCGGGGGACCCCTCCGGCCGGGTTACGCTTGATGGTCACCCCTGTCAGCTCATGAAGGTTCGCGAGATGCCTGTCGAGTCGGTTTTCCCGCAGCTCGAAGCTCTGCTCCCCCACGTGCAGAAGCCGATCCAGTACGTCGGCGGAGAGCTCAACTCCACCGTCAAGGACTGGGACGAGTGCGACGTCCGCTGGGCGCTCATGTACCCGGACGCGTACGAGGTCGGCCTGCCCAACCAGGGCGTCCAGATCCTCTACGAGGTCCTCAACGAGCAGGAGGGGGTCCTCGCCGAGCGCACCTACAGCGTGTGGCCGGACCTGGAGACGCTGATGCGCGAGCACGGCGTCCCGCAGTTCACGGTCGACAGCCACCGCCCGGTGAAGGCCTTCGACGTACTCGGCCTCAGCTTCTCCACGGAGCTGGGCTACACGAACATGCTCGCCGCCCTGGACCTCGCCGGGATCCCCCTGGAGTCCAAGGACCGCACGGACGACGACCCGATCGTGCTGGCCGGCGGCCACGCGGCGTTCAACCCCGAGCCGATCGCCGACTTCATCGACGCGGCGGTCCTCGGCGACGGCGAGCAGGCCGTCCTCGACATGACCGCGATCATCCGCGCGTGGAAGGCCGAGGGGCGCCCCGGCGGCCGCGAGGAGCTGCTGTTCCGCCTGGCGAAGACGGGCGGGGTGTACATCCCGGGGTTCTACGACGTCGAGTACCTCCCCGACGGCCGCATCGCCCGCGTCGTACCCAACCGCTCCGGCGTCCCGTGGCGCGTGTCCAAGCACACGGTCATGGACCTGGACGAGTGGCCGTACCCCAAGCAGCCGCTGGTCCCCCTGGCCGAGACGGTCCACGAGCGCATGTCGGTGGAGATCTTCCGCGGCTGCACCCGGGGCTGCCGCTTCTGCCAGGCCGGCATGATCACCCGCCCGGTCCGCGAGCGCTCGATCACCGGCATCGGCGAGATGGTCGACAAGGGCCTCAAGGCAACGGGCTTCGAGGAGGTGGGCCTCCTCTCCCTCTCCTCCGCGGACCACTCCGAGATCGGGGACATCGCCAAGGGCCTGGCGGACCGCTACGAGGACGACAAGGTCGGCCTGTCCCTGCCCTCCACCCGGGTCGACGCCTTCAACATCGACCTGGCGAACGAGCTGACCCGCAACGGCCGCCGTTCGGGCCTGACCTTCGCCCCCGAGGGCGGCTCGGAGCGCATCCGCAAGGTCATCAACAAGATGGTCTCGGAGGAGGACCTGATCCGTACGGTCGCCACGGCGTACGGCAACGGCTGGCGCCAGGTGAAGCTGTACTTCATGTGCGGCCTGCCCACCGAGACCGACGAGGACGTCCTCCAGATCGCCGACATGGCGACGCACGTCATCCAGAAGGGCCGCGAGGTCTCGGGCTCGAACGACATCCGCTGCACGGTCTCCATCGGCGGCTTCGTCCCCAAGCCCCACACCCCCTTCCAGTGGGCCCCGCAGCTCTCGGCGGAGGAGACGGACGCCCGTCTGGCCAAGCTCCGCGACAAGATCCGCGGCGACAAGAAGTACGGCCGCTCGATCGGCTTCCGCTACCACGACGGCAAGCCGGGCATCGTCGAGGGCCTCCTGTCCCGCGGCGACCGCCGCGTCGGCGCCGTCATCCGCGCGGTCTACGACGGCGGCGGCCGCTTCGACGGCTGGCGCGAGCACTTCTCCTACGACCGCTGGATGTCCTGCGCCGCCAAGGCGCTGGCCCCCTACGGCGTGGACGTCGACTGGTACACCACCCGCGAGCGCACCTACGAGGAGGTCCTGCCCTGGGACCACCTCGACTCCGGCCTGGACAAGGACTGGCTCTGGGAGGACTGGCAGGACGCCCTCGACGAAACGGAGGTCGAGGACTGCCGCTGGACGCCCTGCTTCGACTGCGGCGTCTGCCCGCAGATGGACACCCGCATCCAAATCGGCCCCACTGGCAAGAAGCTCCTGCCACTGACGGTCAAGAACGCTGGGCCGGCGCCGGCTTCGAGCGGTCACGCGCACTGACGTGGGTGAGGCACTCACCGGGTTGGGTCGTACTGACGGCTCCCTGCACCGGTGTTTCAGCGGCGAAGCATCCGGGACCCGGAGAATGCGACGAGGATCGTGGCGAGGGTGACCAGGCCGACGACGACGGCGACCGTGGGCCAGACCCTGAGCGCGGCGGCGGTGAGCAGCGGCGGGATGGTCATGCCGGCGTAGGCGATGAGGAAGATGCCGGCGAGCGCCTCGCCCCGTCGCTCCGCATCCGCGACCGCGGCGACGGTGCCGAGGGCGGCTCGGAACAGGATGCCGATCCCTGCGCCCGCGACCCCGCCGCCGATGAGGAAGAGCGGAAGCGAGGCGACGACGGCGGCAACGCCTATGCTCACGAGCCCGAGCGCGGCGAGCGCGATGGCGAGCCCGATCTGAGGGCGCGTCGCCAGCCGGACGGTGACGATCTGCGCGAGGGCTGCCGCCATGAAAACGACGAAGGGCGCCAGGCCGGCGAGCAGGTGCGAATGCAGCCCGAGGAGGCCGACGAGGAAGGTCGAGGACAGTCCCATGAAGGTGCCGAACACTGCGAACGCCCCGAACGCCGCCGCTCCGGCCGCCCAGAACGCGCCCCTGCCTGCCGCCGGCACTGCGACGCGCTGCGGCCGGTAGGCAGGGCGCTCCTCACGGCGCTCGACCGTCTCGGGAACGAAGGCGACCAGGATTCCTTCGACGGCCAGAAGGAGGGCGAAGGCCACGTAGGGCGCGATGAGCGGTCGCGTGGACCATGTCGCGATGAGCCCGCCGATCAGCGGGCCGAGGCCGATGCCGCCGAGGTTCGCGAAGGTCGACACGAGGGCGACGCGACCTTTGGCGTGGTTGGCCGCCGCGCCGAGCTCGGAGAGGTGTGCGGTCGCCGTGGCGGTGAGGATGCCGATGCCGAGTCCGCTGACGAAGCGGGCGGCGATGAGGCCGGCGACGTCGTTCCGGACGAGGAAGAGGATCGCGGCCAGCAGGTTGATGAGCAGCGAGCCGAGGATCACGCGTCGGCGTCCGAGCCAGTCGGAGACATGGCCCGCGAGATACAGGCTCAGCATGACCCCGACCGCGTATGCGGCGAAGATGACGGTGAGGACGATCGTCGGGAAGCCGTCGCGCTGCTGGTAGATCGCGTAGAGGGGCGTCGGGACGGCGCAGAACGCGAGCTCGGTGCCGAAGGCGAGCGCGATGATCCAGAACCCCGCCCCATGTGGGAGACGTTGGGTGGCTGGAGTCCGGGTGGGAGCAGCAGTCGTCGTCATTCCTTCATGCTCGACGGCTCATGTCATCGCGTCCAACGCATACTCTTGTTCACAGTTATCGACTGAAGCGATGGAGCGGGAGGCGCGGAGAGATGGAGACCCGACTGGTCGAGTACGCGATCGCGGTCGCCGACGAGCTGAGCTTCACCCGTGCCGCGCAACGGGTCTACGCAGCACAGTCGACCGTCTCCGCCGGCGTTCGGGCGCTGGAACGAGAGCTCGGCACCGCGCTCTTCGAGCGAGACCAGCGAGGGGTGCGGATCACTGCCGCTGGAGAGGCGGTGCTGCCCGCGCTTCGCGCGCTCGCCGACGCCGAGGCGCGCGCCCGCACCGCAGCCGACCCGCGAGGCGAACTGCGGGGCGAGCTGCGCATCGGGGTGTTCTCCAGCGTGAGCTACCTCGCGATCCCGCGCGTCATCGGCGCCTTCCACCGCGAACACCCGCTCGTCGACCTCCGGCTGCGCGCGTCTCCGTCCGGCTCGGCGGAGCTCGCCGACGCCGTGCGGCGGGGGCGGCTCGATCTCAGCTTGTACGGGCTCCCAGCGGCCACCGCGGGCCCTGGCCTTGCCGTGCACCGGCTCGCCACAACGCCCTACGCGGTCGTCCTCGCGGCCGACCACGACCTCGCATCGCGCGCGGGACTGGCGCTGAAGGACCTCGTCGGTGAGCGCTTCGTGGACGCGCCTGTCGGATTCGGCAACCGTGACGTACTAGACGCCGCGCTGAGCGCACGCGGGGTTGTGCGCGACGTCAGTGCCGAGGTGACCGAGACCAGCTCGATCCCGGTCTTCGTCGCAAACGGCCTCGGCATCGCGCTGCTTCCCGAACTGCTGATCCCGCCGAGCGAAGGCACCGTAGTCGTCCCTCTGACGGAGCGCATCACCTGGGAGTTCAACGTCGTGACGCGGACCTCGACCGGCGAAGCCACCACGGCTCTGCTCGAGCGGTTGCTCGCGGCCTATTGACCCCTGTTCCCGAACGCACATCCAGATCGGCACCACCGGCAAGAAGCGCCTGCCACTGACGGTGAGGAACGCGGGCCCGGCACCGGCTCGGAGCGGCCACGCGCACTGAGGCGGGCGAGCACTCGATCCGCTGATGGAGGCGCTGACAGGGTGAGCGACATGGCATTCACCTACATCTATAAGAGGCGTATCGGCTCCTGGGGGCTCCTCGCCCGGGTCACCGTCGACGTCCAGCCCGTGGACGAGCCGCCGCGCGAGGGGCGCAGAATCGACGACTCGCACATCTGGTGGCTGCCGCCGCAGGGGATCCCCGCGGCGGAGGAGAAGTGGATGGCGTTCGGCCTCGGACTGGTGGCCGGGCAACTGGAGACTTTGAGAGACGGCGCCGATGCCCTATGGGTACGCGTGGACGACTGGGACGTACCCATGCTCACGGACTACCAGGAGGAAGTCGCCGCCGCGGCTGTCATCGAGTGCCTGCGGGAGAACTGCGGCATCGACGGCGTCGACATCGGCCTGACCTTCGACCGAGAGGGGAATCGCCACCAGTTCACCTGGGACGGTGCTTCGGCCGAGCAGGGCCATGCCTGCCCGCACAGCTCCACATCCGGATGCACTCCCGGCGGACGGCTGACAGACTGAGGCGGCGGAGTCGGTGGGCTGGGGCGGAAGCGTCAGGAATGCCTTTTCTCCCTCCTGCCTGTGCCGCATCCAGCAGCGATCGATCCGTTCGCTGAGCAGTCGGGAAACCTTCGTATGACGTCTCGAACGCAGTATTCCCCGGATGAAACCGCGCTTCTGATCGTCGACCCCTACAACGATTTCCTTTCCGAGGGCGGCAAGCTGTGGCCCCGGGGGAAGGAAGAGGCGGAAGGCGTCGGGCTGCTCGACCACATGCGCGCCACGCTCGCCACCGCCCGTAGCCGCGGATTCCGCGTCTTCATCGTGCCCCACCACCAGACGGCGCCGAGCGACTACGCCACCTGGGACCACCTGTCGCCGACTCAGCGGGGCATCGTGAGCCGGCAGACCTTCGCGGCGGGTAGTTGGGGGGCCGAGTGGCACCCCGACTTCCGGCCCCGTGAGGACGAGTTGGTCGTGCGCCAGCACTGGGCCCCGAGCGGCTTCGCCAACACCGACCTCGACTTCCTGCTCACACAGCACCACATCCGGAAGATCGTGCTCATCGGCATGCGGGCCAACACCTGTGTGGACACCACCGCTCGCTTCGGCCAGGAGCTGGGGTATCACGTGACGCTCATCCGCGACGCCATCGGCTCCTTCAGCTGGGCGGAGATGGAAGCGACGTTCGACCTGAACGCGCCGCTGTACGCCCACGCCATTCTGACCACCGATGAGTTCGCCGGCATCGTGCACGCGGGGCCCGGCGAGGGCTCCTCATAAAGGGCGGGCGCCCGAAAGACCGGGAGGTGACCATGTGCGACGGACGCAGAGACGTGCGGGAACCGCCGTCCGGTGGCGGTGAGCTTCCGTGAGCGGGGGCGGGCGAGAAGCCGGTAGAACAGGTCCGGGAATGGCCGGGCAGACGGTCGTGGTGGTGGGAGGCAGCGCGGGTATCGGTCTGGAAACCGCGCGCCAGGTGCGCGCGGCCGGCGGCGCGGTGGTGCTCGCGGCCCGGAACGCCGAACGTCTCCAGCGGGCGGCGGACGAGCTGAGCCCGCTGAGCACGGCGACGTTCGACGCCCAGGACCCCGAGCGCCTCGAGCGCTTTCTCCGGGAGCTGCCCGGACAGGTCGACCATGTGCTGGTCACGGCGGGCAGACCGTCGTACGCCCCGCTCGACGAACTCGACGTGGCCGACGCCGGACGCGAGGCCGGCGGCCGTATCGCGATGATGCTGGCGGTGGCGCGGGCGAGCCGGGAGAAGGTCAGGGCCCAGGGGACGCTGCTGTTCATCGGAGGGACCGGCGGCCGGCGGCCCGCGGCCGGGATGGCCGTGGCGGGCGCCGTCACCGCGGCGCTGCCGGCGCTGACCGCCAACCTGGCACTGGAGGTCGCCCCGGTCCGGGTCAACCTCATCGCGGCCGGGTTCGTGGACACACCGCTGTCGGCATCCCTCCTCGGCGAGCAGCTCGAGGCGCGCCGCGAGCAGTTGAGGAGGTCCCTGCCCATCGGGCGGGTCGTCGGCCCGGCGGACGTCGCCGCGCTGGCGCTGCACCTCATGGCCAACGAGGCCGTCACCGGCGCCACCTACGACATCGACGGCGGCCAACAGCTCGTCGCACCGTGACCGCCGTACCGCGGCCGAATGCGGACACGCCGGTATCCCCTCCGAGCCGGAAGGCACAACCCATGGACATGAAACTCGAGGTCGTCGTGGTGCCGGTGTCCGATGTCGACCGGGCCAAGGACTTCTACACCGCGCTGGGCTTCAGGCTCGACGCGGACATCGCCCCCGACGACACCTTCCGGGTGGTGCAGGTGACCCCGCCGGGGTCCCCGGCGTCGGTCGTCTTCGGCACGTCCGTCACCGATCAGGAGCCGGGCTCGGCTCAGGGTCTGCACCTGGTCGTCGACGACATCGAGGCCGCGCACGAGGAGCTGACGCGGTGCGGCGCCGGGCCGAGCGAGGTGTTCCACGACGCCGGCGGCGTCTTCCACCACGCGGGCACCGGCGCCCGGGTGCCCGGTCCTGATCCGGAGCGCGGCAGCTACGGATCCTTCCTGTCGTTCAGCGACCCGGACGGCAACGGCTGGCTCCTGCAGGAGGTCACCACCAGGCTCCCGGGCCGGCTGGACCCCGCCACCGCCGTCTTCGCCTCCGCCGACGACCTGGCGGGCGCCCTGCGACGGGCCGCGGCGGCGCACGGCGAGCACGAGGCGCGCATCGGTGCGCAGGACCCGGACTGGCCGGACTGGTACGCGCGGTACCTGGTGAGCGAGCAGGCCGGAACGCGGATGCCGTCGTGAGCCGGTCCCGCTGACACCCCTTCCCTCACACCCGTGACGCCCGTACAACAGGCGCCTCGGCGCCGTGAAGCCGAGGGAACAGGCACCCCTGGGCAGGTCCTCGTACCCCCGTCGCCGCGGAGCCGGCGCACCGCTGTTGCGGAGGGTGGCGGGTGGGGTTGGAATCAAGTGTGAGGGTCTTCGGCAACGACGTGTCCGTCGGCCGCCCCGCCCCCGGCACAGGGGCGGGCCGCAAGGGGCTCAAGAGCAATGCCCTCGGCCTGTTCTCCTCGGTGGCCATGGGCCTCGCCTCCACCGCGCCGGCGTACAGCCTGGCCGCCACGCTGGGCATCATCGTGGCCGGGGTCGGGCTGCAGGCCCCGATCGTCACCATGCTGGCGTTCATCCCGATGCTGCTCGTCGCGTACGCGTTCCGGGAGCTCAACGCCAGCAACGCCGACTGCGGCACCACCTTCACCTGGGCCACCCGCGCCTTCGGGCCGCGCGTCGGATGGATGGGCGGCTGGGGGTTGGTCGTCGCCAACATCATCGTCATGGCGAACCTCGCCGAGGTCGCCGCCGCCTACGGCTTCCGGCTGGTGGGCCTGGACGACCTGGCGAACGACCGGCTGTGGACCACCGCGGTCGGCGTCGGCTGGATCGTCGTGCTGACCGCGGTCTGCTACGTCGGCATCGAGTTCTCGTCCGCCGTCCAGCGCTGGCTGCTGTGCCTGGAAGTGGCGGTGCTGATCCTGTTCGCGCTCGCCGCCCTGGTCAGGGTCTACACCGACCCGCCGCCCACGGCGATCCATGTGTCGGCCTCCTGGTTCAACCCGTTCGAGGTCCCCTCGGTGAAGGCCCTGACCTCGGGCCTGCTCGCGGGGGTCTTCATCTACTGGGGCTGGGACACCGCGTTCTCGGTGAACGAGGAGACCGTCGACAGCACCCGCATCCCGGGGCGCGCCGCGATCCTGGCCACGGTGCTGCTGCTGGTCATGTACGGGCTGGTGTCCACCTCGGCGCAGGCGTTCGCCGGAGTCGGCACCTCCGGCATCGGGCTCGGCAACACGCGCGACTCGGACGACGTGCTCTCCGTACTGGGCCAGGCCGTGTTCGGCAGCCAGGGCGCCGGCCTGCTGCTGTCGCGGCTGCTGATCCTGATGGTGCTGACCTCGGCGCTGGCCTCCGCCGAGACCACCATCCTGCCCCTGGCCAGGACCGTCTTCTCCATGGCCGTCCACAAGGCCGTCCCCGCCCGGTTCGCCCGGGTCCACCGCAGGTTCCTCACCCCGACCTGGGGAACCCTGGGCATGGGAGTGGCCTCCCTCGCCCTGTACGTCCTGCTGACGGTGTTCAGCCGGAACGTGGTGGCCGACACGATCGAGTCGGTCGGTCTCGCGATCGCCTTCCAGTACGGAGTGACGGGGTTCGCCTGCGTCTGGTACCACCGCAAGGTCCTCGCCGACAACGCCGGGAACCTGGTCTTCAAGGGCCTGCTGCCGGGCCTCGGCGGGCTGATCATGGCCCTGCTGTTCCTCTACGCCACCTTCGTGGTCTACGCCAACCCCCGGTACGGCGAGACCACCGTCGACGTCCCCCTGATCGGCAGGACGGGCGGGGTCACCGTGCTGGGCCTGGGCGCCCTGCTGATCGGTCTCCTGCTGATGCCGGTGGTGACCCGCGGCCACGGCGTGGCACTCAAACTCCAGCGGAACCTGCTGCCGCGCCGTCTGCCGCGGCACGCCGCCGTCGACGCGGCGAGCCGCTACCTGCCCGCCGACAACGGCTCCGGGGTGGGCGGCGACTGGTACGACGTCATCCCGCTGTCGGGCACCCGGGTGGGCCTGGTCGTCGGGGACGTACTCGGTCACGGACTGCGGGCCGCGGCCACCATGGGACGCCTGCGCACGGGGGTGCGCGTCCTGGCCCGGCTCGACCTGACCCCGGACGAGCTCCTGTCCCGGCTCGCCGACCTGGTCGAGGAGAGCGCGTGCGAGGGCGGGCACCGCCGCGGCCCGGGCCGGCCGCGGCCGCACACCGACGAGGCGCTCGGGGTGAGCTGCGTGTACGCGGTCTACGACCCCGTCTCGGCGCAGTGCAGCCTGGCGCGGGCCGGGAACCTGGTGCCGGCGGTGGTCGACCCGCGCACGGGCCTGGTGCACCGTCCGCGGGTGCCGCCCGGACCACCGCTGGGCGTCGGCGGCCTGCCGTACCAGAGCACGGAACTGGAACTCGCGCCGGGCAGTCTCCTCGCCCTCTTCACGGACGGCCTCCTGCAGACGGCCCGCGACCGGGAGGCCGGGCTCGTCCAGCTGGCGCGCGTCCTCACCGGCGCCCGCGGGTCCCTGGAGGCGCTGTGCGACAGGGCGGTGGCCGACCTGCTGCCCGGGCCGGTCGACGTGGACGCGACGCTGCTGCTGGTCCGCACCCGCCTGCTCGACCGGACCCAGTTCGCCGAGTGGTCCGTGCTCCCCGACCCGGCGGCGGTGGCCACCGTCCGTACCGCCGTCGGCAAGCAGCTCAGCGACTGGGACCTGCACGACCTGGCGTTCACCAGTGAGCTCGTCGTCAGCGAACTGGTCACCAACGCCATCCGGTACGTCGGCGGTCCGATCCGGGTACGCCTGATCCGCGACCGGGCGCTGATCTGCGAGGTCTCCGACACCGGCCACACCTCGCCCAATCTGCGGCACGCGGCGAGCGAGGACGAGGGCGGGCGGGGCCTGTTCATCATCGCCCAGATGACGCATCGCTGGGGCACCCGGTACACGCCCACGGGCAAGACGATCTGGACCGAGCAGGACATGCCGTGACACGGGCCCGCGCCGGCCGCCCACGGGGTTCCTGACCATGTTTCTGGGCACCCAGCCGGTATGGGCAGCCCCCTTCCGCCCGGGGCTTCGGCGTGTCGCCTGTCTCCGGCGCCGGAGAACGTCGCGAGGGCCCGCCGGTTCGTACGGTCGGCGCTGGACGGCGTCACGCCCGAGGTGGCGGACACCGCCGTGCTGCTGGCCGGTGAGCTGGTCACCAACGCGGTGATCCACGCCCGCACCGAGGTCGAGGTGCGGGCCTGGGCCGCCGAAGGCCGGGCCCGGGTGCGGGTCACCGACCGCCGCCCGGAGCAGGGGCTGGTGCCGCACGACCGCCATCCCTACGCCTGCACCGGCCGAGGCCTGGCCATGGTGGAGGAGCTGGCCGCCGCCCACGGCGTCCACAGCGGCACGGACCGCAAGACGGTCTGGTTCGAGCTGTGGCCCGAGGCCCCGGTGCCGCCCGGCTCCGCGTGGGAGACCCTGGCGCCCGCCGGCCCGGCCGTCACCCTGGCGCTCAACGACGTGCCGTACGCGCTGTACTGGGCGGCGCAGCAGCACTGGGAGGCCCTGCTGCGCGAGCTGTTCCTCGCCGCGTCCACCGCGGCCCGCACGCAGGTGCGGCCGGAAGACCTCGTGGTCGCCCAGGACACGAGCAGCATGATCTCCGCCTGCATGACGACGGCCGTGGAGCAGGAGATCCCCGACAGCTCGACCCTCTCCGTGCGCGTGGCGTTCCCGCTGGACGCCGCCGAAGGGGTGCTGACCCTCGGGCGGGTCCTCGACGCGGCCGACGCGGCGGCCCAGGCGGAGAGCCTGCTGAGCCTGCCGGCGCTTCCGCAGATCCGGGCCTTCCGGCGCTGGCTGTTCGACGAGATCGCCGGCCAGCTGTCCGGCGGACCGCCCACCGCGTGGACGCTGGTCAAGGCCGCGCCGAGCGCCACGCCGACGGAACTGGCGCCCTGGGACGCGAGCGAGGTGGAGGCCGCCGGCGTGCCGACTGTCGCCGCCGACGACCGCAACCGGATCATCGCGGTGAACGGCTCCGCGGCGAGCCTGCTCGGCTGGCACGCCCACGACCTCGTCGGACAGCGGCTGACCGCGCTCATCCCCGAGCACTTGCGCAAACGCCACGTGGCGGCCTTCACCTCGCTGCTGCTCACCGGCGAGTCCCGCATCCTGGGCCGGTCCATACCGGTTCCGGCGCTGCACCGCGACGGCCGGTTGATCCCCGTCCGCCTGTCCATCGAGACCCAGGAGGCGGTCGACGGGCGCACCGTGTTCGTCGCCCAGCTCACCACGACGACGGCTCCGCCCGCCCCGCCGCCCGCTCCGCCGGCCGACCGGCACGCCACGCGGCCCTCGCCGGGCCCGGCCCACCTGCCGACCCGCACCAGGAAGACGACGCGGGCGAGCCTGGAGAGGGCGGCGCCGGAGTGGCTGCCCCTGTTCGCCGAAACCGGCCGGGCGATGAGCAGCACCCTCCATCCGGACGAGCGGCTGCACCGGGCGTGCCAGGTGCTGACCCACCGGCTGGCCGACTGGTGTGCGGCGGACCTCGTCGACGAACACGGGCAGGTCCGGCGGGTCTGCGTCGTGCACCGCGATCCCGAGGTGCTGATTGCGCCGGCGCACCTCGGCACGCTCTCCGAGATGTCCGAGACCACACAGGGAACGTCCCTGCCCCGGGTGCTGCGCGGCGCGGGCCCGCTGCTGGTCACCGGCATCCCCACGCTCGGCCGGGCCGCGAGCCCCCTGGACGCCCGCCAGCTGGAACTGGTGCGGCGGCTGGGCGGAAGCAGCGCCGTCGTCGCTCCCCTGCGGGCCCAGCGGGACGTCTTCGGCGCGCTGACCATGGTCCGCGTCCGGGACGACCAGCCGTTCACCAAGGAGGACGTGCAGCTGATCGCGGAACTGGTCCGCGGCATCGCGCTGGGGGTGGACAACGCCCGTCTGCACCAGTACGCCCACTCCAACGCCGAACAGCTCCAGCGCGCCCTGCTGCCCGAACTGCCCCGCGTCGCCCACCTGGAGCTGGCCGCCCGATATCTGCCGTCCAGCAGCACCGCCGAGGTCGGCGGGGACTGGTACGACGCCTTCGTGGTGCCCGGCGGCGACACCGTGCTGGTGATCGGCGACGTGGCGGGCCACGACCTGAAGGCCGCCGTCGCCATGAGCACCCTGCGCAACATGCTGCGCGGCATCGCCGTGGACCGGCCGGAACCCCCCGGAGACGTCCTGCGCCGCCTGGACCTCGCGAGCCACACCCTGTCCCCGCTGTCCACCGCCACCTGCGTCTACGCCCTGCTCAAGAGCGACGACGGCCCGCGGAGCCTGCACCACTCCTCCGCCGGCCACCTGCCGCCCCTGCTGACCACACAGGAGGGCGACACCCGCTGTCTGGACGCGGGCAGGGGCCTGCTGATCGGCATGGATCCCGACCAGCCCCGCCCCTCCGCGTGCGACGTGCTGCCGCCGCACTCCACCCTGCTGCTGTTCACCGACGGTCTCATCGAGCGCCGCGGGGAGTCCCTCGACGACGCGATGACCCGGCTCCGCCGGCACGCCGCCGACCTCGCCCGGGACCCGCTCGACGTCTTCTGCGACGAACTGGTCATCCAGTTCGGCGCCGACAGCACCGACGACATCGCCCTGCTCGCGGTGCGCTCCACCCCGCCGTGACGCCCGGCCGGCGCGGGTGTGCGCAGCCCTCCGGGTGCCCCGCTGTCCGGGCGGCCGGACGATGGGGACGAGGGGGCGGGTGAGGGCGCGCCGACGGGAGGACTCCCATGGCTCGGCAGACGGCGACGAACGCACCGGTCAGGAGGCAGCCGGCCGGCGCCGGGAACGTCTTCCTCTCCTTCGCGCCCTGGATCGTCTTCGGCGTGGTCGCCAGCCCCAGCACCTGGGCGTACGCCGCCCTCGCCGCGCTGATCGCCGCCCTCGCGCTGTCCGGGCAGGACCTGCTGCGCGGCCGGATCCGGATCCTGGACATGACCGCCATCGTGTTCTTCGCCGTCCTGTGCGTCCTCGGGCTGGCCCTGACCCGCGGCCAGATCCTGTGGGTGGAGACGTACGCGCAGGTCATCTCGAACGGGCTGGTGGCCGTCGTCGCGCTCGGATCGCTGCTCGCCGACCCCTTCACCGCGCAGTACGCCCGCGAGTCGACACCCCGCGAGGTCTGGGACTCGCCGGTCTTCCTCCACATCAACCGGGTGCTGACGGCCGTGTGGGGCCTGGCCTTCGCGCTCATGACGGTCTCGACCTGGCTGGCCGTCCGCTTCCCGTCCCAGGACGACTGGTTCAACTGGGTCGTCCCCATCGCGCTGCTGGTGTGCGCCGTGAAGTTCACCCAGCGCTATCCGGAGTCGTACAAGGCGCGGGCGATCCGGCCGTGAAGCCCCTCGCCCCGGCCGGATCCGAACCGGCCGTGCGGACGTCTACGCCGGTATGGAACCGCAGAAGCCGTCCCCCCGCTCCACACAGCCCGAAGGGTGCCTCACCGTCGCGATCCGGGTGCCCCTGAGGATCGTCGTCCTGGTCCTGGTGGTGCCGGTGCGGATGGCGTGGGACGCGCTGGTCGCCACCGGACGGCTGGTGCGGGACGCCGTGCTCAGACCGGTCGGCCGGGCCCTGCTGCGGGCCGGCGAGGCCCTGTTCGTCCGGCCGTTGGTGGGCCTGTGGCGGCACGTCCTGGTGCCCGTCGGCAGGGCGCTGGCGTGGCTCGGCGCCGTCCTCGTCGTCGTACCGGCGCTGTGGTGCCACCGGCACCTGCTGACGCCCGCCGGGCACGCCCTCGCCCGGCTGGCGCGGTATCTGCTGGTCGTCCCCGCACGATGGCTGTACGACCGGGTCCTCGCTCCCCTCGGGCGTGCCGTCGCCCGGTGCGCCCGCGGACTGGGCCGCCTGCTGGCCGTGATCGGCACCGGCATCGGGGTCGCCCTGTACTGGACCCTGCGCGTCCTGCTCGTCCTGCCCGCCGTCGCGCTGTGGCGCCGGGTCCTCGCGCCCGTCGGCCGCGTGCTCGCCGTCGTCGCGCGCGAGGCGGGTGACGCCCTCGGGCACGCCTGGCGGATCGCCGGGCGGATCTCGCGGGTCGTGGGGCGCGCTCTCGGGACCCTCTTCCGGTGGATCTTCGTGGAGCCGCTGCGCCGGGTGTACCGGACCGTCCTGACCCCGGTCGGCCACCTCGTGCGGGACGCCGTCCTGCGGCCCGCCGCCGAGGGCGCGCGCGTGGCGGGCCGGGCCGTGCGCGAGGCGCTGGCCGGCGCCCGTCAGACGGTACGGCAGGCCCGCGCCGACGTCCGGCGGACGCTGTTCGGCGAGCCCCGGCAGCCGGCCGCGGTGGACCGCCGGGAACCTCACGGGCCCGCGACACGTACTCTTGGTAGCAGTACGACCGCTCTCACGAAGGACTAGGACACTGGGCAAGCGACAGCCCGAAGGCCCGCCGCCCGCACCCGCGGTGCAGCGCATCCGACTGCGCTACACCAAGCGCGGCCGCCTGAGGTTCACCAGCCACCGAGACTTCCAGCGCGCCTTCGAGCGTGCGCTGCGCCGCGCCGAGGTGCCCATGGCGTACTCGGCCGGGTTCACGCCGCACCCGAAGGTGTCGTACGCCAATGCCGCACCCACCGGCACGGGCAGTGAGGCGGAGTACCTGGAGATCGCGCTCACCGCACCGCGCGACCCGGAGACCCTGCGCGTCCTCCTCGACGAGTCGATGCCCGCCGGGCTCGACATCGTCGAGGCGGTCGAGGCACGGACCTCCGGCCTCGCCGACCGGCTGACGGCCTCCGTCTGGCAGCTGCGGCTGGACGGCGTCGACCCGGTCGACGCCGAGCGCGCGGTCGACGCCTTCAACCGGGCCGGGACCGTCGAGGTCCAGCGGATGACCAAGAACGGCGTCCGCACCTTCGACGCCCGCCCGGCCGTGGCGAGCCTGGAGACGCACGGTTCACCGGCTGATAGGCCTGGCGACCAGCCCTGTGCGATACTGCGGCTGGTTGTTCGGCACGTGACGCCTGCCGTACGACCCGACGACGTCCTGTCCGGTCTCCGCGCCGTGGCCGACCTGGCGCCGCCGGTCCCCGCAGCGGTGACCAGGCTGGCGCAGGGGCTGTTCGATGAAGAGACCGGCACGGTGACCGACCCGCTCGCGCCCGACCGCGAGGCAGCCGAGGCCCTGACGGCCCAACCGGCCGCCGCCGCGACGGCGCCGACGCCGGAAGGTCCCGCGTAGGGACGGACGTCGTAGCGCCGCCCTCGTACTCGGGAGCCACCTGGGTCGGGCAGCGCACCGACCAGAAGACTTGAAGACTTTCGCCAGGCCGTACCGACAAGGCGTACGGAACCGGCGAGACAGGACACAGAGTGCTCCCGAGCGGCGCCCGCGCCCCGGACGGCGGCCACCGCGGATCACGCGGGCCGCGGACGTCACCGGCGTACGGTCCACCGAGACCGACGCCGGACCAGGCGCGGCGCCCGGGAGCCTGACGGGAGAAACGCCCGCATGCTCGAGCCGACCGAACCCATCAAGGGTTCCGAACTGAACACACCCAGCGACACCCTGCCCCCGCGCAGGCGTCGCCGTGCCGCTTCCCGCCCGGCGGGCCCGCCGAGCAGCGCGGAGGCACCCGCCGAGGTGACCGTGCCGGCCATACCGGCGGCGGACCCGGAGGAGGTCCCGGCGGCCGTCGGGGCCGTCGAGACCGAGAACGCCGACGAGGCCCAGGAGACCGAAGAGGTCGTGGAGGCCAATGCGGCTGACGAGACCACCGAGATCCCTGAGAGCACTGAGACGGCGGCAGCCGCCCAGGCGCCCACCGGCGAGGAGGCCGTTGCCGGTCGTCCGCGGCGCCGGGCCGCCCGTCGCGCGTCCGCGCCCACCGGTTCACCGGCTTCCGCCGAGGTCGCCGAGACCGTCGTACCGGCCGCGCCCGCCGCCGAGACCGAGAAGCCCGCTGCCGTGCCCGAGGGCGGCGAGGTCGTCGTCGGCGAGGAGGCCGCCCCGCGCCGCACCCGCCGCCGTGCCACGCGCAGCGTCGCGGCGCCGACCGGTGCGGTGTCCGGTGCCGCCGAGGCTCCGGCGACGGGGGAGCCCGACGAGGCCCCCGCCGAGGCACCGGCGCCGGCCGAAGAGGCCGCTCCTGCCGCTCGTACCCGCCGTCGGGCCGCCCGCCGCGCGTCCGCGCCCGCCGGTACGCCGGCTTCCGCAGAGACCGGTGAGACGGCTGTCGCCGCAGCTGCCGAGTCCGCTGCCGAGGAGGCCGGGCAGGCCCGGGAGGAGACGCCCGCCGCCGAGGAGGCCGCTTCCGCCGGTCGCCCGCGCCGCCGGGTCGCGCGCCGCGCGTCCGCGCCCGCCGGGACGCCGGCTTCCGCCGAGGTCGCCGAGACCGTGGCCCCGGCCACCACCGAGTCGTCCGCTGCCGCTGCCCCCGAGGCGCCGGAGCAGCCCGCCGCCGCGGAGGAAGCCGCTTCCGCCGGTCGCCCGCGCCGCCGTGCGACCCGCCGCGCGTCGGCTCCCGTCGGCGCGCCGAAGACCGCCGAGCCCGCCGCTGTCCAGGAAGCCGTCCAGCCAGCCCCGGCCGCCGCGGAAGCCCCGGCCGTCGCCGAGCCCGCTTCCGCCGACGCGAGCGGTGCCGGTGAGGAGGCCGCCGCCGGTCGTGCGCGACGCCGGGCCACCCGACGGGCCTCCGCGCCCGCCGGCGCCCCGAAGGGCGCCGAGGCCGCCGAGGAGGCTCCCGTCGCCGGGGCCGTCCAGGAAGCGGACGAGACCGCGGAAGCCGTACAGGCGCCGGCCGCCGAAGAGGCGGCCCCGCGCCGCACCCGCCGCCGGGCCACCCGCAGGGCGACCGCGCCCGCCGGTGCTCCCGCCGCCGACACCGCCGAGCCCGCCGAGTCCGAGGAGACCGGCGCCGGCACCCAGACCCCGGAGGCCCCCGTCACCACGCACACCACCGAGCCCGCCCCCGCCGTCCAGGCGCCGCAGGCTCCCGCGTCGCAGGCCCCCGAGGAGGAGGCCGCCCCGCGCCGCACCCGCCGTCGCGCCGTGCGCCCGGCGTTCGGCTTCGCCGAGCCGGCGCAGCCCACCCCCGCGCCCGCCGCCGAGAGCGAGGCCGCCGAGCCCGAGCCCGGGGCCCCGCGCCGGCCCGCCCGCCCGGCCGTCGCCGTCTTCCAGCCGCCGGTGTTCACCGAGCCCAGGTTCCAGACCCCGGAGCGCGCCGCCGCTCAGGCCGCCGCCGAGGCCGTCGAAGAGGAGGAGCCCGAGGAGTACGCGGCCGAGGAGCGCGCCGAGACCGGTACGCGCCGCCGCCGTCGCCGCCGGGGCGCCGCCGAGGAGACCCCGACCCCCGAGGCCGCCGTCGAGGCGGAGGAGCCGGAGGAGCCCGCCGAGGCCGAGGCCGAAGAGGGCGAAGAGTCCGAGGAGACGGAGGGCGCCGAGGGCTTCGAGGAGTCTGGTTCGCGCCGCCGTCGCCGTCGCGGCGGCCGCCGTCGCCGTCGTGGGGACGGCGGCGAGGGCGAGGGCGACGGTGCGGAGCCGGAGGCCGAGGAACTGGCCGCCGAGCAGGCCGCGCAGGACGCCGAGGACACCGCCGAGCAGGAGGAAGAGGACGTCGAGGAGGCCCGCGAGGAGGCCGGCCCCTCGACCGCCGGCAGCCGTCGGCGCCGTCGCCGTCGCCGTCGCGCCGGGGACACCTCCGTCGACGCCGAGCCCGACGAGGGCGACCCCGAGCGCACCGTCGTCAAGGTGCGCGAGCCGCGCAAGCCCGCCGAGCCGTCGGACGAGGTCCAGTCCATCAAGGGCTCGACCCGTCTGGAGGCCAAGAAGCAGCGCCGCCGGGAAGGCCGTGAGCAGGGGCGCCGCCGCGTTCCGATCATCACCGAGGCCGAGTTCCTGGCCCGTCGCGAGGCCGTCGAGCGCGTGATGGTCGTGCGCCAGCACGGCGAGCGCACGCAGATCGGCGTCCTGGAGGACGGCGTGCTCGTCGAGCACTACGTCAACAAGGAGCAGGCGGTCTCGTACGTCGGCAACGTCTACCTGGGCAAGGTCCAGAACGTGCTGCCGTCCATGGAGGCGGCCTTCATCGACATCGGCAAGGGCCGCAACGCCGTCCTGTACGCCGGTGAGGTCAACTTCGAGGCCCTCGGCATGTCGGGCGGCCCGCGCCGCATCGAGTCCGCCCTGAAGTCCGGGCAGTCGGTGCTCGTGCAGGTCACCAAGGACCCGATCGGGCACAAGGGCGCCCGTCTGACCAGCCAGGTCTCCCTCCCGGGCCGTTACCTCGTGTACGTCCCCGAGGGCTCGATGACCGGCATCAGCCGCAAGCTGCCCGACACCGAGCGGGCGCGGCTGAAGGCCATCCTCAAGAAGATCGTCCCCGAGGACGCGGGCGTGATCGTGCGCACCGCCGCCGAGGGCGCGAGCGAGGACGAGCTGCGCCGGGACGTCGAGCGGCTGCAGGCGCAGTGGGAGGAAATCCAGAAGAAGTCGAAGAACGGCAACGCCCCGACGCTGCTGTACGGCGAGCCGGACATGACCGTCCGGGTCGTGCGCGACATCTTCAACGAGGACTTCTCCAAGGTCATCGTCAGCGGCGACGAGGCCTGGGAGACCATCCACGGATACGTCTCGCACGTGGCCCCGGACCTCGCGGGCCGGCTGCAGAAGTGGACCTCCGAGGTCGACGTCTTCGCCACCTACCGGATCGACGAGCAGCTCGCCAAGGCCCTGGACCGCAAGGTCTGGCTGCCCAGCGGCGGTTCGCTGGTGATCGACCGGACCGAGGCGATGGTCGTCATCGACGTCAACACCGGCAAGTTCACCGGCCAGGGCGGCAACCTGGAGGAGACGGTCACCAGGAACAACCTGGAGGCGGCCGAGGAGATCGTGCGCCAGCTCCGGCTGCGCGACCTCGGCGGCATCATCGTGATCGACTTCATCGACATGGTCCTGGAGTCCAACCGCGACCTGGTGCTGCGCCGCCTGCTGGAGTGCCTGGGCCGCGACCGTACGAAGCACCAGGTGGCCGAGGTGACCTCGCTGGGCCTGGTGCAGATGACCCGCAAGCGGGTCGGCCAGGGCCTGCTGGAGTCCTTCTCCGAGACCTGCGTCCACTGCAACGGCCGCGGTGTCATCGTGCACCTGGAGCAGCCGTCCGCGAACGGCGGTGGCGGCAAGCGCAAGAAGCGCGGGCGCGGCGCCGACGCGACCGAGCACGTGCACGAGACCGCCGCGGTGGCCGTGGAGACCGGTGAGGCCGTCGAGCCCGAGGTGGAGACCGCCGCCGAGGTGGCCGCGGAGGCCGCCGAGCCGGTGGCCCTCCCGGCTCCCGACTTCGCGCCGGACGAGGAGCTGTACAGCAGCGTCGCCGAGGCGGAGGCGGCGGCCACCCGTGGCCGTACGCGCCGCCGGGCGAGCCGCCGGGCCCAGGCTCCGGCGGGCGCGCCGAAGGCGGAGGCCCGCCGGGAGCAGGCCGAGCGGGCCCCGAAGCCCGAGGCCGCCGTTACCGCCGAGGCGCCGACCGCGCAGGAGGTCACCGCCCAGGAGGCGGCGGCGCGCCCGGTGCGGCCGGAGCCCGCCGCCGAGGCCCTGGCCGAGCCCGTGGCCGTCGAGGACCAGGTGGTCCCGGCGCCCGAGGCCGAGCCCGCCGAGGAGGCCGCCCCCCAGGGCCGTACGCGCCGTCGTGCGACCCGGAAGGCGTCGGCGCCGGCCGGTTCCCCGGCGGGGGCCGAGCCGGCCGTGGTGACGGTCGCCCCCGAGGCTCCCGCACCGTCGGCCCCGGCTGCCGAGGAGGCGCCCGCCGAGGCTGCGGCGCCCGCTGAGGCCCCGGCGTCCGCCGAGAGCGCGGCCCCGGCCCGCCCGCGCCGCCGTGCCGTGCGCAAGGCCACCGCGCCGACCGCGCCGGAGGAGGCGGCAGTCGTGGTCGTCCCGTCGCCCGCCGCGGAGGCGTCCGAGGCGCCCGCCGGCGAGGTCACGGCCGAGGAGGTGGCCGAGGCGACGGCGCCGGCCAGGAAGGCGGCCCGCAAGACCGCGAAGAAGGCCACGGCGAAGAAGGCCGCCGCCAAGAAGACCACGGCGAAGAAGACCGCGGCGAAGAAGACGGCGGCCAAGACCACGGCGAAGAAGGCCACGGCCAAGAAGGCCGCGAAGAAGACCAGTGCGGCCCCCGCCGCCTCGGACCCCTCCGACGAGGGCTGACACACGGGGTGTGGGGCCGGTCCGGGTGACCGGCCCCACACCCGGCGGGGCCCGGTTTGACCCCCCAGGTCATGGCCCCGTAACCTTGACCGTCGGCGTGTCCACTGAACACGCCACATCCCCGTAAACCTCTTCCTCCCGGGCACGCTTGGCCGGGAGAGGTCGTCCGCGTGTTTCTGGGCGGCTGGCCTGCGGGGGTGCCGTTTCTTCGAGCGAAAGTGAGATCCGCGTGTACGCCATCGTGCGCAGCGGTGGTCGCCAGCACAAGGTTGCTGTCGGCGACATCGTTGAGGTTGACAAGATTTCCACGGCCAAGGTTGGCGACACGGTCGAGCTCTCGACCCTGCTCGTTGTCGACGGCGACTCCGTGACCAGCGACCCGTGGGTGCTGGCCGGCATCAAGGTCCAGGCCGAGGTCGTGGACCACCACAAGGGCCAGAAGATCGACATTCTGCGCTACAAGAACAAGACCGGCTACCGCCGTCGGCAGGGCCACCGCCAGCAGTACACGGCGATCAAGG
This sequence comes from Streptomyces sp. NPDC007189, assembly GCF_040703635.1. Classification (NCBI taxonomy): domain Bacteria; kingdom Bacillati; phylum Actinomycetota; class Actinomycetes; order Kitasatosporales; family Streptomycetaceae; genus Streptomyces; species Streptomyces sp. NPDC007189. Next base: position 187,022 of record NZ_JBEYEY010000002.1, read on the forward strand.
TCACGTCGATCCCCACGGCTGCGAAGTAAGGGACTGAGGAGAAATGGCACACAAGAAGGGCGCATCGTCCACCCGGAACGGTCGCGACTCCAACGCCCAGCGGCTCGGCGTGAAGCGCTTCGGCGGTCAGGTCGTGAGCGCGGGTGAGATCCTGGTCCGCCAGCGCGGTACCCACTTCCACCCCGGCGCCGGTGTCGGCCGTGGCGGCGACGACACGCTGTTCGCCCTGCAGGCCGGTGCGGTGGAGTTCGGTACCCACCGCGGCCGCAAGGTCGTGAACATCGTTCCGGTCGCCTGACCGAACGGTTTCCTCGCGAGGCGGACCTCACTTCCCCTGAGGGAAGCGGGTCCGCCTTTCGCGTGTTGAGCAAAGACAAACCGTACTTTTTCTGGAGGCACTGAACCATGACCACCTTCGTGGACCGCGTCGAACTGCATGTCGCCGCGGGTAACGGAGGCCACGGCTGTGCCTCCGTCCACCGTGAGAAGTTCAAGCCGCTCGGCGGCCCGGACGGCGGCAACGGCGGCCGTGGCGGCGACGTCATCCTCACCGTGGACCAGTCGGTGACGACGCTGCTCGACTACCACCACTCCCCGCACCGCAAGGCCACCAACGGCAAGCCCGGCGAGGGCGGCAACCGCTCCGGCAAGGACGGCCAGGACCTCATCCTGCCGGTGCCGGACGGCACGGTCGTGCTGGACAGGGCGGGCAACGTGCTCGCCGACCTCGTCGGCCACGGCACCTCGTACATCGCCGCACAGGGCGGCCGCGGCGGCCTCGGCAACGCGGCGCTGGCCTCCGCCCGCCGCAAGGCGCCCGGTTTCGCGCTGCTCGGCGAGCCGGGCGACGTGCAGGAGATCGTGCTGGAGCTGAAGACCGTCGCCGACGTGGCGCTGGTCGGCTACCCGAGCGCCGGCAAGTCCTCGCTGATCTCCGTGCTCAGCGCGGCCAAGCCGAAGATCGCCGACTACCCCTTCACCACGCTGGTGCCGAACCTCGGTGTCGTCACCGCCGGTTCGACCGTCTACACCATCGCCGACGTGCCCGGCCTCATCCCCGGCGCCAGCCAGGGCAAGGGCCTGGGCCTGGAGTTCCTGCGGCACGTGGAGCGGTGCAGCGTGCTGGTGCACGTCCTCGACACCGCGACCCTGGAGTCCGAGCGCGACCCGGTCTCCGACCTCGACGTCATCGAGGAAGAGCTGCGGCAGTACGGCGGCCTCGACAACCGGCCCCGGATCGTGGTCCTCAACAAGGTCGACGTGCCCGACGGCAAGGACCTCGCCGAGATGGTGCGCCCCGACCTCGAGGCTCGCGGCTACCGCGTCTTCGAGGTGTCGGCGGTCGCCCACATCGGCCTGAGGGAGCTGTCCTTCGCGCTCGGTGAACTGGTCGCCAAGGCGCGCGCCGCGAAGCCGAAGGAGGAGGCGACCCGGATCGTCATCCGGCCCAAGGCCGTCGACGACGCGGGCTTCACCGTCACCCGCGAGGAGATCGGCGGCGAGCCGCTGTTCCGGGTGCGCGGCGAGAAGCCGGAGCGCTGGGTGCGCCAGACCGACTTCAACAACGACGAGGCCGTGGGCTACCTCGCCGACCGTCTGGGCCGCCTCGGTGTGGAAGAGGAGTTGATGAAGGCGGGCGCCCGGACCGGTGACGGCGTCGCCATCGGCCCCGAGGAGAACGCGGTCGTCTTCGACTGGGAGCCGACGGTCATGGCCGGCGCGGAGATGCTCGGCCGCCGCGGCGAGGACCACCGCTTCGACGCGCCGAGGCCCGCGGCCCAGCGCCGCCGGGACAAGCAGGCCGAGCGCGACGAGGCCCTGCGGGAGTACGACGAGTTCGACCCGTTCGAGTAGGGGCTCGGTCCACTGCGGCGGCTCGAGTAGGGCTCGGTCCACTGCGGTGGCAGCCTGGGGGTGCCTGGTGGCCGCCTGCGGATCGACTGGGCGGTGCCGGGGGCAGCTCGGGGGTCGCGGGGGCAGCTTGGGGTCGCCTGGGGGCGCTGCTTGGGGGGCGCCGCTCCCAGGCTCCGCCGTCGCGCGGGCGGTCGGAGTGGACACCGGTCGAACACCGCGCGCTCCAGAGTGACCCCGCAGCCCAGCCCCTGGCCCGACCGGCCGCGCCTGCCGCCGCCGGACAGCGGCCCGCGTGAGCGCCGCCCGAACGACGCGCGAACCCCGGACAACGCCGGCACCTTCGCCCTCGTACCCGGCGGCCGGGCGGGGGCGACCGGCGCCGGGACGAGGGTGTTCGGCCAGGACGGCGCGGGCGTGCCGGGGGCCGCGGAGTCGGGGGACGCTTTCGGGGCCGCCGTGTACCTGGTGGACGGCGACGGCAGGGCCGAGCCGGTGGCCGGCGCGCCGGGGGAGAACTCCGGCGCCGGCGGGTTCTGGGTGTTCCCGGGCCGTACGACCGCCCAGGGCTCCTATCCGGTCACCGCGGGCACCCTCGGTACGACCGCCTCCCGCGCGGGCCTCGGCACCGCCTTCCCCCGCTGATCACACCGGCCCCGGCGTACTGGAACAGCACCGCGTTCTCCGCCCCGGCTAACCGGTCTCTTACTCTCGCCGAGACCTAAATGCTGCGGAATCTTGATGTCAATTCCGCGGCAATGGGCGCTCCGGTGAGCCGTATTACCGTCTCGTGCGCGGCGGCGTCGTGCTCTGTATGAAGAACCCGTGCCGTCCCGCGTTCGGGGCCGTGAAGATCGTGTCCCGGACGCGGAGTGCGGGACCGGCGACGGACCTGTGGACACGGACCTGTGGACTTACTCACAGCAAATTCACGGGCAGTTCGCGGAGCCTGGGTCCAATCACCCGGGGTACAAGGTGAATGACAGGTTGCGCTCACCTATGCATGGGATGTCGCTCACCTTGCACTGCGCTTACCTAAAGTGGGAGCATTTCACGGTTCCCTGACGCCCCAAGGTAGGTCATCTGTGTCCCAGCACATAGCCAAGCCCCGAACCACCGCAGTGATCCTGGCCGGTGGCACCGGTCAGCGGGTGGGTCTGTCGATCCCCAAGCAGCTGCTGAAGATCGCCGGCAAGGCAGTCATCGAGCACACCCTGACCACCTTCGAGAAGGCCGACTCGATCGACGACGTCATCGTGCTGATGGCGCCGGGCTATGTCCCGGACGTGGAGAAGATCGTCGCCAAGGCCGGCTTCACCAAGGTGAAGAAGGTCATCGAGGGCGGCTCCACGCGGAACGAGACCACCGAGCGCGCCATCTCCGCGCTGGGCGAGGGACTTGCCGAGGGCGAGGACCTCAACGTCCTCTTCCACGACGCCGTACGCCCCCTGCTCTCGCGGCGCGTCATCGACGACTGCGTGGCCGCGCTGGAGCGCTACCAGGCCGTGGACGTCGCCATCCCCTCCGCGGACACCATCATCGTCACGCGCACGCACGGCCAGGACGGCGAGTTCATCACCGAGATCCCGGACCGCTCCCGGCTGCGCCGCGGCCAGACCCCGCAGGCCTTCAAGCTGTCCACGATCCGCCGCGCCTACGAGGTCGCCGCCGGCGACCCCAACTTCCAGGCCACCGACGACTGCTCCGTCGTGCTCAAGTACCTGCCGGACGTGCCGATCCACGTCGTCGCGGGCGACGAGTACAACATGAAGGTGACCCAGCCGGTCGACGTCTTCATCGCCGACAAGCTGTTCCAGCTCGCCTCCACCGCGGCCCCCGAGCAGAAGGGCGAGGAGGCCTACCGCGAGCTGCTGACGGGCAAGACGGTCGTCATCTTCGGCGGTTCCTACGGCATCGGCAAGGACATCGCCGAACTCGCCGAGTCCTACGGCGCGCACGTCTACGCGCTGGGCCGCTCCACCACCGGCACCCACGTGGAGAACCCGGAGGAGGTCGACGACGCGCTGTCCAAGGCGTACGCGGAGACCGGCCGGATCGACTACGTCGTCAACACCGCGGGCGTGCTGCGCATCGGCAAGCTCGCCGAGACCGACAACGCCACCATCGAGGAGGCGCTGAAGGTCAACTACCTGGCCCCGGTGCAGATCGCGCGCTCGAGTTACAAGTACCTCGCCGAGACCAAGGGCCAGCTGCTGCTCTACACCTCCAGCAGCTACACCCGCGGCCGCGCCGAGTACTCCCTGTACTCCTCCACCAAGGCCGCCATGGTGAACCTCACTCAGGCGCTGTCCGACGAGTGGGCCGGCGACGGCATCCGCGTCAACTGCGTCAACCCCGAGCGCACCGCCACCCCGATGCGCACCAAGGCCTTCGGCCAGGAGCCCGCGGGCACGCTGCTGTCCTCCGAGGCCGTGGCCCGTACGTCGCTCGACGTGCTGCTGTCGGAGCTGACGGGGCATGTCATCGACGTCCGTCAGCAGGACCCGACGGCGGGCGCGGCCACGGCCTCCGGCTTCGAGCAGGCTCTGGCCACTGTTCTGGACCGCCAGGACGGCATGTAATAATTCGTCAATAGCTTTCAGGAATTTCAGGCCTCTGCCGTCGCTCATTCACCGGGCGTTAGCAGAGGCCTGAATCCGTACATCTTCCGAATTACCGGCACTCCTCCGGCATTAATGAACAAAACCGGCACTCCCCTCCCAGAGCAGGTTTCTCCGTGATATCCACCGCTATTCGCGTCGCCCGGGTGGGCAGCGCGGCAGAGCTGACCGCGGCGGCCCTCATGATCCTGGGCTTCCCGGCGCTCATGCTGGCCGCGCTCGTCCCGAGCGCTCCCCTCTTCGCGGTCCTGGCCGCCGTGACGTACCTGGCGGACCACTATCTGCACCGCAAGGGCAGCTACCTGATCAACCGCCTCAGCAAGATCCGGGCGGGTCTGTCGATCCGCTTCCTGATCCGGCAGCTGCTGCTGATCCTGCTGCTGGCCCGCCTGTCGCACGCGGACGACCTGATCTTCTACGGCGCCGTCGCCTGCTTCATCGCCTTCTACGGCCTGCAGGCCCCGCACGGCGCGCTGGTCACCCTCATCCGCAACCGCCGCCGGATGCCGGTCGCCACCCGCAACATCGACCTGAAGTCGCGCATCCGCATCCCGGACGCCCCGCCGCGCGGGCTGCTGCACCGCAGCGCGGAGAAGATGCTGCACCTCGACCTGTTCGCGATGGTGGGCATCCTGCTCTCCGCCGGGCAGGACTCGCCGACCACCCCGGGCTTCGTCGGCGTCGGCCTCACCGTCGGCCTCGGCGTCCTGTACGTCCTGGCGCTCGTGCCGTACGTGCGCGGCCGGAAGATCCCGCCGAAGGCCGAGGTCGTCCTCGCCGCCGTCGACGACTGGCTGGCCTCCTACAAGCCCGAGACGGTGCTGTACTTCTCCGGCTCCAAGGACTCCGCCTACCAGGTCAACATGTGGCTGGAGACGATGGAGCAGCTGGACACCCGGCCGCTGATCATCCTGCGCGAGCGGGCCATCCTGAACAACCTGGCGCCGACCACGGTCCCCGTCATCTGCGTGCCCGGAGGGGTGCACCTGATGAACCTGGACCTGTCGACCGTGCGGGTGGCCCTGTACGCCGCGAACGTCGGCAAGAACATCCACCTGCTGCGCGTGCCCACCATGAAGCACGTCTTCATCGGCCACGGCGACAGCGACAAGCTCGCCAGCGTCAACCCGTACAGCAAGGTCTACGACGAGGTGTGGACCGCCGGGCGGGCCGGCCGCGACCGCTACGCCATCGCCGACGTCGGCGTCCGCGACGAGGACATCGTCGAGGTCGGCCGCCCGCAGCTCGCGGCCATCCAGACCTGGCAGGGCGTGCCGGACAGCCCCCGCGGCGGAGCCGCTGATGGACGCTGCCCTACGGTTCTCTACGCACCCACCTGGGAGGGCTGGGACGGCAACCCCGGCAACACCTCGATCGTGCTGGCCGGCGAGAAGATCGTGAAGAAGCTGGTCAAGGCCGATCCGCCGGTCCGCGTCCTGTACAAGCCGCACCCGTTCACCGGCACCGTCAGCAAGGAGGCCGGCGCCGCGCACCGGCGGATCACCGCGCTGGTCGAGAAGGCCGCCGCCGAGCGCGCCGCCGACTCCCGCTTCACCGCCGACGCCAAGGCGATGGCCCAGGCCAAGGCCGAGCTGGCCCGGATCGAGGCACGGCTGGCCGAGCTGGCCGGCGTCGGCGGGGACAAGGGCGACGAGGCCGAGGCCACCCGGGACGGTGTCGTCGACGTGGCCCGGCACCAGGAGATCGCCCGGCTGCGCGCCGAGTGGAACGACGCCTACTGGCGCTCCTTCCCGACGTACGAGCACCGCGTCATCACGGGCGCCGAGCCGCGCCTGTACGACTGCTTCAACGTCTCCGACGCGATGGTCTCCGACATCTCCTCCGTGGTCTCCGACTTCATCGCGAGCGGCAAGCCGTACGCGGTCACCGACTCCGGCGAGATCGGGCACGAGGAGTTCAAGCGGCAGAACACGGCCGTGCGCGCCGCGGTGATCCTGTCCAACGACGCGCGCGAGCTGGGCGGTCTGCTGGACGCCGTGCGCGACCCGGCCGCCGACCCGCTGGCGGACGCCCGCAAGGAGCTCAAGCGCTATCTGCTGGGCCCGGACGAGCCGGCGTCCATCGTCCAGTTCAACAAGGCGGTGGCCGACCTCGCCCTCAAGGCCGAGGCCCGCAATGTGGGCCAGCAGTCCCGGGTGGGCGCCGCCAACGCGGACCCCGCCGAGACCGCCGAGCTGACCAACGCGGTGCCGGGCCAGCGGACCGCGTCCGCGGGCGACCAGGACGGCGTCAACGCGGGCTGAGCCCACCGCCGCGCCTGCCACGCACGGGCCGGCCCCCGGGAGCGATCCCGGAGGGCCGGCCCTCGTCGTTGGGGGAGCACCCCCTGGTTCAGGTTTCTTACCCGCCGGTCTTACCCGACTGTGAGGCACCGGTGAGCACCTCTTACCGACCCTACGTACTGTCGGGTGGATATCCCGAACCTGTGTGACGTGCGCCACTGATCACCCCGCGGAGGGCAACCGCATCCCGTGGGAGTTCGTCTAACAGGTTGCCATTGTGGCACTACGGGGGAAATGTTCCGTTGATGGTAAGCAAGGGGGAAGTGTGACCGCCGTGACGCAGCCTGATGTCAGCGTGATCATCGGGGCGTACGAAGCGATGCCGTACCTGGTCGAGTGCCTGGCGTCGGTCGAGGCACAGACCATCGGCCCGGCACGCCTGGAGGTCATCGCGGTCGACGACGGCTCGACGGACGGCACCGGGGAGTACCTGGAGGAGTTCGCCGCCCGCGCACCCATGCCCGTCACCGTCATCCATCAGGAGAACTCCGGGGGCCCCAGCGGCCCCCGCAACGTCGGCCTCGCCAAGGCGGCCGGGCGCTACGTCTTCTTCCTCGACGCCGACGACCGGCTCGGCCCCGAGGCCCTCGAGCGCATGGTCGCCATGGCCGACGAGAACGGCACGGACGTCGTCCTCGGCAAGGTCGAGGGCGTCAACCGCACCCCGCCCAAGTCCATGTGGGGCAAGACCCTCGGCCGTACCGACGTCTTCTCCTCCAACATCAAGTTCACGCTGAGCGCGCAGAAGCTGTTCCGCCGCGATCTGCTGGACCGGCACGGCATGCGGTTCGACGAGTCGCTGTTCACCGGCGAGGACGCCCTGTTCACCATGGAGGCGTACCTGCGCGCGAACGGCGTGTCCGTGATCGCCGACTACCCCTGCTACTACCTGGTCGGCCGCGAGGACGGCAAGCACGTCACCAAGAGCGGCAGCTACCCCCTGCGCTTCGACTCCGCGCGGGCGCTGATGAAGCTGATCGCCGACATGGTGCCGGCCGGCGACAAGCGCGACCTGCTCATGGTGCGGCCCTTCGTCATCACCCTGCTGCCGCAGTTCGGGCCGCGGTTCCTCAAGGACAGCGAGGAGGTCCGCCGGCACAAGCTGGAGCTGGCCGAGCCGCTGATGGAGGCCTACTGGACGCCCGGAGTGGCCCGGCGGCTGAAGGTCCACGAGCGACTGCGGCTGCACCTGGTCGCCCGGCAGCGGACCGATCTGCTGCTGGACGTCGTCGAGTTCGTCAAGGCCAAGAAGCAGCCCGAGGCGGTCCTGGAGAAGCGCGGCACCCGCGTCTACTTCGCCTACCCGCACTTCCGGTCGAAGCAGGCGGGCATCCCGGACGAGATCTACCTCGCCGCGCCCCGCGAGGCACGCTCCGTCGAGGGCTACCGCGAGGCCGCCGCCAACTCCTTCCCGCGCCGGGTCCTGCGCAAGATACGGCGCATCGTGTCGGCGAAGACCTTCAAGACGGCGGCGGCCTGAACGACGCCCTCACGCTGACCGGGCGGCTCAGGCACGGGTGCCTGAGCCGCCCGGTGCGCTACTGCTTGCCCGACTGCAGTGCCCGGCGCAGGGGGCGGCCCACCACGCGGCGGGCGCGACGGTAGACGGAGGCGGCCGGTGCGGGCAGCGCGCCCTGCTCCTTGCGGGACCGGGCCAGCTCCTTGCGCAACTTCGCGTTCGCCTGGGTCAGTTCGCCGACCTGGGTGTGAAGCCAGCCGAACCGGCTGCTGAGCGAGGCGAGATCGGTGTCGTTCCACGGCCGGATGCCCGGCGGGAAGGACAGCGACCGCATCCGCTCCTCGAACGCGGCACCGCCGTCGCCGTGCGTGAAGGTGTTCCGCAGCCCGTTCTTGTCCAGGAAGCCGGTGAACCGGTCGAACCGCTCACGGTGGTTGCCCACCAGTCCGCCGAGGTCCGCCTCCTCGTACAGCCGCGCCGGATCCGCCGCCTGAGGATCCTTGGCGGCCTCGTCCAGCCGCAGATGCGGGATCTCGAAGTACCGGCACAGCTCCAGCGTCCGCGAGTCACCGCACAGCACGGTCGCCGGCGTCCCCGCCAGCAGCGCGGCGATGTTGCCGTGGATGCGTGAGCCGAAGGAGAAGTCGAAGTCGCGCAGATCGTCGATCCAGGTGACCGGGTCGATGTACACCCGCACCTTGTCCTCCCGGTACATCGGGTGGTCCGGGTGCGTCGGCATGGCGGTCACCAGGGAGTTGGGGTCCGACAGGTCCCGCCAGTGCAACTGCCGCGCGTCGCTGAGGTTCTGGCCGATGAACCGCAGGTGCGGATAGCGCGCGTGGGTACGGCCGATGATCCGGGCCAGGCCCTGCTTCTGCACCGCGCTGTGCGAACCGTTCACCGCGATCCGCGACTCGGCGGTCAGCGCCGGCACCCGCTTGCGGACGTCCAGCTCGGCGCCGTACAGGAACATCGACGGGCAGCCGATGATCTCCACGTCACGGAAACCCATGTCCCGCAGATACTGCTCGGTGAACTCGCCCCGCACCCCGATCGACGAGCTGCGCTCCAGCACCGCCGCGCAGAACTCGCGCACCGACCGCTCCATCGGCTTCAGCCGGGCCGGGTCGTAGGTCACCCCGGTCTGCGCGCCGACGCCCAGGACCACGACCGGGATCCTCAGCTTGGAGATCAGCCGGGTCAGCCGCTTCAGCCGGGCCTCGAAGGACGGCCGGAAGGCGTTGGCCAGGGGGACGACGAACGCGTCGTACTCCTCGTTGATCCGCGCGGCCGCGGTCAGGTCCGTGCCGATGCCGTTGGAGACGACCTCGGTGTCCGGTGTCTGCAGGATCTTGTGGGCCGCGTCGCTGAAGATCAGATTGCCTGAGTTGGTCGCGATGACGTCCCGGTGCAGGGCTTCCTCGATGGGCAGGACGTCGTACGGGCTCTTGCCCGACCTCAGCAGAATGCGTTTCACGACCTTCAACTTATGTTGACGCGAGCTTTAATTTCCATACGCAACCAGTACAACCTTTTTGCCGTACGCAAACCGTGAACGGACGGCTACGGCCCGCTTGTCCGGAGGCTGGACCGGCGCGCGCGGGACGATCCACTTCGCGTAGATTGCCAGTCGGGGAGCCGTAACCGCGCGCGGGACCGAGAAGGAACAGAGGGCAAGGTGACAAGGGCAAGGCAGGCCGTGGGCGAGGCCCGCAGGATCGTCGTCAAGGTGGGCTCCTCGTCGCTGACCACCGCGGCCGGCGGACTGGACGCCGACCGCGTCGACGCCCTGGTCGACGTGCTCGCCAAGAGCCGCAGCGGGGGAGAGCGGGAGGTCGTCCTCGTCTCCTCCGGCGCCATCGCCGCCGGTCTCGCGCCGCTCGGCCTGCGCCGCCGCCCGAAGGACCTCGCCCGCCAGCAGGCCGCCGCCAGCGTCGGCCAGGGCCTGCTCGTCGCCCGCTACACCGCCTCCTTCGCCCGCTACGGCGTCCGCGTCGGCCAAGTCCTGCTCACCAGCGACGACATGAGCCGCCGCGCCCACCACCGCAACGCCTCCCGCACCCTCGACAAGCTCCTCGCGATGGGCGCCTTCCCGATCGTCAACGAGAACGACACCGTCGCCACCGACGAGATCCGCTTCGGCGACAACGACCGCCTCGCCGCCCTCGTCGCCCACCTCGTCCACGCCGACCTGCTGGTCCTGCTCTCCGACGTGGACGGCGTGTACGACGGCGACCCCAGCAGGCCCGGCACCTCCCGGATAGCGGAAGTGAAGGGACCGGAGGACCTCGCGGGCGTCGAGATCGGCAGCGCGGGCAAGGCCGGCGTCGGCACCGGAGGGATGGTCACCAAGGTCGAGGCCGCCCGGATCGCGGCCGCCGCCGGCATCCCCGTGGTCCTCACCAGCGCCGTGCACGCGGCGGAGGCCCTGAGCGGCGGCGACACCGGCACCTACTTCCACCCCGCCGGCAAACGCTCCGCCGACCGCCTGCTGTGGCTCCAGCACGCCTCCACCCCCCAGGGCGCGCTGACCCTGGACGACGGCGCGGTGGACGCCGTCGTCAGGCGGCGCACGTCGCTGCTGCCCGCCGGAATCGCCGCCGTGGAGGGCGACTTCAGCGCCGGCGACCCCGTCGAACTGCGCGATGCCGCGGGCCGCGCGGTGGCCCGCGGGCTCGTCAACTTCGACGCCAAGGAGATCCCCCGGCTGATCGGGCGCTCGACCCGCGAACTGGCCCGGGAACTCGGCCCGGCGTACGAACGCGAGGTCGTACACAGGGACGACCTGGTGCTCCTGCACGCGTAAACCCTGGCCCAACGACGGCCCCCGGTGGGGGACCTTCCGTAAAACCGCCCCGCGGACCCTTACGGGCTGCTCAACTTTGACTCAGGAAACGTTCCCGAGCGCTGGGTGAAGGAGGCCGTCGTGAGACGAGTGCGCCCTGGGGCGACAACCCGCGGTGCCCTGACGAGCGTCGCGGCCGGGGACACCTACGAGGAACCCAAGGACCTGCCCAGGCTGTGGCACGTCACCCTCAGCGTCGCCGGCCCGGCGGTCCCGCTCAAGGAGCTGCGGCGGGCCCTGGAACAGCTGGCCCACGACCACCCCTTCCTGCTGACCAGCAGATACGCGAGCGACCACGCGGAGATCCGGTACTGGGAAGAGGCCCGCGACCTGCACGACGCCGCCGCCGTCGCCCTGCGCCTGTGGGGCGAGCACCGCCAGAGCGCCGGACTGCCCCCGTGGGAGATCGTCGGCCTGGAGGTCATCGACCGCGAGACCTACCACCAGCGCCTCGCCGAGGGCTACGGCCCGCCGCCCGCGACACCGGTCGGGGTGCACCCCTTTTGAGCCCCCTGAGACGCTGTCTCGCGGTTCGGGATGAGCGGTGACCTGCCCCTGCCGCGCACTACCCTTCCCTCATGACCACGCTCTCGCCGTACGACTCCATGTCCCCGGTCACCCGGGCCGCCTACCGGGCCAGGGCCGCCGCCGCCGATCTCGCGCCGCTCCCGCGCGCCGAGAAGGACGACGCGCTGCTCGCCATCGCCGACGCCCTGGAGGTCCGGACCGCCGAGATCGTCGAGGCCAACGCCCGCGACGTGGCCAAGGCCCGGGAGAACGGCACCAGCGAGGCCATCGTCGACCGGCTCACCCTCACCCCCGAGCGGGTCCGCGCCATCGCCTCCGACGTCCGTGACGTGGCGGGGCTGCCCGACCCGGTCGGCGAGGTCGTCCGCGGCTCCACCCTGCCCAACGGCATCGACCTGCGCCAGGTCCGCGTCCCGCTCGGCGTCGTCGGCATCATCTACGAGGCCCGCCCGAACGTGACCGTCGACGCGGCGGCGCTGTGCCTGAAGTCCGGCAACGCCGTCCTGCTGCGCGGCTCCGCCTCCGCCTACGAGTCCAACACCGCCCTCGTCCGCGTCATCCGGGACGCCGTCGGCGGCGCCGGGCTGCCCGCCGACGCCGTCCAGCTGGTGCCCGGCGAGAGCCGCGAGTCCGTCCGCGAGCTGATGCGCGCCCGCGGCCTGGTCGACGTGCTCATCCCGCGCGGCGGCGCCTCCCTGATCCAGACGGTCGTGAACGAGTCGACCGTCCCGGTCATCGAGACCGGCACCGGCAACTGCCACGTCTACGTCGACGCCCAGGCCGACATCGACATGGCCGTCGACATCCTGATCAACTCCAAGGCCCAGCGGGTCAGCGTCTGCAACGCCGCGGAGACCCTCCTCGTCCACCAGGACATCGCCCCGCGGTTCCTGCCGCGCGCCCTCGACGCCCTCGCCGAGGCCGGCGTCACCGTGCACGCCGACGAGCGCGTCCTGGCCTACGCCAAGGACACCGAGGCGACCGTCGTGGAGGCCGTGCCCGAGGACTGGGAGACCGAGTACCTCTCCCACGACATCGCCGCCGCGGTGGTGGACTCGCTGGACAAGGCCGTCGAGCACATCCGGCTGTGGACCTCCGGCCACACCGAGGCGATCGTCACCACCTCCCAGCAGGCCGCCCGCCGCTTCACCCAACTGGTCGACTCCACCACCGTCGCCGTCAACGCCTCCACCCGCTTCACCGACGGCGGCCAGTTCGGCTTCGGCGCCGAGATCGGCATCTCCACCCAGAAGCTGCACGCCCGCGGCCCGATGGGCCTGCCGGAGCTGACCAGCACCAAGTACATCGTCACCGGCGACGGCCACGTGCGCCCCTGACGTTCACCCGTCCGGCCGCAGGTCACCGGGCGTGCTCCCGGTACGGCCGGGAGCCGGGCCGCGCGGCTGGAAGGCGTCTCACCAGTCAGACGAATTTCCATACCGTCTGCCCAAATTGACCCCCCAGGTCTACTCTGGATGCGTGCCGGAGGACGTGGGGGGCACGCCGTTCCCTGACGGCTGGGAGCCCGACGACGACCACGACCACGGGGTGTCGGACGAAGAGTTCGCCTCCGTGGTCTTCGACGAGGCCTTCATACAGGCGGCCACGGTCCACGAGCCGACCGCCGTCGAACGCCTCCTTGCCGCCGCGCAGGCCAGAGCCGAGGCCTCCGAGGCGGAGGCCCGCCGCTCCCACGCCCGAGGCGAGCGCTACGACGACGCCTACGGCCCCGAGGGCACCGATTTCGGACAAGATCCGGACGACGAACTGGAGGACACCTACGTCCTCGGCGACCGCCACCTCGGCGGGTACGGCAAGCAGGTCCGCTGGCACCGCCCCGTGGCCTGGGTGCTGGCCGTCGTGATGGGCATCGGCATGGTCGCCCTCGCCTTCGCCGCCGTCTACCGCGGCGGCTCCGCCGGCACCCGCGACGGGGTCCCCACGCCCGCCCCCACCGGCCTGGAACAGGGCAGCGTCGCCGCGCCCTCCGTCTCCGCCGACACCTCCCAGCCGGCGGCCTCCGCCATCCCGAGAACGCCCTGAGCGGCCGCCCCCACTTTTGGTGAGCACCTGTCAGAACTTGTCCGTCAGCGGGGCGTTTACCCGAGCCTCACGCGACCTACTCTGAAAGTATGGGCGGGCCTGGAGACCCACCGGAGGGCGGCCCCGAGGGCAGCACCGGCGGCGCAGAGGACGAGTACCGATCCGTCGTGTTCGACGAGTCGTTCGTCCGCGCTGCCCGCCTACAGGAATACTCCGCCGAGGAGCGGATGGCCGACCACGCGCCCGCCGTACGGCGCCGCCCGCCCCTGCACCGCGGACTCACCCGCCAGGCCCTGATCCTCCTCGCGCTGATCGCCGTCGCCTTCGGCACCGCGATCTTCATGGGCGTCCGCCACCCCTACGGCTCCCCGGAGGCCCGGCGCCCCGTCGAGCCCCTGCGGATGACGGTGATCCCGCTCGCCCCGACGGGCAAGGTGCCCGGCACCGCCGACGCCGAGTACCTGTACGCGCACAGCCCCGCCGCCCAGTACGACGTCGGCGCCGAGGGGATATCCCTGCCGGCCACCCGCAGCACCGCCCACTTCTCCGACAGCCAGGTGGTCAGCGCCCTCACCACCGCCAAGGACTACATCGTCCGCTCCTCGCTCTACCCCGAGGTGCTCACCGGCCGTGACGTCCAGCCTGCCCGGTCCCTCCTCGACGCCGACCAGCTCGACCAGTTCGACCAGAGCTTCGACCACCCGTCGGCGGACGGCCGGCACGCCCCCACCGGCTGGCTGGTCCGCCTCGACCCCTCCCGCGCCCAGCTCGCCGACGACCGCATCCGCGTCCAGGGCGATCTGCAGGCCACCGAGGCCGACTCAGGCGCCCTGGAGGTCACCGCCGACCACACCTTCGTCTACGCCCTGCGCCCCACCGGCGCCGCCGCGAACGCGCCGGCCTCCCTGTTCACCGTCCGCCGCGAGCTGACCTTCCGCTTCACGCGCGAGGACCTGCGCACCCACCAGGTCCAGCTGGTCACGTCCTACGTCCAGGCAGGCCCCCTCGCCTGCGCCGAGGACTCCACGGCCTACTTCCGCCCCCTCCTGGCCGGCCAGACGGCCCGCACCGGCGGCCCCGCGGGCACCGACCCCTACGAGACGGACAGCCCTACGGCCCTGTGCGGCACGCTGTCCGCTGGGGCTGAGCCGAAGGTGTGACGCGGAGTCTCCGAGGGGGCCTGGGGGAGGGGGCCGGGGCGAGGGCGGGCGGTACCGGTGCCGGTGTTGCGGGGCAGTCGGCACCGGTGTGGCCGGGCGAGGGCAGTCGGTGTCGGTGTGGCGGGGTCAGCCCTCCTGCGGGGCGTCCGACGGGCCTGCCTTCGGAGGGGGCGAGCTGCGGAAGCCGTCGAAGCCTCGGCGGACCCGGCCGCCCAGGTCGCCCGCGCCGTCGGCGAGGTCCGTGACCAGCTTCATCAGCGGGTCCTTGGACGCCTTCACATCGCTCGCATAGCTCGCCGCCGACTCACGGAAGGAGTCGCTGACCGAGGTGTCCTTGTCCTGGTCGCGCCGCGGATAGTGGCCGTCCATGATCCGCTGGAAGTCCCGCGACTCGGCCCACTTCTTCAGCTCGGCCGCGCGGATCGTGGCGAAGGGATGCGACCGCGGCAGCACGTTCAGGATCTTCAGCACCGAGTCGCGCAGATCGCCCCCGGACTCGTACTCCTCGGCCTGCTCCAGGAACGCGTCCACGTTCATCTCGTGCAGATGGTTGCCGCCCGCGATCTTCATCAGGCCCCGCATCGAGGCCCGCAGGTCCTGGCCCACCAGCAGGCCCGCCCGGTCGGCGGACAGCTCCGACTTGCGGAACCACTCCCTGAGCGCCGTGATGATGGCCATGACCGCGAGGTTGCCCAGCGGGATCCAGGCGACCTTCAGCGCGAGGCTGGTCAGGAACAGCAGGATCGTGCGGTACACCGAGTGGCCGGACAGCGCGTGTCCCACCTCGTGCCCGACGACCGCCCGCATCTCCTCCTCGTCGAGCAGCTCCACGAGCCCCGTGGTGACCACGATGATCGGCTCGTCCAGGCCGATGCACATCGCGTTCGGCTGCGGGTCCTGGTTGACGTACATGGGCGGGACCTTCTCCAGGTCCAGGATGTAACAGGCGTCCAGCAGCATGTCGTGCAGATGCTGGAACTGCCGCTCGGAGACCCGCACCGAGTCGGACAGGAACAGAAGCCTCAGGCTCCGCTCGGGCAGCAGCCCGCTGAGCGCCTTGAAGACGGTGTCGAATCCGCTCAGCTTGCGCAGCGCCACCAGGGCCGAGCGGTCGGCCGGGTGCTCGTAGGCACGCGAGGAGATCCCGGGGAAGCGCCTGCGCTGCCTGCTCGGCACGCGCTCGTGCCCCGTCTGCTGCCGGCCGTCGTCGGACATGTCTTCCCCCAAGTGCGTGTGAGTGCCCACTGTGCCCCCGAGGCGGAGCCCAGCCTAGGCGGAGATACCGTGGACGGGCAGTACAGCCGAAGGAGTCCACTCATGGAGCACCACCCCGCAGCCGTCTGGCTGACCGAGGCCGCCGCGAGCGCCGTCAAGCAGCACGGGGCGGGGAATCTGCTCCGCATCGTCCTCGTCCTGATGATCCTGGGTTGTGTACTGACCGCCTGGTTCCTGCTGCGCGGCTACAAGCGGAAAGACGACTGACAGCTCGCGAAAGTTCCCCGCCCGGCCCAACGGCGGAGTCGGCGTGATCGCCGCCGGGCCGCCCGCATACGATGAGCCGACATCTTTATCCCGCCCACACGCGTTAGGTCCTGCCGAAGATGAGCCTTCCCAGCACCGCAGCCCACTTGGTCACCCTCGCCGAAGCCGAGGGCGGCCACCACAACAGCCTCAACCCGGCGGTCACCGGCGGCAGCGCCCTGGCCATCCTGCTGCTCCTGCTGTGGATCACCACGCGCTTCAACCGCGACCGCTGAGCGGGGACCCCGTCCCCGGCCGGACGTCACAAGCCGGGCCGGTAGGGTCTGCACGCATGGGAGAGCAGGACATGCCTACCGGTCCGGCGCACGAGGCCGCCGACGACACGGTGAAGCACCCGCAGTACCGGCTGCACCGGCCGGGCCACGGCCCCGCCCACACGGGCAAGCGGCGCCTGGGCGTCATGGGCGGAACGTTCGACCCGATCCACCACGGGCACCTGGTGGCCGCCAGCGAGGTCGCCGCGCAGTTCCAGCTGGACGAGGTGGTGTTCGTGCCCACCGGCCAGCCGTGGCAGAAGTCCCACCGCAAGGTCTCCCCGGCCGAGGACCGCTATCTGATGACGGTCATCGCGACCGCCGAGAACCCGCAGTTCTCCGTCAGCCGCATCGACATCGACCGCGGCGGCCCCACCTACACCGTGGACACCCTGCGCGACCTGCGCGCCCTCAACCCCGACACGGACCTGTTCTTCATCACCGGCGCCGACGCCCTCGCCCAACTGCTGACCTGGCGGGACAGCGAGGAGCTGTTCTCCCTCGCCCACTTCATCGGCGTCACCCGGCCCGGCCACCACCTGACCGACCCGGGCCTGCCGGAAGGCGGCGTCTCCCTCGTCGAGGTCCCGGCCCTCGCCATCTCCTCCACGGACTGCCGTGCGAGAGTCGCCAAGGGAGAACCCATCTGGTACATGGTGCCGGACGGAGTCGTGCGCTACATCGACAAGCGCGAGCTGTACCGCGGCGAGTGAGCCGAGAGGGGCACCGGTGAACGACCGATACGACGCGGGCGACGGAGGCTACGGCGCCGGTCCGTACGAGATCGTCGGCTACGACGAGTACGGCCGGCCCGTGTACCAGCAGGTCCCGGCACAGCCGGCACCGCAGGCCCAGCAGGCCACCTACGACCCGTACGCCCAGCAGCAGGGCTACGGCTACGACCCGTACGCCACCGGCCCGCAGCCGCAGGCGCCCTCCTACGACACCGGCAGGCCCGGCTACGACCCCTACGGCTCCCAGGCGCCGTACGACCCCTACGGCACCGGCGCCCAGCAGCCCGCCGGCTACGACCCCTACGGGCAGGCCGCGAGCAGCGGGCAGCAGCCCCGGGTCACCGAGCAGCCCGCCTACATCCCGCAGCAGGCCGGCCCGGCGGATGCCCCGACCTCCCCGGCGCACTCCGAGGAGCCCGGACAGGAGGACGAACGGGACTACCGCACCGAGCAGTTCGCGTTCGTCGAGGAGCCGGACGGCGACTCCGAGGACGTCATCGACTGGCTGAAGTTCACCGAGAACCGCACCGAGCGCCGCGAGGAGGCCCGCCGCCGCGCCCGCAGCCGGATCATCGCCCTCCTCGTCGTCCTCGCCCTGGTCGCCGTCGGCGGCGTCGGTTACCTCTGGTACGCCGGAAAGCTGCCCGGCCTGTCCTCCTCCGGTTCCAAGCCCGGCGCGGCCACCCCGGTCAGCGCCCAGAAACGCGACGTGATAGTCGTCCACCTGCACGTCACCGGCAAGGGCGGCACCTCCACGGCGCTGCTGGTCGACAACACCACCACCAAGCAGGGCAGCACCGTGCTGCTGCCCAACTCCCTCGCTCTGAGCGACGACGACGGCTCCACCACGACCCTCGCCAAGTCGGTGGACGACGACGGCTCCTCCGGCACCCGTGACCAGCTCGACACCGTCCTGGGCACCAACATCCAGGGCACCTGGCGTCTGGACACCCCCTACCTGCAGAACCTCGTCGACCTGGTCGGCAACATCGACATCGACACCAACACCGACGTGCCCGACCCGGACGCCAAGAAGAAGGGCGCCGAGCCGCTCGTCCACAAGGGCAGCGAGCAGACCCTCAGCGGCAAGATGGCCGTCGCCTACGCCACCTACCGCGCCCCCGGCGAGTCCCAGAACGCCCAGCTGGAGCGCTTCGGCCAGGTCATGCAGGGCGTGCTGCGCAAGATGTCCTCCGACCCGGCGTCGGCCACGACCACCGTGCAGACCCTCGCCCAGATCCTCGACCCGCCGCTCACCGACAAGGACCTCGGCACCTTCCTCGCCAAGCTCGCGGACCTCGCCAAGAGCGGCACTTACAAGACCGCCCTGCTGCCCGTGCAGCCCGACGGCACCCTGAGCGCGAAGACCAGCGACAGCGTGGTGAAGGACATCCTCGGCGGCACCGCCAAGAGCCCCGACGCCGGCTCCGCGGTCCGGGTCTCCGTACAGAACGCCACCGGTGTGAAGGACGACACGGAGAAGGCCCGCGTGGTCCTGCTCAACGGCGGCTTCACCTTCCTGGAAGGCGGCAGTGCCTCCGGCACCCAGGCCACCTCGAAGGTGGTCTACTCCGACGCCTCCCACAAGCCGGACGCCGCCGAGGTCGCCAAGACCCTCGGCCTGCCCGCCGGCTCCGTGGCCAAGGGAACCGTCTCCTCGGGCGCCGACGTCTCGGTCGTCCTCGGCCAGGACTACAAGCCCGCCGGTTCCTGACCGGGTCCCGCGCACGCCACGTGCCACCGTAATCACGTGGGGTGCGCCCGGCGGTCCGTGAGACCCTTGAGAAGTTCAGTGACCGCCGACCGAAAGCTACGCAGTGACCGCCACCGACCGTTCCCTTGAGCTCATCAACACCGCCGCCCAGGCGGCGGCCGACAAGCTCGCCCACGACGTCATCGCCTACGACGTCAGCGACGTCCTGTCGATCACGGACGCCTTCCTGCTGGCCTCGGCGCCGAACGACCGCCAGGTCAAGGCCATCGTCGACGAGATCGAGGAGCGCCTGCTGAAGGAACTCGGCGCCAAGCCGGTGCGGCGCGAGGGCGACCGCGACTCCCGCTGGATTTTGCTCGACTACGTCGACATCGTCGTCCACGTTCAGCACAGCGAGGAGCGCGTCTTCTACGCCCTGGAGCGGCTGTGGAAGGACTGCCCCGAGCTGGAGCTGCCCGCCGACGCCAAGGCCACCCGCGGCAAGGCGGAGGAGCACGCGAGGACGCAGGCCGCCGAGGCCGAGCAGGAGCCGGGCGGGGAGTGGTGATGAGCGCCACCGGCGAGGTGACCGACCGGAAGAACCGCGGCCGCCGCATCATCCTGTGGCGGCACGGCCAGACCGCCTGGAACGTGGAGCGCCGCTTCCAGGGCAGCACGGACGTGCCGCTCACCGAGACCGGCGTGGGCCAGGCCCGCCGCGCGGCCCGGCTGCTGGCCTCCCTGAGGCCGGACGCGATCGTCTCCTCGGATCTGCAGCGGGCGGCGGACACGGCCGCCGAGCTGGCCTCGCTCACCGGCCTCGACGTCACCCTCGAAGAGGGCCTGCGCGAGACCTACGCGGGCGTCTGGCAGGGGCTGACGCACGAGGAGATCATCGCCCGCCACGGCGAGGAGTACGCCGCCTGGAAGCGCGGTGAGGCGGTGCGCCGCGGCGGCGGCGAACTGGAGACCGAGGTCGCCGACCGCGCCGCGCCGGTCGTCCTGCGGCACGCCGAGAAGCTTCCGGAGGACGGCACCCTCGTCGTCGTCAGTCACGGCGGCACCATCCGCACCACCATCGGCCGGCTGCTCGGCCTGGAGGCCCGGCACTGGGAGAGCCTCGGCGGCCTGTCCAACTGCTGCTGGTCCGTGCTCGGTGAGGGGGCCCGCGGCTGGCGCCTGCTGGAGCACAACGCCGGCACCCTCCCGGAGCCCGTCCTCGGCGACGACGACTGAGCCGGGGACACCCCCGGGACACCGGATTTCACTTTCTGGCAGGTCACAGGCTAAAGTTCTTCTTGTTCGCCCCGCCGAGCGGGAGCGGAACACCATGCGGCTCGGCTGCGTGGCAAGGGGCTATAGCTCAGTTGGTAGAGCGCCTGCATGGCATGCAGGAGGTCAGGAGTTCAATTCTCCTTAGCTCCACTGATCGACACTCTGTTGAGTTATCAAGGATCGGTGATGAAGGTCCCGTCCCCGTCAGGGGCGGGATTTTCTGCGTTCAGCCGCGGACGAGGTCTTCCGCCTCCTCGCCCTCGTGCTCCGGCGGCCACAGCCGTATCCGCCGCGCCCGCAGCAGCCCGACCTTCTCGCGCGTCTCCTCGTCCTCGGGGGTGTAGACGACGATCCGGCACTCGGGCATGCCGTCGATGGACAGTGACTGCGAGGTCATCCGCAGCTCACCCACCGCCTCGTGCCGGAAGGTCTTCACCCGGGGCCCCGGAAGCACCACCTGACCGCTCGCCCACAGCTCCGCGAACCAGGGGCTCGCCGCGGACAGCGCGCGTATGTAGTCCTCCCAGGCCGGCTCGCCCACGTGTCTGCCGTATGCCGACCGCAGCGTCGCCACCATCAGCGGCAGCTCCCGCTCCCGCCCCACCACGGGGCAGGCGT
Source organism: Streptomyces sp. NPDC007189 (assembly GCF_040703635.1). Classification (NCBI taxonomy): domain Bacteria; kingdom Bacillati; phylum Actinomycetota; class Actinomycetes; order Kitasatosporales; family Streptomycetaceae; genus Streptomyces; species Streptomyces sp. NPDC007189. The sequence goes on from NZ_JBEYEY010000002.1 coordinate 207,948, forward strand.
CCTCCGACACCGTGAACAGCGTCCACAGCACGTTCGGCAGACCGAGCCTGAGGGTCTGCGGCACCGCGAACAGGTCCCGGTAGGCGGCGTTGGTGGCCAGGACGTCGTAGCGCGCGTTGTAGACCACCGCGAGCAGGGGGTCCAGGGTGTCGATGATGCCCTGCACCTCCGGGGCGACCCGCCGCGGCAGGGCGTCCGGCGCCGCCTCGAACGGCACCTCCGCCAGCCGGTACAGATGCTCGCGCTCCGGAGCGTCCAGCCGCAGGGTGCGGGCCACCGCGTCCAGCACCTGCGGTGAGGCGTTGATCGGCCGGCCCTGCTCCAGCCAGGTGTACCAGGTCACGCCCACACCGGACAGCTGGGCGACCTCCTCCCGCCGCAACCCGGGCGTGCGCCGGCGCAGGCCCGGCGGCATTCCCACGTCGGCGGGTGTCACCCGCGCCCGCCTGCTGCGCAGGAAGGCGGCCAGCTCGTGCCGTCGCCGCTGCGTGCTCGCCGGTCGCGCCGCCTTCGCCGCCCGTGCCGTATCGGCAGCGTCCGTCGTCCACTTCTCCCGTGCGGCGCGCGCCGTGTTCGGCGCGCTTGCCGTGCTCGCACTGCTCGCCGTGTTCGTCGTCATCGTCATCGTCGATCCCCCGTTCGTCCCCCGTCGTCCCCGTCTTCATGGTCGGCACCCGGATCCGGCTCTGCCAGGTGCTGGCAGTACCAGCATCGCCGGGCTCTCGGCACCGGTACCGGACCGTCGTCAGGCTCGACGCCATGACGACGACATCCCGAACCGGGCCGGATACCGGGCCCGTTGCGAACCCTGCGACCAGTGAAGCATCCGCCACTGACAGTGACCTCCCGGCCGGTCGCGGTCCGGAATCCTCCATCACCCACAGTGAAGCACCCGCCACTGACAACCGGTCCCGGCTGCTGCTCGCGGTCCTGCTCGCCGCCCTGTTCATGGCGGCCCTCGACGTGTTCATCGTGAACGTCGCGGCGCCCACCATCGGTTCCGAACTCCACGCCTCCGGCGCCGACCTGCAACTTGTCATCGCCGGTTACACCATCTCGTACTCCGTGCTGCTGATCACCGGCGCGCGGCTCGGCGACCGGCTCGGGCACGGCCGGGTCCATCTCACCGGCGTCGCCCTGTTCACGACCGCCTCGCTGGCCTGCGGCCTGGCGCAGGGGGCGACCGAGCTGATCGTCTTCCGGCTGGTGCAGGGCGCCGGCGCCGCACTGGCCATCCCGCAGGTGCTCAGCCTGATCCAGCGCACCTTCACCGGCGAGGCCCGGGCCCGGGCGCTCGGCGCCTATTCGGCGGTCCTGGCGGTCGGCGCGGTGGCCGGGCAGATCGTGGGCGGCGTGCTGGTCAGCGCCGATCTGTTCGGCACCGGCTGGCGGCCGGTGTTCCTGGTCAACGTGCCGGTGGGCGCGCTGCTGCTCGTACTGGGCCGCCGGGTCCTGCCGCTGGGCGGCGCGAGCCGGAGCGAGCGGGCGCGTGCGCTGGACCTGTCCGGACTGGTGCTGCTGGGCGCGGCCGTGTCGCTGCTGACCGTGCCGCTGGTGCTCGGGCAGGAGGAGGACTGGCCGCTGTGGTCCTGGCTGTCGCTGGCCGGAGCGGCGGTGCTGTTCGCGCTGTTCTGCGGGTACGAGACCCGGCTGGCCCGGCACGGCGGCGCCCCGTTGATCGCGCCGCGGGTGCTGCGCCACCCCGGGATCGGCCTGGCCGTGTTCCGCGTCCTCACCGTGATGTCGGTCAATGCGGGCTTCCTCTTCGCGCTCACCCTCCATGTCCAGGGTGGCCTCGGCTACAGCGCGCTGCGGGCGGGCCTGAGCTTCGGCCCGACCGCCGCGGTCTTCGCCGCCGTCAGCCTGACCTGGCGGAGGTGGCCCGCCGGGCTCCAGCGGGCGCTGACGGCGGCCGGGTTCGCGCTGACCGCGGTGTCCGTGGCCGTCGTGGGGCTGGCCTTCCACGGGGGCGGCGACGGGGGAGTGCTGCTGTACGCCGGATACACGGGCCTGGGCGCCGGGCTCGCGCTCGCCTTCAGCCCGACGCTCACCGGAGCGCTCGCCACTGTGCGGCCCGAGGACGCGGCGGACGCCAGCGGCCTGCTGGCGACGGTGACCCAGCTCGGTCAGCTGATCGGCGTGGCGTCTTTCGGCACACTGTTCCTGAACCGGCTTGAGTCAGTCGCGGTTCTGCGCTCGTATACCTCTGCGGAGGCGTTCTCGGTGTGTGCCTGGGCGCTGGCCGCGGCGGCAGCGGCGGGTGCCGTGTCCGGACTGGTACTGAGGCGTCGCTGACCGTATTGCTCCGGCCGTGGCAGAATCAAACGGCCGGAAGGGGGCGCGGCCCGACGGGAGGGAGTAGTGATGCCTGCGAGCATCCTTGAGGAGGTCGGCCACCTCCTCGGTGCGGCGTTGATACAGGACACGACCACCCGGCTGAGCTGCCCTTCCTGCGGTTCCGCGCACGTCGCCCAGGTCCTCGGCGACAACGGCGGAATCTCCTACGTGTGCACGGCCTGCGGCCACAGCTGGAGCTGATCGATGGGTGCACACAGGCGAAAGTGCGACTGGTGTGGGAGCGGTACGCCGATCGTCCGTGACATGGAGCCGATCAATCCCGACTACCAGTACTGGTGCGAGGAATGCGCGCGGGCGCTGATCATAAAAGGCGACCCGATCGAGACGTACCGGGAATTGGAGGGTGAGCCGATCTACGGCCGCCTTCTCGAGGAACACTGCACTCTCAAGCGCTTCTACTCCTTCGTCACGGCTTGACGCCGCTCGCTGCCGACTGCCGCGCCGAGCGACGACAGGGCAATTCCAGGGCGCCCCGATGGACTTCGGGGCGCCCTCTAGCGTGCCGCACTCCCAGGGGGCGCGCCACAGGCCGGCGCACCGACCCCCACCAGGTGGCATCCACACGCGCGTAGCCGACGAGTTCACGCCGCAAACCGGACATTTATGCCTGTATCGCGGCGGGGTCGAAACCGATTTGGCGCTGCGCCGCAGGGCCTGTAATGTTTACGTCGTCGCCGGGGGAACCGGGCGAAACAAGAGAACAAGGGGCTATAGCTCAGTTGGTAGAGCGCTTGCATGGCATGCAAGAGGTCAGGAGTTCAATTCTCCTTAGCTCCACAGAAATCGAAGGCGGATCATCCTCACGGATGGTCCGCCTTCGGCGTGTTGCGCAGGACGCAATCGAACGAAGGGGGCGGGGCGCCCGAGCCGGGCACCCCGCCCCCTTCGTGTGCTCAGCGGCCTAGCGCGCGCCGGCCCCGGCCCTGCGAGACGACCGGAAGGTTGCGGGACGGCGCCTGTCCGCGGGTGTCCTCCTCGATGCGCAGGGCGAGCGCAGGGCAGCGGCGCACCGCCCGCAGCGCCTTCGCCTCCGCGTAACGCGGCACCTGCGCCTGGGCGACCGTCGGAAAACCGTCGGCGCCGAGCTCGAACACCTCCGGCAGGATGTCGGCGCACAGCCCGTGGCCCCGGCACAGCGTCCAGTCGACGTAGATCCTCTGGCGGCTGGCGCCGGTCTCCTCGGGCTCTCCGCCGCCCGGGATGCCCGTAGGGGCCCTGCCGCCCTCGAAGAGCGGCAAAACGCCCTCCACGGGCCGTCCGCAGCCGTTTCCGAGGACATGCGCGGCCAGGTCGTCGGTGAACGCCTTGATGGTCGACTCCAGGAACATCGCCGAGCCGTCCGGATGCGAACACGCGCCGCGGCGCTTGACGTTCTTCGCGACCTGCTTCAGCGCCTCCAGAGCGGCCGGACCGCCGCCGTTGAGGATGTCCTCCATGCCGCGCGCCGCGGCCGGCAGCCCGAGGTAGCAGGGGCCGCACTGGCCGGCGCTCTCCTCGGCCAGCCACTGCGCCACCCGCAGCGACTCGCCCAGCGGGCAGGTCTCCTGGGTGATCGGCAGGATCGCGCCCGCGCCCAGCGAACCGCCCACCGCGTCCAGCGAGTTGCGGGAGACGATCGCCTCGTTGACGGTCGCCGCGTCGATCCACTTGCCGTGATAGCCGCCGGTCAGCACGCCCTGCGGCACCGGCGGGGCGCCCGCCAGCTGCAGCACGTAGCGCAGCGGCACCCCCGTGGGGACCTCGAGCACCATTGGGCGGGCCACCGCACCGGACACCGTGAGCATCACGGTGCCCGGCTCGTCGTACAGGCCGGTGTTGCCGTAGCGCTCGGGGCCGATGCGGGCGGCGATGGCCAGCTGCGCGAACGTCTCCGCGTTGGACAGCAGCGTGGGCGCGCCGCCGACGCCGCTCTGCGAGGCGCTGATCTTGCGGCCGGGCGGGATCGCCGGGCCGCCGTCGATCGAGCGGACCAGCGAGGCCGCCGCGCCGGTGACCATGCGCACCGGATTGCGCTGCACCCACGCGCGTAGCGCCGATCTACGGCTGTTGCTCAGCCCGCGTTCGGCGAGCGCGGCCTCCATGGAGCGCTGCGTCGATTCGCGTGTGACACCGATCACCAGCGTCCGCGCGCCGAGCGCCTCGGCGCACAGCAGCGCGCCGTCCAGGATCAGATGCGGGGCGCGGTTGATCAGCACCGTGTCCTTGCGGCAGGCCGGTTCGTCCTCGCTGCCGTTGACCACGACGACCGGCCGCACTCCGCGCTTGATCGCCGACTCGGCGACCGAGCGCAGCTTCTTGTGGAACGGGAAGCCCGCGCCGCCGCGGCCCTTGAGGTTGATGTTCTCGGCGAGCTGCGCCAGCTGCTCGCCGCCCAGCGGGTCGAGCGGCCCGTGCACCTTCAGGTGCATGGGCAGGTCGAGTCGCTCCACAAGGTCGAAGCCCGACGTGAGTTGCGGAAGACCGACCACGCGGACTTCGGGGACGTCGGGCAGGGCCTCGTTCACTTAAAGCCTCCGGACGGCGTGTTCCAGGATTCGCCCGAGCCCGGTGTGTCGAAGGACGCACCAGGCAGCGTTTCGGTCGCGGGACCGCTGTTGTACGGGTCACTGGCGTTGTACGCGCCATAGAGGCCGTTTGTCTCACCGGTGTCGTACATGTCACTGCCGCCGTATCCGGCAGTGCCTGGATTGCCGTAGACGGGGATGGTCTGTCCGGTGTCCTGGAGCGGGTCGTAGGCGGACGGCGGAGCCTCGCCGACCGGGGGCGGGGACGGGATCGGCCAGCTCCCCGAGGTGCTGGACTGGCCGTCCACGCGCGGGACGGCCTCCGTGGCCTGCAGGTCCATCGGCAGGTCCATGCGGGCGGTCTGGCCGGCCGCGTACGACTGCCGGGAGCGGCCGGGCGTGGAGACGGCGCGGTAGGCCGCCGCGAAGCCCGACGCCGGTTCCGCGGCGGGGGCGACGGGGGACTGGTACAGCGGCGCGGACGGGGCGGATGCTGCCCAGGGCTCACGCCGGCCCCCGAAGCCCGCCGGCGCCGGCTCGGCCACCCTGGAGCGGCTCGCGTCCAGGTCGTCGAGCCCCGGCCGCTCGGAGCTGCCGAACAGCGCCACCAGCCGGTCGGCGACCTTGCGCCTGACCGGGCGCGGAGCGGCGCGCAGGGCGAGGGCGGCCATCACGGCCAGCAGCGACAGGCTGTAGAGGATCACGAAGACCGGCTTGGCCGAGCGCCCCGCGTACAGGCCGTGGATCAGCGCCGCGCACCAGGCGGGGTAGGCGAGCATGTGCATGGCGCGCCAGCGGGCGGCTACGGGGGCCGGGGCGGCGAAGTTGCTGCGCAGGGCTCCGGTGATGCCCACGAAGATCATCAGCAGGCCCGCCAGCGAGCCCAGGCCGATCAGGCCGCCGATTCCGGTGACGCCGAGCGAGAAGGGGATGATCGCGGCGATCAGCTGGGTGTGGCCCATCGCGATCTTCGTGGTGATGTGCAGCAGCAGGAACGCGATCGAGGCGACCGCGGTGGTCCGGTGCACCGCCTGGCCGACGATCCGCTGCCGGGTGTTCAGGAAGATCCGGTCCTGTGCGAACAGTCCCCAGATCACCGAGCAGCTGAGCGAGACCAGGGACAACACGCCCGCGCCGAAGTTCAGGAAGTCGCGGAACTGGTTGCCTCCGACCAGCACGACCACGGGTATGAGCAGCAGAACGACAGCGGACGCCACCCCATAGGCCGAGCGGCCCGGTTTGGGGAGGGAGCTGGTACTACGACGAGGGTTCATGGGGGCAACTCCGAGCAGTTTCGGGAAAGCGGTCCCGCTGCCGAACTCTAAGTGGCTGCATACCGATCAGTACGGGGGTTTGCGTTATTGCGTTGTTATCAACGGACAAGATGGCTGGAGCGATGTCCCTCAGTGGACGGTACGCGAAGTAGTCGTTGACCTTGATTCAGCTCCCCCGTGGGTCCTGGCATGTCCACAAGGGATACGGAAGCGCGACCCGGCTTGCTCAAGGCCGTCGCCGCTCGCTCAGGGCCTGCGGTACCCTAACGCCATGCGTGCCGTACGCCTTCTGCTTAGCGGGCCGCGCTGATCAGTACCGACCCCGGTCGCACCGTGAGGTCGGCATCGGCGCGGCGTCCCCTCCTGTGTGAGGGGTTTTTTCGTTTCTTTGAATGTCACAGCCGCTGGCAGAGACGATCGATGGAGCTTTGAGGATCATGAGCGAGACGAACCCCGCTGCCGCCGCCACGTCGGCGGAGGCCGCGCCGCACCGCTACACGGCCGCCATGGCAGCCGAGATCGAGGCACGCTGGCAGGACTTCTGGGACGCCGACGGCACCTACGCCGCGCCCAACCCCAAGGGCGACCTGGCGGGCGACCCCGAGCTGGCCGCCAGGCCCAAGAAGTTCATCATGGACATGTTCCCGTATCCCTCCGGTGCGGGCCTGCACGTCGGCCACCCGCTGGGCTACATCGCCACCGACGTCTACGCCCGGTTCCAGCGCATGACCGGCCACAACGTCCTGCACACCCTGGGCTTCGACGCCTTCGGCCTGCCCGCCGAGCAGTACGCCGTGCAGACCGGCACGCACCCGCGCGTGTCCACCGAGGCCAACATCGAGAACATGAAGGCCCAGCTGCGCCGGCTGGGCCTGGGCCACGACAAGCGCCGGTCCTTCGCCACGATCGACCCGGACTACTACAAGTGGACCCAGTGGATCTTCCTGCAGATCTTCAACTCCTGGTACGACGACGAGGCGAGGAAGGCCCGCCCGATCTCCGAGCTGATCGCCCAGTTCGAGTCCGGTGAGCGCCCGATTCCGGGCACCACGCGCGCGTGGAGCGAGCTGAACGCCCGCGAGCGCGCCGACGTCCTGGGCGAGTACCGCCTGGCCTACGCCTCCGACGCGCCGGTCAACTGGTGCCCGGGCCTGGGCACCGTGCTGGCCAACGAGGAGGTCACCGCCGAGGGCCGCTCCGAGCGCGGCAACTTCCCGGTCTTCAAGGCCAAGCTGCGCCAGTGGAACATGCGGATCACCGCCTACGCCGACCGGCTGCTGGAGGACCTGGAGGAGCTGGACTGGCCCGAGGCCATCAAGCTGCAGCAGCGCAACTGGATCGGCCGCAGCGAGGGCGCCCGCGTCGACTTCCCGATCGACGGCGAGCACATCACGATCTTCACCACCCGCCAGGACACCCTGTTCGGCGCGACCTACATGGTGCTGGCGCCCGAGCACCCGCTGGTCGAGAAGTTCACCCCCGGAGCCTGGCCGGAGGGCACCCACGAGGTGTGGACCGGCGGCCACGCCACGCCCGCCGAGGCCGTCGCCGCCTACCGCGCACAGGCCGCCTCGAAGTCCGACGTCGAGCGGCAGGCCGAGGCCAAGGACAAGACCGGCGTCTTCACCGGCGCGTTCGCGACCAACCCGGTCAACGGCGAGAAGATCCCGGTCTTCATCGCCGACTACGTGCTGATGGGCTACGGCACCGGCGCGATCATGGCCGTCCCGGCGCACGACACCCGCGACTTCGCCTTCGCGCGCGCCTTCGAGCTGCCGATCCGCTGCGTGGTCGAGCCGACCGACGGCCGCGGCACCGACACCTCCACGTGGGACGACGCGTTCGTCTCGTACGAGGCGAAGCTGGTCAACTCGGCGAGCGACGAGGTCTCCCTGGACGGCCTGGGCGTCGCCGAGGCCAAGGCCCGCATCACCGAGTGGCTGCAGAGCAAGGGCATCGGCGAGGGCACCGTCAACTTCCGCCTGCGCGACTGGCTGTTCAGCCGCCAGCGCTACTGGGGCGAGCCCTTCCCGATCGTCTACGACGAGGACGGCGTCGCCCACGCGCTGCCCGAGTCGATGCTGCCGCTGGAACTGCCCGAGGTCGAGGACTACAGCCCGCGCACCTTCGACCCGGACGACGCCGACACCCAGCCCGAGACCCCGCTGTCGCGCAACGAGGACTGGGTCAACGTCACCCTGGACCTGGGCGACGGGCCGAAGAAGTACCGCCGCGAGACCAACACCATGCCCAACTGGGCGGGTTCCTGCTGGTACGAACTGCGCTACCTGGACCCGCACAACGACCAGCGGCTGGTCGACCCGGAGATCGAGCAGTACTGGATGGGCCCGCGCGAGGACCGGCCGCACGGAGGCGTCGACCTGTACGTCGGCGGCGCCGAGCACGCCGTGCTGCACCTGCTGTACGCGCGCTTCTGGTCCAAGGTCCTGTACGACCTGGGCCACGTGTCGTCGGCCGAGCCGTTCCACAAGTTGTTCAACCAGGGCATGATCCAGGCCTACGTCTACCGCGACAGCCGTGGCATCGCGGTGCCGGCCGCCGAGGTGGAGGAGCGCGACGGCGCCTACTACTACCAGGGCGAGAAGGTCACCCGGCTGCTGGGCAAGATGGGCAAGTCCCTGAAGAACGCGGTGACGCCCGACGAGATCTGCGCCGAGTACGGCGCCGACACCCTGCGCCTGTACGAGATGGCCATGGGTCCGCTGGACGTCTCCCGGCCGTGGGACACGCGCGCGGTGGTCGGCCAGTTCCGGCTGCTCCAGCGGCTGTGGCGCAACATCGTCGACGAGACGACCGGCGAGGTCACCGTCACCGACGCCGAGCCCGACGAGGACACCCTGCGCGCCCTGCACAAGGCGATCGACGGCGTCCGCCAGGACCTGGAGGGCCTGCGCTTCAACACCGCCATCGCCAAGGTCACCGAGCTGAACAACCACCTGACCAAGGCGGGTACGGCGGTGCCGCGCTCGGTCGCCGAGCCGCTGGTGCTGATGGTGGCCCCGCTGGCCCCGCACATCGCCGAGGAGCTGTGGCGCAAGCTGGGCCACACCGACTCGGTCGTCCACCAGGAGTTCCCGGTCGCCGACCCGAACTACGTCGTGGACGAGACCGTGACCTGCGTCGTGCAGATCAAGGGCAAGGTCAAGGCTCGCCTGGAGGTGCCGCCGGCCATCTCCGAGGAGGAACTGGAGAAGGTGGCCCTGGCCGACGAGAAGGTCGTCGCGGCGCTGGGCGGCGCGGGCATCCGCAAGGTGATCGTCCGCGCCCCGAAGCTGGTGAACATCGTTCCCGCGTAACCCGCGGGGAGCGTCGGGCAGGCTCTCGGGGTAGTCCCCTACGGGCAGGTTCGGGGTTTTTCTGGAACTCCGGACCTGCCCGCTGCGTTTACCGTGGAAAGCGCAGGCGGCGAGTGCGCCGCCCAGCCGGAGGAGGAGCGTCGTGGAAGCAGTGATCGCCGTGTTCGCCCTGCTCTTCCTGCTCTTCATCGGCCTGGGCGTGTACGCCACGGTCAAGGCGGTCGGCGCCGCCAAGCGCGGCGTGGACCGGACGATCGAGCAGGCCCGCCGCACGGTCGAGGACCACACCCTGCGCGCCAAGTCCTTCATCCAGGTCGGCCCCGCCGCCGAGATCGCGCAGCTGCGGCTCGCGCTGCGCACCTCCATGCGTGCCACCCAGGACGCGCTGCACGCGGGCGTGGCCGAGGACGAGTCGTTGAGGGAGTCCCTCGGCCTCTTCCAGCGGCTCAGCGCGCACGGACACGAGCTGGACGCCGACCTCAGGCGCCTGGAGTCGGAGCCGGACCGGGCCGAGCTCACCGCACGGCTGCCCGAGCTGCGCAGCCGCACCGAGCGCATCACCAAGTCCGCGGACTCGCTGCGCTGGGCGGTCCGCGACCGGGCGCGCCGCTTCGGCGAGGACGATCTGGGGGCGCTCAGCGACCAGATCGACATCGAGGCCGACGCCCTGCGCCACTGGACCCCGGCCGGACCCGCGGCGGCACCGGGACAGCGGCCCGGCCCCTCCACCGCGTCCGCCGCCTCCCCTGAGCATGGCCCGGCGGCGCAGCGCGCCCGCTCCCGTCCGTCCCGCCCCGCCGAGGAGCAGGCCCGTCAGGCGATCACCCCGCCGTCACCGCGTCTCGTCCACCCCTGGCAGAAGAAGCCGCGCCCCGAGAGCACGACCTGAGCCGGACGCTCAGGGCCGCACCATGGGGGCTGGGCTGCCGCGCGCGCACCACGGCAGGTAACCTCCAGCTCATGTCCCGCCATGTCGCGATCGTCACCGATTCAACGGCCTACCTGCCGCCACGGACGATGGAGCGTCACGGCATCACAGCGGTGCCCCTGACCGTGGTCCTCGGCGACCAGGCACTCGAAGAGGGCACCGAGATCTCCACCCGCTCCCTGGCCCAGGCGCTGCAGAAGCGGCGTCCCGTCACCACCTCGCGGCCGAGCCCCGAGGTGTTCGCGGAAACCTACCGCAGGGTCGCCGAGTCCGGCGCCGACGGGATCGTCTCCCTGCACCTGTCCGCCGAGCTGTCCGGCACCTACGACGCGGCGGTCCTCGCGGCGCGCGAGGCACCGGTGCCGGTACGGGTGGTGGACACCGGGATGGTCGCGATGGCCCTCGGCTTCTGCGCGGTCGCCGCGGCCGAGGCCGCGGAGGCCGGCGGCACGGTGGACGAAGCCGTCACGGCCGCGGAGAAGCGGGCCGCGGGCACATCCGCCTACTTCTACGTCGACACCCTCGAGTATCTGCGCCGCGGCGGCCGCATCGGCGCCGCACAGGCCCTGCTCGGTTCCGCGCTCGCGGTCAAACCCCTGCTCCAACTCGACGGCGGCCGCATCGAGCTGCTCGAAAAGGTCCGTACGGCCTCCAAGGCCATCGCCCGCCTGGAGGAGATCGCCGCCGAGCGAGCGGGCGGCGCCGAGGTCGACATCGCCGTCCACCACCTCGCCGCCCCCGAGCGTGCCGCCGCGCTCGCCGACCGGCTGCGCGAACGGGTGCCGGGCCTGGCCGAACTCCATGTCAGCGAGATCGGGGCGGTGATCGGCGCACACACCGGTCCTGGGCTGCTCGGCGCGGTGATCTCACACCGCTGACCCTTCACGCGGTCTGCCACATCACTCGTACGGGTGGCGGAGTTATCCACAACGGGACGGCTGTCCCCCGAAATCGACCAAGATCATCGCGAATCGGCGGGATGACTCATCCTCGTCGCATGGCACTTCGATCACGTTCACGCACAGCCACTCCGACCAGCGGCCCCGGCCGTGGCCCCGCCTCCGACGGCCGCGTCCACCACCGTGGCACCGGCCACCGCCGCTCCATCGGCCACCGCCGTGCCCGCCACCACCCGCCGGCACCGGCCGAGGAGCTGCGCCGCCGGGCGGAACTCCTCTTCGGCGAACGAGCGGTGAAGTGGCGGGAGTCGGGAAACGGACCGCCGGACGCGGAGGGAGCCGAGAGTCCGCCGACCGTGACGACAGCGGAGGCAGCAGAGGCGTCGGACGAGGTGGCGGCCCGAGCGGCCACGGTGTCGGTCACCGGCCGAGCGTCCGGGCTGAGCCCGGCGAGGGCGGTGACGACCACGGCAGAGCCCGTCCCGACCGCGGCGACGCACGCCGGGCCGACTGACGGGCCGGCGCCGACCTCGACTCTCGGAGACGTCGAACCGTTGGGTGCGGCAGGCATGTTGGAGGGGGCACAGCCCGTCGGCCCCGGCTGGCGGGACCGGGTGGGGCTCGCGCTGCGGGAGCGGATGCCCGTGTGGTTGCAGGCGCGGTGCGGGGTGGACCGGCGGGGAGTGGTGGCGCTCGCCGTGGTGCTCGTGGCCGCAGCCGTGTTCGCCGTGCAGCACTTCTGGGCCGGGCGGACCCAATCCCTGAGCGCACCTCAAGTGGTGCGCGCGGAGAAGCCCTACACCGAGGCGTCGACGCCCTACGCCAAGAAGGAAGACGGCGCGAAAGCCGGTGCGGGCGCGGGAGCCTCGGCGACGCCGGGCGGGCAGATCGTCGTGGACGTCAGCGGCAAGGTCCGCAAACCGGGGATCCAGCGGCTGCCGGCCGGCTCCCGGGTGGTCGACGCGCTGCGGGCGGCCGGCGGTGTCCGTCCGGGGGTGAGCACCGAGGGGCTCAACCGGGCTCGCTTCCTGACCGACGGTGAACAGATCGTCGTCGGCGCACCCGCCGGGGCGATGGCTCCGCCCGGCCCGGCGGCAGGGCCGGCCACCGGCCAGGCCGGAGCGGGTCCCGCCGCGCCCGTCTCGCTCAACACGGCCACGGCGGACCAGCTCGACACGCTGCCCGGCGTCGGCCCGGTCCTCGCTCAGCACATCATCGACTACCGCACCCAGCACGGCGGTTTCCGCTCGGTGGACGAACTGCGCGAGGTCAACGGCATCGGTGACCGCCGCTTCAACGATCTGCGGAACCTGGTACGGCCATGAGCCGCACGATCACCGACCGGCCGCCGCAGCGCGGGAGTTCGGGCCGGCTGGCGAATGCCGGGCGAGGGAACCCGGGGGCCGGCGGCACGAGTCACGACCTCAGCGCGCACGGGACCGCTCACGGTGACCGGGCGGCGCCCCTGGACCTGCGTCTGGTGCCACCCGCGCTCGCGGCTTGGGCCACGGCGGCTCTGACACTGAACACACCGGCGCCCTGGACGGCCGGTATCGTGGGCATCTGCCTGGTGGGTGGGGTCGTCCTGCTGCGGGCGCGGAGACCGGGCAGGGCCGGACGGCCGGTAGCGGCGGCGCAGACGGCAGCGAACGCACCGGCGGCACGGCAGGCAGCCATCGGACCAGCGGTGCAGACGGCACCGAACGCAATGGCGGCACAGCAGGCACCCAACGCACCGGCGCCATCGGCCGGGTCTGGACGGAGGGCACAAGTCAGGCGGTCGACCGGGCGGTTCGCGTGGGCCCGTGCTTCCGTCGCCGCCGTGCTGCTCTGCGTTGCCGCGGCGGCGGCCTCGGCCGGGCTGCACGGAGCGGACCTGCGACGCGGGCCGGTGCCCGAGCTGGGCCGGCGGTACGCGACCGTGACCGCCGAGGTCGAGGTGAGCGGTGACCCCTGGCTGAGCCGGCCGCGCGTGCGCGGTGATCACGCGGCGCCGGTGGCGGTGCTGGCCCGGGCGGAGGTGCGGCGCGTCGAGCGGACCGATGGGGCGAGCGTGCGGACGCGGACCCCGGTGCTGCTGGTCGTCGACGCGGACGTCCCGGCACCGGAAGGAACTGCCGCTCGGAACGGCGGTTCCGCGGGGGAGGGGGACGCGGCTCTGCCGGCTGGCCCGGGCGCGCGAGGTGGACAGGGCGCATGGCGTGCACAGGGTCCGCAGGGGGCACGGCAGGCCTGGCTCGGGTTGTTGCCGTCCACGCGCCTGTGGGTGAGAGGGCGGCTGGCGCCCGCGCTGAGCGGTGGCGAGCGGACCGCGGCCGTGCTGCGGGTGCGTGGCCGTCCGGGACCGCGGATCGTGGCCGGGCCGAGCGGACCGCAACGGCTGGCGGGACGGCTCAGGGCCGGGCTGCGGGAGGCGACCGACGGTCTGCCGGGGGACGCGCGTGCGCTCCTTCCGGGGCTCGTCGTCGGAGACACCTCACGAATCACACCCGAGCTGGACGACGCGTTCAAGGAGACGGACCTGGCGCACACGCTGGCCGTGTCCGGCAGCAACCTCACCGTCCTGCTCGCGCTGCTCATCGGCCCGCCCGGACTGGCGCAGCTTGCCGAACGCCGTGGCCTGGCCCGGCGCCTCGGGCTCTCGCTGCGGGCGACGGCGCTGCTGGCCGGAGTGCTCACGCTGGGATTCGTGGTCGTGTGCCGGCCCGACCCCAGCGTGCTGCGGGCCGCGGCGTGCGGTGCGGTCGCGCTGCTCGCCCTGGCCACCGGACGCCGTAGATCCTTGGTTCCCGCACTGGCCACGGCAGTCCTGCTGCTGGTGCTTTACGACCCGTGGCTGGCCCGCAGTTACGGCTTTCTGCTCTCCGTGCTGGCCACCGGCGCGCTGCTCGTCCTGGCCCCGGGCTGGAGCGAGGCACTGCGCCGGCGCCGGGTGTCGCCCAGGCTCGCGGAGGCGCTGGCAACGGCCGCTGCGGCACAGGCGGTGTGTGCGCCGGTCACCGCGGTGCTGTCGGCGCGGGTGAGCCTGGTGGCGGTGCCGTGCAACCTGCTGGCCGAGGTGGCGGTGGCACCGGCCACGGTGCTGGGGTTCGCGGCGCTGGTGACGGCGCCGGTGGCGATGGCACTCGCCAAGGCGCTGGCGTGGTGCGCGAGTTGGCCCGCCGGTTGGATCGCCCGGGTCGCCCGGACGGGGGCCGCGCTGCCCGGCGCGGGAGTCGACTGGCCGGGCAGCTGGCCGGGGGCGCTGGCGCTCGCGGTGGTCACCGTGGCCGTCGTCCTGGCCGGCCGGCGGCTGATGCGGCACCCGTGGTGGTGCGGGCTGCTCGGGGTGCTGGTGCTGCTGGCGGTGGTGCGGCCGGTGCCGCTGACCCGGGTGATCACGGGCTGGCCGCCACCGGGCTGGCGGTACGCGATGTGCGACGTGGGACAGGGTGACGCGACCGTCCTGGCGGCGGGTGAGGGAGCCGGAGTGGTCGTGGACACCGGACCCGATCCGGCGCTGGTCGACCACTGCCTGCGGCAACTGGGCATCACACGAGTGCCGCTGCTCGTCCTGACCCACTTCCACGCCGACCATGTCGCGGGACTGCCCGGTGTGCTGCGGGGCCGTTCGGTGGCCGCGATCGAGACCACGGGATTCGAGGAGCCCGCCGATCAGGCCGACTTCGTCAGAAGGGAGGCGGCGTCGCGGCACATCCCGGTCACGCGGGCCGTGGCGGGGGAGGAGCGGCGCACCGGACCGCTGTCCTGGCGGGTCCTGTGGCCCCCGCCGAGTGTCCGGCCGCCCGGGGACACACGCACCCCGCTCTGGCCGGGGCCGGTGCCGGAGCCGGAGGATCCGAACGACGCCAGCGTCGCGATGCTGGTCCGCTCCGGCGGGCTGCGCATGCTGTTGCTGGGCGATCTCGAACCGCCGGCCCAGCAGGCGCTGGCACGGTCACCGGTGGCCGCCGAGCTGGCCGGTGTGGACGTAATGAAGGTCGCCCATCACGGGTCGGCGTATCAGGATCCGGAGCTGATGCGCCTTGCGGCTCCCCGGGTGGCGCTCATCAGCTGTGGTGAGGACAACCCGTACGGACACCCGGCGCCGGCGACCGTGGCCGCGCTGCGGGCGGGCGGGGCGCTGGTGCTGCGCACCGACCGGGACGGAGAACTCGCGGTCGGCGGGACCGGAGGGACGGGCGGGGAGATGCGGGTGGCGAGAGACCGATGACCGGGTGTTCGACCAGACTGGGTCCATGGACTCACGTCAGGCCGACGCATATCTCCGCCGGATCGGGGCGCAGCGTCCGCCGAAACCCACCAGCCGGGCGCTGCACGAGCTGCATCTGCGCCATCTGCGGACCGTGCCCTTCGAGAACCTGTCGATCCACCTCGGCGACGAGATCGTGCTGGAGGAGGGGCGGCTGCTGGACAAGCTGATCGGACGTGGGAGGGGTGGCTTCTGCTACGAACTGAACGGCGCCTTCGGTGCGTTGCTCGCCGCGCTCGGTTACGAGGTCGAGCTGCTCGCGGCACGCGTGTACGGCGACGAGGGGCGGCTCGGCATCCCCTACGACCATCTCGCCCTGCGGGTGGGGACGGTGGAGGGGGACACCTGGCTCGCGGACGTCGGGTTCGGGGCGCACAGCCACCACCCGCTGAGCTGCACGGACCGCGCGGAGCAGGCCGACCCCGGCGGGGTGTTCCGGGTGGCGGACGCCGGGCCGGACGCGGCCGGGGTGCGGGGCGGCGGCTCGGCCGGCGCCGGGGACCTGGACGTCGTACGGGACGGGACGCCGCGGTACCGGCTGGAGACGCGACCCCGGGCGCTCGGGGACTGCGTGGCCGGCGCCTGGTGGCACAGCACCTCGCCGCTGTCGCACTTCACCCGGTCGCTGGTCTGCTCACGGCTCACCGAGGACGGCGGGCGGATCACGCTCAGCGGGCGCGAACTGAAGACGACGGCGGCCGACGGTACGTGCGGCGCACGGGAGTTGGAGACGGACGAGGAGGTGCTGACGGCGTACCGGGAGAGGTTCGGGATCGAGCTGGACCGTGTGCCGACGGTGCGGAACCGGACCCCGAGCCCGAAGTGACCGAATGGACACCGGGCATCCGGGTCGACCTCGACGTGCAGATGGTGGGCCATGGGCTGACCTGGAGGTTGGGTTTCCGTGCGGTGCAGGAGAATGTGGCCGTGAGTGATGTGCGACATGTGCTGGTGCTGCCCGACCGGGACGCGGCGGAGGAGGTGGCCGCGACGCTCGGGGAGCGGTTCGGCATCGACGAGGAGCCCCGGCTCGTCAGGGACGCGCTGGCCGGGGAGGACGACGCCGAGGACGCGCAGTGGCTGGTGGTGCTGCGGGACGAGGGCGGACGGCTGGATCCGGCGGAACTGGACGCGTTCGCGGGCGAGTGGGAGGGCTGGCGCGAGGAGCCGTGACCGGGAAGCCGTGACCGGCTCCGACGCGGCGCCGCACGACCCCGACGCCGACCCAGGCCCCACTCCTCCCCCCGGCACTCCTGCCCTCGGCCTCGGTCCCGCCCCGACCCGCCGAGGCCCCGGGTCCCTAAGCCCCGGCCCGTCGAGCCCCGGGGTCCTCAGCCCCAACCCGTCGAGCCCCGGGCCTCAACCCCGAGACCTCCTCCGGGTGCGGTCAGGGATTGGTCAGGGGCTGTGGGGGGTCCGGTTGTCAGTGCCGCGTGGGATGCTTTGAGCAATGGCCAGGAAGACTGCGAATGACGACCCTCTCGCCCCGGTGACGCTCGCCGTGGGCCAGGAGGACCTCCTGCTCGACCGTGCCGTGCAGGAGGTGGTGGCCGCCGCCAAGGCCGCCGACGCCGACACGGACGTACGCGACCTCACCCCGGACCAGGTGCAGCCCGGCACGCTCGCCGAGCTCACCAGTCCCTCGCTCTTCGCCGAGCGGAAAGTCGTGGTCGTACGCAATGCGCAGGACCTGTCCGCCGACACGGTCAAGGACGTGAAGGCGTATCTCGGGGCGCCCGCCGAGGAGATCACGCTCGTGCTGCTGCACGCGGGCGGGGCCAAGGGCAAAGGGCTGCTCGACGCCGCGCGCAAGGCGGGCGCGCGGGAGGTCGCCTGCCCCAAGATGACCAAGCCGGCGGATCGGCTGGCCTTCGTGCGGGGCGAGTTCCGCTCCTTCGGGCGTTCGGCCACGCCCGAGGCGTGCCAGGCGCTCTGCGATGCCGTCGGCAGCGATCTGCGGGAGCTGGCCTCGGCGGTCTCCCAGCTGGTCGCCGACGTGGAGGGGACGATCGACGAGGCGGTCGTCGGGCGGTACTACACCGGCCGGGCCGAGGCCTCCAGCTTCACGGTCGCGGACCGGGCCGTGGAAGGGCGCACGGCGGAGGCGCTGGAGGCGCTCAGATGGTCGCTGGCGACCGGCGTGGCGCCGGTGCTGATCACCAGCGCGCTCGCCCAGGGCGTGCGGGCGATCGGCAAGCTGTCCTCCGCGCGCGGGGGGCGGCCGGCGGATCTCGCGCGGGAGCTGGGGATGCCGCCGTGGAAGATCGATCGGGTACGGCAGCAGATGAGGGGATGGACACCGGACGGGGTCGCGGTGGCGATGCGGGCGATCGCCGAGGCCGACGCGGGCGTGAAGGGCGGCGGCGATGACCCCGAGTACGCGTTGGAGAAGGCCGTCGTGGTGATCGCCCGTGCCGCTCGCTCCCGCGGCCGGGGATAGCCAGAGATACCGAGGCTCCACCGCAGCCCCCGCTTGCAGAAGTCGGCCCCAGTCCTCGCTCGCCGACCTCCACCCCAGCCCCTGCTTGCGGGACTCCACCCCAGCCCTCGCTTGCCGAACTCCGCCCAGCCCTCGCTTGCCGAACTCCCCCCAGCCCTCGCTTGCCGACCTCCACCGCAGCCCCCGCTTGCAGAAGTCGGCCCCAGCCCTCGCTTGCCGACCTCCAGCCCAGCCCCTGCTTGCGGGACTCCACCGCAGCCCCCGCTTGCCGAACTCCCCCCAGCCCCCGCTTGCCGACCTCCAGCCCAGCGCCCGCTCGCAAAAGCTGTCCCGGCATGCCGAAAGCCCCGTCACCCACCCTGGGGAAGGGGGAGTGGCGGGGCTTCGGTTGGAGCTGGATGGACTCGCACCCGCGTGGCGAACGCAGGCCGCGTGCGAATCCGGGGTGCCGGTCGGGAGCGGATGAGAGAGGGCCCGCTCTGGGTCCTTCCGGCGGTCAGATCACAGAGGAGGTTCAGCCCTTGAGGGACACGACCTTGGAAGCAAGCGCCGACTTCTTGTTGGCGGCCTGGTTCTTGTGGATGACGCCCTTCGAGACGGCCTTGTCGAGCGCACGCGCGGCAGCGCGCTGCAGCTCGGTGGCCTTCTCGACGTCACCCGCGGCAGCGGCCTCGCGAGCCTTGCGGATCGCGGTCTTCAGGGAGGACTTGACGGCCTTGTTGCGCAGCCGGGCCTTCTCGTTGGTCTTGATCCGCTTGATCTGGGACTTGATGTTCGCCACGAAGGAGCCTTTTCAGGTTCAGGCGCGGGGCCGCGAGGGTCCCGTACCGGTGATCCAAAATTGTTTGTCGCGCCTCGCGCTGAGAGGGCATGAGGCACAGCCATCTACAGTACCAGTGGCCCTGCGAGCGGCCCAAAACGGTGCCCGGTCCCTCCGCGTGGGACCATGGAGACTACGTATCGATCCGACCCGAGGCATAAGGCGCCTCAAGAGACAGGACCCTGCGTGCCCGCGACCCCTAACCATGTGCCCGAGCCGAGCCGTACCGACCCGGCTCTGATCCGCAATTTCTGCATCATCGCGCACATCGACCACGGCAAGTCCACGCTCGCCGACCGGATGCTCCAGCTGACCGGTGTGGTCGAGCAGCGGCAGATGCGTGCTCAGTACCTCGACCGGATGGACATCGAGCGCGAGCGCGGCATCACGATCAAGTCCCAGGCTGTGCGTCTGCCCTGGGCCCCCACCGAGGGCCCCGACCAGGGCACGACCCACATCCTCAACATGATCGACACCCCGGGGCACGTCGACTTCACCTACGAGGTCTCGCGGTCGCTCGCCGCCTGTGAGGGGACCATCCTCCTCGTCGACGCCGCCCAGGGCATCGAGGCGCAGACCCTCGCCAACCTCTACCTGGCGATGGAGAACGACCTCACGATCATCCCGGTGCTCAACAAGATCGACCTGCCGGCGGCGCAGCCGGAGAAGTTCGCCGAGGAGCTGGCGAACCTGGTCGGCTGTGACCCGGAGGACGTGCTGAAGGTCTCCGCCAAGACCGGTCTCGGCGTGGACGCGCTGCTGAACAAGGTCGTCAAGGAGATCCCGGCGCCGGTCGGCGTCGCCGACGCGCCCGCCCGCGCGATGATCTTCGACTCGGTGTACGACTCCTACCGCGGTGTCGTGACGTACGTCCGTGTCATCGACGGCCAGCTCAACAAGCGCGAGCGCATCAGGATGATGTCGACCGGCGCCACCCACGAGCTGCTGGAGATCGGCACCAACTCGCCCGAGATGCTGCCGGCCGACGGCCTCGGGGTGGGCGAGGTGGGCTATCTCATCACCGGTGTGAAGGACGTCCGCCAGTCGAAGGTCGGTGACACCGTCACCAGCCAGAGCAAGGGGGCCACGGAGGCGCTCGGCGGGTACAAGGACCCGAAGCCGATGGTCTTCTCGGGTCTGTATCCGCTCGACGGCTCCGACTACCCGGAGCTGCGCGAGGCCCTGGACAAGCTGCAGCTCAACGACGCCGCGCTGGTCTACGAGCCGGAGACCTCCGCGGCCCTCGGTTTCGGTTTCCGCGTCGGCTTCCTCGGTCTGCTGCACCTGGACGTGATCCGGGAGCGGCTGGAGCGCGAGTTCGGCCTCGACCTGATCGCCACCGCCCCCAACGTGGTCTACCGCGTGGTCATGGAGGACGGCAGCGAGCACACGGTCACCAACCCGAGCGAGTTCCCCGAGGGCAAGATCAACGAGGTCTTCGAGCCGGTCGTGCGGGCCACCATCCTCGCGCCCACCGAGTTCATCGGCTCGATCATGGAGCTGTGTCAGACCCGGCGCGGCACCCTGCTCGGCATGGACTACCTCTCGGAGGACCGCGTCGAGATCCGCTACACGCTGCCGCTCGCCGAGATCGTCTTCGACTTCTTCGACCAGCTGAAGTCCAAGACCCGCGGCTACGCCTCGCTGGACTACGAGCCCACCGGCGAGCAGACCAGCTCCCTGGTCAAGGTCGACATCCTGCTGCACGGGGACAAGGTGGACGCGTTCTCCGCGATCACCCACAGGGACCAGGCGTACGCGTACGGCGTGCGGCTCGTCGCCAAACTCAAGGAGCTGATCCCGCGGCAGGCCTTCGAGGTGCCGGTGCAGGCCGCCATCGGCTCCCGGGTCATCGCCCGCGAGACCATCCGCGCCATCCGCAAGGACGTCCTCGCCAAGTGCTACGGCGGTGACATCTCCCGTAAGCGGAAGCTGCTGGAGAAGCAGAAGGAAGGCAAGAAGCGGATGAAGATGGTGGGTTCCGTGGAGGTTCCGCAGGAAGCCTTCATCGCCGTCCTGTCGAGCGATGACAGTGCGGGGTCGGTCAAGGGCAAGAAGTAACCAGCGGTAACAGCCGGTTACGTCCACAAACGGGACACAAGGGGGCCCGTCGTGCGAAAGCGCGGCGGGCTCCCGCGCGTCCATGGCGTCGCGACGACGGAAAAGTGACTGGCCGAAGCCCCTTACGCAGCGGCCGGTCGCGGCTTACTCTGATCCCTGCTCGATAGTTACTCGCGAGTTAAACAACAGCGCAGCAGCAGCACGAACCCCCACCGTGAGTGATCCCAGCCGCACCGAGTACGCCGCACCGTCGCGGGCCCCGGAGGATGTCGTGAGCGACACACAGACCCTGATCGAGAACCGTCCGCCGTCCGTCGCGGCCCTCTTCCTGGAGCGCGTGGCGGCCACACCGGACGCCGAGGCCTACCGCTATCCGGTGCCGCCTGCCTCCGGTCAGGGCCCCGACGACTGGAAGTCGCTCAGCTGGGCGCAGGCGGCCGAGCGGGTCTACGCGATCGCGGCCGGCCTCATCGAGCTGGGCGTGCAGCCCGAGCAGCGCGTGGCGCTCGCCTCCTCCACCCGCGTCGAGTGGATCCTCGCCGACCTCGGCATCATGTGCGCGGGCGGCGCGACCACCACCGTCTACCCGCAGACCAACGCGGACGAGTCGGCGTTCATCCTCTCCGACTCCGAGAGCCGGGTGCTGATCGCCGAGGACGCGGCCCAGGTCGCCAAGGCGCTCGAGAAGCGCGCCGAGCTGCCCGACCTGACCAAGGTCGTCGTCATCGACCCGGCCGGCGCCGAGACGGGCGACTGGGTCATCAGCCTCGCCGAGCTGGAGCGGCGCGGCGCCGCCTACCTGGAGCAGCACCCGCAGCTGATCAAGGAGCGGGTCGGCGCGATCACCCGGGAGCAGCTCGCCACCCTCATCTACACCTCCGGCACCACCGGCCGCCCCAAGGGAGTCCGGCTCCCGCACGACAACTGGGCGTACATGGCGAAGGCGATCGCCGCGACCGGCCTGGTCACCATGGACGACGTGCAGTACCTGTGGCTGCCGCTCGCGCACGTCTTCGGCAAGGTGCTCACCTCCGGTCAGATCGAGGTCGGGCACGTCACCGCCGTCGACGGCCGCGTCGACAAGATCATCGAGAACCTCCCGGTGGTGAAGCCGACGTACATGGCGGCCGTGCCGCGCATCTTCGAGAAGGTCTACAACGGCGTCGCCGCCAAGGCCCGCGAGGGCGGCCCGGCCAAGTACAAGATCTTCCAGTGGGCCGCCGAGGTCGCCCGCGAGTACGCCAAGGTCAGCCAGGACCACTTCCGGCGCACCGGCACCGCCGCCGTGCCCTTCGGGCTGGCCGCCAAGCACAAGGTCGCCGACACCCTCGTCTACTCCAAGCTCCGTGAGGCCTTCGGCGGCCGGCTGCGCGCCTGCGTCTCCGGCGCCTCCGCGCTCGCGCCCGAGATCGGCTACTTCTTCGCCGGCGCCGGCATCCACATCCTGGAGGGCTACGGCCTCACCGAGTCCTCCGCCGCCTCCTTCGTCAACCCCGGCGAGGCCTACCGCACCGGCACGGTCGGCAAGCCGCTGCCCGGCACGGAGGTGCGCATCGCCGACGACGGCGAGATCCTGCTGCGCGGCCCCGGCATCATGCAGGGCTACCACAAGCTGCCCGAGAAGACCGCCGAGGTGCTGGAGTCCGACGGCTGGTTCCACACCGGCGACATCGGCGAGCTGTCGCCCGACGGCTATCTGCGCATCACCGACCGCAAGAAGGACCTGATCAAGACCTCCGGCGGCAAGTACGTCGCGCCGGCCGAGGTCGAGGGGCAGTTCAAGGCGGTGTGCCCGTACGTCTCCAACATCCTGGTGCACGGCGCCGACCGGAACTACTGCACCGCCCTCATCGCCCTGGACGAGATCGCGATCCTGGACTGGGCGAAGGAGAACGGGCTCGAGGGCAAGTCGTACGCCGAGATCGTCGCCGCCCCGCAGACGGTCGAGATGGTCGACGGGTATGTGCGGCAGCTCAACGCCGGGCTGCAGAAGTGGCAGACCATCAAGAAGTTCCGGCTGCTGCCGCGGGACCTCGACGTGGAGCACGGGGAGATCACGCCGAGCCTGAAGCTCAAGCGGCCCGTCGTGGAGCGGGAGTACAAGGACCTCATCGAGGAGATGTACGCCGGGACGAGGGAGAAGTGACGAGGGAGAGGTAAGGGGGCGGTTCGGTCAGCGGGGAGCCGCGGGCCCGTCGTGGCTCGGCGCGCCCATGCGGCGCAGCCGCACAGCGACGGCGTCCCGCGCCCCTGGATGCTCAGCGGCGCTCAAAAGGCGCCCACTTCTGTCCATTTCGGTAACTCCCCGCTTATGGCCGCCCCCTGTCTGTCACCCTGGCCGCATGGACATGGCGGCCATACCGACGCAGAGGGAGAGTGAGCCCCGGGCCAGGGAGGCCCGGGGCCGGGCGACGCTGCCCGGCAGCCCCCTCGCGCCCGGGTCGGCTCGGGCCATGGTGCAGGCCGCGCTGGCCGAGGCGCCCGGGGTCTCCGTCCGGCTCGTCGACGACGCCCTGGCCGTGGTCAGCGAGCTGGTCACCAACGCCGTCGTGCACGCCGGCACGGACGTGGAGGTCGACTGGCGGCTGGAGGAGACCGGCGCGTTCGTCGTGGAGGTGGGCGACCGGCACCCCTCCCGCGCCCCGCGCGACGCCCTCGGCGGCGACGGCTCGTACGACAGCGCCGAGTACGGGCGTGGCCTGCGCCTGGTCACCACCCTCGCCGAGTCCTGGGGCGTCACCTACCGCGCAGGCGCCAAGACCGTCTGGGCGCGGCTGCCGCCCGGAGGTGTGGACGACCCGGACGCCTCGGCGCCGGACGTGGCACTGGAGGTCGCCGAGGACCTGGCTCCGCAGCCGCACCGCGCCGACGGCGACCGGGACTGGCTCGGCCGGGGCGCGCTGTCGTTCCTCGCCGAGGCCTCCGACCTGCTCGCCGGACAGCTGGACGAGAACCTGGTCACGGCCCTCACCGGCCAGCTCATCGTGCCCCGGCTCGCCGACTGGTGCGCGGTGTGGCTGGAGGACGAGGCGACCGTGCGCGGCCGTGCCGCCGGCGGGCCCGACCGGGTCTGGCACGCCAGCGAGAACCGCATCGAGGAACTGCGCTGCGCCCTGGAGAAGGAGCCGCCCTGCCCCGGTGAGGGCCTGCGCTCCGGCCCCGAACCGTACCCGTGGCCCGGCCCCGCGCTCGGCCCGCAGGGCGCCGACGGCACGGCTCTGGCGTACCGGCTGATCGCGGGCGGCCGGCCGCTCGGCACGCTGGTCCTCGGCCGGTGCGGGCCGGGCGGCTTCCCCGAGGAGGTCACCGGGCTCGTGGAGGACCTCGGCCGCCGGGTGGCCCTGGCGATCGGCGCGGCCCGCCAGTACGCCCGCCAGGCCACCATCAGCGCGGTCCTCCAGCGCGGTCTCCTGCCCGGCGCGGTCGCCGAGATCCCCGGGATGAGCAGCGCCCTCGTCTACGAGCCCTGCGACAAGGGCGGCCCCAGCGGCGACTTCTACGACCTGTTCCCGGCCGGCGACGGCCGCTGGTGCTTCGCCGTCGGGGACGTCCAGGGCAAGGGGCCCGAGGCGGCCGTCGTGATCGGCCTCGCCCGCCCGTGGCTCCGCCTCCTCGCCCGCGAGGGCTACCGCGTCGCCGACGTCCTCGACCGGCTCAACCAGCTCCTCCTGGACGACGCCACCGAGGCCGCCGACGCCGCCGCGCGCGCCCTGGTCGCGGCGGGCGGCCGGCCGGTGGCCGCCGGGGACGGGCCGCAGACCCGCTTCCTGTCGCTCCTGTACGGCGAGCTGACGCCGTACGACGGCGGGGTCCGCTGCACGCTCGCCTCCGCGGGCCACCCGCTCCCGCTCGTCCTGAGCCCCGACGGCACCGTGCGCACGGCGGCCCGCCCGCAGACCCTGCTCGGCGTCGTCGAGGACGAGACGTACACCAGCGAGAGCATCGACCTGCGGCCCGGCGACAGCCTGCTGTGCGTCACCGACGGGGTGACCGAGCGGCGCTCCGGCTCCCGCCAGTTCGACGACGGCGACGGCCTCGCCCACGCCCTGTCCGGCTGCGCCGGCCTGCGCGCCGAGGAGATCGCCGAAAGGATCCGCCGCCTGGTCCACGACTTCAGCGGCGGCCCGCCCGAGGACGACCTCGCCCTGCTGGTCCTCCAGGCGGAGTGACGGCGGCCGGGTCACGGCGCCGGTGCTGGACAATGGAAGGCATGCCTTCCGCACTCCCCGACGGCGAGCCCGTCCCCGCCGACGGCGCGCTGCCCGCGCACGCGCTCGCCGGCGCCGCCGAGCGGCCCCTCGGGTTCTATCTCCACGTCCCGTACTGCGCGACCCGCTGCGGCTACTGCGACTTCAATACCTACACCGCGACCGAGCTGCGCGGCACCGGCGGCGTCCTCGCGTCCCGCGACAACTACGCGGACACGCTGACGGACGAGATCCGGCTCGCCCGCAAGGTGCTCGGCGACGACCCGCGCCCGGTCCGCACGGTGTTCGTCGGCGGCGGTACGCCCACCCTGCTGGCCGCCGGCGATCTCGTACGGATGCTGGGGGCCGTCCGGGACGAGTTCGGGCTGGCCCCGGACGCCGAGATCACCACGGAGGCGAACCCCGAGTCGGTCGACCCCGCGTACCTCGCCGCGCTGCGGGAGGGCGGCTTCAACCGGATCTCCTTCGGCATGCAGAGCGCCAGGCGGCACGTGCTGGACATCCTGGACCGCACCCACACCCCCGGCCGCCCCGAGGCCTGCGTCGCGGAGGCGCGGGCGGCGGGCTTCGACCACGTCAACCTGGACCTGATCTACGGCACGCCCGGGGAGAGCGACGACGACTGGCGGGCCTCGCTGGACGCGGCGATCGGCGCCGGGCCGGACCACATCAGCGCCTACGCCCTCATCGTCGAGGAGGGCACCCAGCTCGCCCGCCGTATCCGCCGCGGCGAGATCCCGATGACCGACGACGACGTGCACGCGGACCGGTACCTGATCGCCGAGGAGACTTTGAGCGCGGCGGGCTTCGAGTGGTACGAGGTCTCCAACTGGGCCACCTCGCAGGCGGGCCGTTGCCTGCACAACGAGCTGTACTGGCGCGGCGCCGACTGGTGGGGCGCCGGCCCCGGGGCGCACTCGCACGTGGGCGGCGTGCGCTGGTGGAACGTCAAGCATCCGGGGGCGTACGCGGCGGCGCTCGCCTCCGGCCGCTCACCGGGCGCCGGCCGGGAGCTGCTGTCCGACGAGGACCGGCGCGTGGAGCGCGTCCTGCTGGAGCTGCGGCTGCGGGAGGGGGCGCCGCTGGCGCTGCTGAAGGACGAGGGCCTCGCGGCGTCCCGCCGGGCGCTGGCGGACGGGCTCCTGCAGGAGGGGCCGTACGAGGAAGGCCGGGCGGTCCTGACCCTGCGGGGGCGGCTGCTGGCGGATGCGGTGGTCAGGGACCTGGTGGACTGACCGCCGTACGGATACAGTCCCCGGCCATGATCTCCGACAGATGGCCGGAAACCGACGCCACGGTGGTGCGGTTCGGCCTGCGATGGCTGCTCTGGGTCTCGCTGCTGATCGTCGTGCCGTTCGGCGGGATGGGCGTGGTCGGCGTGTTCGTCGTCCTGTGGCAGGGTGACGTCTCCGGCTGGCCGTTGCTGCTGGGCCTCGCGAGCCTGTTCACGCTCCGCCCGGTGTGGTCGTGGCGCCGTCGGGTGACGGCCCTGGACAGTCAAGGGTTCTGGGTCCTGGAAGGCAAGCGCGCTGTACTGATCCCCTGGGATTCACTGGCAGGGGTCGGCATCCACTGGGCGCGTTACGGCCGTACCCACGTCTACACGGTGGAGCTCTGCCCCCGCGGCGAGATCGACCGCGACCATCCCCTGCTCTGGGAGTTCGTCCGGGACGCGGCGCCTCTGCGCGAGGGGCTGCCGCGGTTGCGCTACCGGTTCGACGTACGGCACTTCTTCCGCGTGTACGAAGAGGCGCTCCGGCGCTGGGCGCCGCCCGGGCTGTGGTTCGGGCGGCTCGAACAGCCCAGCTCCTACCTGGGCGCCCCGGACCGCGCCGGTCACAAGCAGCGCACCCGTGACGCCGCCGCCCGCGTCACTCCGGGGCCGTGACGAAGTCGATCAGCTCCTCCACGCGGCCCAGCAGTTCCGGTTCCAGGTCCTTGTAGGACGTCACCCGTTTCAGGATCGCCTGCCACACCGCCCCGGTGTTCTCCGACGGCCAGCCCAGGGCCCGGCACACGCCCGTCTTCCAGTCCTGCCCCTTCGGCACCGCCGGCCACGCCTCGATGCCCAGCGCGGCCGGTTTCACCGCCTGCCAGATGTCGATGTACGGATGGCCGACGACGAGGGCGTGTTCGCTGCGCACCGACTCCGCGATCCGCCACTCCTTCGTGCCCGGCACCAGGTGGTCCACCAGCACGCCCAGCCGGGCGTCGGGGCCCGGCCCGAAGGACGACACGATCGACGGCAGGTCGTCCACGCCCTCCAGGTACTCCACCACCACGCCCTCGACGCGCAGGTCGTCTCCCCACACCTTCTCGACCAGCTCGGCGTCGTGCCGGCCCTCGACATAGATGCGGCCGGCGCGGGCCACGCGGGCGCGGGCGCCGGGCACGGCGACCGAGCCGGAGGCGGTGCGGGCGGGCCGTACCGGGCCGCCGGACGACGGCCGCACCAGCGTGACCACCCGGCCCTCCAGCAGGAAGCCGCGCGGCTCCAAGGGGAACACCCGGTGCTTGCCGAAGCGGTCCTCCAGCGTCACCGTGCCCGCCTCGCAGCGGATCACCGCCCCGCAGAACCCGGTACCGGCCTCCTCCACCACCAGGCCCGGCTCGGCCGGCACCTCGGGTACGGGCTTCGGTTTCTTCCACGGCGGGGTCAGATCGGCGGAGTACACACGAGGGCGCGGGCCCGAGGGGCCCTCGTGGGAAGGGCGGTGGCGGGAGACGGGTGGGCGCATTCGGATGACGATAGGAGAAGGGCCGGACCCGTACCTACGACACGCCGAACCTGGCCGCCAGCTCGTCGCGTTGACGCCGTACGAAGCCCGCGTCCACCACCGCTCCGTGACCGGGCACGTACAGCGCGTCCTCGCCGCCGAGCGCGAGGAGACGGTCGAGGGCGTCCGGCCAACGGGACGGGACGGCGTCCGGCCCGGCCTGCGGTTCGCCGGACTCCTCGACCAGGTCGCCGCAGAAGACCACCTCACGCTCCCCGGGCACCAGGACCGCCAGATCGTGTCCGGTGTGGCCCGGGCCCACGTTCGCCAGCAGGACCTGCCGGCCGCCGCCGAGGTCCAGGGTCCACTCGCCCGAGACCAGGTGACCGGGCGGCACCAGCGCGTCCACCGCCTCGTCGGCGTCCGCCACCGCGAGTCCGTTGCGGACGGCGTCCAGACGCAGCGCCTCGCGCTCGCGGGCGAGGACGGCGTCCAGGCCCACCGCCCCGTACACCTCCGCCCCCGCGAAGGCGGACGCCCCGAAGACGTGATCGAAGTGGGGGTGGGTCAGCGCGAGATGGGTCACACGGCCGCCGGCCAGTTGCTCGGCCCGGCTCCGCAGCCGGGCGCCCTCGGAGAGACTGGAACCGGCGTCCACCATCAGCGCCGTACCCGCCCCGAGGACCAGACCGGCCGTGCAGTCCCAGCCGGGCAGCCGGCACCGGCCGACCCCCGCGGCCAGCCGTTCCCAGCCCAGCTCTTCCCAAGTCACCGTCATACCGCGACGCTATCCGCACGAGCCGCCGCGACGGCAGCGACCTTGCCCCGGGTGTACCCGACAGCCGTACACTGGGCCGGGGACGCTGGCACTCGCATGCGACGAGTGCCAGGCGGACGAACGCAGGACCGAGCGGAACCGAGGGACCACATGCTGGAGGTGCGCGCGAATGCTGAGTGAACGCAGGCTTCAGGTACTGCGCGCCATCGTCCAGGACTACGTGGGCACCGAGGAGCCGGTCGGGTCGAAGGCCCTGACCGAGCGGCACAATCTCGGGGTGTCCCCGGCGACGGTCCGCAACGACATGGCCGCCCTGGAGGACGAGGGGTACATCGCCCAGCCGCACACCAGCGCGGGGCGCATCCCCACCGACAAGGGCTACCGGCTGTTCGTGGACAAGCTGGCGGGCGTCAAGCCGATGACCGCGCCCGAGCGG
Organism: Streptomyces sp. NPDC007189; assembly: GCF_040703635.1. Classification (NCBI taxonomy): domain Bacteria; kingdom Bacillati; phylum Actinomycetota; class Actinomycetes; order Kitasatosporales; family Streptomycetaceae; genus Streptomyces; species Streptomyces sp. NPDC007189. The sequence goes on from NZ_JBEYEY010000002.1 coordinate 236,940, forward strand.
CGGGCGATCCAGAACTTCCTGGAGGGCGCCGTCGACCTCGACGACGTCGTGGCGCGCACCGTGCGGCTGCTCGCCCAGCTCACCCGCCAGGTCGCCGTGGTGCAGTACCCGTCCCTGACCCGGTCCACCGTCCGGCACGTGGAGCTGCTCTCGCTCGCCCCCGCGCGCGTGATGCTCGTGCTGATCACGGACACCGGGCGGGTCGAGCAGCGGATGGTCGACTGCCCGGCGCCGTTCGGCGAGGCCTCCCTCGCCGACCTGCGCGCGCGGCTGAACAGCCGGGTCGCGGGCCGCCGGTTCACAGACGTGCCGAAGCTGGTCGAGGACCTGCCGGAGGCCTTCGAGGCCGAGGACCGCGGTACGGTCTCGACGGTGCTCTCCACTCTCCTGGAGACACTCGTCGAGGAGAACGAGGAGCGGCTGATGATCGGCGGCACCGCCAATCTCACCCGCTTCGGGCATGACTTTCCTCTCACGATCCGGCCGGTGCTCGAGGCGCTGGAGGAGCAGGTCGTGCTCCTCAAGCTGCTGGGCGAGGCGAAGGATCCGGGCGTGACGGTGCGCATCGGGCACGAGAACGCTCACGAGGGACTCAACTCCACCTCCGTGGTGTCGGTCGGCTACGGTTCGGGCGGCGAGGCGGTTGCCAAGCTCGGCGTGGTCGGACCGACCCGCATGGACTACCCGGGAACGATGGGAGCGGTACGCGCAGTGGCACGGTACGTCGGACAGATCCTGGCGGAGTCGTAAGTGGCCACGGACTACTACGCCGTTCTCGGCGTGCGCCGCGACGCGTCGCAGGATGAGATCAAGAAGGCGTTCCGCCGGCTCGCCCGCGAGCTGCACCCGGACGTCAACCCGGATCCGAAGACCCAGGAGCGGTTCAAGGAGATCAACGCCGCTTACGAGGTGCTGTCGGATCCGCAGAAGAAGCAGGTCTACGACCTCGGCGGCGACCCGCTCTCGCAGAGCGGCGCCGGCGCGGGCGGCTTCGGGGCCGGCGGCTTCGGCAACTTCTCGGACATCATGGACGCGTTCTTCGGTACGGCGTCGCAGCGCGGCCCGCGCTCGCGCACCCGGCGCGGCCAGGACGCGATGATCCGGATCGAGGTCGAGCTGGACGAGGCGGCCTTCGGGACCACCAAGGACATCCAGGTCGACACCGCGGTCGTCTGCAACACCTGCAACGGCGAGGGCGCGGCGCCCGGTACGACCGCCCAGACGTGTGACATGTGCCGGGGCCGTGGTGAGGTCTCGCAGGTCACCCGGTCCTTCCTGGGCCAGGTCATGACCTCGCGGCCGTGCCCCCAGTGCCAGGGCTTCGGCACCGTGGTGCCGACCCCGTGCCCCGAGTGCGCGGGCGACGGCCGGGTCCGCTCCCGGCGCACGCTCACCGTGAAGATCCCGGCCGGTGTCGACAACGGCACGCGGATCCAGCTCGCCGGCGAGGGCGAGGTCGGGCCGGGCGGCGGTCCGGCGGGTGACCTGTACGTCGAGATCCACGAGCTGCCGCACCCGATGTTCCAGCGGCGCGGCGACGACCTGCACTGCACGGTGACGATCCCGATGACGGCCGCGGCGCTCGGCACCAAGGTGCCGCTGGAGACCCTGGACGGCATGGAGGAGGTCGACATCCGGCCCGGCACCCAGTCCGGCCAGTCGATCCCGCTGCACAACCGGGGAGTCACGCACCTGCGCGGCGGCGGCCGGGGCGACCTCGTCGTCCACGTCGAGGTCCAGACCCCGAACAAGCTCGACCCCGAACAGGAACGCCTCCTGCGCGAGCTGGCCAAGCTCCGCGGCGAGGAACGCCCGCAGGGGCAGTTCCAGCCGGGGCAGCAGGGGCTGTTCTCACGGCTGAAGGATGCGTTCAACGGGCGCTGAGGTGAGGCGGGGGCTGGCCGGGGGTCCGGGGGTCGTCCCCCGGGCAGGCACAGTCAGCCGGGTCAGCAGGGGCTGTTCTCACGGCTGAAGGATGCGTTCAACGGGCGCTGAGGTGAGGCGGGGCTGGCCGGGGGTCCGGGGGTCGTCCCCCGGGCAGGCACAGTCAGCCGGGTCAGCAGGGGTTGTTCTCTCGGCTGAAGGATGCGTTCAACGGGCGCTGAGGTGAGGCGCTGAGACGCTGGGTACGGGGTGTTTCCGCACCCCGTATGCCATCGTCCTATGCCGTCGGAAGCCCGATTCGGACTCTTTCAAAGGACGTGACAACATGCGGTCATGTCCTCCGCGCTGACCGATCTCCTCCTGCGCCCGATCGTGCAGGCCCCCATGGCGGGCGGTGTCTCCGTCCCGCAGCTTGCCGCCGCCGTATCCGAGGCCGGTGGCCTCGGGTTTCTCGCCGCCGGGTACAAGACCGCCGACGGCATGTACCAGGAGATCAAGCAGCTGCGGGGCCTCACCGCCCGCCCCTTCGGCGTGAACGTGTTCATGCCGCAGCCCGAATACGCCGAGTCCGGCGCGGTCGACGTCTACGCCCACCAGCTGGCCGGCGAGGCCGCCTGGTACGAGACCGAGCTGGGCGACCCGGACAGCGGTCGGGACGACGGCTTCGACGCCAAGCTCGCCGTGCTCCTCGACAACCCGGTGCCGGTGGTCTCCTTCCACTTCGGCGTGCCGAGCCCCGAGGTGTTCGACAGCCTGCGCCGCGCCGGCACCTACACCCTCGTCACCGCCACCACCGCCGAGGAGGCCCGCGCGGTGGAGCGGGCCGGCGCGGACGCGGTGATCGCGCAGGGCGTGGAGGCCGGCGGTCACCAGGGCACCCACCGCGACGTCCCCGAGAACGACGGCGCCGGCATCGGCCTGCTGTCGCTCGTCGCGCAGATCCGCGAGGCCGTGGACATCCCGGTCGTCGCCGCCGGCGGCATCATGCGCGGCAGCCAGATCGCCGCCGTCCTCGCGGCCGGCGCGAGCGCGGCCCAGCTCGGCACCGCGTTCCTCGCCACCCCCGAGTCCGGCGCCCCCGCCGTGCACAAGCAGGCGCTGACCAACCCCCTGTTCACGCACACCGAGCTGACCCGCGCGTTCTCCGGGCGGCCGGCGCGCGGACTGGTCAACCGGTTCCTGCGCGAGCACGGACCGTACGCCCCCGCCGCCTACCCGGACATCCACCACCTCACAGCGCCGCTGCGCAAGGCCGCCGCGAAGGCCGGGGACGCGCAGGGCATGGCGCTGTGGGCGGGGCAGGGGCACCGGCTGGCCCGCGCGCTGCCCGCCGCGGAGCTGGTGGAGGTGCTGGCCGCCGAACTCGGCGCCGCCCGGACAGCGTTGTCGGCCAAGGGCGGCCTGCGATGACCGCGCCGGTGTTCGTCGTCGACTCGCTGGAGGGCGTGGGCCCCGGCTCGGTCGTCGACGTCACGGGCCCCGAGGGGCGGCACGCGGTCTCCGTACGGCGTCTGCAGGCCGGCGAGCACGTGGTGCTGACCGACGGCAAGGGGCGCGGGGCCGCCGGAGTCGTCGTCGGCGTGTCCGGCAAGGACCACCTGGTGGTGGAGCCCTTCGAGTTCCCCGTGGAGCCCGAGCCCAGCCCCCGGATCACCGTCGTGCAGGCGCTTCCGAAGGGCGACCGGGGCGAACTCGCCGTCGAGACGATGACGGAGACCGGCGTCGACGCGATCGTGCCCTGGCAGGCCGCCCGCTGCATCACCCAGTGGAAGGGCGAGCGCGGCCAGAAGGCGCTCGCCAAGTGGCGGGCCACCGCGCGCGAGGCCGGCAAGCAGTCCCGCCGGCTGCGCTTCCCCGAGGTCGCGGACGCGGCGAGCACCAAGCAGGTTGCGGCACTTCTCGCCAAAGCCGACTTCGCCGCCGTGCTGCACTCCGACTTCGAGCACGCAAGCGGGCGGCTGGCGACCGCCGAACTGCCCGCCGAGGGCGAGATCGTGCTGGTCGTCGGCCCCGAAGGCGGCGTCGCCCGGGACGAGTTGGCGCTCTTCGAGGAGGCGGGTGCGAAGGCGTACGTGCTCGGTCCTACCGTGTTGCGTACATCAACCGCCGGCACCGCCGCCGTGGCCCTGCTGCTGGGCCGCACCGGCCGCTGGTCCTGACGTCTGGGGGACACCGTGGAACTCGCCCAAGTCCGGCTCCTCGTCACCGACTTCGCCGCCTGCTACCGCTTCTACGCCGACGTCCTCGGCCTCAAGCCGCAGTCCGGGGCGACCGAGGGCCCGTACGAGAAGTTCAGTCCGCACACCGGCTCCGCGGGGATCGCGCTGCAGGACCGCTCGATGATGGCCGAGGTGCTCGACGAGCTGGGCGAGACGGCCACGGGGCATCGGTCGCTGGTGGTGCTGCGGGTGGACGACCTGGACGCGTACGTGTCGGAGATCACCGGCCGGGGTGCGATTGTGGTGCACGGGCCCGCGTCCATGACGGACCGCATGCGGGTGGCTCACCTCAAGGACCCCGAAGGGAACCTGGTGGAGCTTCAGGAGTGGTTGCTGCTTCGGGGATAGCCTCGCCGCCGGTTGGGCGCCTGAGTGGCCGTATGCCGTCTTCCGTGCCGCCTCCGCCGGTGGCACCCTCCCCTGCATGGGGGTTTTGCGAGGGAATCGGCGTGGGATGCGGGTGGTGGCCGCGGGCGGTGTCGTCCTGGCGGCCGGGGCTGCTCTGGTGGCGTGTCAGCCCGGTGATCTCAGCACCACCTCCGCCGCCTACACCACCGACACCACGGCGACGGCCAAGCTGAAGCGGCAGCATGTCGACGTCAGTTGGCTCACCTGCACCGGGAACTACGGCGGTGGCGCGGCGAAGAGGACGCCGTCGCCCAGCGAGAGCACCGTCGTGTCCGTCGACTGCCGGGGTGAGACCAAGGACGGGCGGAAGATCACCGTCACCGGGAAGGTGACCCGGGCCGTCGACGGCGCCTGTGTGCGGGGGGACCTGACCGCGAAGGTCGGCGGCCGGCAGGTGTTCCACGTCGACGGGCTCGGGGACTGCGACGCCACGACGGGGCCGACGTACAAGCCGCCCACGTATCAGCCGGGCGGTGGCAGGCCGACCGTGACCGTCACCGTCACCCGGACCCTGTGGTGCAAGGGCGACCCCACCTGCTGGCCCGTCCAGGGCAAGTGATCGGAACAGGGGGCGCGGTACACCCGCCGCTGCGTACAGTGACGGGGTGACTCAGGGTGCCGCTTATCTCCGATTCCCGCATGTACACGGCGACTTGGTGGCCTTCGTCGCCGAGGACGACGTCTGGCTCGCGCCCCTCGAGGGCGGCCGGGCCTGGCGGGTCAGCGCCGACAACAGGCCGGTCACCATGCCCCGGATCTCCCCGGACGGCCGGCATCTCGCCTGGACCTCCACCCGCGACGGCGCGCCCGAGGTGCATGTGGCCCCCGTCGAGGGAGGGCCGGCGGAGCGGCTGACGTACTGGGGCAACCGCCGTACCGAGGTGCGCGGCTGGACCGCCGACGGGCGGGTGCTCGCGCTCGGCGCGCACGGCCGGCACAGCTTCCGGCACAGCTGGGCGTACGCCGTCCCGCTGGACGGTGGCCCCGCCGAGACCCTGCCGTACGGCCCGGTCGGCGACGTGGCCTTCGGCCCCGCCACCGTGCTGCTGTCCGCGCCGATGGGCCGCGAGGCCGCCCACTGGAAGCGCTACCGGGGCGGCACGGCGGGCAAGCTGTGGATCGACCGGGAGGGCAGCGGGGAGTTCGAGCGGCTGCACGAGGAGGTCGACGGCAACATCGAGTGCCCGGTGTGGGTGGGGGACCGGATCGCGTTCCTGTCCGACCACGAGGGCACCGGCGCGCTCTACTCCTCCCTCGCCGACGGCTCCGACCTGCGCCGGCACACCCCGCTTGGGGGCACCTCCCGCTCGAGCGGAGCCGAGAGCGGGGGAGGGTTCTACGCCCGGCACGCCTCCGGTGACGGCAGCCGCGTCGTCTACGGCTCCGGCGGTGAACTCTGGCTGCTGGACGACCTGGACGGCGCCGAGCCGCGCCGGCTGGAGGTGCGGCTCGGCGGGCCCCGGATCGATCTGCGCCCCCGGCCGGTGGACGCCGCCCGCTGGTTCGGCGAGGCGTCGCCCGACCACACCGGGCGCGGCAGCGCGGTCTGCGTGCGCGGCGGGATCCACTGGGTCACCCACCGCTCCGGGCCCGCCCGCGCCCTCGCGGCCACCCCCGGCGTCCGCGCCCGGATGCCGCGCACCTTCCGCGCCGAGGGCGAGGAGTGCGTGGTGTGGGTGACGGACGCGGAGGGCGACGACGCCCTGGAGTTCGCCCCCGCGACCGGGACCGTACCGGGCGCCCCGCCCCGCCGGCTGGCCGCCGGGCAGCTCGGCCGGGTGCTGGAGCTCGCCATGGCCCCCGACGGCAGCCGGGCCGCCGTCGCCGCGCACGACGGACGGCTGCTCCTCGTCGAGCGGGAGACCGGCGAGGTCCGCGAGGTCGACCGCAGCGACGACGGCGAGGTCTCCGGCCTCGCCTTCTCCCCCGACTCCGCCTGGCTGGCCTGGGCCCACCCCGGCGCCCGCCCGCTCTCCCAGCTGCGCATCGCCCACACCACCGACCTGTCGGTCACCGAGGCGACCCCGCTCCGCTTCCAGGACTACGCCCCCGCCTTCACCCTCGACGGCAAGCACCTCGCCTTCCTCTCCAACCGCGCCTTCGACCCGGTCTACGACGAGCACGTCTTCGACCTCGCGTTCGTGGTCGGCGCCCGCCCGCACCTGATCACCCTGGCCGCCACCACCCCCTCGCCGTTCGGCCCGCAGCGCCACGGCCGCCCCTTCGAGAACCCCGACAAGGACGAGACCCCGGACAGCGAGGGCACCCCCGCCACCCGCATCGACCTCGAAGGCCTCGCCGACCGGATCGTGCCCTTCCCGGTGGAGGCCGGCCGCTACTCCACCCTGCGCGCCGCCAAGGACGGCGTGCTCTGGCTGCGCCACCCCGTGCACGGCGTCCTCGGCGCCGCCCGCGCCCACCCCGAGGACCCCGACCCGCACACCGAGCTGGAGCGCTACGACCTCGCCCAGCGGCGCCTTGAGCCTCTGGCCACGGGCGCCGACCACTTCGAGGTCAGCGGCGACGGCAAGCGCGTCCTGCTGTGGGCCGACGAACGGCTCCGGGTCGTGCCCGGCGACCGCCGCACCGGCGCCGACGACGACGGCGACACCAGCGTCACCGTCGACCTGGCCCGCGTCCGGCAGACCCTCGACCCGGCCGCCGAGTGGCGGCAGATGTATGACGAGACCGGCCGCCTCATGCGCGACCACTTCTGGCGCCCGGACCTCGGCGGCGCCGACTGGACCGGCGTCCTGAACCGCTACCGCCCGCTCCTGGCCCGCGTCGCCACCCACAGCGACCTGGTCGACCTCCTCTGGGAGGTGCACGGCGAACTCGGCACCTCGCACGCCTACGTCATCCCCGGCGGCGGCCGCGGCGACGGCCCCCGGCACGGCCTGCTCGGCGCCGACATCTCCCGCCACCCGGACGGCAGTTGGCGCGTCGACCGCATCCTGCCCTCGGAGACCTCCGACCCCGACGCCCGCTCCCCGCTCGCCGCACCCGGCGTCGCCGTCCGCCCCGGGGACGCGATCATCGCGGTCGCGGGCCACCCCGTCGACCCGGTCACCGGACCGGGGCCGCTGCTGGCCGGCACGGCCGGCCAGCCGGTGGAGCTGACCATCTCCCCGGCGGGCGGCGGCGAGCCGCGCCACACGGTCGTCGTCCCGGTCGCCGACGAGGAACCCCTGCGCTACCACGCCTGGGTGGCCGACCGCCGCGCCCACGTCCACGCCGCCTCCGACGGCCGGTTCGGCTACCTCCACGTGCCCGACATGCAGGCCCCCGGCTGGGCGCAGATCCACCGGGACCTGCGGGTGGAGGTCGCCCGCGAGGGGCTGGTGGTCGACGTCCGCGAGAACCGCGGCGGCCACACCTCCCAGCTGGTCGTCGAGAAGCTGGCCCGCCGCATCATCGGCTGGGACCTGCCGCGCGGCATGCGCCCCACCAGCTACCCGCTCGACGCCCCGCGCGGCCCGGTCGTCGCCGTCGCCAACGAGTTCTCCGGCTCCGACGGCGACATCGTCAACGCCGCGATCAAGGCCCTCGGCATCGGCCCGGTCGTCGGCACCCGCACCTGGGGCGGCGTCATCGGCATCGACAGCCGCTACCACCTGGTCGACGGCACCCTGGTGACCCAGCCGAAGTACGCGATGTGGCTGGAGGGGGTCGGCTGGGACGTGGAGAACCACGGCGTGGACCCCGACGTGGAGGTCGTACAGCGGCCCCAGGACTGGGCGCAGGACCGCGACACCCAACTGGACGAAGCGGTCAGGCTCGCCCTGGAGGCACTGGAGGAACGGCCCGCGAAAACACCGCCGGTGCTGCCGGCCTGATACGACTACGATGCACCGGTATTGATCACCAGCGTGAGGAGGCACACGCATGGCCGGCGAACCGCAGGACGACTGCCTGTTCTGCAAGATCGTCGCGGGTACGATCCCGGCGACGATCGTCCGCGAGACAGAGACCACCGTCGCCTTCCGGGACATAAACCCCCAGGCCCCCACCCACATCCTGGTGATCCCCAAGGCCCACTACGAGAACGCCGCCGCGCTCGCCGCCGGCGCCCCGCAGCTCGCCGCGGACGTGCTCGCCGAGACCCAGGCCGTGGCGGACGAGGAAAAGCTGGAGAGCTACCGCACCGTCTTCAACACGGGCAGCGGCGCCGGCCAGACCGTCTGGCACGCGCACGCGCACGTCCTCGGCGGCCGCGGACTGCAGTGGCCGCCCGGGTGACCGGCGGTGTCCGTACGTGAACTGGTGATCCTCGGCACCGCCAGCCAGGTCCCCACCCGGCACCGCAACCACAACGGCTATCTGCTGCGCTGGGACGGCGAGGGCATCCTGTTCGACCCCGGCGAGGGCACACAGCGCCAGATGGTGCGCGCCGGGGTCGCCGCCCACGACCTGAACCGGATCTGCGTCACCCACTTCCACGGCGACCACTCACTCGGTCTCGCCGGGGTCATCCAGCGGATCAACCTCGACAAGGTGCCGCACGAGGTCACCGCGCACTATCCGCGCTCCGGGCAGCGCTTCTTCGACCGGCTCCGGTACGCCACCGCCTACCGGGAGACGGTCCCCCTCACCGAGGCGCCGGTCGCCGCCGACGGCGTCCTCGCGGCGACGCCGTCGTACACGCTCGAGGCCCGCAGGCTCTCCCATCCCGTGGAGTCCTACGGCTACCGGCTGATCGAGCCCGACGGCCGCCGGATGCTGCCCGACCGGCTCGCCGCGCACGGGATCGAGGGACCGGAGGTCGGCCGGCTGCAGCGCGAGGGCCGGCTCGGGGACATCGCGCTGGAGGACGTCAGCGAGGTGCGGCGCGGGCAGCGGTTCGCGTTCGTCATGGACACCCGGCTCTGCGACGGCGTGCACGCGCTCGCGGAGAGCTGCGACCTGCTCGTCATCGAGTCGACCTTCCTCGACGAGGACGCGGAACTCGCCGTCGAGTTCGGCCATCTGACGGCCGGTCAGGCAGCCGCCGTGGCCCGGGACGCGGGCGTACGGCACCTCGTCCTCACCCACTTCAGCCAGCGCTACTCCGAACCGCAGGAGTTCGAACGGCAGGCGCGGGCGGCCGGCTTCGAGGGCGAGCTGACCGTGGCACACGACTTGCAGCGAGTGCCGCTTCCGAAACGTCGGTGAAACACCCGTACGATGCCCTGATGCCCCTCCCGAAAGCAGAACTGCACCTCCACATCGAAGGCACCCTGGAGCCGGAGCTGGCGTTCGAGCTGGCCGCCCGCAACGGCGTGACCCTGCCGTACGCCGACACCGACGCCCTGCGCGAGGCCTACCGGTTCCAGGACCTCCAGTCCTTCCTGGACCTCTACTACGAGCTGATGGCCGTCCTGCGCACCGAGCAGGACTTCGCCGACCTGGCGAACGCCTATCTGGCGCGGGCCGCCGCGCAGGGCGTCCGGCACGCGGAGATCTTCTTCGACCCGCAGGCCCACACCGCGCGCGGCGTCGACCTGGGCACGGTCGTGGAAGGGCTGTGGCGGGCGCTGGGCCGCAGCGAGGAGAACCACGGCGTCTCCACCAAGCTCATCCTGTGCTTCCTGCGGGACGACTCCGCCGAGTCGGCCATGGAGACCCTGCGGGCGGCCCGGCCGTACCTGGACCGGATCACCGGCGTCGGCCTGGACTCCGCCGAGGTCGGGCATCCGCCGGCGAAGTTCCGGGAGGTGTACGAGGCCGCCGCCGCGCTCGGGCTGCGCCGGGTCGCGCACGCCGGTGAGGAGGGGCCGCCGGCGTACATCACCGAGGCCCTGGACGTGCTCGGCGTCGAGCGCGTCGACCACGGGCTGCGCTGCATGGAGGACCCGGCGCTGGTCGAGCGGCTGGTGCGGGAGCGGATCCCGCTCACCCTGTGCCCGCTGTCCAACGTCCGCCTGCGCGCCGTCGGCACCCTGGCGGACCACCCGCTGCCGGCCATGCTCGACGCCGGGCTGCTGTGCACGGTCAACTCCGACGACCCGGCGTACTTCGGCGGGTACGCCGACGACAACTTCGACGCCGTACGGCAGACCCTGGGACTGACCGAGGACCGGCTGCGCGAGCTGGCCCGCAACTCCTTCCTCGCCTCCTTCCTGGAGGACGACGAGGAGCGGCGGGCCCGCTACCTCGCCGAGGTCGACGCGTACGAGTTCGGGGACGCGGTGTCGTAGGCGCTCCGGTCGGCCGGGGCGGGCGTCTCCAGAGGGACTTCCACGACCGAAAGTTCGGCGACCGGGAGTTCCGCGAGCGGGACTTCCGCGACCGGGATCTCCACGACCGGGAGTTCCGCGCCGCGCAGGGGGCGCCTGCCCGCCCGCAGCGCCACCGCCGTCATCGGCACGGCGATCAGGAGCAGCCCGGCGGCGAGCAGCCGCCCCATCGCCGGGAAGCCCGTCCCCGCCGCCAGCACACTGCCCGCCAGCGGTCCCGCCGCCGTGCCCAGCGAGGCCGCCGAGCCGACCAGCACCGCCCAGCGGCCGCGCGGGTCGAGGGAGGCGGCGAGACCGATGACGTACGACAGGACGACCGGGTACAGCAGGTTCCAGGAGATCTCGCCCGCCGCGAAGGACGGCAGGCCGGACGCCGACGCGCTGAGCGCGATGCAGCCCGCGATCAGCGCCGTACCGGCGCCGATGGGCACCGCCTGGCCCAGCCGGGGGCCGAGCGCGCCGGCCCCGACGACCCCGAGCAGTCCGGCGCCGAGCGCGACGGCGAACACCGCGCCGACGGTGACCTCCGTCAGATGGGCCTGGTCGAGCCCGATCCGGCCGCTGACACCCCAGAGGGCGTTCTGGGCCAGGGACCAGCAGGGCATGGCGGCGGCCAGCAGCAGTCCGGCGCGCGGGTGCGGCAGCCGCCCGTGCGCCGGGGACGCCGTGCGGGCCGGTGCCGTACGGCCGGGCAGCCGGCCGGTGACCGGCAGGACGGCGAGCGCCGTGAGCGCGATCGCGGCCAGCGGCACGCCATGGCCGGGGCCGAGGTGAGGGATCGTCAGGTAGAGGGCGCCGGCCAGGGCGGAGACGCCGAACAGGCCGAGTGTGGTGACCCGGTGCGGATCGCGGTGGGCGGCGATGGCGGTCGCGGCGACCGCCGTGACCGTGCCCGACCCGAACCCGCCGACGACCGCGCCCGCGACGACGGCCGGGACGAAGGCGGTGAGCGCGGCGCCGCCGTAGCCGAGGGCGGCGAGCACGAGGCCCGCGCGGGCGAGGGCGCGGGGGCCGGTCCGGTCGACCCGGGAGGCCAGCAGGAAGCCCGCCGCCGCCGAACTCAGCAGCAGCGCGCTGCCGACGGCCCCGGCCTGGGTGGGACTGAGCGGAAGCCCGGAATCGAGTCGGCCTACGGCGGTCGGCAGCAGATACGGCGCGAGGTACCCGGCCGTGAAAAGGGCGACGAGGGGCCAGGGCAGGGTGCGGCGGGCGGACACGGGCGTTCCCAAGGCAGACGAAAGGAAGGGCTCGACAAGGGGGGTGGAGCGACGACCGTCGACGGACAGGGACGCGCAAGCAAGTTGTACCAAGCACGCGGTTTGCCGACGAAACGCGAGCGGTGCGATCTACGTCACTTTTCCGTTTGGCAGATGTGGGGTCGGGTAGGAGGAGCTAGGCTCGTTCTCATATGTAGACGTCATTCATAAGAGGAGATGGTCGGGTGGGCGGCGATCCGAGTCCCGGCAGCGTGGTGCGGCGGCTGCGGGAGGGGATGGCGCGCGGGGTGCTGTCCTTCCCGCTCACCGCCTTCCATGACGACGGCTCCCTCGCCCCCGATGGCTGCCGCGCCCATGTCGCCGCCCGGCTCGCGGCCGGCCCCGGCGCCGTCTTCCCGGCCTGCGGTACGGGGGAGTTCTTCTCCCTGGACGAGGACGAGTACCGGACCGTCGTCCGGGTGACGGTCGAGGAGGCCGCCGGGCGGGTGCCGGTCGTGGCCGGGACCGGGTACGGCTGGGCACAGGCCGCCCGGTTCGCGCGGATCGCCGAGGAGGCCGGCGCGGACGCCCTGCTCGTGCTGCCGCACTACCTGGTCGACGCCCCGCAGGACGGCCTCGCCGCCCAGCTGGAGCGGCTCGCCGAACGCACCCGGCTGCCGCTGATCGCCTACCAGCGCGGCCAGGTCGCCTACACCGCGGACACCTTGCGGCGCATCGCGCGCGTCCCGGGCGTCATCGGCCTCGACCGCCTCCAGCGCCTGACCCTCGCCGCGTCCGACGGCTTCCTGTTCTTCAACGGCGCCGCCACCGCCGAAATCCAGGCCCGCTCCCCCACGCTCGAATACGCTCGCGCGGGGGGACCCCCATCGCCGCCGTCGGCGTCCCCGCCTACTCCTCCGCCGTGCACGCCTTCGCCCCCGAGATCGCCGGCGCCTTCTTCGCCGCCCTGCGGGACGCCGACCATGGGACCGCCGACAAGCTGCTGCGCGACTTCTACGTCCCCTTCGTCGAACTCCGCGACCGCGCCCCCGGGTACGCGGTGTCCCTGGTGAAGGCGGCGGCCCGGCTGCGCGGGCAGCGCGTCGGACCCGTCCGCGCCCCGCTCGCCGACCCCGCGCCCGCCGACCTCGCCGACCTCAAGGCCCTGCTCACCGCCGGACTCGACCTCGTAGGAGCCTCCCTGTGACCCGTGACCTGACCATCGCCGAGGTGCGGCTGACGCCGATCCTGGTCGCCGACGCCCCCCTGCTCAACACCCAGGGCGTGCACCAGCCGTACACCCCGCGGCTGATCGTGGAGATCGTCACCGCGGACGGGATCACCGGGCTCGGCGAGACCTACGGCGACGCCAAGTACCTGGAACTGGCCCGCCCGCTGTCCGAACGGCTCCCCGGACGCTCGGTCACGGATGTGAACGGCCTGTTCGCGATCGACCTCGGTGTGGACGAGTCCCGGGTCCAGGGGCAGGTCGACGCCGGCGGGCTGCGCGGTGTGCAGAGCGCCGACAAGCTGCGGCTGTCGGTGCTGTCCGCCTTCGAGGTCGCCTGCCTGGACGCCCAGGGCAAGGCGCTCGGGCTGCCCGTGCACGCGCTGCTCGGCGGCAAGGTGCGGGACGCCGTCGACTACAGCGCCTACCTGTTCTACAAGTGGGCCGCGCATCCGGCGGGCGTGACCGCCGAACCGGACGACTGGGGCGCCGCGCTCGATCCGGCCGGAATCGTGGCACAGGCGCGGGAGTTGCAGCGGCGGCACGGGTTCGGGTCGTTCAAGCTCAAGGGCGGTGTCTTCCCGCCCGACGAGGAGATCGCCGCCGTACGGGCCCTCGCCGAGGCGTTCCCCGGGCATCCGCTGCGGCTCGACCCCAACGGCGCCTGGTCGGTGGAGACCTCGCTGAAGGTGGCGAAGGAACTCGGGGACGTCCTGGAGTACCTGGAGGACCCGACGCTGGGCACGCCCGCGATGGCCGAGGTGTCGGCCGGGACCGACGTCCCGCTCGCCACCAACATGTGCGTGACCACCTTCGGGGAGATCAAGGAGGCGTTCACGCGGGACGCCGTGCAGGTCGTGCTCTCCGACCACCACTACTGGGGCGGGCTGCGCAACACCCAGCGGCTCGCCGCGATCTGCGCCGCGTTCGGCGTCGGGGTGTCGATGCACTCCAACACCCACCTCGGGATCAGCCTCGCCGCCATGACCCAGGTCGCGGCCACGGTCCCCGAACTGCACCACGCCTGCGACTCCCACTACCCCTGGCAGTCCGAGGACGTCCTCACCGAGCGGCTTCGGTTCCGCGCCGGGAAGGTCGCCGTGTCCGACGCACCCGGCCTCGGCGTCGAGCTCGATCGCGACGAACTGGCCCGGCTGCACCGGCGGTGGGCCGAGGACGACGGCGCGCTGCGCGACCGCGACGACGCGGCCGCGATGCGGGTGGCCGAGCCCGGCTGGCGGCAACCGGTGATGCCCCGCTGGTAGCCCCGTGCGCGGCGGGGTGATTGGTGCACACTGGCGAGATCCGCACCACGCCAGGGAGCGCACCGTGACCCCGTCGCACACGATCCTCGGAGAGGAACCGGAACACCTCACCCCCGCCGCACGCTGTCAGGCCCAGGTCGACCCGCTCGCCGGGCTGCGCGCGCCCGGGGACCCGCCCTGGGACGTGTATCTGACGGGCACGGTCTTCCTCGACATCATCTTCACCGGCCTGGACTCGGCGCCGGTGCGCGGCACCGAGTCCTGGGCCCGGGGCATGGGCTCCAGCCCCGGCGGGGTCGCCAACATGGCCACGGCCCTGGCCCGGCTCGGCCTGAGGACCGCGCTCGCGGCGGCCTTCGGCGACGACCACTACGGCGAGTACTGCTGGGACGCGCTCGAGCAGGGCGAGGGCATCGACCTGTCCGCGTCCCGGACCGTGCCCGGGTGGCACTCGCCGGTCACCGTGTCCATGGCGTACGAGGGCGAGCGCACGATGGTGTCCCACGGGCACGAGCCGCCGCCCGAGGCCGTCTTCGGCCCGGAAGGGAGCCCGGAGTGCCCGCCCCGCGCGCGTGCCGCCGTGGCCTCGCTGACGCCCGGCACGCGCGCGCCGTGGATCGCCAAGGCGGCACGGGAGGGCACGCGGATCTTCGCCGACGTCGGGTGGGACGAGACCGGCGCGTGGGACCTGGCCGGGCTCGCCGATCTGGAGCACTGCGAGGCGTTCCTGCCGAACGCGGAGGAGGCGAAGCGGTACACCGGCGCCGACTGCCCGCGGCTCGCCGCGCACGCCCTGACCGAGTACGTGCCGGTGGCGGTCGTCACCCTGGGGTCGGAGGGCGCGTACGCGGTGGACCGGCGGACGGGCGAGGCGGCGGAGGTGCCCGCGATCGCCGTGGAGGCGCTGGATCCCACGGGTGCGGGCGACGTCTTCGTCGCCGGGTTCGTGACGGGGTCGCTGGCGGGGTGGCCGCTGGCGGACCGGCTGGCCTTCGCGGGGCTCACGGCGGCCCTGTCGGTGCAGGAGTTCGGCGGGTCCCTGTCGGCGCCCGGGTGGTCGGAGATCGGGGCGTGGTGGCGCCGGGTGCAGGCCCTTCCCGGGCAGGACCCGGCGGCGCTGGAGAGGTACGCGTTCCTGGAGGGCCTGGTACCGGAGGTGCTGGACCGGCCCTGGCCCCTGCGGCGGGCGGTGCCGACGATCGGTTTCCGCCGCTCCGGCTGACCTGCCGGGGAGCGCCCGTATGAAAAGCCCTACGGGGTTGTCAGTGCACCGTCGTACCCTGGAATCGCGAGGCCGCCCCTCAGCTGTGCGGCCGTGACGAGGAGGAAGCGCAGGCCTTAAGCGCCGGCCCATGACACAGACACCCACAGCTCACACCCCCGCGCAGGAGCAGGCGAGAGCGCAGTTCACCGTCCCCGCCCAGCACCCCATGGTGACCGTGCTGGGTTCCGGCGACTCCCTCCTGCGTGTGATCGAGAGGGCCTTCCCGGCGGCCGACATCCACGTCCGGGGCAATGAGATCAGCGCGGTCGGCGACCCGGTGGACGTCGCCCTGATCTCGCGCGTGTTCGACGAGATGATGCTGGTGCTCCGCACCGGGCAGCCGATGACGGAGGACGCAGTGGAACGCTCGATCGCGATGCTCAAGGCGAGCGAGAACGGGACGAGCGACGGGCCCGAGACCCCGGCGCAGGTGCTCACGCAGAACATCCTGTCCTCGCGGGGCCGGACCATCCGTCCGAAGACCCTCAACCAGAAGCGGTACGTCGACGCGATCGACAAGCACACGATCGTCTTCGGCATCGGCCCCGCCGGCACCGGCAAGACCTACCTGGCCATGGCCAAGGCCGTGCAGGCCCTGCAGTCCAAGCAGGTCAACCGCATCATCCTCACCCGTCCGGCGGTGGAGGCGGGCGAGCGGCTCGGCTTCCTGCCCGGCACGCTGTACGAGAAGATCGACCCGTACCTGCGCCCGCTGTACGACGCGCTGCACGACATGCTCGACCCGGACTCCATCCCCCGGCTGATGGCCGCCGGGACCATCGAGGTCGCGCCGCTCGCCTACATGCGCGGACGCACGCTCAACGACGCCTTCATCATCCTGGACGAGGCCCAGAACACGAGCCCCGAGCAGATGAAGATGTTCCTCACCCGCCTCGGTTTCGACTCCAAGATCGTGATCACCGGCGACGTGACGCAGGTCGACCTGCCGAACGGCACCAAGAGCGGTCTGCGGCAGGTGCAGGAGATCCTCGAAGGGGTCGAGGACGTCCATTTCTCCCGGCTGTCCTCCCACGATGTCGTACGGCACAAGCTGGTGGGCCGTATCGTCGACGCGTACGAGAAGTACGACAGCAAGTACGGCACCGAGAACGGCGCTCACAAGGGCGGCCATGGCAAGCCCGGCGCCAAGGGCTCCAAGGGGAAGTAGACCAGCACGACCATGTCGATCGACGTCAACAACGAGTCCGGCACCGAGGTCGACGAGCAGGCGATCCTCGACATCGCCCGCTACGCGCTCGCGCGGATGCGCATCCACCCGCTCTCCGAGCTCTCGGTGATCGTCGTGGACGCCGCCGCCATGGAGCAGCTGCACGTGCAGTGGATGGACCTGCCCGGGCCCACCGATGTCATGTCGTTCCCGATGGACGAGCTGCGGCCCCCGTCCAAGGACGACGACGAGCCGCCGCAGGGGCTGCTCGGCGACATCGTGCTGTGCCCGGAGGTCGCCAAGAAGCAGGGCGAGGAAGCCCCGACCCAGCACTCCATGGACGAGGAGCTGCAGCTGCTCACCGTCCACGGGGTGCTGCACCTGCTCGGCTACGACCACGAGGAGCCCGACGAGAAGGCCGAGATGTTCGGGCTGCAGGCCGCCATCGTGGACGGGTGGCGGTCCGAGCGCGGGCTGACCGGGCCCTCCCCGGCGCCGACCGTCTCATAAGCGGCCCGCATGTCTCCGCAGATCGTGATCGGCGCGATCGCGCTGGTCGTCGTCGCCTGGCTCGCCGCCTGCGCGGAGGCGGGCATCGCCCGGGTCTCCAGCTTCCGCGCCGAGGAGGCCGTCAAGTCGGGGCGGCGCGGCAGCGCCAAGCTCGCCCAGATCGCCGCCGACCCCACCCGCTATCTCAACGTGGCCCTGCTGGTCCGCGTCGCCTGCGAGATGGCGGCCGCGGCCCTGGTGACGTACGCCTGCCTGGAGGAGTTCCCCGCCACCTGGCAGGCCCTGCTCGCCGCCATCGCCGTCATGGTCCTGGTGTCGTACGTCGCCGTGGGCGTCTCCCCGCGCACCATCGGCCGCCAGCACCCGCTGAACACCGCGACCGCGGCGGCGTACGTGCTGGTGCCGCTCGCCCGGATCATGGGACCCGTCCCGTCGCTGCTGATCCTCATCGGCAACGCCCTCACGCCCGGCAAGGGCTTCCGGCACGGCCCGTTCGCCTCCGAGGCCGAGCTGCGCGCGCTGGTCGACCTCGCCGAGAAGGAGTCGCTGATCGAGGACGACGAGCGCCGCATGGTGCACTCGGTCTTCGAACTGGGCGACACCCTCGTCCGCGAGGTCATGGTGCCGCGCACCGACCTGGTCACCATCGAGCGCTTCAAGACCATCCGGCAGGCCCTCACCCTCGCCCTGCGCTCCGGTTTCTCCCGGATCCCGGTCACCGGGGAGAGCGAGGACGACATCGTCGGGATCGTGTATCTGAAGGACCTGGTCCGCAAGACGCACATCAGCCGGGAGGCGGAGAGCGACCTGGTCTCCACCGCGATGCGGCCCGCGGTCTTCGTGCCGGACACCAAGAACGCCGGCGACCTGCTGCGCGAGATGCAGAAGGAACGCAACCACGTCGCCGTCGTCATCGACGAGTACGGCGGCACGGCCGGCATCGTCACCATCGAGGACATCCTCGAGGAGATCGTCGGCGAGATCACCGACGAGTACGACCGGGAACTCCCGCCCGTCGTCGAGCTCGGCGACGACCGCTACCGGGTCACCGCCCGCCTCGACATCACCGACCTGGGCGAGCTGTACGGCCTGGAGGAGTACGACGACGAGGACGTGGAGACCGTCGGCGGCCTGCTCGCCAAGGCCCTCGGCCGCGTGCCCATCGCCGGCGCGTCCGCCGAGGTGGAACTCCCCGACGAGCGCCGGCTGAAACTGACCGCGGAGGCAGCGGCCGGACGCCGGAACAAGATCGTCACGGTCCTGGTGGAACCGGTCCCCGTGCCGGTCGTCGAGGAGGAGACGTCCGAGTGACCCCTCAGGAGCTGCGCGCCTTCTGCCTGTCCTTCAACGCGGTCGTGGAGGACTTCCCGTTCAACCCTGAGACGTCGGTCTTCAAGGTGCTGGGCAAGATGTTCGCCCTCACCGCCCTGGACGCGCGGCCCCTGACGGTCAACCTCAAGTGCGACCCGGAGGACGCGATCCGGCTCCGGGCCGACCACGAGGGGCTGATCGTCCCCGGCTGGCACATGAACAAACGGCACTGGAACACCGTGACGGTGGACGGCGGGCTGCCGGACCGGCTGGTGAGAGAGCTGGTCGAGGACTCCTACGACCTCGTCGTCGCGGGGCTGCCCCGGGCGGAGCGCCTGCGGCTGGACCGGCCGTAAATCCGGTTGCCCGGCGCGGCCCGCACGCGGTCGGATCTCCGTATGACGATCAGGTGTCCGCGCCCGCTGCGCCCCGGTGACCGTATTGGTGTGACCTCCCCGTCCAGCGGGGTGGCCGAGAAGATGCGCGCCCGTCTCGACGTCGCGCTGCGCGACCTCGAGCGGCGCGGATACGAGGTGGTCGTCGGCCGGTGCATGGACGGCTCGACGCACATCAGCGCCCCGGCCGCCGACCGCGCCGCCGAGCTGACCGCGATGCTGACCGACCCGACGATCCGGGCCGTGGTGCCGCCGTGGGGCGGCGAGACCGCGATCGACCTGCTGCCGCTGCTCGACTTCGAGGCGATCGGGCGGGCCGAGCCGACCTGGGTCGTCGGCTACTCGGACATGTCCACGATCCTCGCCCCGCTGACCCTCCTCACCGGCGTCGCGACCGTCCACGGCAACAACCTCATGGAGACCCCCTACCGGACACCCGAGGGGCTGGTGTCCTGGCTCGACATCGCCACCGCCGCGCCGGGGGAGCCGTTCGCGCAGACGCCGCCCGGGCGGTACCGGACCGCTCGCTTCGACGACTTCGTCGGTCACCCGGAGGTCCGCGACTTCACGCTCGACGCGGAGGGCGCCTGGACCCGGCTCGACGGCGACGGAGACGTGGACGTCGAGGGCCGGCTGATCGGCGGCTGCGTCGAGACCATCGGTCACCTGGCCGGCACCCCGTACCTCGACACCTCGCGGTTCGCCGGGGACGAGCCGCTGCTCGTGTACGTCGAGGCCTGCGAGGACAACGCCTTCACCATCTGCCGCCATCTGCACGGCATGCGGCTCGCCGGGTTCTTCGACCGGGCCGCCGCCGTCCTCGTCGGCCGCACCCACGCCCCCGACGGCCCCACCCTCACCCAGCACGAGGCCGTCCTGGACGCGCTCGGCCCGCTCGGGGTCCCGGTCATCGCCGATGTCGAGTGCGGGCATGTCGCGCCGTACCTTCCCCTGGTCAACGGCGCGCGCGGCCGTGTGGTGCACACGGCCGCGCGGAGCGGGATCGTTCAGACCCTGGACTGACCCCGGCGCAGGCCCAGTCCGACCAGGACGGCGGCGGCGAGGACCACGCCCGCGTCCAGGGCGAGGACCGTGTGGACGCCGCTCAGCAGGTCGCCGGAGGTGGTGGCCAGCACGCCCAGCAGCGGGATGCCGACCGTGATCCCCACCTGCTGGGTGGAGGTCACCAGACCGGTGGCCAGGCCCTGTTCCTCGTCGGGGACGCCCGAGGTGACGGTCAGGCCGTACGAGATGATCGCGCCCAGGTGGCACATGCTGGCCAGGGACACGGCGGCCGTGGCGAGCCAGACCGACCAGGTGTGGGCCTTCAGCAGGAGCAGCGTCGCGATCAGCGCGCCCTGGCCGGTGAGCGAGCCGACCAGGGTGCGGCGGGCGCCGAAGCGGCCGATCACCTTGGGGGCGAGGGTGCCGGCGACGGCCGACAGCACGCCCTGGACGCCGAAGACGAGGCCCGTCTCGAAGGCCGAAAGGTGCAGGATCTCCTGCAGGTACAGGGTCAGCACGAAGATCACCGTCGACATCATCGAGAAGGTGACCAGGCCGCCCACGTTGCCCCACGCCACCGTGCGGCGGCGCAGCATCGGCAGCGAGACCAGCGGGGCGGCCGTACGGGACTCGACGACCGTGAACGCGGCCAGCAGGAGCAGACCGGCGACCAGGGTGGTGACGACGTCGGCGCGGGCGAAACCGTGGTCCGCGGCCGTGGACAGGGCGTAGATCAGCGACAGCAGCCCGGCGGTCACGGTCACCGCGCCGGGCACGTCCAGGCGCGGCCGCTCCGGGGTGCGCGACTCCGGCAGCAGACCCGGCGCCAGCGGCAGCACGATCAGCGCGAACACCGACAGCAGGGCCATCGTGGAGCGCCAGCCGAACGCGTCCGTCAGCACACCGCCCGCGACCATGCCGACGGTGAAGCCCAGCGACAGCAGCGTGCCGGAGATGCCGAGGGCGCGGTCGCGGGCCGGGCCCTCCGGGAAGGTGGTGGTCAGCAGGGACATGCCGGCCGGGACGATCGCCGCCGCGCCGAGGCCCTGCACCGCGCGTCCGGCGAGGAAGGACGCCGGGTCCCAGGCCAGGGTGGCCAGCAGCGAGGCCGCGCCGAACAGGGCCAGGCCGGTCAGGAACAGCTTCCGGCGGCCGTACAGGTCGCCGATGCGGCCGAAGAGCAGCAGGAACCCGCCGGAGGGCAGCGCGAACGCGGTGACCGCCCACTGCAGGGCCGAGCGGCTCATGCCGAGGTCGGAGCCGAGTTCGGGCAGTGCCACGTTCAGCACGGAGAAGTCCAGCGCGACCATGAACTGGGCGGCGCACAGGACGAACAGGACGAGCTTGTCACGCGTCGACAACCGGGGCGGCCGGGGGGTGTCGAGCGTCGTGCCCGTGGAGGTCGGGGTGGATGAGGTGGTGGTGTCGATCGCCATGCGTCGAGCTTCGGGGGCGCGGAATACTGGTGGGGAGTCGGAACTTATGGTGGTGCCGGCACCACCAGACACGGGGACCGTCACGACGGGGGAGGAGCGGCACGTGCCCGCTGCCGAGGCGACACGGAGTCAACGACGCGAAGAACTGCGCGAGTTCCTGATGAGCCGGCGGGCCCGGGTCAGCCCCGAGGAGGCCGGGCTGCCCGTGGGCGGCGGCCGGCGCCGCACGCCCGGACTGCGCCGGGAGGAGGTCGCCGTGCTGGCCGGGGTGGGCGCCTCCTGGTACCAGTGGCTGGAGCAGGGCCGGGAGATCTCCGTCTCCCCGCAGGTGCTGGACGCCGTCGCCCGGGTGCTGCGCCTCAGCGACGCCGAGCGCCGGCATCTGTATCTGCTGGCCGGGATGAACCCGCCGGCGCCCGAAGTGGCCCCGGGCAAGCGGGACATGTGCGACGGGCTGCGGCGGCTGATCGACACCTGGATGCCGTATCCGGCGCACATCATGGACCTGTACTACAACTGCGTGATGTACAACGACGCGGCCGCGATCGTGCTCGGCATGCGGCCGGACATCACGCAGAACTGCCTCGTCGACTTCTTCACCGACCCGCTGTACCGCGCGCGCAGCCACAGCTGGGAGCGGAACGCGCGCACGGTCGTGGCGCAGTTCCGGGCGGCGTGCGCGGCGCGGCCGGACGACGAGGGGTTCCAGGCGGTGCTCTCCGAGGTGAGCGAGGCCAGCGCCGAGTTCCGGGAGATGTGGGCCGAGCGGGACATCGAGGACCAGGGGCAGATCCGCAAGGAGCTGGAGCATCCGCTGGCCGGGCTGCTGGTGGTGGAGTCGACGGTGCTGAAGGTGCCGGCCCGGCCCGACCTGATGATCGTGCTGCACACTCCGCTGGACGAGGCGAACACCGCGGAGAAGCTGGAGTGGCTGGCGTCCCCGGAGGGGCGGCGCGGCGCGATGTATCCCGTGGCGGGGTGACGCGACCCCGTCGCGGGGGCGGCGGGGCGGGGCTTCGTATGCTCGGGGCATGACCGAGAGCAACGCGCTTGATCCCGAGGACCGCAAGATCGTGACCCTGGCCCGTTCCGCGCGGGTCCGCAACGGGGTGCCGGAGGGGGCGGCCGTACGGGACGACACCGGGCGCACCTATGTCGCCGGGACGGTGTCGCTGCGCTCGCTGGAGCTGAGCGCGCTGCGTACCGCCGTGGCCATGGCGGTGGCGTCCGGGGCCACGTCGCTGGAGGCGGCGGCGCTGGTGACGGAGGCGGAGTCCGTGCCGGCGGAGGACCTGGCCGCGGTCGCCGACCTCGGCGGAGCGGGGACGCCGGTGCTGCTGGCCGGGCTGGACGGAGCGGTACGGGTGACCGTCTCCGCCGGCTGACGCAGCTCAGAGCGCGTCGGGGCCGTGTTCGCCGGTTCGTACGCGTACGACCGTGTCCACGGGTACGGCCCACACCTTGCCGTCCCCGATCTTGCCCGTGCGCGCGGCGTTGACGATCGCGTCGATCACGGCGTCGGTGTCCGCGTCCTCCACCACGACCTCGATGCGCACCTTCGGCACCAGGTCGACGCGGTACTCGGCGCCCCGGTACACCTCGGTGTGGCCGCGCTGCCTGCCGTAGCCGCTGGCCTCGGTCACGGTCAGGCCCTGCACGCCCAGCTCCTGCAGGGCGGTCTTGACCTCGTCCAGACGGTACGGCTTGACGATCGCGGTGATGAGCTTCATGCCTGGCTCTTGACCTTCTGGGCGGTGGAGAGGACGGACGAGCTGACCGGGGCGCCGTGGCCCAGGACCCCGTGATCGTAAGCCGTCTCGGCGTGCACCGTAAGGTCGAGGCCGGTGTGTTCCTGCTCCTCGCTCGCCCGGAGGCCCATCACCTTGTCGAGCAGCTTGCCGACGCCGTACGTCACCGCGAAGGCGTACGCGGCGACGGCCGCCACGGCGAGGAGCTGCTTGCCGAGCGGGGCGAGCCCGCCGCCGTAGAACAGGCCCTGCGCGCCGCCGGTCATCGCCTTCTCGGCGAACAGGCCGATCAGCAGGGTGCCGATGATCCCGCCGACCAGGTGGACGCCCACGACGTCCAGGGAGTCGTCGTAGTTCAGCTTGAACTTCCAGCTCACCGCGTAACTGCAGACGACACCGGCGGCCAGGCCGACGACGAGGGCGCCGAGCAGGGAGACCGTGCCGCAGGACGGGGTGATCGCGACCAGGCCGGCCACCGCGCCGGAGGCGGCGCCGAGCGTGGTGGGGTGGCCGTCGCGCTTCTGCTCGACGAAGAGCCAGCCGAGCAGGCCGGTGCAGCCGGCGGCCAGGGTGTTGAGGAAGGCGGCCGCGGCCAGGCCGTTCGCGCCGAGCGCGCTGCCCGCGTTGAAGCCGAACCAGCCGAACCAGAGCAGACCGGCGCCGAGGATCACCATGGGCAGGTTGTGCGGGCGCATGGCGTCCTTCTTGAAGCCCAGGCGCGGGCCGAGGACCAGGCACAGGGCGAGACCGGAGGCGCCGGAGGTGATCTCGACGGGCAGGCCGCCCGCGAAGTCCAGCGCGCCCAGCCTGCTCGCGATCCAGCCGCCGGGGCCCCACACCCAGTGGGTCACCGGAACGTATACGAGCAGCGTCCAGACCGGCACGAAGACCAGCCAGGCCGCGAATTTCGTCCGGTCCGCGACCGCGCCGCTGATCAGCGCCGCCGTGATGATCGCGAAGGTCAGCTGGAAGGTGGCGAAAAGCAGGGTGGGCACCGTGCCGTGCACGCTGTCCGGGCCGAGGCCGCTCATGCCGGCCTGCCGCAGCCCGCCGATCAGCCCGCCGAACGCGTCGTCGCCGAAGGCGAGGGAGTAGCCGGCCGCCAGCCACACCACCGTGACCAGGGCGATCGACACGAAGCTCATCATCAGCATGTTGAGGACGCTCTTCGTGCGGACCATGCCGCCGTAGAACAGGGCCAGGCCCGGGGTCATCAGCAGGACGAGGGCGGTCGCGGCGAGCAGCCAGGCGGTGTCGCCGGTGTTCACGTGTGCGGCGGCGAGGGTCACGGGCGTCTCCAACGGGGAGGGGGCTCGTCAGAGGGTCACCGGTGAGCGTTTCCGGTTGCGTACGGGTGTGTTTCCGTGACGTTTCATTGCCTGAGGGTTACCGGAACCTCACAGCGTGGCGCGGCCCGCAAGGCCGGGGCCGTACGGTACGGGGCGGCCCTGTGGATCAGGGACAATGAACGGCATGAGCGTTCGCACCCCGTCATCCGAAGAGCCGGCCGAGACCGTCCACCGCGCCGGCTTCGCCTGCTTCGTGGGCCGCCCCAACGCGGGCAAGTCCACCCTCACGAACGCTCTGGTCGGGCAGAAGGTGGCGATCACGTCCAACCGGCCGCAGACCACCCGGCACACCGTACGCGGCATCGTGCACCGCCCCGACGCCCAGCTGATCCTGGTCGACACCCCGGGCCTGCACAAGCCGCGCACGCTGCTCGGCGAGCGGCTGAACGACGTGGTGCGCACGACGTGGGCCGAGGTCGACGTGATCGGCTTCTGCCTGCCCGCCGACCAGAAGCTCGGCCCCGGCGACCGCTTCATCGCCAAGGAACTCGCCGGGATCAAGAAGACCCCGAAGGTCGCGATCGTCACCAAGACCGACCTGGTGGATCCGAAGGCCCTGGCCGAGCAGCTGATCGCGATCGACCAGCTCGGCCAGGAGTTGGGCATCGAGTGGGCGGAGATCGTGCCGGTGTCGGCGGTCGGCGCCAAGCAGGTGGACCTGCTGGCCGACCTCCTGATCCCGCTGCTGCCCGAGGGCCCCGCGCTGTACCCGGAGGGCGACCTCACGGACGAGCCCGAGCAGGTGATGGTGGCCGAGCTGATCCGCGAGGCCGCGCTGGAGGGCGTCCGCGACGAGCTGCCGCACTCCATCGCCGTGGTCGTGGAGGAGATGCTCCCGCGCGAGGACCGCCCCGCGGACCGGCCGCTGCTGGACATCCACGCCAACGTCTACATCGAGCGCCCCAGCCAGAAGGGCATCATCATCGGCCCCAAGGGCAAGCGCCTGAAGGAAGTCGGCATCAAGTCCCGCAAACACATCGAGGCCCTCCTCGGCACACCGGTCTTCCTTGACCTGCACGTCAAGGTGGCCAAGGACTGGCAGCGAGACCCCAAGCAGCTGCGCAGGCTGGGCTTCTGAGTTCGTTTCGCACCATGGTGGTGCGGGGCTTGGCACGTGCCTGATGAGGGTCGGTATCAAGTCCTGTGAGCACATCGAAGCGCTGCTGGGCACGCCGGCCGCGCGGCGGTAGCCGCACGTCGATACGGCCTGGACCTGCACGTCAAGGTGGCCAAGGACTGGCAGCGAGACCCGAAGCAGCTGCGCAGGCTGGGCTTTTGATCACTCCCTTCCCCGTACGTCGAGGACGACGCGTCGGCCGCGGGTCTCGCCCTGTTCGAGTCTGCGGTGGGCCTCCGCGGCCGCGCTCAGTGGGAAGGACGTGACGGCGCGGGGGCGCAGTCGGCGGTTCGCGAGGAGGCGGTTGATGGTGACGGCGGCCTCGGCGAGTTCGCCGGTGGTGGCATGGGAGATGACGAACCCCCGGATGCTGCAGTCCTTCATGTAGAGGGCACCTGCCGGGAGTTCGGGGTGCGAGGCGGCGCCGGCCAGCAGGACGATCCGGCCGCGCGGGGCGAGGAGCGGGACGGCGAGGCCGAGGTCGTTGGTGCCGCTGGTATCGACGTAGAGGTCGACGCCGTTCGGGACGTGCTCGCGCAGGGCGTCCAGGAGGCGGTCGGAGCGGTAGTCGACGACCGCGTCGGCCCCCAGGGAACGGCAGTGGTCCGCGTCGCGCGCGGCGGCGGTCGCGACAACCCGGGCACCCGCTTCGACGGCCAGGACCGTCAGCGCGCTGCCGACGTTGCCGGCGGCCCCGGCCACGACCACGGTCTCTCCGGGCCGCAGCTCCCCGTGCGTGAACAGGCCCAGGTAGGCGGTGGCCGCCGGATGCAGCACGGCGACCGCGGTCCTCGGATCGACGCCTGCGGGCAGGTGGTAGAGACGGTCGGCGGGTACGACGGCCCGTTCGGCCGCGGCGCCCTGCCGTCCCTCGTGGCCGAGGCTGTTGCACCACACGGTGTCCCCGACGGCGAACCCGGCAGCCCCGGGTCCCGCCTCGGCGACCGTGCCCACCAGGTCGCGGCCGACGACGAACGGGAACGGCAGCGGCGTACGGAAGACACCCGACCGTACGAAGGTGTCGACGGGGTTGACGGTGGTCGCGGTCACGTCGACGAGGACGTCGGTGGGGCCCGGGCGGGGATCGGGCAGTTCGCCGTGGCGAATGGCCTCCGGGGTGCCGAGCCGTTCGATGTAGGCGGCGCGCATGGCGAGTGGTCTCCCTTTCGCGGTGCAGGGGTGTCAAGGGGTGGTGCGGCATGGCGGGGCCGGCGGGTCACGGTTTGCGGGGGCACGGCCGGCGCACTCTCCAGCCCCCGATGGCCAGCGCCGCGTCCACCGGCTCCCGGTGCCGCCCCGAGGTACTGGAGCGGATCGCACAGCGTGGTCAGCTGCCCGGGCGGCAGGGCGGCAGGGCGGCAGGGCGTCCGGGTGACCGGCGCGGGTGAGGTGCTGCGACAGCGGACAGGGGCCGCCCGGAGAGTCGCGGTCAGCGAACGGGGGATCAGCCCAGGGCGAGCGCCGGGGCGGTGGTGATCGGGGCCGGGGCCAGCAGCCGGGCGAGTGCGTCGGAGACGATGCCCAGGCCACCGGGCGTGAGCAGCGACTCCGGGTGGAACTGGACGGACGCGAACGCCGGGCCGCGCAGGGCGTGCACCTCGCCGGTCTCCGGGGCGCGGCAGACCTCGACCGGGCCGGCCGCGAGCGGGTGGGTGAGCAGGTCGCCGTCGTGCACGGCGGCGAAGGTGTTGTAGAAGCCGACCGGCTGGCGCTGCCCGAAGTAGTCGATGCTCTCCTGCTGGCCCTGGTGCGGGCTGTCCTTGCGGACGACGGGCAGTCCGAGCAGGGTGGACAGCACCTGGTGGCTCAGGCAGACCGCGAACGTGGGGCGACCGTGGGCGAGCTGACGCAGGGTCAGTGCTCGCAGTGCCGCGATCTTGGGGTGGTGGATGTCGCTCGGATCGCCGGGCCCGGGCCCCAGCACCGTGAGGTCGTACGCCGAGGCGTCGAAGTACGCGTCGTGGTCGCGTACCGTCACCGTCGCACCGAGCGAGCGGATCTGCTGGGCGAGCATCGCCGTGAAGCTGTCCTCCGCGTCGACCACCAGGACACTGCGGCCGGCCACCGCCGCGGTCACGGCGTTGCGTTCCTCCGGCCGGGCGAACCAGTACGGCGCCAGGCGGGCGTTGCGCCGCTCCAGGGCCTCCCGCACCTGTGGGTGCGCGGCGAAGCTGCGGGGCCGGACCGCGGCGGACGCCTGGGCGGAGGCGGAGGGGGCGGCGTGGGCCGTGGCATTCGCGGCGATGGTGGCGGCCGGGGAGGCGGAGGGCGCGAACGCCCGCCACAGCGCCTGCGTCTTCGCCCGCGTCTCCGCCGCCTCCGCCGCCGGGTCCGAGTGGCGTACGAGGGTGGCGCCCGCGCCGATCTCCAGCCGCCCGGCCGCGTCGATGTCGGCGGTGCGTATGAGGATCGCCGAGTCCAGCGTCGGGCCGTCCGCGTCCCGGCCCAGCAGGGCGATCACGCCGCTGTAGTAGCCGCGGCCGCGCGGTTCGTGCCGGGCGATGACCCGGCAGGCGCTGGCCAGCGGGGAGCCGGTGACGGTCGGGGCGAAGAGGCCGGCGCGCAGGATGTCGGCGGGCGCCGCCTCGCTGCGGCCCTCGATGACGTACTCGGTGTGCGCCAGCCCGGACATCTCCTTGAGGAACGGGCCGTGCACGGTGCCGCCCTCGGGGCACACCTGGCCCATCATCTTCAGTTCCTCGTCGACGACCATGTAGAGCTCGTCGCGCTCCTTGGCGTCGTCGAGGAAGGACAGCACACCGGGCAGGTCCGGTCCGGCGGCGGGATAGCGGTAGGTGCCGCTGATGGGGTTCATGGTGACGGTGCCGCCGCGCTGGGACATGTGGCGTTCGGGGGTGGCGCCGATGAAGGTGCGGTCGCCGGTGTGGACGAGGAAGGTCCAGTAGGTGCCGCGCTCCCGCTCCAGCAGCCGCCGGAACGCCGCGGTGACCGGCCGCAGGGAGGGGGTGCCGAGTTCGGCGACCAGGGAGCGGCGGATGACGAAGTTGGCGCCCTCGCCCTGCCCGATCTCGTCCTCCAGGACGCGGCGGACGGTCGCGGCGTACGTCGCGTCGTCAGGTTCGAAACGCGGCGTGGACGGCTCTGGGGCGTCCTCGGGCAGGCAGGCGATGACCTCCTCCAGCGGCAGCTGGTGGTGGGTGTGCGGGACCAGCGCGAGCACCGGCTCGCCGTCGTCCTGGCAGGCGAAACCGCGTTCGGTGATCTGCCGGTAGGGGATCAGCGCGAGGCTGTCGATCACCGGTGCGGCGGGACGGGCGGCGGCGCCGCGCGGGGGCCGGGGCAGGTCGTCGAGCCGGTCCAGCCGCTCGACGTCACCGATCAGGAGGTCCACGAGCCCGGGGCCGCCGGTCTGGGGGCGGTACAGGAGGGCGAACGGGGGAAAGGTGGCGCGGAGCAGGTCCGCGAGCCCTCCTTCGAGGGCCGGCGCCTGGTGCGGGGTCATGTCACGTCCTTTTCGTGGTCGGCGCGTTCAGCGCGTGGCGGTCGCGAGGGCGGGTACGGGCTGCAGGGCGGCCAGGACGTCGGCCGTGGTGGGGGTGGCGGCACAGCGCTCGGCGGCATACGTCAGGGCCTGGACGTGGTAGTCGTAGGAGAAGTCGGCCACCGCGTCGGCGACCAGGAACGGCTGGATGTCCCGGGTGAACGCGTCGCAGGCCGTCATCAGGCAGCCGACGTGCGCGTACACGCCGCAGACGACCAGCTGGTCGCGGTCGGCGGCGGCCAGCCGGTCCGCCAGGTCGGTGCGGGCGAAGGCGCTGTAGCGCCACTTGGTGAGCACGGTCTCGCCCGGCCGGGGCGCCAGCTCCGCCAGGATGCTCCGGTCGGCTGCGTCGGCCCGCATCCCCGGTCCCCACACGTCCATCAGCAGTCCGCGCTCGGCGGGCGTCATGCTGCCGGGCTGCGCGGTGTAGAAGACCGGCATCCGGGCCCGGCGGGCGGCGTCCAGCAGGGCCCGTACGTGCGCGGTGACCGAGCGGCGGGGCTCGGCGTCCGCGGCGTACGGCGCGAGGAAGTACTCCTGCATGTCGTGGACGAGCAGCGCCGCGCGGGACGGGTCGGGCCGCCAGCCGACGGCCTGAGCCGGCCAGGCGTCGCGCCCGGGGAGCGGGTAGGCGGGGATGGGGGCGATGGACATGGTGGTCCTCCCGTTGCGGAGAGAAGCGGCGGGGCGAAGGAGAAGGGCGGCCTCGGTGGGGAAGAAGGGGGCGGCCCGGTGACGAGAAGGGGCTCGGCAGACCGTCAGGCGCGCAGTGACTGTCCGCCGTCGACGTAGATGTCCTGCATCGTGATGTGCCGGCTGCGATCGGAGGCCAGGAAGGCGACGGTCTCCGCGACGTCCTCGGGGGTGGCGAGCCGGCGCAGCGGGATGCCCAGCCGGTACGTGGCCGGGTCGCCGTCGATCACCTTCTGCCGGGCGTCGGGGCCGTGCCACAGGGCGTGCTGCATGGCGGTGTCGACGGAGCCGGGCGCGACGACGTTGCAGCGCACACCGGTGGCGGCCAGTTCCAGGCCGAGGCACTTGGTGAAGATCGTCGAGGCGGCCTTGGAGGCGGCGTAGGCGGCCATGTTCATCCGCGGCAGCGCGGCCGCGTTGGAGGCGACGGTGACGATGCTGCCGCCACCGCGGGCCGCCATCCGTCCGGCCACCGCGCGGGAGACCAGGAAGACGCCGGTGGCGTTGCAGCGCAGCACCTCCTCCCAGGTCTCCTGGGTCAGCGCGGCGATCGGGCCGGTGCGCAGGATGCCCGCGCAGTTCACCGCGACGTCGACCGGACCGAGTCCGGCCTCGATGCGGTCCAGGGCGGACTCGACGGCGTCGGCGTCACGTACGTCCAGCTCGATCGCCATGTGCCGGGCTGCTCCGGGCAGTGCGGCGATCGCCTCATCGAGCGCGACGGGATCGGTGTCGCTGGCGGCGACCCGGGCGCCGTCCTCGGCGAGCCGGCGGACGACGGCGCGGCCGATGCCGCCCGCCGCGCCGGTGACCCAGGCGACGCGTCCGTGCAGTTCCATGCGGTGCTCCTCGGGGTGGGCGGGTACGGCCGGGCGGTTCAGGACCCGGTCCGCACCCCGTAGGCAGGCGGGTACTTCACGCCGGCGAACCGGCGAGCGAGGCGGTCTCCTTCGGCTCCCGGGCGAGCGAACCTGCAAGAGGGGTCCTCTCCTTCGGCTCCTCGGCCGCCGCGGCGAGCATGCGTCCCAGCTCCAGCCGCTTGATCTTGGTGGTGGCGGTGTGCGGCAGATCGTCGATGCGCCACTGCACGGGATCGGCCATGTCCGGCAGCCCGGCCGCCGCGGCCCTCCAGGCCGCCAGGTCCAGCGGCCGGTCCTCCCGCGTGCACACCACCGGCACCGGCCGGCCGTCCGCGCCCCGTACGACGATGACCTCGGTCAGCTCGGGCAGCTTCGCCAGCAGCGTGTCCTCCGCGGTCAGGGTGGAGCCGAAGCCCTCGATCACGTCGACCTCGCGGTCCAGCAGATACAGGCGGCCCAGCCGGTCGCGGTAGCCGACATCGCCCATCCGCCACCAGCCGTCGGCGGTGACCTGCCGGGCGTAGCGCTCCGGTTCGCCGAGGAAGGTCACTGCGCGGCCGTCGCTGCGGACGTCGATGTAGCCGGGGTTGTCGGGCGTGACGGGCCTGCCGTCGCGGCTGACCACCCGGACCTCGGTCATACCGGGGAAGGGGACGCCGACCCGGCGCCCGTTCGCGTCCGCGGCCTGGCGGCGGGTGAAGCAGGAGGCGACGACGGGCCCGGTCTCGCTCTGCCCGTAGAGCTGGACGAACAGCGGGGCCGTACGGCGGGAGGCGTGCAGCAGGCGGTGCACGGTGCGCGGGTGGATCGCGTCGAAGGTGCTGGAGAAGTACTTGACGCCGGCCAGCGGGCCGCGCGGGTCGTCCGCCAACTCCTCCCACTCCATGAAGGAGTTGGGGTGCGCTTCGAGGATCCCGGGCCGCAGCCGGGCGAAGAGGTCGGCGGTGTGCCGCGGCGAGGAGTCCTTGAGGACGAGCAGCGGGAAGCCGCGGTACAGGGAGAGGGCGATCGCGCTGATGACCCGGGAGTGCACGAAGGAGACGTGCATGGCCACGGTCTCGCGCCCCCGGACCAGGGCGACCGCGGAGGCCTGCGGCCGGTAACGGGCCTGCAGCGTACGGCTGGTGTGCACGGCGAGCTTGGGCAGGCCGGTGGTGCCGGAGGTGTGCGTCACCAGCGCCGGGTGGTCGGCCGGCATGGTGACCGGGGCGACCCGCGCCACGCCGGCCAGGTCCGCGAGCGCCGTGGCGCCGGGGTGGTGGCCCGCGGCGAGCAGCACGCTGGTCGCGTACTCGTGGACGGTGGCGGGGAGTTCGCGCTCCAGCTTGCTCTGGTCGGTCAGCAGGTGGGCGGGGGCGGCCCGGCGCAGCAGCTCGGCGACCGACGCGCCGTCGAGCTTCGGGGACAGCAGGACGGGTACGCCGCCGATCCGGGAGACGGCGAAGGCCAGCAGCGGGATGTCGAAGCCGTCGGACTTGTGCAGCACGACGCGCTCGCCGGAGCGTACGCCGGCCGCCCACAGCCGGGCGGCGTAGTCGTCGACCAGATCCGCGGCCTCGGAGACGGTCAGCCGGCGGCCGCGCTCGGGGGCGATGTCCAGGTCGTGGTCGAGGGTGATGACGTTCGCCGGGTGCTTGGCCGCGGCCCGGTCGAGTATCGTGCCGAGACCGATTCCCTTGTTGCCGATGCGTTGCAGAAACATGGTGGTTCCTTTTTTCGGTACGGGCGGACGGTGGTGCGGGGAATCTCCGCGTGGTGCGGGGAAGTTCTTCGGGGTGAGCGGGGAGGTGTTTTCGGGAGCGGGGCGCTATTCAGCGCTCATGAGCCGGGCAATGCGCTCGACGGTCTTCCGGAGGTCCTTCTCGATCTTCACCTGCCATTCGCGGATGAACTGCGCCCGCTCGGCACGGCACATGTCCGCGGTGATGCCTTCGATGCCCTCGGTGGCCCGGCCCATCCGGAAGTGGTGGGTGAGGAGGGTGCCGCCGCGGACCTCCGCGAGGTCGAAGCCCCAGACGCTCTCCTGCGCGTGGCCTGCGCTGTCGCGCATCGCCCAGCGGAAGGTGCGGCCCGGTTCGGCCGCGGTGACCTCGGCCTCCGTGGTCCACTCGCCGCGGACGACCGGGGCCCAGCCGACGACGTCGGCGGCCCGGTGGTTGGTGCCGCGGAACACCGAACCGACCTTCGCGGGGGTTCCGTCGACCCAGCTGCCGCCGGTGCACTCCGGGCTCCATTCGCCGCTGCGGGGCAGGTCGCTGACCGTGTCGTAGACCTCGGCGGGAGGCGCCGGGACGAAAATCTCGGCACTGGCGCGGAAGGTTTCCTGGGCTTCGAGCATCGTGTTCGTCATGGGAAAGAAACTCGCAGCATTTCCCCGGGGGCGCGATGCTTTCGGTCCAGTGCCCAAAGGATGGGACAGGGGTGGGAAACGGTACGGCGATCCGTCGAAGGGTTCGGATACCGGAGAACCGCGTTCTGGAGCAACGAGAAGCCCCGGCACGGGCTTGCGCCGCGTACCGGGGCCATGAGACGTGAGTAGAAGGAGAACGAGCGTAGAAGGAGAATGTGCGCAGGCGGTCGATGCGCGGCACCGAAGGCGGAGTTACCCCTTGCGGCCGCGACCGGTCACTGTCAGGAAGGCCAGCGCGACGACGGCGAGCACCGCGCCCAGGCCGTACGCGGCCGCCGGCCCGTGGGCCAGCGCCAGGCCGCCCAGGCCCGTACCCGCACTGATGCCCAGATAGATCGCGGAGGAGTTCAGCGACACCAGAAGCGGCGCCTCGGACGGTGCGGCGGCGATCAGCCGGTGCTGTTGCGGCGGGGTCTGCGACCAACTGCTGCCGCCCCACAGGAACACGAGGAGCCCGACGACGAGTTCGGTTCCGCCGCCGTGGGCCGCGATCCCGCCCAGCAGCGCCAGCGAGCCGCCCATGGCGACGTACGCGCCGGTCAACAGTCGCACGGCGCCCCAGCGATCGGTGACCACACCGGCCAGAAGGTTTCCGAGCACCGCCCCCAGCCCGTACAGGAACAGCATCAGCGTGCCGTGCGCGGTGGGGACTCCGACCGCATGCAGGGTGGGAACGGCATAGGCGTAGACGGTGTAACAGGCGGCCATGCCCAGCACGGTGAGCGGGAGCACGGCGAGCACTCCGGGACGGCGCAGCGCGTTCAGCCGGTCGCGCAGCGGCACCCGGGGGTTGCCGGGCAGCCTGGGCATGATGGCGGCCACGCCGACGCCGGCGAGCAGGCACAGCGCGGCGACCAGCGCGAGGGCGCTGCGCCAGCCCAGCCAGTGGCTCGCCACGCCGCCCAGCGGCACGCCGAGCGCGGTGGCGACGGTCAGCCCGCCGATGACCACCGCGAGGGCCCGGGCCCGCTGTTCGGGGCGGACCAGGGCGGCGCCGACCGCCCCCGCGTTGGGCGTGTACGCGGCGGCACCGACCGCGGCGAGCACGCGGGTGACGAGCAGCACGGAAAGGCTGGGCGAGAGCGCCGAGCCGAGGTTGGCGAGGGCCAGCACGCCCAGCGCGCCGACCAGCAGGGTGCGGCGCTCCAGGCGCGCGGTGAGGGTGGCGACGACGGGCGCGAGCAGCGCGTAGGCGATCGCGAAGACGGTGATCGCCTGGCCGGCGGCGGCCTGCGAGACACCCAGCCCCCCGGCCATCGAGGGCAGGAACGCCGCCAGGACGAAGGCGTCGGTGCCGACCGCGAAGGTGCCGAGGGCCAGGACGAGCGTGGAGGTGAGACCGCGGCGCGGCGGCTCGGGGGCCGCGCCGCCGGCCTGTGCTGACTTCGGCGGCCGGGTGGCCGCGGACGTGGTGGACATGACGGTACTCCTGCGGGTGGGGGGAGACATCTCCCGGGACGGGACGGACACCTTCCGGGACGGGACGGACACCTTCCGCGATGGGGCGGATGCGCCCCAGCATCCACCCGACGCCGCCTCTCGCGCGATGTATTCGACGCAGCGCCGAAACCAGCGCTCCATGCCTTGGCGCAACGGCGCAGCATTCGACCAACGGCCGAACAGATCGCGGGAATTGACCGGTGCCGCCTAATGTCCAGGGCATCGGACGAGCCGGTCGCCCACCGGCCTCCGATCACCACAATCCCCTTTTCCCGAAGCCACCCCATTCCATTCCTCCCCAGCCCGCACCACACCTGTACCCAGGGGGACCCATGCCCGGTCGGATTCCACATCAGAAACGGCACGCAATCATCTCCAGCGTCTCTTCGGACTCGCACACCTGGAACCTCGTCTTCCTTCAGCTATTGCTGGAGGAGCACAACTTCGAGGTGACCAATCTCGGCGCCTGCGTGCCGCCCGACATGCTCACCGAACGCGCCCTGGAGCTGCGGCCCGACCTCATTCTGCTCTCCAGCGTGAATGGCCACGGCGGGCTGCAGGGCGCCGATTACGTCAGGGAATTGAAGGGCCGTGAGGAACTCGCCGGCACCCCGGTCGTCATCGGCGGAAAGCTCGGTGTGGCGGGTGAAGCTGACCGCAATCTCGTTCCCGAGCTGCTGGACGCCGGCTTCGACGGCGTGTTCGTCGGCGACGAGGCCGTGCCGGAATTCCTCCGCTACGTCGGGAACCTGAGCCTGGTGACGGCGGCATGAGCAGCCCACCCGTCGCCTTCGGCCGTCACGTCGCCGAGCGGGCCGCCGCGGGCTCCCTGGTCGTCCAGCCCCGCCTCGGCTTCGCCACCACGGCCCGGATGCGCTCCGCTCTTCAGGCCGTACGACGTGCCGACGCCGACACCGTCGGCACGCTCACCCTCGACAGTTACACCCGCGTCAACGACCACGCCGCGGCGGCCCGCGCCCTCGCGGCCGGAAAGGACCTGAACGGGTTTCCGCTCGTGGCGCACGGCGCCGACCGCACCCGCGGAATGCTGGACGGCCTGGCCGGCCCCGGCTTCCCGGTCCAGGTACGGCACGGTTCCGCACAGCCGCTGCAGATCTTCCGGGCGCTGCTGGACTCCGGTCTGGACGCGACCGAGGGCGGCCCGGTCTCGTACTGCCTCCCCTACAGCCGCGTGCCCCTGCGTCAGGCGGTCGCGGCCTGGGCGGAGTGCTGCCGGCTGCTCGCCGACGGCCCCGGTGACGGGCGCCCCGGGCACTTGGAGAGCTTCGCCGGCTGCATGCTGGGCCAGCTCTGCCCGCCGGGCCTGCTGGTCGCGCTCGGTGTCCTGGAGGGCATCTTCGCCCGTGGGTACGGCGTGCGCAGCCTGTCGCTGAGCTACTCCCAGCAGGTGCACGCGGGCCAGGACGCCGAGGCGCTGCGCGCCCTGCGGGCACTGGCCATGGAGTTCCTGCCGGATGTGGACGTCCACCTGGTGGTCTACACGTTCATGGGGCTCTTCCCCAGGACCCCCGCCGGGTCCGCCGCGATCCTGCGGGACAGCGTCGACCTGGCCAGGGCCGCGGGCGCCGAGCGGCTGATCGTGAAGACGGCGGCGGAGGCCATGCGCATCCCGACCGTCGGCGAGAACGTCGAGGCCCTCGAGTCGGCCGCCGCACGCGCCCGCGAGGTGCCCGCGCAGCGGCCCGAGGACGGCGCGGACCTGGCCGACAACGAGACCTATGCCGAGGCCCGCACCCTCGTCGAGGCGGTGCTCGACCTCCATCCGGATGTCGGGACCGCACTCGTCACGGCCTTCGACCGCGGCCTGCTGGACGTGCCGTACTGCCTGCACCCGGACACCGCGCAGCGGGCCCGCGCCCGCATCGCGCCGGACGGCCGGCTGCGCTGGTCCGATCCGGGCCGGATGCCGCTGCCGGCCGCCGCGATACCGGCCGCCGAGCGACTGCGCCGGGTGGGCTCCGCCGAACTCCTGCAGATGCTCTCGCACAACCAGCGCGCCTACGACGGCATCACCGACACGTACGACCGCGTCACCGACGTCTACCACCGCACCGCCGACACCCACGACGGCAGCACCGATCACGTCTCCACCCGTCCCACCCTCCGAAAGGCAACGGCCCTCGCATGACCACCGACACCACCACCGGCGCCACCACCGAATCGACCGCATCCCCCACCCTCGCCGCCGTCCGTGCCCGCGGCCGGCTCCGTGTCGGCGTCTCCACCGGCATCAAGGGCCTGTCCTGGACCGATGAGCAGGGCGTACGCCGGGGTCTCGACGTGGACACCGCCCGCGCGGTGGCCGCGGCCGTGCTCGGCGACGCCGATGCCGTCGACTACGTCGAGCTGACCCCCGAGCAGCGGATGCCCTCTCTCGCGGACGGCTCGATCGATCTGCTCAGCTGCAACGCCACCTGGACGCTGACCCGCGAGTGCGGGGCCGGGGCCGTGTTCCTGCCCACCACCGCCTACGACGGCGGCGCGTTCATGGTCAAGAAGTCCACCGGCATCACCGAGGCCGCCCAGCTCGCGGGCCGCAAGCTGGCGGTGCTCGGCGGCACGAGCAGCGCCGCCAGCCTGGACGCCTACTACGGACCACAGGGCCTTGAGGTCACCGCCGTGCCGTTCGACACGCCCGCCGAGGCCCTGGCGGCGTACGCCGACGGCAGTGTCGACGGCTACGTCTGCGACCGCATCGTGCTGGCCGGTGAGCGCACCCGCATCGGCGACCCGGACGACCACGTCATCCTGGAGGAGACGATCTCGAACGAGCCGATGGGTCCCGCCGTCCGCGACGACGACCCGGCCTGGCTGCGTGTCAACCGCTGGGTGTTCTTCGCCCTGGTCGCCGCCGAGGCGGAGGGCCTGACCGCGGCCGGCGTCGCGGCCGGCACCCCGTCGGCGCTGCTGGACCGGCAGGCCGGGCTGGGCGCCGCCGCCGGTCTGCCCGCCACCTGGATCCAGGACGCCGTCGGCCAGGTCGGCAACTACGGCGAGATCTACGACCGCAACCTCGGGGACGCCTCCGGCCTCGGCATTCCGCGCGGCCTCAACGACCTGTGGCTGCGCGGCGGCCTGATCTACGCCCCGCCGCTCGCCTGATCCACAGGGCCGGCTCGCCTGGTCCACGCGCCGTGGCCGGCCCGGTCCAGGGGCTGCCGCCCTCCTGGTCCACAGGGTGTGGCTCGCGCGTGGTCCAGGGGCCGCCGCCCGTCTGCTCCACTCGCATCGCACGCCCGCTCACGACCGTCCACCGACCGTCCATCGGCTGTGGCCGTCCCCTCCGGTCACGGCCCGCCTCCGGAGACCCGACTCACCTGGAGTTCCCACCATGCAACCCCCCTCCGCTGCCCGGCCCTTGCTCCAGATCGGCACCGCCATGGCCGGCTGGGGCACCATCGGGGCCTTCGTGCTGGCCAGCGGCCAGCCGTCCTTCAACGTGGCCTTCGTCCGGTGCCTGCTGGGCGCCGTGGCCATCGCCGTGATCTGCCTGCTGCGCGGCGACTTCTGCGACACCAACCTCACCAGGCGCAACCTGTCCCTGATCGTCGGCGGCGGTGTCTGCCTGGTCTTCAACTGGGTCTTCCTGTTCACCGCGTTCAAGCTGACCTCGATCACGCTGGCCACCGTGCTCTACCACACCGAGCCGTTCTTCGTGCTCTTCATGGGCGCGCTCGCGTTCAAGGAGGGCATCACCGGGCACAAGGTCGCCTGGGTCGTCCTTGCCTTCGCCGGCCTGGTCGCCACCACCGAGGTCTGGAAGCTCAGTTCGGACGACCTCGGCGACGGCTATCTCCTCGGCATGGGCTGCGCCACCGCCGCGGCCCTGCTCTACGGCATCGCCACCGTCACCGCCAAGCAGGTCAAGGGCGTCAAGCCGCAGCTCACCGCGCTGATCCAGTTCACCGTCGGCGTGCCGCTGCTGCTGCCGTTCGCCGACCTCGGCTCGCTGGCGCACGCCGGCAGCGGCTGGGGCTGGCTGGTCCCCATCGGGCTCTTCCACACCGCGCTGCTGTACTTCCTCATGTACTCCGCGGTGCCCAGACTGCCCAGCGCCACCATTGCCGTGGTCGCCTTCGTCAACCCGGCCGTGGCCATCCTCTCCGACCTGGTCTTCTTCGGCCACCACCTCTCGCTGGGCGAGGGCGTCGGCATCGTCCTCATCACTGTGGCGAGCCTGGGCGTCACCCTCGGCTGGCGCGCCTACCCCTCGAGGAAGTCCAATCCGCTCGCCGGCTCCTCTTCTCCGTCTTCCCTCTCTTCCGCACCCACCGCCTCGTCCATGTCCTCCCCTTCCCCGGCACCCGCCGTCGCCGTCGACACCAGGAGCTGAACCACCGTGACCGCCACCCTTCCCGAGACCGCCACCCTTCCCGAGACCGGCGCCCGCCCCGTCACCGGCGCCCCCCGCATCGCCCTGGTGGGCGGCACCGGGGCCGTCGGCCGCACCTTCCTCGAACTCATCGCCCAGCGCGGCTTCGAGACCTCCTCGATCCGGCTGATCGCCTCGGCTCGTTCCGCCGGCCAGGTGCTGCCCGTGCCCGGCGGCGCGGAGGCCGTCGTGGAGGACCTCGCCACCTGCGACTTCTCGGGTGTCGACCTGGCGTTCTTCTCCGCGGGTACGCCCATCAGCGCCGAGCACGCCCCACGTGCCGCCGCGGCCGGCGCCCTCGTCGTCGACAACACCAACGCTTTCCGCATGGACCCGGACAGCCCCCTCGTCGTCCCCCAGGTCAACGGGCACCTCCTGGCCGAGCGCCCGAAGAGCGGCATCGTGGCCAACCCCAACTGCTCGACCATCCCCCTCGCCCGGCTGCTGAAGCCGATCCAGGAGCGCTACGGGCTGCGCCGGGTGACCGTGTCCACGTACCAGGCGGCCTCCGGCGGCGGGCAGAGCGGGATCGACGAGCTGCGCGCCGACACCGCCGCCCGGCTCGCCGACCCGGCCGCGCCGGCTCCCGGGAACAGCCGCTTCGGTCCGGGCCTCGCCTTCAACGTCGTACCCGCCATCGACCGCTTCCTGGAGCACGGCGGCACGCTGGAGGAGCAGAAGATGCGCCAGGAGTCCCGGCGCATCCTCGGACTCGACGGCCTCGACCTCACCGCCACCTGCGTCCGCGTCCCGGTCGTCAACGGTCACTCCGAGGCCGTGGTCATCGACACCGAACACGCCGCGGACGCCGCCGAGATCGCCGCGCTCCTCGCCGAACAGGAGGAGGTGCGGGTGTGGACCGAGGGCTTCCCCACGCCCCGTACGGTCACCGACCAGCCCGATCTGGTCCACGTCGGCCGGGTGCGGACCGACCCGGAGAACGCGAACCGCCTCCTGCTGTGGCTGGTCGCCGACAACCTGCGGATCGGCGCCGCGCTGAACGCCCTGCAGATCGCCGAGAAAGCTGTTTCCCACGGCATCGTCGGAGGTGCGCTGTGAGCCTGCACGTTCTGAAGTTCGGCGGATCGACCTTCCCCTCCACGCACCAGTACCGGTCCATCGCCCGCTATCTGCGCCGCCGCATGGCGCGTGGCGAGCAGCTGGTGATCGTCGCCAGCGGGATGCAGGGCGCCACCGAGAACCTCCGCTCGCTGGCCACCTCCATCGACCCCGGGGTGGGCACCGCGGCCCTGCACGGTGTGCTGCCGCTGGCCGACACCACCGGCGCCGGTCTGCTGCGCATCGGCCTGGAGCGCGAGGGCGTGCCCGCCACGCTGCTGCACGGCCACCGTACGGGCCTGGTCACCGAGGCCGTCGAGGACCGCGCGGCGCCGCTGCTGCGCACCGAACTCGGCGAGATCCAGGACCTGTTGGACCGGGGCATCACGCCTGTGCTGCCCGGCGGGCAGGGCGCGGACGACCAGCACCGGCCCACCTGGCTCGGGAAGAACAGCTCCGACCTGAGCGCGGTGGCACTGGCGGGCGCGCTGGGCCTGCCGGAGGTGGAGATCTTCTCCGACGTGGAGGGTGTCTACTCGGCCGACCCCTACATCATCGACGCCGCCCGTCCGATGCCGCGGATCGGCTACGAGGAGATGATCACGCTGGCCGGGCACGGTGCGAAGGTGCTGCACCCGCAGGCCGTACGGACCGCCCAGCGGCACGGCGTCCGCATCGTCTGCCGCCTCAACTACGGCGATTTCAGCTCGGGTTCCGTCATCGGCGACACCGGCGGTGTGCGGGCCGTGGTGGTCGACCTGCGCTCGGTGGTGGCGTCCTTCCCGGACGCGGCCACGGCCGACACGGCCTACGAGCGCCTGCTCGCCGAAGGCGCCCAGGCCCACCGGCCGCAGGTCCCGGGCCGTCACCTGGCGGCCGTCACGGGCGGCTTCTTCGACGTCGGCCGCGCCCTGGCAGACGCCGGGCTGCCGGTCTCCATCGGCAGCGAGCGGCTGGTCACGGCGGTGCGCGACGGGGTGGCGACGATCCATGTGGCGGACGACGAGCAGGCGGCGCGCCGGCTCGGCGCCGAGCTGCACGACGAGCTGACGACGGCGCAGGCCGGGCGGGAGAGGGAGGTGCTGGTCCGGGCCTGAGGCGGGACGCACGGTGGCCCCGGGGCATATGCCCCGGGGCCACCGTGCGTCCATGAAGGACGAAGGCCGCGTCCCGTGACGCCGGACGGCTCAGCCGTGGCCCGCGGTCAGCAGTTGCGAGCCCAGCTCTGTCAGCAGATGCTCCACCTGCTTGCCCCGCCGGTGGGTGACGATCAGCCCGGCCCGGCGCAGTGCGGCGGCATGGCTGGAGGCGGTCGCCGCCCCGACACCGAGCCGGCAGGCCAGCTCCGTCGTGCTGCAACCGGTGCCGATGGACGTCAGGGCGTCCGAGCGGGCGCGGCCCAACAGGGCGGCCAGCGGCGTGGGTTCGGTGGCCGCGCGGGCCTCGTCCCGGGTGGCCCGGACCGTGCACGGGTACCGCAGCACCGGCAGCTCGCAGCCGCTGAGCACCGTGGGGTGCGCGGCCACCGCGCTGGGCACCAGCAGCAGCCCGTCCACGCTGTGCTGGGGCGGCTGCACCGCCGGACCCCGGCCGCCGCCCTGCGCCGCGTACGGGGGCGGAGAGACGTACAGGATCTGGTCCGCGTAGGCGATCTGGTCGTGCAGCGTGTCCAGCAGCCGGGCCGCCCCGTGCCGGGCGAGTTGATGCGCGCGGCAGGCGACATCGTCCTCCAGCGCGCGGCGGTGCGCGGGCCAGTCCTCGGCCAGCCACAGGCCGAAGGCGGCGCGCAGCGCCTCGATCAGCTCGCCGATCTCCTCGACGGGCACCGACGGGGGGCCGTCGGTCCTGTCGTGCGCGGCGCCGACGGGCTCCGGGCCGAGGGGCTCGGGACGGCCTGGCGAGGGCCCGTAGGCGCGACCGGAGTAGGTGCTGTCGAACGGGCGGCAGCCTTCGGTCATCCTCGCCCGCAGCGCCTCCAGTTCCTCCTCGAAGCCGGGGCAGCTGGTGCGGTCCAGCAGCGTGGGGGAGAGCAGCCTGGCCACCGGCCAGCGGACCGCGCGCAGGGCGGCGGTCAGCCGCCGCACCGTCCCCTCGGTCCGTGCGTCGCGCCGGGGGACCTCGCTGCGGTAGGGGCGGGCCGGCCCCGGTCCCGCGGCCCCCGCGTGCCGGGCGGCCTGGGCGAGCAGTTCGTTCATCGGCGAGACCATGAAACGGGTACGGGCCAGGGCGGCGCCGTCCAGGACGAGCGCGGCGCGCAGTCCGGTGCCGACGTGCTGCCCCCCCGGCGCGAGCGGGGCGCGGGACGAGCTGGTGGAGAGGTCCATGACTGTCATGGGTGCCTTTCGGACGGGTAGGGACGAGGAACGGGTGGGACCCCAGGCCTCACATTCCTTCTGGAAGGTATGTTTTTTGGTCCGAGGAACGGCCCCGGACGGGTGACTGCCGGATGATGCGGCCGCATGGGTGTGCCGCCCGGCCCCTGCGGCTCAGGTGACCTGGCCCGGACCGCGGGCGCGCAACGACGCCAGGAACGCCCACAGCGCCTCCCGCCAGCGGGTCGGTTCCTTCCCGATGGCGGGCCAGCCGGCGAAGACAGCGCCGTAGACCATGGCGAGCAGCACCTGGGCGGCCACCTCGGGCCGCCATTCCGGCGCCAGCCGGCCGAGCCGGTGGGCACTGCGCAGCTGCTCCAGCAGGCAGTGGCGCACCTCCTCCAGGAGGTTGGGGGTCCCCCGGCCGCGGCGCCCGCTGTCCGCGGCCAGCCGCAAGGCCGCCCGGAGGCGTGGGTCGTCCAGTTGCCGGGCCAGGGCCAGCATGGTGTCGTGCAGGGCCTGTTCGGGGCCGGTGCCGGGCGCCTCGGCCGTGGCGCGCAGCGCGTGCCAGCGCTCGGCGGCCTCGCGTTCCAGGGCCTCCGCGAGCGCCTCCTTGGAGGCGAAATGCCCATAGAGCGCCCCCTTGGTCGTGCCCAGGCGGTCGGCCACGGTCTGCAGGTTGGTCCGTGCGTATCCGTGCGCCGCGATCTCCTCGGCCGCCAGCTCCAGCACCCGCTCTCTGGTGCGCCGAGCGCGTTCCTGCCGCGCCATGTGCCCTCCCTTGCGTTCCGTACGCTCGCCATCGGATGAAATATACCTTCCGAAAGGAATGTTTTCAGCTTCGAACGATACGGGCCGCACCGGGCCCGCATCGCGGCGCCCCCGCTACCGGGGGCCGCCCGAGGCCGGCACGCGTGGCCAGCCCCGGCGCGCGGCATGAGCCGCCAACTCAGGGTCGTCGCCCACGACATGGGGACGCCCCACGGCTTGCAGCATCGAGAGGTCACTGGCGTGATCCCCGTAGCCGTGAGCCCGCTCCGCCGGCAGCCCGTACTGCTCCAGCAGTCCGGTCACCGCCTCGCCCTTCGCCGCGCCGATCATCGGCCGCCGCACCTCCCCGGTGAGCAAGCCGCCCTCCGTTACCAGGAGTTCGGTGGACAGGACGTCATCGGCGCCCAGGTCACGGGCGATCGGCGCCAGCAGCGGCCGCGCCGACCCGGAGACCAGCACGACCGCGTCCCCCGCGGCCCGGTGCCTCCGCAGCGCCTCGACGGTCGCGCCGACGAAGGCGGTCGGCCCGGTGCGGTAGCCGTCGTACCACTCCCGGGCGGCCGTGCGCAGCTCCGCCAGGGGGACCCCGGCGTACCGCCGGAAGTGCGCGCGATTGCGTGCGGCGCGGTCCGGTCCGTCGTCCGAGACGGCCGCCGTGCCATGGCGGTCGGCCGTACCGGAGGCCACCCAGTGGTCCCAGAACGCGAGCATGCTCTTCGCCGTGATCAGCGTCTCGTCGACGTCGAAGAAGGCGATCCCCCGCGGGCGGGACAGCATCCCCGTACCTGCGCCTGGGCCTGCACTCGTACGCGTGCCCGTCATCGGCCCTCCGCCCCGTCCCCGGCGCCCGCGCCGCCCGCGAAGACGGCATGCGCGTACGCCCCCGCCGCCGCCTCGAAATTCACCGCCGGATGGGCCGCCACCGCCGCCGCATCGCGCCACCTCCGCTGCACCGGA
The DNA here is from genome assembly GCF_040703635.1 of Streptomyces sp. NPDC007189. Taxonomy (NCBI): domain Bacteria; kingdom Bacillati; phylum Actinomycetota; class Actinomycetes; order Kitasatosporales; family Streptomycetaceae; genus Streptomyces; species Streptomyces sp. NPDC007189. The sequence goes on from NZ_JBEYEY010000002.1 coordinate 281,055, forward strand.
TCGTCCTCCGCGAGGCCGCCGGCGCCCAGGGCCCGCCACAGCCGTTCGGTCTCGGCCGTGCACAGCTCCACCGCCAGCGCCGCGTCCCGCCGGTTCGCGGCCACGGCGAGCGGGGTCGCCTCGGCGTGGTCCGCCCGGTGCGCCGCCTGTTCCAGCAACAGCTGGGCGGACTCGATGTGCGCGGTGCTGCGGGCCAGCACCTGCTGCACCGCACCGCTGTCGCGCGCCGCCCGCCCGTCGGCGCCCGTCCTGCCCGCCATCCGGATCTCCCAGTCGCGCACCGCGCCCCGCGCCGCGCCCAGGGCCGGCGCCGCGAACATCAGCGCGGCGACCATCGCGTACGGCACCCGGTGGCAGCGCGCCGCCCCCGGCGGTACCCGTCCCAGGTCGGCCAGCGTGAGGGAGCGGTGCTCAGGTACGTAGACCCCGTCCACGGCAACCGAGTTGCTGCCCGTACCACGCAGCCCGAGCGTGCGCCAGGTGTCCGCGACGGTCACTGCCGCCCGCGGCACGGCGAAGACGCGGTGCCCGGCCTCCCCCTCGCCGGGCGTCCTGCTGGCCAGCAGCACCCACTCCGCGTGGTCCACTCCGCTGGCGTACGTCCAGCTGCCGGTCAGCCGCCAGCCGCCCGGCTCGGGGAGCGCTTCGCCCTGCGGCGGTACGACCGAGGCGGCGATCCGCACGTCCGGGCCGTCGGCCCACACCTCGCGCTGCCCGGCCTCGGGCAGATACGCGGCGAGCCGGCCGTGCGCCGCGTACAACGCCGCGCACCACGCGGTCGACGCGCAGGTCTCGCCCACCGTGGCCACCGCCTCCAGCAGCTCGGCGAACCCGCCCGCGCCGCCGCCCCGTTCCACGGGGACGAAGTGCCGGGCGAAGCCGGCCCGGCTCAGGGCGGCGGCCACCGCGGCGGACAGCCGCCGCCGGCCGTCCAGGGCGCCGCGGTCGTCTGCCGCCGACGCGATCACCTCGGCGTACGACAGCGGGCCGGGCGCGGGGTCCGCCGGCCGCCCGTCCGGCTGCCGGACCGGTTCGGGCGTCCTCACGTCGAGCATCTGGGCCGTCGGCATCAGGCACCGCCCCCGGGCAGGCGGGCACCGGTCAGTTCGACGGTCGCGAGGGTGCGCTCCCCCTGGACGGCGGTCAGGCGCAGGGCTCCGTCGCCCGGCTGGCCCTCGGCCAGGTCGATCCACACCGGTGTGTCGAGCTCCCCGAAGGCGTCGAACGTGATGGACACCGAGGTCGCCTCCCAGCTCTCCGGGTCGCTCGTCGGGTCGGCCGAGGCCGCGCGGGCCGCCTGCCGGAAGGCCTCCAGCAGCGCCATCCCCGGGATGTGGTCGCAGGCGTGGTCGAAGAGCACGGGGTGGCCGAGGTCCAGCCGCAGCTGCCACCGGCCTCCGGCCGCCGCGCCCTGAGCGTCCTTCAGTACGGAGTCGCGGTCGGCGCATCCGGCTCCCGCCCCTACCGGCACGTGCCCGGCCGCGCCCGCCACCGCTGCGTCCAGTGTCGCGTTGGAGCGCACCGTCGTCCCGCCGGTCCGGCGCCGCAGCGCCGCGTACCGCCGGCGCTCCATCGCGGCCCAGCGCATCCCGGCCCGGCCGATCCGCACCCCGCCGGCGTACACCTCCACCGCCATGCGCGTGCCGCGCCCGGCGCGGGTGCAGTCGATCTCCAGCATCACGGGGGCCGACTGCGCGCCGCCGGGCGGCAGCGGCGCCTCCAGGGCGAACTCCAGGTCGCACAGGACGAAGGCGTGATCCCGCGGCACCTCGTGGAAACGGTGCGAGAGGTAGATCGCGGCCTGCCGGACCGCCTCGGCGAGCAGCAGCGGGTCACCCGCGGGCCGGTCGCCCCGGTGCCCGAGGAAGCGGTCGCGGGACCAGCGGACCGTGACGATGAAGCGGTCCTCGGCCACCTGGACGGCGTCGCCCAGCAGGACCTCACCGGCCACGGCCTTGTGCACCAACTCCTTGGGGACATGTGTGCGTTCCGCTATGAGCCGGCCGGCGACACGGATCGCCGAGGCAGACCGCAGCGTGCAGCGCGCGTCCCTCGGCGCACTGGTCCTGAATCCCCCGCAGGCGCGAGCCGCGTGCGTTCCGCCATGCACACACTGGTGGTATCCACCCGGCCTGGTGTGCACGTCCCCCGCGACGACCACGGCACTGACATCCATGTTGAGCTCCTCCCGAAGAGGGAATCGCCGATGCCCAGCACGTGCGACCGCATCGGAGCACATACGTACGCGTGCGCACGCATCCCCCGATGCCTCAGCACGTCCTTGAGCAGCGGATTCCTAGATCACAAGGACGATCGCGGCTCGAAAATATACCTGCGGGAAGGTATATTGCAAGGGTCGCCCAACAGGCGGCGCACGACGCGACAGAGGAGAGAGCCACCACCCATGACTCGGACCCCGTCCGCTGCGCAGACAGCGTCAACTTCCTTTCCCAGCAAGAAGATCGCCGCCGCCCGAGGCCCCGAGCCACGCCAGGACCGCGCCGTGCGGACCAAGGCGATCGTGCTGAAGGCGGCCGCCGAACTGTTCGCCGCCCGCGGCTTCCGGGAGACCTCCGTGAAGGACGTGGCCGAGGCGGTCGAGATGACCAAGGGCGCCGTCTACTTCCACTACCCGAACAAGGAGGCCCTCGCCGTCGCCGTCGTGGAGGAGCACTACGCCCAGTGGCCGCGCCTGCTGGAGGAGGTCCAGGCCGAGCAGCTGCCGCCCCTGGAGACCGCGATCGCCATGCTCGACCGCGCCGCCATCGCTTTCCGTGACAACGTCATGGTCCAGGCCGGGGCCCGCCTCCAGATCGAGCGGCTGCAGATCGACGCCGAACTCCCGACCCCCTACGTGGACTGGACCAACCTCCTGCACGGCCTCCTGGTCCAGGCCCAGGACCAGGGCCAGCTCCGCCCCGACGCCGACCCGGCCGCCGCCGCCCGCGCCCTGGTCGCCGGCTTCTTCGGGATGCAGCACATCTCCGATGTCCTCCACCAGCGCACCGACATCGCGGACCGCTGGCCCGAGGTCCGCGACCTCTTCCTGCGCGCCCTGCGGACCTGACGAACACGCCCGTACGTCCGGGCCAGGGCGCGGCGGTCCCTGACGGATGCGCGGCCCGGCTCATTCCACCCCCCGTATCCGCCCCACCAGCACCGCCCCCGCCAGCCCGATCACCGCCGACACCAGGTACAGCACCCGGTAGCCGCCGAGGTACGTCACGACCGGGGCGGCCAGCGCGGGGGCGGCCACCTGGGGCAGGGCGTTGGCCACGTTGATGACGCCCAGGTCCTTGCCCCGGTCCAGCGCTTTGGGCAGCACATCCGTCATCAGGGCGAAGTCGACGGAGGTGAACACGCCGAAGCCGACGCCCAGCACCGCCGCCGCGACGATCGCGCCGGGCCAGGTCTGCCAGCCGGCCAGCGCCGCCGTCGCCACCGCCATCAGCACGCCCGACCAGACGACGAACGGCTTGCGCCGCCCCACCCGGTCCGACCACACCCCGCCCGCCACGACGGTCGCCATCAGCGTCAGGCCGTTGACCGCCGTCAGGACCAGCACGCCCTGTTCGGGGTCGGGGCGGTGCAGGCGGTCGCGGAGGTAGTAGAGGAGGTACAGCAGCACGAGCGAGTTGCTGAGGTTGATCAGGAACCGGGTCAGCCAGGCCCAGCCGAGGTCGGGATGGCGGCGCGGGCTCAGCCAGAAGCCCGCGAGGAAGCTCCGCCAGGACCACGGCGGGCGGTCCTCCGGCAGCAGCCGCAGGTCGTCGTAGCGCAACACGTACGGCAGCACGCCCGCCAGCGCGCACACCGCGCACAGCGCATACCCGGCCCCGGTCCCGCCGGCCACGGTCGCCAGGCCGGTGCCGCCGACCACGCCCAGGATCTGCGCCGCCCCCAGCCAGCCGCCCACCGCGCCCCGCTGGAGCCGGGGCACCCGGTCCGGCACGGCCGCCGTCACCGCGGCGAACGCCGCGTTCAGCGTGAGCTGCACCAGGCACCAGCCCACCGCCATGGACCACACCCCGCCCGCCCGCGCGAGCAGCAGCAGGGCCGACGCGCCGCCGCCCGCCCCGGCCACGATCCACGGCGTACGACGGCCGGGGCGGGCCGTCGTACGGTCGGACAGGGCGCCGAAGACCGGGTTGGCGAGCAGGGAGACCACCGCGCCGGCGCCGGTCACCCAGGCCAGCATGGTCTCCTTGGACATCCCGGAGCCGGGCGCGAAGTCCCTCGCCTGGGAGGCGAGCAGGATCTGCAGCGGGCCGAACCAGCCGACCCAGATCGCGCCGTTGGCCAGCGACAGCGCGGCCGTCCAGCCCCGGCCGACCGGCTCGACCGGTTCGGCCAGCGCGGCGGAGGGCCGGACCGTGGTCATCTCTGCGCCCGGAGCACGTCCCGGAACCAGTGGTAGGAGGCCTTCGGGGTGCGCTTCAGCGTGTCGTAGTCCACGTGCACCAGGCCGAAGCGGCGCCGGTAGCCCTCGGCCCACTCGAAGTTGTCCATCAGGGACCACACGAAGTAGCCGCGCACGTCCACGCCGGCGTCCAGCGCGGTGTGCAGCGCGCGGATGTGCGCGTCCAGATAGGCGATGCGGTCCTGGTCGTCGAGGCCGTCGTAGGAGCAGCCGTTCTCGGTGATGACGACCGGCGGCAGTCTGTCGCCGTACCGGTCCCGGAAGCCGCACAGCAGCTCGGTGAGGCCCTCCGGGACGACCGGCCAGCCGAAGTCGGTCACCGGGCGGCCCTCGATCTCCCGCACGGAGAAAGGCAGTTCGGCGGGGAGCGCCAGGCCGCCGTACTCGCTGCCGGTGCCGCCGGGCGCGCCCACGCGGGTCGGCGCGTAGTAGTTGATCCCGTACCAGTCGACGGGCTCGCCGATGACCTTCAGGTCGGCCGCGACGTCGCCGGGCATCAACTCGCCCGTCCCGTCCGGGTATTCGCCGAGGATGACCGGCTCGGCGAACAGGCGGTTGAGCAGGAGGTCGTAGAAGCCGGCCGCCTCCACGTCGGCCGGTTCGGCGGAGGCGGGCCAGGTGGGGCCGTGCGAGTTGGCGATGCCGATGCCGGTGGCGCCGGCCGCGCGCAGGGCCCGTACCGCGAGGCCGTGGGCGAGGAGCTGGTGGTGGGCGACCGGGAGCGCGTCGAACAGCAGCCGCCTGCCGGGGGCGTGGGCGCCGATGGCGTGGCCGAGGAGGGTGTGCTCGGCGGGCTCGTTGAGGGTGATCCACTGGTGCACCCGGTCGCCGAGCCGTTCGGCGACGACCGTCACATGGTCGGCGAACCGTGCCGCCGTGTCCCTCCGAAGCCAGTCCAGACCGGCGGGCAGATCCCAGTGGAAGAGCGTGGGCACGGGCCGCACGCCCGCCGCGCACAACGCGTCGACCAGGCGGTCGTAGAAGTCCAGCCCGCCGGGGGAGTTGACCCGGGGCCAGGAGACGGAGAACCGGTAGGCGTCCACGCCCAGTCCGGCGAGCAGGGCCACGTCCTCCCGGTACCGGTGGTAGTGGTCACAGGCCACCGCCGCCGTCGAGCCGTCCCTCACCCGCCCCGGCTCGGCCGTGAACACGTCCCACACGGACGCCTCACGCTCCTCGACGGCCCCCTCGATCTGATGCGCCGAGGTCGACACACCCCACAGAAACCCGTCCGGAAAACGCGGAACCGGGGACCACGGCCCACGTGCGTCAGTCGCCATGGCGGGATCATCCTCGGCTCCGGTTACCGCAGGTAAGTATTCACAACTTCTCCACATCTCATCACATCACCATTGCAACTCATTAATGATCTCCCCATATCCGGAATGGATGTTCAATGCCAAAACCGGCAAAGACCGTGTCCGGTTGCGCGTATGTACCGGGTGAATCGCCCAATCCTGTGTATATCTGACGATTGCTCAAATGCGTGGTGTGCGCATACGTTCCGGGTTCCGTTCCGCTCACCAGGGAGAGACATGGACCTTCTCTCGCCCGCCCGCCCCGCACCCGAGGGCAGCGCACCCGTACCGGCCGAGCACGCCGCCGCCCCCGTGGCCGTCGTGGGCCTGGGCTACGTCGGCCTGCCCACCGCGCTCGCCCTGCTCGCGGCGGGCAACGACGTCGTCGGCATCGATGTCAGCGAAACTCGCCTCGCCGCCATCCGCAGCGGCGACGTCGACCTGCTGCCGAGCGACCACGACCGGCTCGCCGCCCACCAGGACGACCCGCGCTTCACCCTGACCGCGGACCCCGCCGCCATCCAGCGGGCCCGCACCGTGCTCGTCTGCGTGCCGACCCCGGTCGACCGCCATCTCGTCCCCGACCTGAACGCCCTGTCCGCCGCCTGCGCCGCCGTGGTGGCCCACGCCGTGCCCGGCCAGCTGATCATGCTGACCTCCACCACCTACGTCGGCACCACCCGCGAACTGCTGGTCGAGCCGCTCACCGCGCGGGGATTCCGGGTGGGAACCGATGTGTTCGTGGCCTTCTCGCCCGAGCGCATCGACCCGGGCAACGCCCACCACGCCCAGGACGCGACGCCCCGGGTGGCCGGCGGCACCAACGAACTCACCAACCGCCTGGCCGAGGCGGTCCTGCAGCGCACGGCGCCGGCCGTGCACCTGCTGCCCTCCACCGAACAGGCCGAGATGACCAAGCTGTGGGAGAACACCTTCCGCGCGGTCAACATCGCGCTCGCCAACGAGTTCGCCGAGGACTGCCGGGTGCTGGGCCTCGAGCCCATGCCGATCATCGAGGCGGCGGCCACCAAGCCGTACGGCTTCATGCCGTTCTACCCCGGTCCGGGCGTCGGCGGGCACTGCATCCCCTGCGATCCGCACTACCTGCTCTGGCAGTTGCGCGCCCGCCGGGTCGCCTCGCCGCTCGTGGACGCCGCCATGACGGCGATCGCCGCCCGCCCGCACCGGGTCGTGCAGCGCGCCCGGGATCTGCTCGCCGGGCAGGGCAGGTCCGTGTCCGGCGCCCGGATCCTGGTGGTCGGCGTCGCCTACAAGCCCGGTGTCGCCGACCTGCGCGAGTCCCCGGCCCTGGAAATCATGGAGGAGCTGGCGGCCGCCGGCGCCAAGGTCGAGTTCCTCGACCCGCTGGTGTACTCGCTGCGCCTGGGCGCCGCCGTGCACACCAGCGTTCCCGAACCGGCCGACCAGGAATGGGACCTCGTGCTGGTGCACACCCTGCACCCCGGAGTCGCCCTCGACTGGCTCGCCGAGCAGCCGCTGGTCCTGGACGCCACCTACCGGCTCGACTCCGTCCCCGCCAAGGCGGTCGTGTGAACGACGGAGCACACCGCTCGCCGGGCGGCGAGTGGCGGTACGAGGACGTTCCCCCCGAACAGCACGGCTGGGGCGGGGAAGACGCCATGGCCTACGTCGACGAGGCCTTCGGGGGCTGGAACGCCACCGACGCAGAGCACCCCACGCCGCAGGGGCACGGCGGCGCAACGCCGTACGACTCCGGGATGGCGGCGCCGTACGACTACGGGGCGGCGGCGTACGATTCCGCACCCGCGGCGCCGTACGGAGCGCCGGCCGTCCCCGCGACACCGTTCGACCCCGCACCCGCACCCGTGTTCGCGTACACCGACACCGATTCCCGTGCGGCCACGTCGGCCCTCACCGCCGTACGTGCGCCCGCGCGCGTCCCGGGCCGCCCCACCGCGGCGCCCGTCCCGCTGCCCCGGCTGCGCTCGGCCCGCCGCCACAAGCCCGGCTTCATACGGCGCTGGCTGGACCGGCAGGACCCGGCGATCCGGCACGCGGCCCGGCGCGTCCTGACGCTGCTGTGCCTGCTGCCGCTGCTGCTGATCCTCGCCCGCGAGGCACCCCGGCTGGCGCAGAGCCCGCTGGTGCTCGGCTACGGCTTCACCGTGCTCATCGGCACCATCGCCATGCTGTACATCGCCTACAGCCGCTACGACGACCCGTCGGAACGGCAGCTCAGGCGGCGCCCCCGCGCCAAGGACCTGGCGGCCTTCCCCGCCCTGCCCTCCGTGCCCCGTGTCTCCTTCCTGCTGGCCGTGAAGGACGAGGAGGAGTGCATCGAGGACTGTGTGCGCTCCATGGCCGGCAGCGAGTACCCGGACCTGCAGATCATCGTCGTCGACGACCTCTCCGAGGACGGCACCCGCGACGTGCTGCGCCGCCTGGAGGCCGAACTCGGCATCACCGTCCTGTACCTGGAGAAGAACCTCGGCAAGAAGCACGCCCTGGTGCGGGCCTGCGAGATCGCCGATGGTGACGTGATCGCGTTCACCGACTCCGACTGCATCCTCGCCCCGGACGCGCTCGCCCGCTGTGTCCGCGCCCTGGTCACGCATCCCGAGCTGGGCGCGGTCAGCGGTCACGCCCGCGCGCTGAACGCGGCCCACACCTTCTTCACCAAGGCCCAGGACGTCTGGTACGAGGGCCAGTTCCGGGTCGCCAAGGCCGCCGAGTCCACCTTCGGCTCGGTCACCTGCGTCTCCGGCCCGCTGGCCGTCTTCCGCCGCGACGCCATCTACAACTACCTGCCCGCCTGGGCCGGCGACCGCTTCCTCGGCGCTCCCTTCCGCTTCGCCACCGACCGCCAGCTCACCGGCTACGTCCTGGGCCAGCGCTGGAAGGGCAAGGCCCTCAAGAAGCGCTACTCCGACTCCCCGTTCGTCACCGCCCAGGACTACCCCGAGCGCGCCTGGCGGATCGGATACGTGCAGTCCGCCAAGGTGTGGACGAACGTGCCGGCGCGCTTCAAGCCGTTCATGAAGCAGCAGATCCGCTGGAAGAAGAGCTTCATCCGGAACCTGTTCTTCACCGGCTCCTTCATGTGGCGTCGCGGCTTCGGCCCGGCCGCCCTGTACTACGGGCACGCCCTGTGGGTGGTCGCGGCGCCGGTCATGGCGTTCCGGCACCTGCTGTGGGCCCCGCTGCACGGCGCCGCCTTCCTCACCCTGCTGTACATCTGCGGGGTGGTCCTCAAGGGCTGTGTCTGGGGCCTCGCCTTCAAGATCGACAATCCGGACGACGGACGGTGGCGGTACCGCCCGCTGATGAGCCTGCTGTCCGCGCTGATCCTGGCCTGGCTGCTGCCGTACTCCTTCGCCACCATCCGGCGCGGGGTGTGGGCGCGGGGGGCGAACTGATGCACCCCGTGCTGCGGCTGCTCGCCGCCCTGCTGACCTCCGCCGTGGTGTGCGGCGTGTACCTGATCGTGCTGACGAGAGGAAGCATCCTGCCGTGACCAGCGACGAGTTCTTCACGGCGCCGGCCACGACACGCCGCAAGCAGCGCCGCGGCCCGGGACACTACGCCGTCCGCGCCGGCCTGGTGCTGCTCGCCCTGGCGGTGCTCGCGCTGCCGTTCTACGCCGCGACCCAGTACTACCTGTACCAGAAGTACGTCAGTACCCAGAGGGACACCGCCCGAGTCGAGCTGACGTCGGCCGACACCGGCTCGTGGGCCGCGCAGATCAAGAGCCTGCCCGCGACCTCGGCGCCGGTCGTGCTCGCCTACCACGACATCGGCTACAACAAGAGCGACTACGCCGTCACCCCGAAGGCCTTCGAGGCCCAGATGGCGGCGCTGCAGCAGGCCGGGTACCGCAGCCTGACCACGGACGAGTTCGTCGACTACCTCAAGGGCGGCCCGGCGCCGCCGCGTTCGGTGTACATCACCTTCGACGACGGCCCCAACGGCCTGTGGGTCTACGGCGACCGGATCCTCGCCCGGCACCACATGCACGGCACCGTCTTCCTCATCACCGGACGGGTCGACCAGCGGCCGTACTACCTGTCCTGGCAAGAGATCCAGCGCATGGCCGGCTCCGGCCGCTGGGACTTCCAGGACCACACCCACGACCTGCACCGGCGGGGCGCCGTGGACGCCACCGGGCACACCGCCTCCATACTGGCGAACCGGCTGTGGCTCAAGGGCAAGAACCGACTGGAGACCCGCACGGAGTATGAGGGCCGAGTCATCGCCGACATCAAGCGGTCCTTCACAGACTTCGCCGGCCACGGCCTGCCCAAGCCGAAGGTCTTCGCCTTTCCGTTCTCGGAAGCGACGGAGAAGGTCAACGTCCCCATGCCGGGGCCGACACTCCAGCAGCTGATGAACCGTTATTTCACGGCGACGCTGACCAACGACTCCCCCCGGCCGCTCTCGGCCAGCCGGCGCGCGGCCTCGGCGCGGGTGGTGCAGCGCCTGGAGGTCGTCAGAAGCACCAAGGTGGGCCAGTTGATGACCGGCATCGCCCGCTGGACTCAGGTGGCACCCTCTGATTCGGCACCACTGTCGCATCCGGATCTGTGGCAGCGGGACGACGGGACCGGACAGACCGGTATCGGCGCGCTCACCGGCGACGGGGCCACCCCCTCGGGAAGTGCGCATTACGCGGCGGCCGACTATAGGGAGATGAGTAGCGACGACTGGAGCGGCTACCAGGTGGACGCCACGATCACCGGTCTCGGCGACGGCACCAACCAAGGGGCCGTTCACGTTCGCGGTGGCAGTTCGGAGCCGGTCGATGTGAGTGTGAGCCAAGGCACTCTGCTGCTCTCCCTCAAGGGCACGCACGTAGGCCAGGCCAAGCTCCCCCCGTCCGCCTCCCACCACGTGCGGGTCACGGTCAAGGGGCAGACCACCACCGTCCAGGTCGACGGCACCGTCACCCTGCACCACACCTCGCGGCTGGCCGCGGCCGACATCACCGGCGGCATCGGCATCCGGGTCGGCATCAACCGGGCGGGCGCCTCCTGGCCGAAGTTCACCGCGCTGTCCGTCAAGCAGCTCGCCGGCGCCTTCACCGGCTCCGGCGGCGCGCAGCAGAGCGTCGCCGGAGCCGACCTGATGGACCCCGCCGCCCAGTGGCTCAGCGCTCCCGGCGTCAAGGCGCCGTTCCACGTCTCGCCCACCGCCATCGAGCCCACCGGCCGCACCCTCTCCGCGTACGGCGCCTACCAGCCGGAGCGGACCCAGGGCTGGACCGGCTACACCGTCACCGGCACCGTCCAGCGGCTGTCCGGGACCGGGGTGAGCGGCGCGATCTGGGTGCGGGTGGGCAGCGCGCTGGCCATCAGCGTGCAGGTCGGCCGCGACCAGCTCAACGTCTACTCCGGTGACGCCGACAACCAGCAGCTCGTCGGCACCCGGCCGCTCACCGCGGCGGACAGCCACCGGGTGGCGGTGACGGTGACCGGTGGCTCGACGGCGATCGCCGTGGACGGCTCCACCCGGATGACGCTCATGGCCAGGTCGGAGACCGGAGGCGTGGCCTACTCCGCGTACCGTGACATGACCCGGCACTCCTGGCCGTCCGTCGCCGACCTCAAGGTGACCCCACAGGTGAACCCTTGACCCAGCAGCACCAGCAGTACCGACACCACCCCACGCGCCCGGCGGTCCCCGATCACCTGCACCCATCGGTGGCCTGGGACCGGTTCGCCTCCCGGCGCGGCCTGCTCGGCGGCGCCCTCGCCGCCGGTGCCGCGGTCGGAGCGGCCCTCGTGGCGTACGGCTCCTGGGGCCAGCACCGGACGCCCCCGTTCGCGCCGCGGTTCAGCGGCGAGGGGCTGGTGACGAACGAGTACGCCTTCCGGCACCCGCACGCCACCGGCGCGCGCCGCTCGAAGGACTGGGTCGTCACCAGTGGTTCGCTGTTCGCCGCCGGGGGCGGGGGCTGGACCGGAGCGCCGGACACGGGCTTCACCGGAACGGACTCCGCTCGCGTCACCGACTCCGCCGTCTTCCGCCTGGTCACAAGGCGCCGGGACTTCGGCGCGGTGACGGTGACCACCTGGGTCCGGCTGCGGCCGCCGGTCACCACGCCGCGCACCCCCGCCCAGGACTGGGACGGCGGCCACCTGTGGCTGCGCTACCACTCCCCGCAGGAGCTGTACGCGCTCAGTTTCCGGCGCCGCGACGGAGCGGTGGTGATCAAGCGGAAGGTGCCCGCCGCCGACGCGTCGGCCGTCGACGGCGGTGACTACGCCACCCTGGCCGAGACCCGGCACGCCTTCGCCTACGACAGCTGGCACCGGGTCACCGCGTCGGCCGTGAACCGTCTCGGCGGCGTCCGGCTGGAGCTGGCGATCGACGGCACGACCGTGCTGAGCTGCGTCGACCGCACCCCCGGCGGATTGCGGGAGCCGGGCGGCGTGGGTATCCGGGCGGACAACTCGGAGCTGTACTTCCGGGACTTCCACGCGGCCGGCATGGCGTCGTGACGGCGGCTACGCCCCCTCCTTCAAAACCCGCGACACCAACTCCCGTTCCTCGTCCGTGAGTCGGGGGTCGGCCGTGTGGATCGTGTGGTGGTCGACGGTGATCTCGTAGTGGAAGCCGTCGGGGACGCCGGTGGGTGGGGTGGTCCGGCCGGACGCGAGGACGCGTTCGGCCAGGGTGTGCCACTCCTGGGCGTCGGGGCGGCCCGCGGTGTTCAGCTCGGCCTGGCGCTCGATGCCCGCGAAGCCGCCCGTGCGCCTTACTCGAATACGCATGGGGAAGTGTCTAGTACGGAACTACAGCGTGCGCACCCCGACCTGTTCCCACGCCTTCTGCACGGCCTGGGGTTCGTCGCCGGTGCCGTACCGCTCCCGCGCCGCCTTCACCGTCAGTGTGGCGAAGTCGGCGAACACCGCGTCGCTCTTCAGCTCGCCGCCGGTGAGGACGTCGTACCAGATCTGCCCGGCCCGCTCCCAGGCCTGGCCGCCGATGGCCGTGGCGACCAGGTAGAAGGCGTGGTTGGGGATGCCGGAGTTGATGTGCACGCCGCCGTTGTCGCGGCCGGTGCGGACGTAGTGCTCCATGGTCGCCGGCTGCGGGTCCTTGCCGAGCTTCGGGTCGTCGTACGCGGTGCCCGGGGCCTTCATCGAGCGCAGCGCGGTGCCGTGGACGTGCGGGGCGAGCAGCCCGGCGCCGATCAGCCAGTCGGCCTCGGCGGCGGTCTGGCCGAGGGTGTACTGCTTGATCAGGGAGCCGAAGACGTCGGAGACCGACTCGTTGAGCGCGCCGGACTGGCCGAAGTAGTCCAGGTTCGCGGTGTGCTGGGTGACGCCGTGGGTCAGCTCGTGGCCGATGACGTCGACCGGGATGGTGAAGTCGAGGAAGATCTCGTTGTCGCCGTCGCCGAACACCATCTGCTCGCCGTTCCAGAACGCGTTGTCGTACGACTCCCCGAAGTGCACGGTGGCGTTCAGCGGGAGGCCCTCGCCGTCGATGGAGCGGCGGCCGTAGGCCTTCAGGTACAGCTCGAAGGTGGCGCCGAGGCCCGCGTAGGCGCGGTTGACGGTGGCGTCCGGGCCCGCCTCGGAGCCCTCCGCGCGGACCTCGGTGCCGGGCAGGTCCTGGGTGTGGTGGGCGTCGTAGATCGTGCGGTGCGGCTGGTCCGCGGCGGCGCCCGCGGGCGGGGCGGCGGAGGGCGCGCCGACGACCGTGGTCAGCCGGCGCTTGGTGCGCTGGTAGGCGTCGTGCTCCAGGGACCGGCGGGCCGGGCCGGAGAGCGCGGGGTCCTCGGCTTGCGCGAGCTTGTCGAGGATGTGCGGCGGCACGATCGTGCAGAAGACGGGCTCGAAGCCCCCGTGGGTCGTCATGCCCGGCACCATTGCACTGCGTGACGCTGATGTCACTAGCGGCCACCATGATTGGTGAAATAGCGGGACAGGAGTCGCAACGCTCCGTGACGATGTGGTAGGGCGCATGTGGTACGGCGCACGATTTATCCATGTTCTAGTGGGTTTATAGGTGCGGTCCCGCATACTGGGACACGCCCCCGCGTCCTGGGCGGCTCGGCTAGGCTGCTGCGCATCATGCGTTTCGGGCTGCTTCTCCTTAGCTGCCGCGGCGAGGGCCTGTAGACGAAGGCCGACTCCCTCCCCGCGGAGCTTGGTGTTGCGTCGTCGGCCGTCCCCCAGGACATCCGGACCTCCGGAACTCCCCAAGGAGCCCACGCGATCATGGCCAACCGCCAGCAGCCCAGCCCCATGCCGATCCACAAGTACGGCCGCTACGAGCAGGTGGACATCCCGGACCGCACCTGGCCGGACAAGCGGATCACCGTAGCCCCGCGCTGGCTCTCCACCGACCTGCGTGACGGCAACCAAGCCCTGATCGACCCGATGTCGCCCGAGCGCAAGCGCCGGATGTTCGACCAGCTGGTCAAGATGGGCTACAAGGAGATCGAGGTCGGCTTCCCCGCCTCCGGCCAGACCGACTTCGACTTCGTGCGCTCGATCATCGAGGAAGAGGGCGCGATCCCGGACGACGTCACGATCTCCGTGCTGACCCAGGCCCGCGAGGACCTGATCGAGCGGACCGTGGAGTCCCTGAAGGGCGCCAAGCGGGCCACCGTCCACCTGTACAACGCCACCGCGCCGGTCTTCCGCCGGGTGGTCTTCCGCGGCTCCAAGGACGACATCAAGCAGATCGCCGTCGACGGCACCCGCCTGGTGATCGAGTACGCCGAGAAACTGCTGGGCCCCGAGACCGAGTTCGGCTATCAGTACTCGCCGGAGATCTTCACCGACACCGAGCTGGACTTCGCCCTGGAGGTCTGCGAGGCGGTCATGGACGTCTGGCAGCCCGGCCCGGACCGCGAGATCATCCTCAACCTGCCCGCCACCGTGGAGCGTTCCACCCCGTCCACGCACGCGGACCGCTTCGAGTGGATGCACCGCAACCTGTCCCGCCGCGAGTACGTCTGCCTGTCCGTCCACCCGCACAACGACCGCGGTACGGCCGTGGCGGCGGCCGAGCTGGCCCTGATGGCCGGCGCCGACCGCGTCGAGGGCTGCCTGTTCGGGCAGGGCGAGCGCACCGGCAACGTCGACCTGGTCACCCTGGGCATGAACCTGTTCTCGCAGGGCGTCGACCCGCAGATCGACTTCTCCGACATCGACGAGATCCGCCGCGTGTGGGAGTACTGCAACCAGATGGAGGTCCACCCGCGCCACCCGTACGTGGGCGACCTGGTCTACACGTCCTTCTCCGGCTCCCACCAGGACGCCATCAAGAAGGGCTTCGACGCCATGGAGGCCGACGCCAAGGCCAAGGGCGTCACCGTCGACGACCTCGAGTGGGCCGTGCCGTACCTGCCCATCGACCCCAAGGACGTCGGCCGCTCCTACGAGGCCGTCATCCGCGTCAACTCGCAGTCCGGCAAGGGCGGTGTCTCCTACGTCCTGAAGAACGACCACAAGCTGGACCTGCCGCGCCGGATGCAGATCGAGTTCTCGAGGCTCATCCAGGCGAAGACGGACGCCGAGGGCGGCGAAATCACGCCGAAGGAGATCTGGGCGGTCTTCCAGGACGAGTACCTGCCGAACCCGGACAACCCGTGGGGCCGCATCCAGGTCAGGACGGGCCAGTCGACCACCGACACCGACGGCGTGGACACGCTCACCGTCGAGGCGACCGTCGACGGCGAGGACACCATCCTGACCGGCTCCGGCAACGGTCCGATCTCGGCCTTCTTCGACGCCCTGCAGTCCATCGGCATCGACGTACGCCTGCTGGACTACCAGGAGCACACGATGAGCGAGGGCGCCTCCGCGCAGGCCGCCTCCTACATCGAGTGCGCGATCGACGGCAAGGTCCTGTGGGGCATCGGCATCGACGCGAACACGACGCGTGCGTCGCTGAAGGCGGTCGTCTCCGCGGTCAACCGCGCGGCGCGCTAGCGCTGTGCCGGGACAGCCGACCGGGGGCATCGGCCGTCGGCCGGCTGCGGCGCCGTCGTGGCGTGCCGGGCCCGCCCGGCGGTAGCCGCAGATCAGACACAGCCGCGCGCCCCTCGGGGTGCGGCTCCGCCCCGAGTCGCAAGGTCCCGTCCGCCGTTCCCGGCGGGCGGGACCCGCTCGTTTTCGGCCAGCAGACCGTGATGGTCACAGAAAGGTCTCTTACGGGGTACTGACTCAGCCTTGGTGGTGTGGCTAACATCACGCCAGCGCGGCGATGTTGCCGCGTCGTTACGGAGGTGCGACGTGCTGCCAGTACGGGGACGAGACGGCCGTGCCGCCAGGGCTGCGCGCATCCTGCGCATCCGCACCGCGTGGACACCCGTCGGGGACGGCGAGTTCTACTGCCCCGGCTGCGGAGGCGACCGCAACTACCAACGGCTCACCGGACGCCGCAGGCTCA
The DNA here is from genome assembly GCF_040703635.1 of Streptomyces sp. NPDC007189. NCBI lineage: Bacteria > Bacillati > Actinomycetota > Actinomycetes > Kitasatosporales > Streptomycetaceae > Streptomyces > Streptomyces sp. NPDC007189. Next base: position 297,162 of record NZ_JBEYEY010000002.1, read on the forward strand.
CCCTGCTGGGCGTGCCCCTGCTGCCGCGCGGCACCGCCGGACCGGTCGTGGAGTGCGCCGCCTGCGGGCACCACTACGGCACCGACGTCCTCGACCACCCCACCACGCGCCGCTTCTCCGCGATGCTCCGCGACGCCGTGCACACCGTCGCCCTCGCCGTGCTCGCCGCCGGCGGCACCTCCTCCCGTACGGCCCTGGAGACGGCCGCCGGCACCGTGCGCGCCGCCGGTTTCGACGGCTGCACCGAGGAACAGCTGGCCGCGCTGGTCGAGGCCCTCGCCGCCGACACCGGCCGGGTGCTCGGCGCGGAGTGCGGCACCAGCCTGACGATAGAGCTGCACGAGGCCCTGGACCCGCTGGCCCCGCACCTCGCCCCGGCCGGCCGCGAGTCCCTGCTCCTCCAGGGCGCCCGCATCGCCCTGGCCGACGGACCGTACACACCGGCGGAACGGGACGCCCTCACCACGGTCGGGGCGGCGCTGACCATCTGCGCCGACGACGTGACACGGCTGCTGGCGGCGGCGCGCACGCCGTCCTGATACTCCGTGACGACCAAGAGCCTCATGGGGCCCACGCCACGGCTGACCGCGCGGAGATCGCCGGGGCGTTGGGGCTGAGCCCGCTCACCGCCACGACGCACGTCAGCCGGATCACGGGCACGCTCGGCGCCCGGGAACGCGCCCGGCCGGTGATCGTCGGTTACGAGTCCGGGCCGGTGGTTTTGGGGACCATGGGCGGGTGACACCGAGAAGCCGCCTCCTGCTCACCGCCCTCGCGCTCCTCACCTCGCTCACCGTCCGCCCGCCCACGGCGGCCCTCGCCGCGCCGCTCACCGGCTGCGCCGGATCGCTGCCGTACGTCTCCGGCCGCGGCGGTTACGCCGTCTACCGCATCCCCGCCCTGGTGCGCACCCGGCACGGCACCCTCCTGGCCTTCGCCGAGGGGCGCCGCGACGGACCGGCGGACACCGGCGCCATCGACGTCGTGCTGCGCCGCTCCACCGACGGCGGCTGCAGCTGGGGCCCGCTGACCGTGGTGGCCGCCGGGCGCGGGGACACCCGGGGCAACCCGGCGCCGGTCGTGGACCCGCGCACCGGCGCCGTCGTCCTGGTGACCTGCTCCAACAGCGGCAGGCTGACGGAGGAGCAGATCCGGCGCGGTGAGGGGGAGCGCCGGGTGTTCGTGCAGCGCAGCCGGGACGACGGCCGGCACTTCACGGCGCCGGCGGACATCACGGCGTCGGTGGAGCGGCCCGGCTGGACCTGGTACGCCACCGGCCCCGGCCACGCCGTAGCCCTCACCCGGGGCCCCCATGCCGGCCGGCTGCTGGTCCCCGCCGACCACTCCTTCGGCCCCGGCTCCCCGTACGGCGGCGGGCACGCCCTCTACAGCGACGACGGCGGCCGCACCTGGCACCTCGGCTTCGTGACCGAGCCCCACGACGGCGCCATCCGGCCCAACGAGACGACCGCCGCCCAACTCCCGGACGGCCGGGTCTACTTCAACGCCCGCGACCAGTACGGCAGCGCGCCGGGCAACCGCCTCGACACCTACTCCTCCGACGGCGGCACCACCCTCGACCGCCCCTACGCCGTCCAGCCCGCCCTGAACGCCGTCCCGGTCGTCCAGGGCAGCCTCCTCCAGCTCCGCGGCCGCAAAGCCCCGCTGCTCTTCTCGGCCCCCTCCGCGCCGACCGCCCGCCGCGCCCTCGCCCTGTGGTCCAGCACGGACTCCGGCCGCACCTTCAGCAGGCTGCTCACCCTCTCGAACCGCCCGGCCGCCTACTCCGACCTGGTCCAGCTGGGACCCGGCATGGTCGGTGTCCTGTACGAGACGGGCGGCAAGCACGCCTACGACACCCTGGAGTTCCGCAGACTGGCCTTGCCGGCGGGCTAGAGCAGCCCCGCCGCCGCCAGGAACTTCCCCACCCTCTCCACCTCGTCCCCCGACAGCGGCACCTGCGGCTCCGCCGTGACCGCGCAGTCGATGACCCCCCGCAGATGCAGCGCGGCCTTGAACGCGCCCAGCGCCGACGAGCTGCCGCCCATCCGGGCCGGATCCCCGACCGTGACCATCCCGAACAGCGCGCACAACCGCTCCTGCTCGGCCCGCGCGCCCTCGAAGTCGCCGGCGCGGCACATCCGGTACAGCCGTACGTACCCGTGCGGATCGACGTTGGCCAGGCCCGGCACCGCCCCGTCGGCGCCCAGGGCCAGCGCCGAGTCCACGATCAGCTCGGAACCGGTGAGCGCGCTGAACCCGGGGTGCGCGCGGGTGCCGGTGACGATCTCGCGGAAGGCGGCCAGGTCGCCGCTGGAGTCCTTGATCCCGGCCAGCACCCGGTCGGCGGCCAGCCCCAGCACCACCTCGGCGGGGAGCTTGGTGTGCACGGCGACGGGGATGTCGTACGCGATGACCGGCACGTCGGACGCGGCGGCGATCCGGCGGTAGTGGTGGACGATCTCGGCGCGGTGCGTGCGGGCGTAGAAGGGCGCGGTGACGACCACCGCCTCCGCTCCGGCCGCCGTCACCGCCGCGACGTGCTCCAGCACCCGCGGCGTGGTCATGTCGATGGCGCCGGCGAGGACCGGCAGCTGACCGCCCACATGGGCCACCACCGCCTCCACCACCTGCCTGCGCTGCCGGTCCGTGAGGAACGCGGCCTCGGACGTCGACCCGAGCAGGAACAGCCCGTGCACCCCGCCCTCCACCAGATGGCCGACCAGCCTGAGCAGCGAGGGCACGTCCACCTCGCGGTCCGGCGTCAGGGGCGTGCAGACGGGCGGGACGACACCGGTCAGCGGGGTGGGCAAGGGCATGTCAGGGCTCCTGGCGTGCTAGGTCTGCTAGGTCGCGGGTCGTTTCCTCCTCCTGGACAGGATGGTGGCACCGGTAGCGGTGTCCGGGCCGTGACGCGGCCGAGAATTCCGGCATCGCCTCGGCGCACAGCCCGTCCGCCTTCCAGCAGCGGGTGCGGAACGGGCAGCCGCTCGGCGGCCGGGTCGCCGACGGCACCGGACCGGTCAGCGGGATCGGGTCGATCGGGTCCAGCAGGCCGGGCGTGGCGGAGAACAGGGCGCGGGTGTACGGGTGCCGGGCGGCGCCGGTGACCCGGTCGGCCGGGGTCTCCTCGACGATCCGGCCCAGGTACATGGTGATCACCCGGTCGCTCATCCGCCGTACCGTCTGGATGTCGTGCGAGACGAACACCAGGGCGAGCCCGAGGCGCTCCTTCAGGTCCAGCAGGAGATTGAGGATCTGCGCGCGGACCGACACGTCCAGCGCGCTGGTCGGCTCGTCGGCGACGACCAGCGCCGGGTCCAGGGCGAGCGCGCGGGCGATGGCGACGCGCTGCCGCTGGCCGCCGGAGAGCTGTCCGGGCAGGGCGTCCGCGAGGGCCCGGGGGAGACCTACGAGCGCCATCAACTCCCGTACTCGCTCCTCCCGTTCGGGCCGGGTGCCGCGCTGGTGCACGTCCAGCGGGTCGCGCAGGATCCGCCGTACCGGCAGCCGCCGGTTCAGCGCCGTCGACGGGTCCTGGAAGACCATCCCGACGCCCGCGCCGACGGTGGTCCGGCGCTCGGCGGGCGGCATCGTCCACAGGTCCCGCCCGCGGAACGCCACCGTCCCGGACGTCGGCCGCTGCACGCCGACCAGCACCCGCGCCAGCGTCGACTTCCCGCACCCCGACTCGCCCACCACGCCCACCGTCTCCCCGGCGGCCACGGTGAGGTCGGCGCCGGTCAGGGCGTACACCCGGTCGCGACGGAAGAGTCCGCCGCTGCGGGCCTTGTGCACGACATGGACGTCCCGGACCTCGACGACGGCGTTCACTGCAGAGCCCCCTCCACGGATACGGCCGGATGGTGGCAGGCGGCCGTGTGGGCGGCCGTACCGGTGAGGACGGGCGCCCGGTCGTGGCACACCTCGCTCGCCAGCGGGCAGCGGTCGGCGAAGCGGCAGCCCGCCGGGAAGTCGGCCGGGGCGGGGACGGTCCCCTTGATCTGCGTCATCCGCTCCTCGGCCGACTCCAGCGACAGCACGCTGCCGAGCAGCCCGCGCGTGTAGTGGTGGGCCGGCGCCGCCACCAGCTCGGCGGTCACCCCGCTCTCCACGATCTGCCCGCCGTACATCACCACCACCCGGTCGGTGACGTCGGCGACCAGCGCCAGATCGTGCGAGACCAGGATCAGCGCGAACCCCAGCTCCTCGCGCAGCCGCAGCAGCAGCTCCATCACCTGGGCCTGCACGGTGACGTCCAGGGCGGTCGTCGGCTCGTCGGCGACGATCAGCCGGGGCTCGCGGGACAGCGCCATGGCGATCAGCACCCGCTGCCGCTGCCCGCCGGACAGCTCGTGCGGATAGCTGCGCAGCGTGCGCTCGGGGTCCAGGCCGACCAGCTCCAGCAGCTCGGCCGGACCGCGCCGGCCGCCGCGCCGGACGAGCTGCTTCAGCTGGGCGCGGATGGTCATCGCCGGGTTCAGCGAGGACAGGGCGTCCTGGTAGACCATCGCCATCTCGTGCCCGAGCAGCCGCCGCCGTACCCGCATCGGCTCGGCGAGCAGGTCCCGCTGCCGGAACCGCACCTGGCCGCCGACGCGCGCGCCCCTCGGCTGGAGCCCCATGACGGTGAGCGCGGTCAGCGACTTCCCGCACCCCGACTCGCCCACCAGACCGAGCACTTCGCCCGGGTACACCTCGAAGCCGACCCCGGCGACGACGTCCACGCCCCGGTGCCGGTCCGGGAAGCCGATGGTGAGGTTCTCCACGGCGAGCACCGGCTGCGCGGAGGCGTCGGGGCGGGGCCGGGCGCGGGCGCGCAGCCGCCGGGCGGCCTCGGTCAGGCCGGGCAGCCGCAGCACCTCGCCGCTGCCGGGCTCGGGCGTCTCCAGCCGGTCCGCCGGTGCCCCCTCCGGCGCAGCCTCCACCTCCCGGGGCGCCGGCGCCGCCCACGCGTCCGACAGGCCCTCGGAGAGGATGTTCAGCGACAGCACCGTCAGCAGGATCAGCAGCCCGGGGAAGACGGTCGCCCACCAGCCGCCGGTCAGCACCATGTTCTTGCCGTCGGCGATGACACTGCCCCAGGACGGGTCCGGCGGCCGCACCCCGGCGCCGATGAAGGACAGCGACGCCTCGAACACGATCGCCTCGGCGACCTGTACCGTGCAGAACACCAGTACCGGGGCGGCGCAGTTGACGGCCACGTGCCGCAGCACGATGTGCGGGGTGCGGGCGCCGATCACCCGCTCGGCGATGACGTAGTCCTCGCCGTACTGGTCGAGGACGTTCGCCCGTACGACCCGGGCGACGGGCGGCGTGAACAGGAAGGCGATGGCGCAGATCAGCACCCCGATCCCGCCGCCGAACACCGCGACCAGCACGGCCGCGAGCGCGATGCCCGGGAACGCCATCACCACGTCCAGACAGCGCATCAGCGTCTCGTCGACCGCCTTGCGCGAGGTGGCCGCGAGCGCGCCGAGCAGGGCGCCGGCGACCAGCGCGAGCACGGTCGCCCCCAGCCCGATCGCCAGCGACCACCGGGCGCCGTACATCAGCCGGCTCAGGATGTCCCGGCCGAGGCTGTCCTGCCCCAGCCAGTGCGCGGCGGACGGATGCCCGGAGCCGCCGGCCGGGTCCTGCTGGTCCAGCGGATCGTCCGGGGCGAGCAGCGGGGCGAGTACGGCGACCAGGAGGACGACGGCCAGGAAGCAGACGGCGGCCTTCGACAGCAGCGGCAGCCGGCGCCAGGCCCGCAGCCGGACGCCGCCGGGCCGGGAAAGCCGCTCGGCAAGACTCGCGCGCGTGACCATCAGCCCGCCCTCAGACGTGGGTTGACCAGCAGATACAGGATGTCGATGACGAGATTGACGACGACGAACCCGGTGGCCGTGGTGAGGACCACCCCCTGCACCACCGCCGGGTCCCCGTTCTGCACGGCGTCGATCATCAGCTTGCCCATGCCGGGCAGCGAGAAGATCGTCTCGATGACGACGGCGCCGCCGAGCAGATAGCCGACCCGCAGCCCGAGCACGGTCAGCGGATTGACCAGGGCGTTGCGCAGCACGTTCCGGCCGACGACGACCCACGGCGGCAGCCCGCTGCCGATCGCCGTCCGCACGTAGTCCTTGTCCAGCTCCTCCACCACCGAGGTCCGCACGATCCTCGTCAGCTGGGCGGCCACCGGCAGGGAGAGGGCGATGGCGGGCAGCGCCATGGTCTTCAGCCAGCCGGTGAGCGAGTCGGCCGGGTTGATGTAGCCGCCGGTCGGGAACCAGCCCCGGTCCACCGCCAGGTACTGGATCATCAGCAGCGCCAGCCAGAAGCCGGGGGCGGCGACCCCGACCAGCGAGACGACGCGGATCACCTGGTCCGGGATCCGGTCCCGGTACACGGCGGCCGTCACCCCGCCCAGCAGCGCCAGCACCACCGCGAGGGCGAGCCCGAGGAAGGTCAGCTGGAGGGTGAGCGGCAGCGCGGTGCTGACCTGGTCGGCCACGGGCGCGCGGGTCAGGGCGCTGGTGCCGAGGTCGCCGTGGAGGAGGGCGCCGACGAAGTGGACGTACCGCACCGGGAGCGGATCGAGCAGGCCGTTCCGCTCCCGGAAGTCGTGCAGTTGCCGCGGGGTCGGATTGGCCCCCTGGAAGAACGCGGACGCGGGATCGACGTCCGAGAACCGCATCACCAGGAACACGAACAGCACGATCCCGAGCATCAGCGGCACGAGCAGGGCGATACGCCGGACCAGGATCCGTACGACGGCCGTCATGCCGTCAGACCCACTTCGCCTGCAGCAGGTTGATGCCCGGGTACGGCTGGGCCCTTATCCCGGCGAGCTCGCGGGGATCCCAGGCGGTCATCAGCTCGTTGTGCACCACCGGGTACAGCACGGCCTGCTCGGCGACGACGTCGATGTAGTCCTGGACCATCGCCTTCTTCCTCTGCGGATCCGGCTCCCGGGTCGCCCGGTCCATGTCCTTGAAGAGCTGCCTGGCGACGGGGTTGTCGGCCCACCGGGTGTACTGCATCCACAGGTTCTGCGGCCCGTAGTTGTAGTGCATGATCAGGTCGGCGTCGAGCCCGAACTGATTGGGGTTGGACGCGGCGGCGACGACCTGGTAGTCCTGCTTCTGGTCCATCTTGGTGAACACGGCCGTGGTCTCCTGCGGCGCCAGAGTCGTGTGCACCCCGATGGCGTCCCAGGACGCCTTGATGGTCGGCAGGCAGTCGACGATCCAACTGACGTTGACCGCGAGGATGGTGACCTTGAGGTCGGTGACTCCGGCGGCTTTCAGCAGCGCTTTCGCCTTGTCCGGGTCGTAGTCGTAGACGGTCTTGGCCCGCCGGTAGCTGGGGTTGCCCTCGTTGAGGAAGGAGGACGCGGGCTTTCCGTGCCCCTTGAGGGCGACCCGCACCATCTTCCCGGTGTCGATGGCGTAGTGCAGGGCCTGCCGCACCCGCACGTCGTCGAAGGGCTTGTGCCGGGTGTTGAACATCAGGAACAGGTTGTTCATCCCGGCGCCGCCGGCGACCTTCAGCCCGCTCTGCTCCAGCCGCGCGATGTTGGCATACGGGATGTTGTCGGCGATCTGCGCCCCAGCGTCCGACCCGGAGATCTTCGCGACGCGGGGAGCGGCGTCGACGATGGTCAGCCAGTTCATGCGCTTGAAGGCGGGCGGGCGCGGACCGTTGTAGCCGGCGTACGCCTCGAAGGCGGTGTTGGACTTCGGGTGGTGTGCGGTCTGCCGGTACGGCCCCGAGCCGACCGCCAGCCCCTTGATCGCGTCGTCCCAGGCGCCGGGCTTGGAGAAGACGTGCTTCGGCATGATCTTGGCGAGGGTGAGCCGGGACAGCCCGTCCGGGAAGGGGAACTTGAGCCGGAGCTCGACGGTGCGCGAGTCGACCCTTCTGACGCCGTCCAGCCAGCTTTCGAAGAACCCCTTGGCGAGGGTCTGGGTCTTCGGGTCGAGGATCCGGTCGAAGACGAACACGACGTCGTCGGCGGTGACGGGCTTGCCGTCGTGGAAGGTGGCGCCCGAGCGCAGCGTGAACCGCCAGGTGGTGGCGTTCCGGTCGCCGGGGAGTGCGGTGGCGAGCGCCGGATACGGCACCCGGGTGATCGGGTCGGTGTCCAGCAGCCCCTCGTAGATGTGGTGGTTGGCGGCCATGCAGAACGCCGACGCCGTCTGCGTCGGATCCCAGCTGCCGTCGTTGCCGTAGCCGATCACGGCGGTCAGCGTCCGGTCCTTCCCGCTGCCCCCGCCCCCGGTGTCGTTCGTCGACTGCGGCCCGGCCGAGCACGCGGTCAGCGCCGGCGGCAGCAGAGCGGCCGCGCCGAGCACACCGGTGTAAGCGAGGAACTGCCGGCGGCGCGGTGCCGGTACGCCGGGCTCGGGTGTCACGTCGTCGCGCACGGGTCCTCCAACGAGTCGGGGGCGGGAGGGGTGAGGCGGGTGCTGAGAGATACGACGTCCTACGTCCTACGTCCGGCCGGTAGCGCGACCATAGGAGGGGGCGTGGGGGTGGTCAAGACGGCGCACACGGATGGGCCGGGCCGCCAGTGGTCGAGCCAATGGCGGGGGCGGTGCGACATTTCGCTGAGCGTCATGGGCAGGGGCCCGCGTGGGCGACAATGGGCTTCATGAGCCTGTTCCGCGACGACGGCATCGTGCTGCGCACCCAGAAGCCGGGTGGGGCGGACCGGATCATGCTGTGCCGTCCCGGGGGTCAACCCCCGGACCCCCGGCCGGCGGGAAGCGGGGGCCGGCTGTGAGTCTCTTCCGGGATGACGGCATCGTGCTGCGCACCCAGAAACTCGGTGAGGCGGACCGGATCATCACCCTGCTCACGCGGGGGCATGGGCGGGTGCGGGCCGTGGCTCGGGGTGTGCGGCGGACGAAGTCGAAGTTCGGGGCCCGGCTGGAGCCGTTCTCGCACGTCGACGTGCAGTTCTTCGCGCGCGGGAGCGACCTGGTCGGGCGGGGGCTGCCGCTGTGCACGCAGAGTGAGACCATCGCGCCGTACGGCGGCGGGATCGTCACCGACTACGCGCGCTACACCGCCGGGACGGCCATGCTGGAGACCGCCGAGCGGTTCACCGACCACGAGGGCGAGCCGGCCGTGCAGCAGTATCTGCTGCTCGTGGGCGCCCTGCGGACCCTCGCCCGGGGCGAGCACGCGCCCCATCTCGTGCTCGACGCGTTCCTGCTCCGCTCCCTCGCCGTGAACGGCTACGCCCCGAGCTTCGGCGACTGCGCCAAGTGCGGCATGCCCGGACCGAACCGGTTCTTCTCCGTGGCCTCCGGCGGTTCCGTCTGCGCCGACTGCCGGGTGCCCGGCAGCGTCGTACCGTCGCCGCAGACCCTGGTGCTGCTCGGCGCGCTGCTTACGGGAGACTGGGAGACGGCGGACGCCTGCGAGGCGCGGTACGTCCGTGAGGGCAGCGGGCTGGTGTCCGCCTACCTGCACTGGCATCTGGAGCGCGGGCTGCGTTCGCTCAGATACGTCGAGAAGTAGTCCGCTCGGTTACGTCGAGAAGCAAGAGGGAGACGAGGAGCACATGGCCGTACGCGGGATCCTGGGGCGCCAAAGGCGCGAGTACAAGGCGCCGGAGCCGCATCCCTCGGGTGCGCGTGCGCCGAAGCTCCCGGGTGAGCTGGTCCCGAACCATGTGGCGATCGTCATGGACGGCAACGGCCGGTGGGCGAAGGAGCGCGGGCTGCCCCGGACGGAGGGGCACAAGGTCGGCGCCGAGCGGGTGCTCGACGTGCTCCAGGGGTCCATCGAGATCGGCGTCCGCAACATCTCCCTGTACGCCTTCTCCACCGAGAACTGGAAGCGCTCGCCCGACGAGGTCCGCTTCCTGATGAACTTCAACCGCGACTTCATCCGCAAGACCCGGGACCAGCTCGACGAGCTGGGGATCCGGGTGCGCTGGGTGGGCCGGATGCCCAGGCTGTGGAAGTCCGTCGCCAAGGAGCTGCAGGTCGCCCAGGAGCAGACCAAGGGCAACGACCTGCTCACGCTGTACTTCTGCATGAACTACGGCGGCCGGGCGGAGATCGCCGACGCGGCGAAGGCGCTGGCCGAGGACGTCGCGGCCGGGCGGCTGGACCCGTCCAAGGTCAGCGAGAAGACCATCCAGAAGTACCTGTACTACCCGGACATGCCGGACGTGGACCTCTTCCTGCGGCCCAGTGGGGAGCAGCGCACCTCCAACTACCTGCTGTGGCAGAGCGCGTACGCCGAGATGGTCTTCCAGGACGTGCTCTGGCCCGACTTCGACCGCCGTGACCTGTGGCGGGCCTGCATGGAATTCGCCTCCCGCGACCGGCGGTTCGGCGGTGCCGTGCCCAACGAGGAGCTGCTCGCCATGGAGGCCGCGATGAAGGGCGAGTCCACCTCGTAGCCACCGGCGGTTCAACGGGGCCGCCGAGGATGCGGATCCATGAGACGTCTCATCCCTGTCCTCGCCCTCGGCGCCCTGCTGCTCACCGCGTTGGAGCGCTGCTTCGGCCGCACCGCCTGATCACATCCGGGGGAACGGCTGTACGATCCCGCCTCATGGTCATGGACATGGGGCGGGAGACCGCCCATGAGGCCGTGGAGCTGGCGTACCGGCCGACCGCGCGCGACTTCACCAAGGCACTCTGGGTGCGCCGGAGGATGACCTGGTGGGGCCGGAACACGCTGGGGGTCGCACTCGCCCTGCTGCTGTGGATCGGGCTCCTCACGACCGACGGCATGGACGTGACCTCGGTCCTCCTCGTCGGCTACCTCGCGCTGTGCTTCCTGCTGATGCCCCGGTTCCAGGGGCGGAGCCTGGCGCGGGCCGCCGAAGTGAGCGGGGCGTGCCGCACGACGGTGACGGACGCCGGGGTGACGATCCGCGGGGACCACATCACCGTCACGCAGGAGTGGGGGGCGCGGCCGTGCTACCGGGAGACACCGGAGATGTTCGTCCTCTTCAGCGGTGATCCCCATGCGCGGTGCCTCACGCTGCTGCCGAAGCGGGGGCTGGCGGAGTCGTCGGACGCGGACCGCCTGCGGGAGATCCTGGACCGCCACATCACCCGCACCTGAGCGGGCGCCGGACCCCCTGCACCGCCAACGCCGCTGCCCGACCGGCGGTCAGCTCCGCGCGCAGTCGGCGCACGTGCCGAAGATCTCCACCGTGTGGGCCACGTTGACGTACCCGTGTTCCGCCGCGATCGCCTCGGCCCACTTCTCCACGGCCGGGCCCTCGACCTCCACGGCCTTGCCGCAAGCCCGGCACACCAGGTGGTGGTGGTGCTCGCCGGTCGAGCAGCGGCGGTAGACGGACTCGCCGTCGGAGGTGCGCAGGACGTCGACCTCGCCGGCCTCGGCGAGGGACTGGAGGGTGCGGTAGACCGTGGTCAGGCCGACCGAGTCGCCCTTGTGCTTGAGCATGTCGTGCAGTTCCTGCGCGCTGCGGAACTCCTCGACCTCGTCCAGGGCCGCCGCCACGGCTGCACGCTGACGGGTCGCGCGGCCCTTCACGGGCGGTCCAGCGGTCGTCACCGGGTGCCTCCTCACGTCTCGCTTCTGCCCGGGCGGCCATTGTGCCAGCCCGGGCTGTCGGCGGTCAGACGCCGATCTTGTCCCCGGCCTGTCTCGTGGCCGGAATCGTGCACTCGGCCGGGTCCGCGGCGGGCTGCGCCGCGGCCGCCGCACGGGCGCGGCGCCGGGCCAACGGCGTGGCCAGGGCCGTCAGCGCGACGAACCCGGCGATGGTCAGCAGGACGATCGTCGCGCCGGGCGGGACGTCCTGGTAGTACGAGGTGATCGTGCCGCTGACGGTCACGGCCACGCCGATCGCGACCGCGATCACGAAGGTCGCCGTGAAGCTGCGGGTGAGCTGCTGCGCCGCCGCGACCGGCACCACCATCAGCGCGGACACCAGCAGCAGACCGACCACACGCATGGCGACCGTGACCGTCACCGCCGCCGTGACCGCCGTCAGCAGGTTCAGGGCGCGCACCGGCAGGCCCGTGACCCGCGCGAACTCCTCGTCCTGGCTGACCGCGAACAGCTGGCGGCGCAGGCCGAGCGTGACCAGCACCACGAACGCGGCGAGCAGGCAGATCGCCGTCACGTCGGACTGCGACACGGTGGACAGCGAGCCGAACAGGTACGTCGTCAGGTTCGCGTTGGAGCCCGTCGGCGCCAGGTTGATGAACATCACGCCGCCCGCCATGCCGCCGTAGAAGAGCATGGCGAGCGCGATGTCGCCGCGGGTCCTGCCGTACCAGCGGATCAGCTCCATCAGGACCGCGCCGAGGACCGAGACGGCCGTCGCCATCCACACCGGGGAGGCGGAGAGCAGGAAGCCGAGGCCGACGCCGGTCATCGCGACGTGTCCGATGCCGTCGCCCATCAGGGCCTGGCGGCGCATGACCAGGTAGATGCCGACCGCGGGCGCCGTGATGCCGACCAGGACGGCGGCGAGCAGGGCCCGCTGCATGAAGGCGTAGTTCAGGAAGTCCATCAGCTCAGCAGTCCCGTCCGCAGAGGTTCCGAACCCGCCGGTGCGTGCGGGTGTACGTGGTCGTGGCCGGGCAGGGCGTGCTGGCCCACGGCCTGCGGCGGCGGGCCGTCGTGCAGGACGCAGCCGTCGCGCAGGACGACCGCCCGGTCGATCAGGGGCTCCAGCGGGCCCAGTTCGTGCAGGACGAGCAGGACCGTCGTACCGGACTCGACCTGCTGCTCCAGGGTGCGGGCGAGCACCTCCTGGCTGGCCAGGTCGACGCCCGCCATCGGCTCGTCCATGATCAGCAGTTCGGGCTCGGCGACCAGGGCGCGGGCGATCAGGACGCGCTGGTGCTGGCCGCCGGAGAGGGCGCCCGCGGAGTCCTTGGCGCGGTCGGCCATCCCGACCAGCTCCAGGGCCCGGTGCACGGCGTCCCGGTCGGCCCTGCGGAAGACGCCGAAGCGGGTGCGGGAGAGCCGGCCGGACGAGACGATCTCGGTGACCGTCGCGGGCACGCCTCCCGCCGCCGTCGTGCGCTGCGGCACGTATCCCACGCGCGACCAGTCCCGGAAGGCGCGGCGCGGGGTGCCGAACAGCTCGATCGTGCCGCCGCTCGCCGGTACCTGGCCGATGATCGTGCGGATCGCCGTGGACTTGCCGGAGCCGTTGGCGCCGAGCAGCGCGACGACCTCGCCGCGGCCGACGGTGAGGTCGATGCCGCGCAGCACGGGCCGGGCGCCGAGTTCGGCGGTGACACCGCGCAGGGATATGACGGGTTCGCCGGTCATCTCGTGTCCCTTCACTTCGCGCCGAGCGCCTGCTGGAGGGCCTTGAGGTTGGCCTCCTGGACGGAGAAGTAGTCCTTGCCGCGGGACTTGGCGGTGATGCCCTCGATCGGGTCGAGCACGTCCGTCTTCAGGCCGGCGTCGTGCGCGATGGTCTTCGCGGTCTTGTCGCTGACGAGCGTCTCGTAGAAGACGGTGGAGACGCCGTCGGCCCTGGCCATCGTCTCCAGGTCCTTCACGCGGGCGGCGCTGGGCTCGGACTCGGGGTCGAGGCCGCCCACGGCCTCCTCGGTCAGGCCGTAGCGCTCGGCGAGGTAGCCGAAGGCGGCGTGGGTGGTGATGAAGACCTTGGTCTTCGGGTGCGCCAGGCCGCTGCGGAACCGCGTGTTCAGCTCGTCGAGCTGCTTGACCAGGGCCGCGGTGTTCTTCCGGTAGTCGGCGGCGTGCTTCGGGTCGGCCTTCTCGAAGGCCTTGCCGACGCCCTCGGCGACCTGGGCGTAGCGCACCGGGTCGAGCCAGATGTGCGGGTCCCTGCCGGCCGACTCCTCGCTGTCGTGGCTGTCGTGCGCGGCGGCGTGGCCGCCGACCTCGGTGCCGTGCTCCTCCAGCGTGGTGAGGGAGGCCGCGTCGATCCTGGTCTTGACCGGGGACTGGGCCACCGCGTCGTCGACGGAGGGCTGGAGGTTCTTCAGGTACAGGACGGCGTCGGAGTCCTGGAGCAGCGCGATCTGCCGGGGGCTGATCTCCAGGTCGTGCGGTTCCTGGCCGGGGGAGGTCAGACTGGTGACGTGGACGTGGTCCCCGCCGATCCGCTCGGCGAGGAAGGCCATCGGGTAGAACGACGCGACGACGTCGAACTTGCCGGTGTTCGCCGCTTCCGCCCCGTCCCCGGAGCATGCGGTGAGGGTGCCGAGGCCGAGGGCGGTCACGGCGGTGATCGCGGCGGCGGGTATGAGGCGTCGTCGTACGTTCATGACAGTCATTTTCAACAAACATGGAAACCGTTGTCAACAACGGCCGGTGAGAGGCCGGTGAGAGCCTCGCGGACCTGGGGAAGGCGTCTCGCTGAGGGGGGCCGATTTGGTCCGGGGGGAGCCTGCGCCGGTAACCTGAATCATTCGCTGGAAGCATCTCGCTTCAACGCCCGTCGTCGTAATGAAGAGAGCACCGTGGCCGCCGACAAGATCGACACCATCGTCAGCCTGAGCAAGCGCCGTGGCTTCGTTTTCCCGTGCAGTGAGATCTACGGCGGACAGCGCGCCGCCTGGGACTACGGACCGCTGGGTGTCGAGCTCAAGGAGAACATCAAGCGCCAGTGGTGGCGCTACATGGTGACGTCGCGCGAGGACGTCGTCGGTATCGACTCGTCCGTCATCCTGGCCTCCGAGGTGTGGGTCGCCTCCGGTCACGTCGCCACCTTCACGGACCCGCTGACCGAGTGCACCGCGTGTCACAAGCGGTTCCGCGCCGACCACCTCGAAGAGGCCTACGAGGAGAAGAAGGGCCACGCCCCGGCGAACGGCCTGGCCGACATCAACTGCCCGAACTGCGGCAACAAGGGCCAGTTCACCGAGCCCAAGCAGTTCTCCGGCCTGCTGTCGACGCACCTCGGCCCGACCCAGGACTCCGGCTCCGTCGCCTACCTGCGCCCGGAGACCGCCCAGGGCATCTTCACCAACTTCGGCCAGGTGCAGACCACCTCACGCCGCAAGCCGCCGTTCGGCATCGCCCAGATGGGCAAGTCGTTCCGCAACGAGATCACGCCGGGCAACTTCATCTTCCGCACCCGCGAGTTCGAGCAGATGGAGATGGAGTTCTTCGTCAAGCCCGGCGAGGACGAGAAGTGGCACGAGTACTGGATGGAGCAGCGCTGGAACTGGTACACCGGCCTGGGTCTGCGGACTGAGAACATGCGCTGGTACGAGCACCCGAAGGAGAAGCTCTCCCACTACTCCAAGCGCACCGCCGACATCGAGTACCGCTTCCAGTTCGGCGGCTCGGAGTGGGGCGAGCTGGAGGGCGTCGCGAACCGCACCGACTACGACCTCACGGCCCACTCCAAGGCCTCCGGCCAGGACCTGTCGTACTTCGACCAGGAGGCCGGCGAGCGCTGGACGCCGTACGTCATCGAGCCCGCGGCGGGTGTCGGCCGGACCATGCTGGCCTTCCTGCTCGACGCGTACGTCGAGGACGAGGCGCCGAACGCCAAGGGCAAGATGGAGAAGCGCACGGTGCTGCGCCTGGACCACCGCCTCGCCCCGGTGAAGGTCGCCGTCCTCCCGCTGTCCCGCAACCCCGAGCTGTCCCCGAAGGCCAAGGGTCTGGCTCAGGCGCTGCGCCAGAACTGGAACATCGAGTTCGACGACGCCGGCGCCATCGGCCGCCGCTACCGCCGCCAGGACGAGATCGGTACGCCGTACTGCGTGACCGTCGACTTCGACACGCTCGACGACAACGCCGTCACGGTGCGCGAGCGTGACTCGATGAAGCAGGAGCGGGTGTCTCTCGACCAGATCGAGGGCTACCTCGCCGGACGCCTGCTGGGCTGCTAGCCCCTCCGGCCCACCGCCTCACCGGCCCCTGACGGGGTTCCGCCCGGAACCCCGTCAGGGGCCGTGGTGTGTCCGGTGGGGGTGCGGGCGGCCTGGGCCGTTCTGGTTGCCGCAGTCGACTGTTCATGCGCGGACTGTTGCAGCCATGACAATCCACTCCTACGGTTTACGCGCGTCAACCCTTCCTTTCCGAGGAGTTGATCAGTCATGCCGTCCCCCAGACATCCGCGGTCAGCGGCGCCGGCCGGCGCGGCCGTCCTGCTGACCGCCTTACTGTTCCTGCTCTTCCTGCCCGGCACCGCCTCCGCCCAGCCCGCCGGCCCCGCGGCCCACGGCCAGGACCGCGGCACCCCGGTGCACATGACGCACCCCGAGGACGACTACGCCGGAGCCGGACTGCAACGCCTCGCACCCAACGCCCTCGCCCCGGCCGCCGTCACCGGCACCGGCCCGGCCGGACTCGACGTCAGCGGCCATCAGGGCACCGTCGACTGGGCGTCCGTGAAGGCCGACGGCGCCGCCTTCGCCTACGTCAAGGCCACCGAGGGCACCACCTACACCAGCCCCGACTTCTCCCAGCAGTACGACGGCGCCTACAACGCCGGCCTGGTCCGCGGCGCCTACCACTTCGCCCTGCCCGGCAACTCCAGCGGTACGGCGCAGGCCGACTGGTTCGTCGGCCACGGCGGCGGCTGGAGCGCTGACGGGAAGACCCTGCCGCCCGCGCTGGACATCGAGTACAACCCCTACGGGGCCACCTGCTACGGCCTGAGCCAGAGCGCGATGGTGTCCTGGATCCGGGACTTCAGCAACGAGGTGCACGCCCGCACCGGCCGCTACCCGACGATCTACACCACCACCGACTGGTGGACCACCTGCACCGGCGACAACGGCGGCTTCGGCGCGACCAACCCGCTCTGGATCGCCCGCTACGCCAGCGGTCCCGGCACACTGCCGGCCGGCTGGTCCGCCCAGACCATCTGGCAGTACGCCGACTCCGGTGTCTTCCCCGGCGACCAGGACACCTTCAACGGCACCGCCGCCCAGCTCCAGTCCTTCGCCCGCAGCGGCTACACACCCCCGCCGGCCGCCGGCTGGCCCACCGTGCGGCAGGGCGCCACCGGTGAGCGCGTCAGAACCGTGCAGTACCTGCTGAACGCGCACGGCGCCGGGCTCACCGTGGACGGCGCGTTCGGGGCGGCGACGGACAGCGCGGTGCGTTCCTTCCAGTCGGCGCACGGGCTCAGCGTCGACGGCATCGTCGGCCCGGACACCTGGCAGGCGCTGATCGTCACCGTGCGCCAGGGCTCCACCGGCCAGGCGGTGTCGGCGGTGCAGAGCCAGCTGAACGCGCACGGCGCCGCGCTCACCGTGGACGGCGCGTTCGGAGCGGCGACGGACAGCGCGGTGCGTTCCTTCCAGTCGGCGCACGGGCTGAGCGTCGACGGCATCGTCGGCCCGGACACCTGGCAGGCCCTCGTCGCCTGACCGCTGCCCGCTCTCCCATCCCACCCGAGAGAAGAGGAGACACGCATGAACGAGTCACAGCCGCACGACCGGATCATCGGGCGGCGCACACTCCTGCGCGGAGCGGCCGGCATGACCGCCGCGCTCGGCGCCGCGGCCGTCACCCTCGGCACGGCCGGCCCCGCCTCCGCGTACGGCTGGTCCCGCACCCTCCAGCAGGGCGCCTCCGGCTCCGACGTCGTGGAACTGCAGATCCGCGTCGGCGGCTGGGCGGCGTCCGGGGCCAGCCAGACGTACATCGCCTGGGACGGCGACTTCGGCCCGGCCACGGACGGCGCGGTCAGACGCTTCCAGTCCGCCTACGGCCTCAGCGCGGACGGCGTCGTGGGCCCGCAGACCCAGAGCGTGCTCAACAGCCTGGAGAGCAGCGACGGATCGACGGCGCACTTCGACTGGAGCGAGTTCACCTCGCACGACGGCTCCGGCTTCAGCGGCGGCAAGGTCGGCTCCGCCGCGGTCAAGGAGAACGTGCGCCGGCTGATGTACAAGCTGGAGGCGCTGCGCAGGAAGGCCGGCGACAGCGCGGTCACCATCAACTCCGGCTTCCGCAGCGTCTCGTACAACTCCTCGGTGGGCGGCGCGTCCAACAGCATGCACTGCTACGGCGTCGCCGCGGACGTCGTGGTCTCCGGACACACCACCTACCAGGTCTACAAGATCGCCGAGACCTGTGGGTTCTCCGGCCTGGAGGCGTACTCCCACTCCTGGCAGCACTGCGACAGCCGGGTCCAGTACCCCTCGTACGGCTCCGGCTCCTGGTGGTGGGAGAGCGGCGTGGTGTGACCGGCCGGGCCAGCAGCGACACCTGACACCACCCTGACACATGACAGCTGACAGATATTGAAATCTGTCAGCTGTCATGGCAAGGTGGTGCCATGACGATGCGAACCCGAACCCTCGGAACCACCGGCCCCCAGGTCTCCGCCCTCGGCCTGGGCTGCATGGGCATGTCCGCGCTCTACGGCGACGCCGACCGCGCGGAGTCCGTCGCGACCATCCATGCCGCCCTGGAGGCGGGCGTGACCCTGCTGGACACCGGCGACTTCTACGCCATGGGGCACAACGAGATGCTGATCGGCGAGGCCCTGCGCACCGCCCCGGCCGCCCTGCGCGAACAGGCCCTGACCAGCGTGAAGTTCGGCGCCCTGCGCGATCCGGAGGGCAACTGGAGCGGCTACGACGGCCGCCCGGCCGCCGTGAAGAACTTCGCCGCCTACTCCCTGCAGCGCCTCGGCGTCGACCACATCGACGTCTACCGGATCGCCCGCCTCGACCCCGACGTGCCGATCGAGGAGACCGTCGGCGCGATCGCCGAGCTGATCGAGAAGGGGTACGTCCGGCACGTCGGCCTGAGCGAGGTAGGAGCCGAGACCATCCGCCGGGCCGCCGCCACCGCTCCCGTGGCCGACCTGCAGATCGAGTACTCGCTGATCAGCCGGGGCATCGAGCGGGAGATCCTGCCGGCCACGCGCGAGCTGGGCATCGGCATCACGGCCTACGGCGTGCTCTCCCGCGGCCTGATCTCCGGCCACTTCTCCCGCGACCGGCAGCTGGCCGCGAACGACTTCCGCGCACACTCGCCCCGCTTCCAGGGCGAGAACCTCCAGCACAACCTGAACCTGGTCGAGGCCCTGCGCAAGATCGCCGAGCAGAAGGGCGCGAGCGTCGCGCAGATCGCCATCGCCTGGGTGCTCTCGCGCGGCGAGGACATCGTGCCGCTCATCGGTGCCCGCACCCGCGAGCGGCTCGGCGAGTCCCTCGGCGCGCTGGACGTCACCCTGGACGCGGCCGACCTCGCCGCGATCGAGGAGGCCGTGCCGGCGGACGCGGCGGCCGGCGACCGCTACCCGACCGCGCAGATGGCACACCTCGACAGCGAGCGCTGAGTGCGGCGCCGGGTACGGTCTAAGGCATGGCACCGCCCGCAGAGACCCTGACCGCCGAGCGCATCCTCGAAGCGACCGAGGAGGTGCTGCGCCGCCACGGCCCGGCCAAGGCCACCGTGGTCGACGTGGCCCGCGCGCTCGGCGTCAGCCACGGCAGCGTCTACCGGCACTTCCGCACCAAGGCCGCGCTGCGCGAGGCGGTCACCAAGCGCTGGCTGGACCGGACGGCGGAGAAACTCGCCGTCATCGCCGCCGGGGACGGCACCGCGGAGGAGAAACTGCGGGCCTGGCTCACCGCCCTGTTCGAGGCCAAGCGGCACAAGGCGGGCGACGATCCCGAACTGTTCGCCACCTACACGGTGCTGACCGACGAGAACGGCACGGTGGTCGGCGAGCACATCGCCGACCTGACCGGGCAGCTGACCCGGATCATCGCGGAAGGGGCCGGGTCGGGCGCCTTCCCGGTGCCCGACCCGGCCGCCGCGGCCCGAGCCGTCTTCCAGGCCACCGGCCGCTTCCACGACCCCTGTCACGCCCGGGAATGGACCGCTCCCGGCGTCGACGAGGAGTTCACGGCCGTAGTCGACCTGCTGATACGCGGGCTGACGACACCCGCACGGTGAGCCTCCCGGTACGGGGGCCGGCTCACCCGGGGGTCAGCTCACCTTCACCGTGACCGTGGACGAGTAGACCTTGGCCGAGCCGTTGACGGCCGCGACCCGCAGGGTCTCGGTGCCCTTGGTGTTGAGCTTGGCGACGATCGAGTACGAGCTGCCCCTGCGGACCTTCGCGGTCGCCTTCAGCGGCGTCCACTTGCCGGACTTCATGTGCTGGAGCACCAGCGGGGTGCCGATCTTCAGGCCCTTGGTGCGCCCGGTGAAGTTCACCGCCTGCCCCGCCTTCACCGAGGACTTGTGGGCGCGGACGGTGATCGACGCCATCCCGGTGGTCGGGGAGGCCATCGTCCCGCCCGGCGTCGGGCGCGCCATCGTGTCGCTCATCGACGGGCTGGCCATCGACATGCCGGGCGACGGGCTGTCCATCGACATGCCGGGCATCGTGCTGTCCGTCGACATGTCGGGCATCGGACTGTCCATCGACATGCTGGGCGTCGGGCTGGGACTCGGGCTCGCGGCGAACGCTCCGGCTGTTCCGCCGGAGAGCAGCGCCACGGACAGGGCACCAGCGCCGAGCGCCCGGACGTAGCTGTGGCGGAGTACCGAGGTCATGAGTGTCTCCTGTCGCTCGTGGAAGGGACGTCTCAAGGCTGACCCCGGTCCGCCACACGGGCCACTCGAGTTGTGACTCAGCGTGACAGTATTTGGTAAGAGTGCAGGTCAGGTGGGTTGCCGGGAACCTGTTTTCCCTACCGTGACGGCTGCCGGGCAGCCGCCGGGTCGACCGTCGCCTGATGGGCCTCGGCCAGATGCTCCTCCGCCTTCAGCCACGGCAGGAACTGGGCCCCCCTGCGCCAGCCGCACGTGTCGCATCTGATCGTGCGCTGCACCCCCGTGCGCTGCACCCGGACCACGTGCTCCCGGCCGTGCTGGTCCCAACGGCTCACCTTGCTCGTGGTGTTGCCCTGCGCCATGACGCCTCCCGCTCTCCAGGGTCCGCGAACACCCGGCCGGGACAGGAGTGTGCAGCACAACGAACATCAACAGGGGGAGCTTCACGCGGACTTGTCCGAGCCGTGGCCGGGAGCCGGCCGCCCGGCCCCCGGCTCAGCCGATCTCGCGCGGCAGCCGCAGGCTGAGCAGCCCGGTCAGCACCACCCCGGCCAACTGCACCAGCAGCGCCGTGACCAGCGCGTTCCGCATGCCCATGCGCGGCACCAGGGTGAGGAACAGCGTGCCCAGCGTGGCCACGCCGAGCGCGAGCGCCGACTGCTGGGTGGTGACCATCACACCGCTGCCCACGCCGGCCCGCGCGGGCGGCACCTCGGACATCACGATCCGGAAGACGTTGGGCAGTTGGAGCGCCTGCCCGGCGCCGGCCACGGCGGCGCCCGGCAGCAGCGAGCCGAAGTCCAGGTGCGGCCAGTCCCGCCACGCCGCCAGCACGATCAGCAGCACGCCCACGCCCTGCACCACCGAACCGGCGGTCACGACCCGGGTGCCGTAACGGCCGATCAGCCGCGGCCCGGCGAGGGACACGAAGAGGAACGTCACGGCCATCGGCGCGAGCGCCAGCCCGGCCGGCACCGGACCGAGCCCGGCGCCCTGCTGCAGCGCCAGCGCGATGACGAACATGAACCCGCTGAAGCCGATGGAGAACGGCAGCATCAGCACCAGACCGCGCCGCAGCGAGGCCAGCGCCAGCAGGCTCGGCGGCACCAGCGGGGTCCGGCCCGCCCGGTCGGCCCGCCGCTCCACGGCCCAGAACGCCCCCGCCGCGAACGGGAACGCGGCCAGCGACAGCCAGGTCCACAGCGGCCAGCCCGCGGCCCGGCCCTCGGTGAGCGGGGCGAGCAGCGTCAGCAGGGACACCGCGAGCAGGACCGTGCCGGGCACGTCGACGGGCTCGGGGTGCTGCGAGCGGGTCTCCGGCACCGCCCGCACGGCGAGGACCAGCCCCACCGCGACCACCGGCACGTTGACCAGGAACACCGACCGCCAGCCGGTCCCGGCGACGTCGGCGGCGACGAGCACCCCGCCGAGTATCTGCCCGGCGACCATGGACAGTCCGGCGGTCGCGCCGTACAGGCTCATGGCCTTGGCGCGGCGCGTGCCGCGGGTGGTGGCCTGGATGGTGGCGAGGACCTGCGGCAGCATCGCCGCGGCCGAGGCGCCCTGGGCGACCCGCGCCGCGACCAGGCTCCAGGCGCCGGGCGCCAGCCCGCAGGCCAGCGAGGTCAGGCCGAACGCGGCCATCCCGCCGAGGAACAGCCGGCGCCGTCCGAACAGGTCGCCGAGCCGCCCGCCGAGCACCAGCAGCACGGCGTACGCGACGCCGTACCCGGCCACGACCAGCTCCAGCACGGCCTCGCCCGCGGCCAGATCGGTGCCGATGGTCGGCAGGGCGACGTTGACGATGAAGAAATCGACCAGCGGCAGCGCCGCCGCCAGCAGTACGGTGAACAGCCCGAGCCCGCCGAGTGCGGGCGGCGCGGCCGTCGTACGGACGGCCCGGGTGGTGACGGTTTCACTCATGTCCCCGAGCCTGCGCCACCGCCCAGAGGGGTACCAGAGTGTCCTCATCCTGGTACAAGAACTACCTGGCAACAGGATGGCCGACAGGGCACCCTGGAACCATGACGACCATGGTCACGGACCGGACGAGCGCCCCGCAGCCGGCGAGCCGGGGCTCGGAGATCCGGCGGCACGAGCTGGCCGCGTTCCTGCGCAGCCGGCGTGAGCGCATCACCCCGGAGCAGGTGGGCCTGCCGCGCGGCGCCCGCCGCCGTACCCCCGGACTGCGCCGGGAGGAGGTCGCCCAGCTCTCCGCGGTCGGCGTGACCTGGTACACCTGGCTCGAACAGGCCCGCGACATCCAGGTCTCCGTGCAGGTGCTGGACGCTCTCGCCCGTACCCTGATGCTGGACGCCAGCGAACGCGCCCACCTGTTCCAGCTCGCCGGCGCCACCGACCCGACGCCCGCCGCGAGTTGCCCCAGCGTGACCCCGGCCCTGCGCGCGCTGCTGCGCCAGCTGGAGCCGGTCCCGGCCTGCGTCCAGAACAGCCGGTACGACATCCTCGCCTACAACCGCACCTACGGCCGCCTCCTGTGCGACCTGGACGCGATACCGGCGGAGGACCGCAACTGCATGCTCCTCGTCTACACGAACAAGGACTGGCAGTCATCGGTCGTCTCCCTGGAGGAGACCCAGCGCCTGATGGCCGCCCGGCTGCGCGCGTCCCTGGCCGGCCACCTCGGCGAGCCGGCCTGGAAGATGCTCCTGAAGCGGCTGGAGACGGAGTCCCCCAACTTCCGCGAGCACTGGGAGCGTTACGAGGTCGTCGGCACCCGCTCCAAGACCAAGGAGTTCCTCAACGCGCACGTGGGCCACCTGAAGGTGGAACACACCGACCTGTGGCTCGGCCCGGAACACGGCGCCCGCATGGTCACGTACACCCCGGCCGACGAGGAGACCCGCGAGCGCCTGGAGCGCCTGCACGCCCTCGCACTCGCCGACGCCACCGCCACGGTCTGACGCGCCTGGCCGCGCAGGCCGGGAAAACCGCTGTCCGGCAGGCGGAGTGCGGTGACAGACAGCGGAGTGGAAGAGACTCTGGAGTTCCCCGCCCTGCTGCGGCTCCTCGACGAGCGGTCGGCCGCCTTCCGTGCCGCGGTCGCCTCCGCGCCCGGCCTCGACGCGCCGGTGCCGACCTGCCCCGCGTGGACGCTGGCCGATCTGGCGCGGCACCTGGGCGAGGGGTGCCGCTCGTGGGCCGCCACGATCGCCGCGGGCCCGCGCCGCCTCGGCCAGGTCCGCACCGGACGACGCAGCGGTTGCTGGACGCGTTGCGGGAGGCCGGCCCGGGCCGCGGGTGCTGGACGTGGTGGGGCACCTGGCAGTCGCCGCGGACCTGCGGCGCCGTCGCCCGGCACCAGCTCCAGGAGATCGCCGTGCACACCTACGACGCGCAGCTCACCGCGGGCGCGCCGCAGCCGCTGCCGGACGAGGTGGCGCTCGACGGTGTCGAGGACTTCCTGTTCACCTGCTGCGCCACGACGGCCGCCTGGCCGCACCGGCCGGCCGTCGTCGACTACCACGCCACCGAGGCCGCTCCTGGCGCACCTGGCTGTCCGCCGACGGCGCACGGGCCGCCCGCCTGCCCGGCGAGGCCCCGGACGCGGCCGACGCCTCCGCCCGGGGCGCGGCCGCCTGCCGCTGGACTCGCTGAAGCTCGACGGCGACTGCCGGCTCTTCTAGCTGCTCCAGGCCTGGGAGCCGGAGGGGTAGGGCGCGGCACGGTGATCCGGCCGGGAGCACGGGCGGTACGGCCTAGCCGCGCCCGGACGCTCCCACCGGCTGGCGGATCTCCGCCGCCTGGAGCTTCTCGGCCGTGCGCTCCGCCGTACGGTGGGCCCAGGGGCCGCTGGTGAGCAGGCCGAGGACGAGGACGGCCAGGCCGCAGGCGGTGAGGATCCACCAGCCGGGGCGGGCCGCCGAGACGAAGGTGCCGCGGAAGGCGGAGGCGTGGATGCCGGAGGCCAGCACCGCGCCGATCACCGCGACGCCGAGCGTCTGGCCCAGCTGCCGGCTCGTGGAGGCGACCGCGGCGGCGACGCCGGCCTGGGCGCGCGGCATCCCGGAGACGGCGGTGTTGGTGATCGGCGCGTTCACGAAGCCGAAGCCGATGCCGAACAGGACGTAGCCGACGAGCAGGGTGGCGTTCGACGTCTCCGCCTCGAAGGCCGCGAACAGGGCGCCGCTCGCCGTCATCGCCGTACCGGCGATCAGGAGGGGCACACGGGGGCCGCGGCTGCCCACCAGGCGGCCGGACAGGGGCGCGCACAGGAAGGTCGGCGCGGCCATCGGCAGCATCCACAGACCCGCGTGCAGGGCGTCGAGGCCACGGACGTTCTGCAGGTAGAGCGTGGACAGGAACAGGAAGCCGCCCAGCGCCGCGAACGCGCTGATCGCTATCACCGTGGCGCCGCTGAACGGAGCCGAGTGGAAGAAGCGCAGGTCGATGAGGGGTTCCTCGCGCCGCGGCTCGTACCAGAGCAGGCCGAGCAGGGCCACGAAGGCGATCGCCGCGTAGGGGGCCACCGCGGCCGGGCCGGAGTCCGGCGCCTCGATGATCGCGTACGTCAGCGAGCCGAACAGGGCGATGACCAGGATCTGGCCGACGGGGTCGGGCCTGCGGGCCTTGGGCGCGCGGGACTCGGGGACGAAGCGGAGGGTGAGCAGCAGCGCCGCGAGGCCCACCGGGAGGTTGATCCAGAAGATCGCGCGCCAGCTCACCGACTGCACCAGCAGGCCGCCGACCAGCGGTCCCGCCGCCATGGAGATGCCGACGACCGCGCCCCAGACGCCGATCGCGCGGGCCCGCTCCCGGGCGTCGGTGAAGGTGTTGGTGATGATCGACATGGCGACCGGGTTGAGCATCGAGCCGCCGACCGCCTGCACCATGCGGAAGACCACCAGCAGGGACAGGTTCGGCGCGAGCGAGCACAGCAGCGAGCCGACGGAGAAGACCACCAGGCCGGACATGAAGACCCGCTTGCGGCCGATGCGGTCGGCCGTCGACCCCGCCAGCATCAGCAGTGAGGCGAGGACCAGGGTGTAGGCGTCGATCGTCCACTGCAGGCCTGAGGTGCTTGCGTGCAGATCGCGCTGCAGGGACGGCAGCGCCACGTTCAGCACGGTGTTGTCCAGGCTCACGATCAGCAGGCTCATGCAGCAGATCGCGAGCACCAGCAGACGGCGGCGAGGGCTCAACTCGGGCATGACGACAATCGTACGCGCAACTCGATAGTGCGTCTAACTAATAGTGTGCCTAAATGGTGTGGCGTACACGATGATCGCCGCGCCGCTCCCGCCCGGTCCGGCCGCTCAGCCGCAGTGGCCTGCCGGGCCGGTGGTGCGGTGAGGGACAATGGGTGCTTGCCCTGTGTCCCGTGTCGTAGATCCGTCCCGGAGCCCTGTGATGACCCAGCCCCTGACCATCGGCCCGCACGCCGTGACGCCGCCCGTCGTGCTCGCACCCATGGCGGGCATCACCAACGCGCCTTTCCGCACCCTCTGCCGTGACTTCAGCGGCGGCAAGGGCCTGTTCGTCAGCGAGATGATCACCACGCGGGCGCTGGTCGAGCGCAACGAGAAGACCATGCAGCTGATCAGGTTCGACGCGAGCGAGAAGCCCCGCTCGATCCAGCTGTACGGCGTCGATCCGGCGACCGTCGGCAAGGCCGTCCGCATGATCGCCGAGGAGGACCTGGCCGACCACATCGACCTGAACTTCGGCTGCCCGGTCCCGAAGGTGACCCGCAAGGGCGGCGGCTCGGCGCTGCCGTACAAGCGGAACCTGCTGCGGGCGATCCTGCGGGAGGCGGTCTCCGGTGCCGGTGACCTGCCGGTGACCATGAAGATGCGCAAGGGCATCGACGACGACCACCTCACCTACCTCGACGCCGGCCGCATCGCCGTCGAGGAGGGCGTCACGGCGATCGCCCTGCACGGCCGTACGGCCGCCCAGCACTACGGCGGCACCGCCGACTGGGACGCCATCGCCCGGCTCAAGGAGCACGTGCCGGAGATCCCCGTGCTCGGCAACGGCGACATCTGGTCGGCCGAGGACGCGCTGCGGATGGTGCGCGAGACCGGCTGCGACGGCGTGGTCGTGGGGCGCGGCTGCCTGGGGCGGCCGTGGCTGTTCGCGGACCTGGTGGCGGCGTTCGAGGGGCGGACCTCCTTCGCGCGGCCGACGCTGCGGGAGGTGGCCGACGTCATGGTCCGGCACGCGACCCTGCTCGGGGAGTGGAGCGGCGACGAGACCAAGGGCGTGGTCGACTTCCGCAAGCACGTCGCCTGGTACCTGAAGGGCTTCGCGGTCGGCTCCGAGATGCGCAAGCGGCTGGCGATCACGTCGTCGCTGGAGGAGCTGCGGGCCGGGCTGGACGAGCTGGACCTCGACCAGCCGTGGCCGGCCGGCGCGGACGGGCCGCGCGGCCGCACGTCCGGCAACAACCGGGTGGTGCTGCCGGACGGGTGGCTGAAGGACCCGTACGACTGCGCGGGCGTGACCGAGGACGCGGAGCTGGACACGTCGGGCGGGTGACCGTCCCGGGGGCTCCGCCCCGGACCCCCGATCGGCGGGCTGCTGTCAGCCCTTCTTCGGGTGCGGGGTCGACCCGTACGCCGTCAGGAAGCGGTCGCGGAACGCGCTCATCTTCCACACCGGGGCGTTGTGGGCGGGGCGCAGCCCGTCCGTCCAGCCCCAGCCGGCGATCTTGTCGAGGACCTTCGGGTCCTTGGCGACGATCGACACCGGCACGTCACGGCTGGCGTGGTTGCCGCTGACCCGGGCGATGGGCTGGTGGTCGCCGAGGAAGACCAGCACGGTGTCCTTGCTGCCGTAGCGCGTCAGCCACTCGGTCAGCGCGGTCACCGAGTACTGGACCGACTTGCCGTACTCCTGGCGGGACTTGGTGGTGTCGGCGATGACGTCGGCCGGCTTGTTGCCCGCCGCCTGGATGCCCTTGAAGACCGAGCCGTCGCCCAGCTGGTCCCAGCCGACCATCTTCGGGATCGGCGCCCACGGCTGATGGCTGGAGGTGAGGATGAGCAGCGACATCCGCGCCTTGCCGCCGGCGGGCTTCTTGCTGTGGACCCGCTCCTGGTACTGCTGCAGGGCGTACTGGTCGGGCATCGTCGACCAGCTGAACTTCGGTCCCTTGTAGCCGAGTTCGAAGGCGTTGTAGACCTTGTCCAGGCCGTACCACTTCTGCTCCGGCCACGCCTTCTGCACGCCCGGCATGACCCCGACCGTGTCGAAGGCGCCGGTCTTCTTGAACGCCTCGGTCAGGCTGAGGTGGTCGCTGGCCATGACCGTGCGGTAGCGCTGCTGGTTGCTGATCCACAGGCCCGACATGGTGGTGGAGTGGCCGAGCCAGCTGCTGCCGCCGTAGGTCGCCGAGGTCAGCCAGCCGCTCTTGGCGTGGAAGCCTGCCTTGGCCAGGGCCTTGGTGCGGGCGTCGAGGGTCGCGTCGACGCCGGGCGCCATGATCGGGTCCTCGATCGCGCTGCGGCCGTAGCTCTCGATGAACGTGAAGATCATGTCCTTGCCGCGCAGATCCGGGACCAGCTGGCTGCCCGGGGTGTTGCCGAAGGCGTCGACCTTGGCGACCTTCTGGAACTCCGCCTCGTCCTTGAGCGTGGCCGACACCAGACGGGCCTGCGCCTTCAGCGCGGTGGCGGTGCTGTCGGCGGCGAGCGGCACGCCGGACATCTGCAGGCCGAGGGAGGAGCAGGTGATCCAGACGACGCCGGCGACCAGCGTGCCCCGGGTCGCGATGCCGGTGTGCCGGGCGAGCAGGTTGCTCAGCCGCACCATGGACAGCGCCAGCAGCAGGAAGAGGAGCAGCACCGCGGCGATCACACCGGCCACGGCGGCCAGGGTCTCCGTACGGCCGAGCGAGTCCTCCAGATACGACTCCGCGTCGCCGAACAGGCTCCAGTCCAGTACGACGTTGAAGCCGCGGCCGAGGTACTGCTTGAACCCCATGTCGAGCGCGTTCAGCACGGTCATCACGCCCAGCGCGACCCCGGACACGGCCGCCAGCACCACCCGCGGCCGGCGCGGCAGCGCGATCAGCACGGCCGCGCCGATCACGGCCTCCGCCGGAATCCGCACGAACTGCCGGGGCTCCAGCCGGACCACGGTGTTCGGCATCACCAGCGCGGCGATCACCAGGGCGGCGGCCAGCACGGTGACGGAGACGGACAGGCCCTGAGCCGCCGCGGGGTGCTCCTCGCGCCAGCGCCGGGCACGGTCCTTGACCGCGGCCCAGGGGCGCGGCACGGAGCGGGGGCCGGGTATCGGGGGTGCGGACTGCTCCGGCTCCGCCTCTTCGGCTTCCGCTGCGGCTGGTTCGCGCGTGCTCATGTCCTGGGACAACCCGGCGTCCTTCCCTACGTGACCCGATCCGCAGTCCCGTACGGCGGCTCCCGGTCCCCTGTTCAGGGCACTGAGCAAACACCGGGCAAATACAGCGCGCTACACCCCGCCCATCGCCGTCAGCAGGGCGAGCGGCACCGCCGCCGACCGGGACTCCCGCACACACGCGTGCGGATACGGCACCGGCTCCGGATGCGTGTCCCTGCCGTACCCGGCCAGCGCCTCCGGCAACCGGTGCCCGGCCGCCGTCGCCGCGTCCACCAGCGCGTGCGCCACCGTCCGGGCCTCGTCGTGCAGCCCGTACCGCGCGAGACCCAGCGTGATCAGCGCGTTGTCGTGCGGCCACACGGAACCGCGGTGACAGGACAGCGGATGGTACGCCGACTGCCCCGCGGCCAGCGTCCGCACGCCCCACCCGGAGAAGAAGTCCGGCTCCAGCAGCCGCCGGCCCACGACCTCGCCGTACTCCTTGTCCAGCAGCCCGGACCACAGCAGGTGCCCGGCGTCGGACGCCAGCGCGTCGATCTGGCGGCCCTCGCCGTCCAGCGCGAGCGCCGGGAAGGAGTGTTCCCGCATCCAGAAGTCCCGCTGGAACCGGTCCCTCAGATCGGCGGCGGCCTGTTCCAGCAGGGCGCCGTACGTCTCGTCGCCCCACACGGTCCGTGCCAGCCACGCCGTGCGGCGCAGCGCGTCGTACGCGTAGCCCTGGGCGCCCGCCGCCATCACCGCGCCGGTGGGCCGGGTGCCGTCGGCGCAGCAGATCGCGCCGGGGGAGTCCTTCCAGTTCTGGTTGGCGAGGCCGCCCTCGTCGGCGCGGTAGACGAGGTAGCCGCGCGAGGTCAGGCCGCCGTGGTCCAGCATCCAGCCGACGGCGGCCCGCGCGTGCGGCTGGAGCCGCAGGGCCGGCCCGGTGTCCCCGGTCTGTTCGGCGTACGCGCCGAGCAGCACGAGGAACAGGGGGGTGGCGTCGACCGAGCCGTAGTACCGCCCGAACGGCACCTGGCCGAAGTGCGCCAGTTCGCCGTGCCGCACCTCGTGCACGATCTTGCCGGGCTGGGCGAGCGGGGAGGGGCCGGCGCCGGTGGCCTGGCTCGCGGCGAGCGCGGGGAGCGTGGCGGCGGCCAGTTCCGGCCGGTACGGCAGCGCGAACAGGGAGGTGAGCAGGGCGTCGCGGGCGAGCAGGGTGAGGAACCAGGGCGCGCCGCCGGCCGGGACCCGCAGCTCCTCGCCGTCCGGGCCGGTGGCCGGGACCTGGAGCGCGGCGAGGTCGGCGAGGCCCCGCGCGCAGGCCGCGGCCAGCTCCGGCCGGCCGGTGGGGAAGGCCACGCCCTCCATGAACTCCCCCTCCAGCGCGAGGAGTTGCTCGTGCACGGCGGCCGGGTCGCGCGGCACCCGCACGGCCCGCCGCTCGCCGTGTGGACGGGCGATCACGCGCAGCAGCAGTTCGGTGGTGCCGTGCGGCGGCAGTTCCAGGGCCCACACCAGCCGGCGGGCGCCGGTGCCGGTCTCCTCCACGGCGTCGGGGGCGGGGTCCGCGGTGATCGTCGTACAGGACCGCCACTCGGCGCGCCGGTAGGTGAACTCGATGCCGTCGTCGAGGACTTCGCGGGAGCGTACGGCGCCGGGCTTGGCGTAGGTGCGGTGGTCGCAGCGGAGTTCGAACTGGTCGGTGAAGTCGGCGTCGACGGTGAGGGCGAGGCGGACGGTGGTGGGCACCGGGCGGTTGCTGGTCACCCGCACGGACTCCACGAACGAGCCGTCGCCGACCGCCTGCCGGCGGAACAGGGTGTGCGCCGGAGGCTCCTGCCGGCCGCCGCGCGGGACCAGGACGCAGCAGGGCGCGTCACCGTCGGTGACCGGAGCGAGGACCTCGGGGACGGCGCCGTCGACGGTGAGCTGCCAGCGGCTGAGGTGCCGGGCGTCCCGTACGAAGAACCCGTCCGGGGAGCCGCTGCCGCGGACCCCGCTGATGTCGCCCCGGTCGCCCACGGCGGCGAACGTCGCTCCGTGCACGAGCAGATGGTGCCGGTCCGTCATCGCCGGTTCCCTCCTTCGTCACTCCTGTCGAACGTGCCGGTGACCGCCTCGGACACGCCCTCGCTGGCGCCCTTGAGAAGGTCTTGGTGCAGCTCGTGATGCAGGTCGAGGGCGAGCGCCGCGGTCCAGCCGAAGCCGGTCGCGCCGCAGGCCTCGCCGGTGTACGGGTCGACGTACTCCGCGAAGCCGGTGGCCTCGGCGAGCTGC
This sequence comes from Streptomyces sp. NPDC007189, assembly GCF_040703635.1. Classification (NCBI taxonomy): domain Bacteria; kingdom Bacillati; phylum Actinomycetota; class Actinomycetes; order Kitasatosporales; family Streptomycetaceae; genus Streptomyces; species Streptomyces sp. NPDC007189. Next base: position 328,212 of record NZ_JBEYEY010000002.1, read on the forward strand.
AGCACGGCCGCGCGCAGCGCGTCGGCCCGCGCCCGCTCGCCGTGCACCCGCAGGCCCCGCTCCAGCAGCCAGCTGATGTTGAACCAGGCCGGCCCGCGCCAGTACCGGTGCGGGTCGAAGGCCTCGCCGAGCAGGTCGTAGCTGGGCACCAGCCGGGTGCGGTCACCGAGCCCGAAGTGCGGCCCGCACAGGGTGCGGACCAGCGCGGCGACGATCTCACGCGGCAGCCCGGGCAGGAGCAGCGGCACCAGCCCGGAGACCCCTCGCTCGGGAATCAGACGGGAGTCCGGGCCGGACAACCCTGGCCGGCCGCCCGGTCCGGACGCCGTGGGTTGGCCGCTCGTGCCGGAGGCCGTCGGTTGGTCGCTCGGGCCGGACGCCCAGCGTTGGTCGATCGTGCCGGAGGCTGTCGGTTGGTCGCTCGGGCCGGACGCCCTCGGTCGGTCGCTCGGGTCGGACGCCCCCGGTCGGTCGCTTTGGCCGGAGGCCCCGGGTCGGTCGCTCGGGCCGGGCACCCTGGGTCGGTCGCTCGGGTCGGACGTCCGGGGTCGGTCGCTCGGGTCGGACGCCCTGGGTTGGTCGCTTGGGTCGGACGCCCTGGGGTGGTCGATCGTGCCGGAGGCTGTCGGTTGGTCGCTCGGGTCGGACGCCCTCGGTCGGTCGCTCGGGTCGGACGGCCTCGGTCGGTCGCTCGGGCTGGACGCTCCGGGTCGGTGGCTCGGGCCGGACGCCACAGGTCGGTCGCTCGGACCGGACCCCCTCTGCCGGCCGCCCGAGCCGGACACTCCCCGCTGGCCGCCCGGGTTGCCCCGCCCGTCCGCGCGTAGGTCCCGGCATCGGAACATGCCGGCCGCCGGGTCCCACAGCCGGTGCACCAGGGCCGTCGTCAGCCGGTCGGCGCGGGCGCGGCGGGCGGCGCCGGACGCGCCGAGTTCCTCGGCGATCCGGGCCAGCGCCTGTTCGGAGGCGATGAGCAGGGCGTTGAACGCCGGGTCCTCCACGGCGAACTCACCGCCGCCGTCGGCGTACCCGGCGTCCCGGTAGTCGGCGGCCAGCCGTACGTACCGCCCGTAGTCCAGATCCGTCGGCCGGTCCTCGGGCGCGCCGTGGTCGAGGTCGGCGCGGCGGAAGGAGCGGGCCGGGGCCGGGGTGATCCGGGCGAGCGGGGCGTCCCAGCAGGGGCTGTTGTCCATGCCCTGCTCCCAGGGGTGGATCACGGACACCAGCCCGCCGCCGCCCAGGTCCCGGCGGTGCAGCAGATAGCGGTGCCAGGCGGCCAGCCGCGGGTACACCCGGGCCAGGAAGCCGCGGGCGCGCGACAGTTCGGGGTCGGCGCGGTGCACCAGCCAGGCCGCGAGCGCGTGGACGGGTGGCTGCACGATCCCGGACGTCTGTACGGTGCGCGGGGCGCCCGCCGCGCGACCGGCGGTGGAGGAGCGCCAGAAGTCGGGGCTGGGGAAGTAGGCGTCGAGCGGTACGGAGGGGTTGAAGACGATGTGCGGTACACGCCCGTCGGCCCACTGGGCGGCCAGCAGCGTCTCCAGCTCCATCTGCGCCCGCCGCGGCGAGAGGCGCCGCAGGCCGATCGCGATGAACGCCGAGTCCCAGGACCACTGGTGCGGATACAGGTTCAGGGAGGGGACGGTCGAGCAGCCCGTCCAGTTGGCGTCCAGCACGCGGGCCGCCTTGAGGTGCAGGGAGGCGGTGGCGGGCGGCGGGGGATCACAGGAGGTCCCGTACGGCGCGGGACGGACGGTGAGCTGCGTGCTGCGATCCACTCGGGGCTCCCCGAAGACGAAGACGCCCGGCCGGACGACCGGGTTTGGCGGTAACCGTCGTAGAGTTACGTCTATTTAACACGCAAAACTCAATATGTAATGCAGGCTTGGGAAACACAAGGGGGTGCACATGACCGGACGTCCGGGAAGAGCGGGGAAGAGCGGCGGTCCGGCCGGCGCCGGAGAACTCCTCGAACTGGTCCGCAGCGGGCGGGCGGTGACACGCGGTGCGCTCCAGCAGGCGACCGGACTGTCCCGGGCGACCGTCGGCCAGCGCCTGGACCGGCTGTTCCGGGCGGGCTGGCTGCGCGAGGGCGCCGGCGGCCCGGTCGACTCGCCGCTCGGCGGCCGCCCCTCCATCACCCTGGAGTTCGACGACTCCCACGCCGTCGTCCTCGCCGCCGACCTGGACACCCGGCACGCCCGCGCGGCCGTGCTGTCCCTGACCGGCGAGATCCTCGCCGAGCACTCGGGGACACTGGTGATCGGGGACGGCCCCGAGGTCGTCCTGCCCGAACTGGGCCGCTGGTTCGGCGAGTTGCTGGAGAAGACCGGGAACCCGGCGGCGGACGTCTGCGGCATCGGTCTCGCCGTGCCCGGCCCGGTGGACACCCGGACCGGCCGGGTGGTGCAGCCGCCGATGATGCCGGGCTGGGACGGCTACGACATCACGGGCCGCCTCTGCCGCGCCTTCACCGAGCACACCGGCGCCCCGGCCGTCCCCGTCCTGGTCGACAACGACGCCAACCTCATGGCGTACGGCGAACAGCGCGCCGGCCACCCCGACTGCGCGGCCTTCGTCCTGGTCAAGGTGTCCACCGGCATCGGCGCCGGGGTGGTCGTGGACGGCTCGGTCTACCGGGGGATCGACGGCGGCGCCGGCGACATCGGGCACATCCGGGTGGGCGCGGACGCGCTGTGCCGGTGCGGTGCGCAGGGCTGTCTCGCCGCCGTCGCGAGCGGGGGCGCCGTGGCCCGGCGGCTGGCGGAGAGCGGGGTGCCGGCCGCCTCCGGCGCGGACGTGCGGGACCTGCTGGCGGCCGGGCATCCGCAGGCGGCGGCGCTGGCCCGGGAGGCCGGGCGCCGGGTCGGCGACGTCCTGGCGACGGTGGTGACCCTGCTGAACCCGGGGGTGCTGATGATCGCGGGCGACCTGGCCGGGACGCCCTTCCTCACCGGCGTGCGGGAAATCCTCTACCAGCGGGCACTGCCGCGCTCGACGGCCCACCTGGACGTCGTGACCTCCCGGCTGGGGGAGCGGGCGGCGCTCATCGGAGCGGGGGCGCTGGTGGTGGAACACCTCTACGCGCCGGAGCGGGCCGAGGAGCGGCTGCGGGCGCTGGGCCTCTGACGCGGCGTGTGACATGGGGGTTTCCGGGTACTGGGCAGCGGTCCGCATGGTGAAATCCGGCGGGCTGTGGCAGCGTGATTCTCGCCACCCTTGATAAGGGTTGCGCTCAGATGAGCGGATCTTGGGCGACTGCACTTCTCCAAGGGGTGGCACTGGGTGCCACCCCTTGATCGTTCATCGATCGAACTCAGACGTGCGGGATGGCCGCTCATGTGAGCGGAAGAGAGGTCTTCAGGAGGTAGTTGTATTCAAGAAGTGAACACATTCGACGGTGTCGGCTTGCCAAGCCTTGACTTTCGATCCGCTGGCGGACGACTGGTTACAGGCGCATGACGCACAAGTGGACGTACCGATGTTCCTTCGATCTGGGTATGTTCCTCGCCGTCAGGGCAGCCACCGCGGCCTCAAGGAGTCGAGACCCGTGTCGGAAAACAAAGGACCCCACGTAGTGAAGTTCGTTTACGACTTCACCGAGGGCAACAAGGACCTCAAGGACCTCCTCGGCGGCAAGGGCGCCAACCTCGCCGAGATGACCAACCTCGGTCTGCCGGTCCCTCCCGGCTTCACCATCACCACCGAGGCCTGCAAGGTCTACCTCGAGAGCGGCGAGGAGCCCGCGGCACTGCGTGACGAGGTGAGTGCGCACCTCGAGGCGCTCGAGGCCCGTATGGGCAAGAAGCTGGGCCAGCCCGACAACCCTCTGCTGGTCTCCGTCCGCTCGGGCGCCAAGTTCTCCATGCCCGGCATGATGGACACGGTCCTGAACATCGGCCTGTCCGACAAGTCGGTTCAGGGCCTGGCCAAGCAGGCCGGCGACGACCGCTTCGCGTGGGACTCCTACCGCCGCCTGATCCAGATGTTCGGCAAGACCGTCCTCGGCGTCGACGGCGACCTCTTCGAGGAGGCCCTCGAGGCGGCCAAGGAGGCCAAGAAGGTCACGGTCGACACCGATCTGGAGGCCGCCGACCTGAAGAAGCTGGTCACCAAGTTCAAGAAGATCGTCAAGGCGGAGGCCGGCCGGGACTTCCCGCAGGACCCGCGCGAGCAGATGGACCTCGCCATCAAGGCGGTCTTCGACTCGTGGAACGGCGAGCGCGCCAAGCTCTACCGCCGCCAGGAGCGCATCCCGCACGACCTGGGCACCGCCGTCAACGTCTGCTCGATGGTCTTCGGCAACCTCGGCCCCGACTCCGGCACCGGCGTCGCCTTCACCCGCGACCCCGCCTCCGGCCACCAGGGCGTCTACGGCGACTACCTGCAGAACGCCCAGGGCGAGGACGTGGTCGCGGGCATCCGCAACACCGTCCCGCTGGCGGAGCTGGAGAAGATCGACAAGAAGTCGTACGACCAGCTCATGCAGATCATGGAGACGCTGGAGAACCACTACAAGGACCTCTGCGACATCGAGTTCACGATCGAGCGCGGTCAGCTGTGGATGCTCCAGACCCGCGTCGGCAAGCGCACCGCCGGCGCCGCCTTCCGCATCGCCACCCAGCTGGTCGACCAGGGCCTGATCGACGAGACGGAGGCGCTCCAGCGCGTCACCGGCGCCCAGCTCGCCCAGCTGATGTTCCCGCGCTTCGACGAGGACGCGAAGGTCGAGCAGGTCGCGCGCGGCATCGCGGCCTCGCCGGGCGCGGCGGTCGGCAAGGCGGTCTTCGACTCGTACACGGCCGTGAAGTGGTCCCGCTCCGGCGAGAAGGTCATCCTGGTCCGCCGCGAGACGAACCCCGACGACCTGGACGGCATGATCGCGGCCGAGGGCATCCTGACCTCCCGCGGCGGCAAGACCTCCCACGCGGCCGTCGTGGCCCGCGGCATGGGCAAGACCTGTGTCTGCGGCGCGGAGGAGCTGGAGGTCGACACCAAGCGCCGCCGTATGACGGTCCCCGGCGGCCACGTCGTCGAGGAAGGCGACGTCATCTCCATCGACGGCTCCTCCGGCAAGGTCTACCTGGGCGAGGTCCCGGTGGTCCCCTCCCCGGTGGTGGAGTACTTCGAGGGTCGGATGCACCCCGGCGCCGACGACGCGGACGAGCTGGTCGAGGCGGTCCACCGCATGATGGCCTTCGCCGACCGCAAGCGCCGCCTGCGCGTGCGCGCCAACGCCGACAACGCCGAGGACGCGCTGCGCGCCCGCCGCTTCGGCGCCCAGGGCATCGGCCTGTGCCGCACGGAGCACATGTTCCTCGGTGACCGCCGCGAGCTGGTCGAGCGCCTGATCCTGGCGGACACGGAGGAGGAGCGCGAGGCGTCCCTGAAGGCCCTGCTGCCGCTCCAGAAGAAGGACTTCGTGGAGCTGTTCGAGGCGATGGACGGCCTGCCGGTCACGATCCGCCTCCTCGACCCCCCGCTGCACGAGTTCCTCCCCGACATCACCGAGCTGTCGGTCCGCGTGGCGCTGGCGGAGTCCCGCCAGGAGCCGCACGAGAACGACCTCCGCCTGCTCCAGGCGGTGCACCGGCTGCACGAGCAGAACCCGATGCTGGGCCTGCGCGGCGTACGCCTCGGCCTGGTCATCCCCGGCCTGTTCACCATGCAGGTCCGGGCGATCGCCGAGGCGGCGGCGGAACGCAAGGCGGCCAAGGGCGACCCGCGCGCCGAGATCATGATCCCGCTCGTCGGCACGGTCCAGGAGCTGGAGATCGTCCGCGAGGAGGCCGACAAGGTCGTCGCGGAGGTCGAGGCGGCGACGGGCACGCAGCTGAAGCTGGCGATCGGCACGATGATCGAGCTGCCGCGCGCCGCGCTGACGGCGGGTCAGATCGCCGAGGCGGCCGAGTTCTTCAGCTTCGGCACGAACGACCTGACGCAGACGGTGTGGGGCTTCAGCCGCGACGACGTGGAGGCCTCGTTCTTCACCGCGTACCTGGAGAAGGGCATCTTCGGCGTCAGCCCGTTCGAGACGATCGACAAGGACGGCGTCGGCTCCCTGGTGAAGGCGGCGGCGGAGGCGGGCCGGCGCACCCGCCCCGACCTCAAGCTCGGCGTCTGCGGCGAGCACGGCGGCGACCCCGAGTCCGTCCACTTCTTCCACGAGGTCGGCCTGGACTACGTCTCCTGCTCCCCCTTCCGCATCCCGGTCGCCCGCCTCGAGGCAGGCCGCGCGGCGACGCAGTCGGAGGGCAGCGACCACCGCTAGGCCCTTCCGGCCCCGCAGGACCCCGAAGCCGCCGCCGGTCCCCGACCCTCACCGATCGGCGGCGGCTTCGGCGCACGAAAGAGGAGAGGCGGCACCCCGTGCGGGGGGTGCCGCCTCTCCGTGCGTCGGACCGGTCCGAAGCCTTAGTGCCCTCGCCGTGCCCCCCATCAGGCCACCCGGAGCCCTGTTGTGTGCTGACCGGCTCATATCCACCTGCTGGGTCTCCGCCTGCCACGCCGAGTACCGCGACGCCGCCTGGGGCCGCTGGTCGCCTACCTCGACTTGATCGAGCAAGCGAAGCCCCTCCGGCCGATGACGCCCGCCAAACGGGTGGCCCTGGCCGAAGCCAACGCCGCCCGCCGCGGCCCGACCCACCGGCGACGTCCGCTGCCGGGGGCCACACGACGGGCCGTCGGCCTGCGTGCGGACGGCCCGGCAAGCCGAAAAGGCCTGCCAGGCAAACTGACGGGCCGTCATGAAAAATGTGAGCCCAATTACTTTATCGCCGGATCTCCAGAGGCGCCATCGGTGCTGATCCACGTGTCGGAGACAGGCCAGCATCTGGCCTAACAATGCAGGTCGGACCGTTATCGCAGGCAGTTCGCACGGAAAGCGTGTTGAAGCTGGATGCAGCTCAACGTTTGCATCCTCGAACCCATCGGACAGTTTCCTCGGCTATACGAGGAGAGAGAGGACGCAAAATGTCCCCGAATCGCAAGGCGACGCGCAACCGGCCCGAAGGCGAGGGTACTCCCTCGCGTCACTCCCGGCTGGGCGCGAGGACGGCGGCCCTGATCGTGCTCGGCGGAGTGGTGGGTCTCTCGTCAGCGCCCATGGCGCACGCCGCAGCTCATGATTCGCTCAAGACCTTCCGCTCAAGCGGCACCTTCACCGTCGCCAAGGATGACGCTGACGCTGCCGAGGACCGGTCGGAGGCCAGGGATGAGGCGGAGGACCGGTCGGAGGCCAAGGGCGAGGCCGAGGACCGGTCGGAGGCCAGGGCTGAGGCGAAGGACCGGTCGGAGGCCAAGGACGATGACGACGACCGGTCGGAGGCCAGGGACGAGGCGGAGGACCGGTCGGAGGCCAAGGACGATGACGACTGCCGGTCGGACGTCAAGGGTGAGGCGGAGGACCGGTCGGAGGCCAGGGACGAGGCCGAGGACCCGTCGGAGGCCAAGGACGATGACGACGACTGGTCGGACGTCAAGAATCATGAGGGCGACTGGGCGGAATTCTACGACGACGGCTTCCAGATCGTCGTTGTCGTCAACAACAACAACAATAACAACAACGGCGCCAATGCCAACAACAACAACAATAACAACAACGGCGCCCGCACCGCCAACAACACCAACAACAACGTCTGATTTCAGGGTCCGGGCGGATGGAAAAGCCATCTGCCCGGACCGTGATTTTCCGCGGCGCTCCGGGCCGGGGCGCCGTGGATCCTGCCGAGGTGTGGCCCGGCGCCCGTACTGACCGATGGCATACGGCCACAGCCCCCCTTCCGTAATCAGGACGCATGGCTGATCGTTGGGCCGTGCATCGATGAGGAAGACGAGCGACGGCAGGGGGCGCCAACGATGACGATGAGCCGTAGGGGAGTGCTGGCCGCGGGGGCCACGGCGGGGGCCGGGCTGCTCGCCGCCTGCGGGTCCAACACCGGGCGCGGGGGCGGGGGGTCCGGCACCGGGCTGTCCCAGTGGTACCACCAGTACGGCGAGACCGGCACCGAGCAGGCCGTGCAGCGGTACGCCGCCGCCTACAAGAAGGCGCACGTGACCGTGCAGTGGCGGCCGGGGAACTACGACCAGCAGACCGCCGCCGCCCTGCTCACCGACTCCGGGCCGGACGTCTTCGAGGTCAACGGGCCGACCCTGGACCAGATACAGGGTGGGCAGGTCGTCGACCTCACCGATCTGATCGAAGGGGTCAAGGACGACTTCAATCCGGCCGTGCTCACGCCGAAGACGTACGACGGCCGGGTCTGGGGCATACCGCAGGTCATCGACATGCAGATGCTCTACTACCGCAAGAGCCTGCTGAAGGACGCCGGGGTCGAGCCGCCCGCCACGCTCGACGCGCTCGTGGACGCCGCACGGGCGCTCACCAGCGGCAAGGTCAAGGGACTGTTCCTCGGCAACGACGGCGGAGCGGGCGTGCTCGGCGGCACGCCCCTGTACGCCGCGGGGCTGCGGCTCGTCACCGAGGACGGCAAGGTCGGCTTCGACGACCCCGCCGCCGCCCGCACCCTCGGCAAACTGCACCGGCTGTACGCCGACAAGTCCCTCCTGCTCGGCGCGCCCGCCGACTGGTCCGACCCGTCCGCGTTCCTCCAGGGGCTGACCGCGATGCAGTGGTCCGGACTGTGGGCGCTGCCGCAGGTGCAGAAGGAACTGGGGGACGACTTCGGCGTCCTGCCCTTCCCGAAGGACGGCGGCGCGGGCCGGCCCTCCGTACCCGTGGGGGCGTACGGCTCCGCCGTCAGCGCGCGCGGCAGGCACAAGGCGGCCGCCAAGGAGTTCGTGCGCTGGCTGTGGGTCGAACGCACCGACTTCCAGGAGGACTTCGCGCTGTCGTACGGCTTTCACATCCCGGCCCGGATCTCCCTCGCGAAGAAGGCCGCCAAGCTGCGCTCCGGCGCCGCCGCCGACGCCGTGCGCTTCACCACCGACCACGGTTACGCCCAGCCCCTGCTGTGGACGCCGGCCGCCCAGACCGCCTACCAGGACGCCCTCAGCCGGATCATCAGGAGCGGAGCCAGTCCCGAGAGCGAACTGCGGGCCGTCGTACGGAAGGTGACCGCCGAACTCGACCGCGTGAAGAACGCGAAGAAGAACTCGTGAGGCGGCGCAGGACCCTGTGGTTCTGGGTGTTCGTGGGGCCCTTCGCGCTCGGGCTCGCGGTGTTCACCTACGTTCCGCTGCTGTGGAGCGTGGGCCTCAGCTTCTTCGACGCCCACAACACGGTCACGCCCACGCACTTCGTCGGCCTGGACAACTACACGGCGATGCTGCGGGACGACGCGTTCGTCGACAGCCTGAAGACCTTCCTCGTCTTCACGGCCTTCATCGTGCCGGTCACCTACGTCTTCTCGCTCTCCCTGGCCCTGATGGTCAACCGGCTCAGGCGCGCCCGCGCGTTCTTCCGCTCGGTCTTCTTCCTCCCCGCCGCGTGCAGTTACGTCGTCGCCGCGCTGGTGTGGAAGATGTCACTCTTCAACGGGGTGCGGTTCGGGCTCGCCAACACCGTCCTCGGGTGGTTCGGCGGGGACCCGGTGGCCTGGCTGTCCACCACCGATCCGCCCTGGTACTGGCTGGTCATCGTGACCGTACGGCTGTGGCTGCAGGCCGGTTTCTACATGATCCTCTTCCTCGCCGGGCTGCAGCGGATCGACCCGGTGCTGTACGAGGCGGCCGCCGTGGACGGGGCCCGGCCCGGCTGGACGGTGCTGCGCCACATCACCCTGCCCCAGCTGCGGGCCACCTCGGTCGCGGTGCTGCTGCTGCTCGTCGTCAACGCCTTCCAGGCCTTCGACGAGTTCTACAACCTGCTGTCCGACGCCCGGGGTTACCCGCCGTACGCCCGGCCGCCGCTCGTCTACCTCTACTACACCGCCCTCGGCCAGGGGCAGAACCTCGGCCTGGGCAGCGCGGGCGCGGTGATCCTCGCGCTGATCATCGCGGTCGTCACGGTGGGCCAGGCCCGGTGGCTGCGGCTGGGAAGGACGGACGCCGATGGATGAGGCCCTGGTGCGGGCCGGGCGGGCGCTCAGACTGGTGCTGCTGATCGCGCTCGCCCTGCTCTTCCTGATCCCCTTCTATCTGCTGCTCCGCAACGGGCTGTCCCGCGAGCAGGACATCACCTCGCCCGAATGGACCTTCTTTCCGCGCGAGGTGAGGTGGGGCAACGTCCGGGAGCTGTTCGACGATCCGTCCGTCCCGTTCGCCCGCTCCCTGGTCAACTCCGCGCTGATCGCGGTCGCGACCACGCTGGGCACCCTGCTCCTGGCCTCGCTCGCCGGCTACGGCCTCGCCCGCATCCCGTACCGGCACGCGAACAAGGTCTTCTACGGCATCCTGGGCACCCTGCTGGTCCCGGCCGCCGTCACGTTCGTACCGAGCTTCGTGCTGGTGTCGTCGCTGGGCTGGATCTCCACCCTGCGCGGGCTGATCGTGCCGACGCTGTTCTCCGCGTTCGCCTGTTTCGTCTTCCGCCAGTACTTCCTGGGTTTCCCACGGGAACTGGAGGACGCGGCGCAGGTCGACGGGCTCGGGTACTGGCGCACGTACTGGCTGGTGGTCGTGCCGAACGCGCGGCCGGTGTTCGCCGCCGTCGGCACGATCGTGTTCCTCGGCGCGTGGAACTCCTTCCTGTGGCCCCTGGTCATCGGGCAGGACCAGAGCGCCTGGACGGTGCAGGTGGCGTTGTCGTCGTTCACGACGTCGCAGGTGATCAGGCTGCACGAACTCTTCGTCGCGGCCGTCGTGTCGATCCTGCCGTTGCTGGTGGTGTTCCTGTGCTTCCAGCGGTGGATCGTGGCCGGGGTGGAGCGCTCCGGGATCGACTGACCCCCAGCGTGAGGGCCGGCCCCGGCTACAGCGTGGCGCCGCTGTCCACGACCAGGTCGGTGCCGACGACCGAGGCGGCGTCGTCCGAGGCGAGGTAGAGGACGGCGGCGGCGACCTCCCGGGTGGTGGCGATGCGGCCGAGCGGCAGCGTGGCCCTCGCGCGTTCGGCGCGGTCCGCCTCGGTCTCGCCGGGGCGCAGGGACATGGGGGTCTCGGTGGCGCCGGGGCTGACCACGTTGATCCGGACGCCGTCCCGGATGTGGTCCAGGGCGGCGCCCCGGCTGAGCGCGGTCACGGCGGCCTTGGTCGCGGCGTAGGCGGCGGCGCCGGGGGAGGCGGTGTGGAGGCCGAAGGTGGAGGAGACGTTCACGATCGCGCCGCCCGCCGGCTGGGCGCGCATCTGCCGGATCTGCGCCTGGAGGGCCAGGAACACGCCGGTGACGTTGGTCGCGAGCTGGGTGTGCCAGTCCTGCTCCGGCAGGTCGGCGAGGGGCTGCCCGCCGCGGAAGACACCGGCGTTGTTGACCGCCACGTCGAGCGAGCCGAAGTGTTCCACGGCGGCCCGCACGAGCGCCTCGGCGTCCGCGGCCTGGGAGACGTCGGCGCTCACCGCGAGGGCCTTGCCGCCCTGTTCCTCGATGAGCGTGACAGTCTCCTCCAGCGGCTCCCGTCGCCGCCCGGCGACGACGACCCGGGCGCCCTCCGCGGCGAACGCAAGGGCGACGGCCCGTCCGATGCCGGAGCCCGCGCCGGTGACGAGGGCCGTCCGGCCGGTGAAGCGGTGCGTCATGATGATCCCCCTGTTTTTGACCGATCGATTCAATATCAAGTGAAAAAAAGGGCGCTGCCCGGCCGGATGGCTCAGTCGAGCAGCGCCAGTGCCTGTTCCGCCGCGTCCCGCACCCGCGCCGGGTCCGCCGACGCCTTGCCGACGACCCGCAGGCCCTGCATCAGCACCAGCAGGGTGCGGGCCAGGGCGAGCGGATCGCGGCCGGCCGGCAGCTCGCCCTGGCTCTGGGCGCGGACCAGCGCGGAGTGCAGCAGTGTCTCCAGGTGGTCCCAGTTGCGCTCGACGCGCCGGGCGGCGGCCGGGTCGTGCGGGGCCAGCTCGGCGGCCGTGTTGGTGATCAGGCAGCCGTTCAGCCGCAGCCGTTCGTCGGCGGCCTCCGCCGCATAGCGCCGTACGACCGCGCGGACGGCCGGCAGGGCGGGGCCCGGCTGGGACAGCTCCCGCACGATCACCGAGAGCCCCGACTCCTCGTAGCGCGCCAGCGCCTTGAGGTACAGGTCGTGCTTGTTGCCGAAGGTCGCGTACAGGCTCGCCCTGCCGATGCCGAGGTGCTCGACCAGGTCGGCCATCGACGTCGCCTCGTAGCCGCGCCGCCAGAACAGCTCGAGGGCCGACTGCAGCGCGGCGTCCGGATCGAACTCCTTGGTCCTGGCCACGCACCGCAGCCTAGGCTTTTCTGGAACGATCAGTCAAGCAATCTCAGGCCGCGCGCACCTCGTACGCAGCCACCCGCACCTCCGCGTCGTCCAGGCACTGGCCGCTGACCAGGTCGAAGCGCTGCTTCAGCAGCGGCGAGGCCACGAACGGGCGGCCGGCGTGGGTGCCGGTCAGACCGCGGGAGAGGACGGCGGCGCCGGTGAAGGGATCGCGGTTGTCGACGGCGTACAGGCGGTCGGCGCGGTCCCGGAAGAGGGCCACCTGGCGGCCGTCCGGCAGCAGGGCGGCCACCCCGCGGCCCGGCGTCAGCACGCTCAGGTCGCAGGCGGTGAACCAGCCCTCCGCCACTCGGAGCTGGACCTTCACATCGGTGGTCTCGACAGCCAGGGTCATCGGGCGCTTCCTTCCAGGACGTCGTCGGCGGGCCGCATGCCGATGTTCAGCAGCGGCAGGTCGGGCTTGATCTGGTCGCGCTCGGGGACGAAGGCGACGACCGGGTCCGGGGTGTCCGGGGCGTTCACGAAGGACACGAACCGGGCGAGCTTCTCCGGGTCGTTGATGGTCTCCGCCCACTCGTCGCGGTAGTGGGTGATGTGCGCCCGCATCAGTGCTTCCAGCTCGTCGCAGATGCCGAGCGAGTCGTGCACCACCACGTCCCGCACGTGGTCGAGGCCGCCGGGGATGCGCTCCAGCCAGGTCGAGGTGCGCTCCAGGCGGTCGGCGGTGCGGATGTAGAACATCAGGAACCGGTCGATCAGACGGACCAGTTCGGCGTCGGACAGGTCCTGGGCCAGCAGGTCGGCGTGGCGCGGGGTGGCGCCGCCGTTGCCGCCGACGTACAGGTTCCAGCCGCTCGCGGTGGCGATCACCCCGAAGTCCTTCGACTGGGCCTCGGCGCACTCGCGCTGGCAGCCGGAGACCGCCGACTTCAGCTTGTGCGGCGACCTCAGGCCCCGGTAGCGCAGCTCCAGGTCGATCGCCATCTTCACCGAGTCCTGCACGCCGTACCGGCACCAGGTGGAGCCCACGCAGGACTTCACGGTCCGCAGCGCCTTGCCGTACGCGTGGCCGGACTCGAACCCGGCGTCCACCAGCCTCGCCCAGATCAGCGGCAGTTGCTCGACCCGGGCGCCGAACATGTCGATCCGCTGGCCGCCGGTGATCTTCGTGTAGAGGCCGAAGTCGCGGGCGATCTCGCCGATCACGATCAGCTTCTCGGGCGCGATCTCGCCGCCGGGGATGCGCGGCACCACCGAGTACGAGCCGTTCTTCTGCAGGTTGGCCAGGAAGTGGTCGTTGGTGTCCTGCAGGGCGGCCTGCTCGCCGTCCAGGACATAGCCGCTCGCGCCGATCGTCGGGGCGAGCGAGGCGATGACCGAGCCGACCGCCGGCTTGCAGACCTCGCAGCCGTCGCCGCCCCGGGCGCCCTCACGGCCGTACCGGTCCAGCAGCTCCTGGTACGACGTGATGCGCAGGGCGAGGACGATCTCGTACAGCTCCTCGCGGGTCTGGGAGAAGCAGCCGCACAGGCCCTTGTCGACCTCGATCCCGGAGGCCTCCAGCTCGGCGTCGACCAGCTGGCCGAGCACCTTCACGCAGGAGCCGCAGCCGGTGCCTGCCTTGGTGCACTTCTTCACCTCGGGCACGGTGGTGCACTGGTGCTCCGTCACCGCGCCCCGGATGGTGCCCTTGCTGACGTTGTGGCAGGAGCAGATGATCGCCTCGTCCGGCAGGGCGGACGGGCCGAGCTGAGCCCCCGAGCCGGCTCCGGCGGGCAGGACGAGCGACTCGGGGGAGACAGGGGGCACCGAACCGGTCAGCGCGCGCAGGGTGCCGTACGCCTCGGCGTCGCCGACCAGGATGCCGCCGAGCAGCGTGCCGTCCGGGCCGATGACCAGCTTCTTGTACAGGCCCGCGCGGGAGTCGGAGTAGACGACGTCCAGGCAGTCCTCGGCGGTGCCGTGCGCGTCGCCGAAGGAGGCCACGTCCACGCCGAGCAGCTTCAGCTTGGTGGACAGGTCGGCGCCCGCGAAGGACGCCTCGTCCTCGGCGATGGTGGCCGCCGCCGTCTCCGCCTGCTCGTACCCGGGCGCCACCAGGCCGTACACCCGGCCGTCCGCCGCCAGCGCGCATTCGCCGATCGCGAAGACGTGCGGGTCGCTGACGGTACGGCACTGCTCGTCGACGGTGATGCCGCCGCGCTCGCCGACGGCGAGGCCGCAGTCCCGGGCCAGCTGGTCGCGCGGGCGCACACCGGCGCTGAACACCACCATGTCGGTGGCCAGTTCGGAGCCGTCGGACAGCTTCATGCCGGTGACGGCGCCGGAGGCGTCCGTGACGATCTCCTGCGTGCCCACGCCCGTGTGCACGGTCAGGCCCATGCCCTCGATGGTCCGCAGCAGCGCCGCGCCACCGCCCTCGTCGACCTGCACCGGCATCAGACGCGGCGCGAACTCCACGATGTGCGTGGTCAGTCCGAGCCCGTTGAGCGCACCGGCCGCCTCCAGGCCGAGCAGGCCGCCGCCGACCACCGCGCCGGTCGTCGCCCGCGTCTTCGCGTACTCCTCGATGGCGAGCAGGTCCTCGATGGTCCGGTAGACGAAACAGCCCTCGGCGTCCTTGTTCGGCACCGGCGGCACGAACGGGTAGGAGCCGGTGGCCAGCACGAGGGTGTCGTACGCGAAGACCCGGCCGGACCTGGCCGTCACCTTCCTGCCCGCGCGGTCGATCGTCTCGGCGGGATCGCCGACGTACAGCTCGATGCCGTGCGCGTCGATGAACTCCCGGTCGGTCAGCGACAGTTCCTCGGGGCTCCTGCCCGAGAAGTACGAGGTGAGGGCGACACGGTCGTAGGCGGGGCGCGGCTCCTCGCACAGCACGACCACGCGGTGCGTGGCGGTCAGGCCGCGCTCGGCGAGCGCTTCGAGGAAGCGCTGGCCGACCATGCCGTGGCCGACGAGCACGATCGTGGGGGTGGTGTCCGTGGACATCAGGAGCCTCCGTCGTTGGTGAGCAGGTGGAGCAGGGGGCCGCCGTCCGTCGGGAGCGGCTCTGCTCCCTCCCAGGCGCGGGCGAGCGCGCCGACGGTGCCGAGTTCGCCGACGAGGACCCCGCCGACCAGGCGGTCGTCGCGGACGACGACCTTGCGGTAGGTGCCGCGGGTGGCGTCGGCGAGCCGCACCACGTCGTCGCCGGGGCGGGCCTCGGTCTCGCCGAACGCGGCGAGGTCGAAGGGGGAGCCCGGGCCGGTGAGGGTCAGCCGGGTCAGGGAACGCGTGCCGGAATACCGGGCGCCGGCGTCGCCCGCGAGCAGCTCGGCGAGCGCTTCGGCCTGTTCCAGCGCGGGTACGGCCAGGCCGTAGACCGTGCCGTCGTGCTGGACGCAGTCGCCGACGGCGTGGATGTGCGGGTCGGAGGTGCGCAGCTCGTCGTCGACGAGGATGCCCTTGTGGACGGCGAGGCCGGCCTGTTCGGCGAGCCCGGTGCGCGGGCGCACCCCGCAGGCCAGGACGACGAGGTCGGCGTCGAGCGCGTACCCGTCGGCCAGCTCCACCGAACGGACGGCTCCCGCGATGCAGCGCACGTCCCGCACCCGGCACTCGGTGTGCACCTCGACGCCCAGGTCGGTGAGGTGCCGCAGCACCAGCCGGGAGGCGTCCGGGTCGAGCTGGCGTTCCATGAGCCGCTCGGCCTGCTGGGCGAGGACCACCTGCGCGCCGCGCACGGCGAGCGCGCGGGCGGCGGAGACGCCGAGCAGCCCGCCGCCGATGACGACCGCGCGCACCCCCGGCCGGACCGCCTTGGCCAGCCCCAGGCAGTCGTCCATGGTGCGGAACGCGTGGACGCCCTCGGGCAGTTGGTGATCGGGGGTGAACAGGCCGCGCAGCGGCGGCAGCACGGGGTTGGATCCGGTGGCGAGAACCAGGGTGTCGTATGCGATCGAGGAGCCGTCGGCGCACTCGACGGTCCGGGCGCCGCGGTCGATGCCGGTGGCCCGGGCGCGCAGCAGTCCGTCCGGCGCGGGCAGGCCGATCACCTCGGGGGCGTACCGGCCGGCCAGCACCTCCGCGAGCAGCACCCGGTTGTACGGCGGGTGCTCCTCCTCGCCGACGAGCAGCGCGGGCGTGCCCAGCTCGCCGAGCCGCCGGGCGAGCCGTACGCCCGCGAGGCCGGCGCCGATCACCACCACACGCGTATTCGAGGTCATGTCCTTGAGCGTGCGGTGCCGACGTTACCCGGCCGCATCACGTCTGTTTCCCGTGAGGAACGCTGCCCTCAGCCTGCGGCGCGTCGGCCTGTGAGGTGCGGGAGGCGAGGGGTCGTCTTTCGGGCGCGGCGCCGTCGGGGCTGGTCGCGGCCCGGGCGGGGGACTGCCGTCGCGGCGGGCCGCAGGCCGATACGGCCGTCCGGGCGGGGGACCCTCGTCGCGGCGGGCCGCATGGCGATACGGCCCCACGCCCTCCCGGGCGCCGAGGTTAAGGTCGCGATCATGTCCGACATACCCATGACGACCGTGGCCCTGCTGTGCACCGCCTCGCTGGCGGCCGGGTGGATCGACGCGGTGGTGGGCGGAGGCGGGCTGCTGCTCCTGCCGGCCCTGCTGCTCGGGCTGCCGCCGGCGACCCCGGCCGCGTGGGCGCTCGGCACCAACAAGGCCGTCGCGATCGTCGGCACCAGCGGGGCGGCGGTGACGTACGCCCGCAGGGCGCCGGTGGACGTCGGGACGGCCGTGCGCATCGGGCTCGCCGCCCTCGCCGGTTCCTCGGCGGGCGCCTTTCTCGCGGCCGGGATGAGCACGGACGTCCTCAAGCCGGTGATCATGGTGGTGCTGCTCGCGGTCGCCGCCTTCGTGATCCTGCGCCCGTCCTTCGGCACGGCTCCGGCGCCCGGACCGGCCACCCGCCGGCAGAGGCTCGCCGCGATCGGCCTGGCCGGACTGGGCATCGGCTTCTACGACGGCCTGATCGGCCCCGGCACCGGGACCTTCCTGGTGCTCGCCCTGACCGCGCTGCTCCGGCTCGACCTGGTCACCGCCTCCGCCACCGCGAAGATCGTCAACTGCTGCACCAACGCCGGCGCGCTGGCGATGTTCTCCTGGCAGGGCACGGTCCTGTGGAAGCTGGCGGCCCTGCTGGCCGTCTTCAACCTCGCGGGCGGCACCCTCGGCGCCCGCACCGCGCTCAAACAGGGCAGCGGCTTCGTCCGGGTGGTGCTGCTGACGGTCGTCTTCGCGCTGGTGGCGAACCTGGCGTACGAGCAGTGGGCGGCGTAGCGGGGCGGCAGGCCGGCGGGCCCGGTGCCGGGTCTGTCAGCGGCTCCCGGTGAGGTGCGCGAACACCACGACGTTGCCCAGGTAGCCGGTGCTCTTCGAGTAGCCGCCGCCGCAGGTGATGACGCGGAGTTCGGGGCGGGGGGCGGCGCCGTACACCTTGTCGTCGGGGAAGTTGTTCGCCGCGTACACCTCCACCGCGTCCACCGTGAACACGGCCACGGAGCCGTCCCGGCGGTCCACGTCGACACGGGCGCCCCGCTTCAGCGCGCCGAGGTCGTAGAAGACGGCGGGGCCCTCGGCGTTGTCGACATGGCCGGCGACGACCGCGGTGCCGGTCTCGCCGGGCATGGTGCCGGCCTCGTACCAGCCGGCCAGGTTCTTGTTCTGGGCGGGCGGCACGTCCAGGCTTCCGGAGCGGGTGAGGGACAGGCCCATCAGCGGGGCGTTCACGCGTATGGAGGGGATCCGGATGCGGGTGGGCACGGACGGGGCGAGGGCGGGGGCGGCGGACCGCGCGCCTCCCGGCTCCGGGCGGCCTTCGACGGCGGCCGGCTGGGGCGGCGCGTGCGTCCCGCTGGCGCCGCCGAGCAGCCACACCCCGGAGCCGAGCGCCACGACGGTGACCGCGGCTATCGCGGTGTCGCCGAGCCTGTCGTGCCTGCTTCTCCTGCGCATACCAACCTCTCCGAAGGCAGACCCCGAGCACTCCTGACGGCGGCCCTCCGGGGACCCGGAGGCGAACCCGGAAGACCTGCGGGGGCGGCCTCCGGGGGTGCCGGGGCCTCCCCGGGGGAACCCCGAGATTTCCGGCGGCGCCCTGCGAGGGCTCCCGGGGGACCTTCCGGGGCTCGGAGGGACCTTCCCGGACTCCCGTAGGTTGATCCCCGGACTCCCGGGCCGGCCCCGCGCCCGGCGGTTCTCCGGCGGCTCCCGGGGTGGATCCCCGGATGGCTTCCGGGGCGTGTCCGACGCCTCTGGAGCGGCCCCGATGGCTTCGGGGGTGCCCCACGTCTGCTGTGGCGGGCCCGCCGACTGCTGCGGCAGCCCCCGATGGCTTTCGGGGTGTGCCCCGGCGTCTGCTGGAGCGCGCCCCTGATGGCTCCCGGGTGCCCCCACGTCTGCTGTGGCGGGCCCGCCGGCTGCCGAGGCGGGCCGCGGCGACTGCTGTGGCGAGCCCCGCCGGCTGCCGAGGGTGGGCCCCGATGGTTTTCGGGGTGCGCCCCGGCGTCTGTCGTTGTGGGCCCCGATGGCTTCCGGGGTGTCCCGACGGCTTTCCCGGGCTTCCGGCGCCGCCTGTCGGGACTTGCCCGAGGCGGAGTCCGCTGGGTGGTCCCTCCCCCTCCGGGCCGCGAGGGGCTTCGGACCCGGAGGGGGTGGGACGTTGCGGTACCGGTGGACGGACAGCGGAGGGTGTCCGTCAGATCCCGTCGCCTCTCGCCCGGCGATGCAGGAGCCAGGTACCGCCCGCGGCGGCGACGGCCAGTGCCGCCACACCCGCCGTGGTCTGCACGGGGTCGGTGCCGAGTGCGCCGCCGACCCCCGTCTTCATGCTTCCCCGCGGCTGCACCTGTTCGTGCGCCGCGCTCACCGCGACCACCAGGTCGCCCGTCACCTGCCGTCCCCCCTCCGCGCACTTGGCGACGATCTCGTACGTCCCAGGCTGCGCACCCGGCGGAACCTGGAACTGACCGATCGCCTCGCCCTTGTGCGCGCTGGGCGCCAGCGTGAAGGTGCCGGCGCCGACCGCGCCCGCGTCCCCGACCGCCGAACCCTTCTCGCCGCACGCCGCGGTGTTCACCGTGACCTGGCCGCCGGGCGCCACGGTGGCGGGGTACACGTCCAGGCTGCCGGTACCGGCCCAGGCGGGCGCCGCGGCCGCCACGACGAGCGCGGTACCGGTCAGCAGACGGGCGGTGCGTAGCATGGGTGCTCCCCAGAGCTTGTCCGGCTGGTGTGTGCCCTGCCCTTCCGAGGTAACTGGCTCCGGCCCGCGTCCGCTCCCTGACGAGACGTCAGGAATGCGGTGAACGGGTGTCGCCCCCCGCCCCCCACACGGACTAGCCGCCGACGTGTTCCAGCAGGTCACAGGCGACGCGCAGGGGTCGATGAAATGGCTGTGCGAAGAGAACACGAATGGAGTGCGCCGGAACGCGGCAGGCCGGCGCCCGTCCCGGCGCCGGCCTGCCGCGTTCCGTGCGGGTCCCGGTTCGTTCGGTGCTCAGTTCACGTTGACGGCGCTCCAGGCCGCGGCCACGGCGTTGTACTCCGTGCTGCCCGCGCCGTACAGATCCTTGGCGGCGTTGAGGGTCGCCGTGCGCGCCCCCGCGTAGTTCGTCGAGGAGGTCATGTAGACCGTCAGCGCCCGGTACCAGATCTTGCCGACCTTGTCCCGCCCGATGCCGGTGACCGTGGAGCCGTTGTACGTCGGCGAGTTGTAGCTGACCCCGTTGATGGTCTTCGGGCCGCTGCCCTCCGCCAGCAGGTAGGCGAAGTGGTTGGCGACGCCGGAGGAGTAGTGGACGTCGAGGTTGCCGACCGAACTGCTCCAGTAGTCCGCCGAGTTGCCGTCCTTGGACGGCTTGTCCATGTAGCGCAGGGCGGTCTGGCCGAAGCCGGGCTTCACGATCTTCTCGCCGATGAGGTAGTCACCGGGGTCGGAGGGGTTGTTCGCGTACCACTCCACCATCGTGCCGAGGATGTCCGAGGTGGCCTCGTTGAGCCCGCCGGACTCGCCCGAGTAGGTCAGCGCGGCCGTCTTGGAGGTGACGCCGTGCGTCATCTCGTGCCCGGCGACGTCGAGGGCGACCAGCGGCCCGAACGTGGTCCCGTCCCCGTCGCCGTACGTCATGCAGAAGCAACTGTCGTCCCAGAAGGCGTTGTTGTAGTTGCTGCCGTAGTGGACGCGGTTGTACGACCCCTTGCCGTCGCCGCCGATGCCGTTGCGCCCGTGGACGTTCTTGTAGTAATCCCACGTCATGTCCGTGCCGTACTGGGCGTCGACGGCGGCCGAGGCGCGGTCGGCGGTGGTGCCGCTGCCCCAGTGGTTGTCCGCGTCGGTGAACAGGTCCGCGGGCGCCCGGCTGAGGCAGACGCTGAGGACGCACAGGTCCGTCTTGCCCCCGGCGTCACCGGTGTAGGTGTTGCCGCGCGTCGGGTCCTTGAGCTGGTACGACGACCCCGACTGCGTCGTCTCCAGCGGCACCGTCCCGCTGTACAGGGACTTGCCGTCACCGGCGGCGGTCTCGATGCTGTCCCAGGCGTCGATCTGACGGCCGGTGCGGGCGTCGGTCAGCACGGTGCGGGCGACCGGGTTGCCGAGCGAGTCCAGGCCGACGGCGTTGGTGCGCCAGGCGAGCTTCGGGGCGCCGTGCAGGGCGTCGACGACCAGCTCGGGCCTGGCCTTGACCTGCCTGAGCGCGTCGCCGAGGTGGACGGCGCGCAGCGCGTTCACGGCGAGGTCGGCGGCCTTGGTCGCCGGGACCGTCGGGAGGACCGAGTCCAAAGACAGGGTCCCGCGGGTGGCCCGGTTCGCGCTGCGGTAGGCGCCGTCGGGGGCGAGGTGGACCACGAAGTCGCCGCCCAGTACGGGCAGTCCGTGGTAGGTGCGGTCGTAGCGGACGTGCTGGGTGCCGTTGGTGTCCACGATCACGTCGCGGACGCTGGTCTGCTCGGCGGAGGTCAGGCCCAGGCTGGTGGCGTGGGCGAGGAGCGCGGACGCCGCGTTCTGGATCGCGGTGGCCCGGGTCGGTCTGGCGTCGGCGTGGGCGGTGGGGGAAAGGGCCACGGACAGCAGTGTCGCGGTGGTGACGGCGACGCCGGCGGTGGTGGCGAGACGACGGGATCCTCGGACGTGCTGGCCTATCCGGCTCATCGATCTCCTCGGGGGAAGCGCCTGGCTGGGCGTGGGGGGCGGCGCTGTCCCCAGTGATTTAAGGAGCCCTGACATGTCATGTCCATAGCCCCTTCATGGAGATGTGTGTGGAGCCGAAGGGGGTACAGAATCGTTTCCGTGATCACTGAGGAGCCCGAGGGGCCCGGAACCCCGCTGCCCTTCTTCGTCTACGGCACGCTCCGCCCCGGCGAACCGAACCACGACCTGTTCCTGCGGGACCGCACCGCGTCGGAGGAACCGGCCCGCCTGCGGGGCGCCGCCCTCTACGACGGCCCCGGCTACCCCTACGCCGTGGAACATCCCGGCGCCGAGATCCACGGCGAACTGATCACCGCCCGCCCCGAGTCGTACCCCGATCTGCTCGCCGCCCTGGACCGCCTGGAGGAGTACACCCCCGGCGACCCTCGCAACCTCTACGAACGCGCCGCCAGAGCGGTCGCACGCGCCGACGGCACCACCACCCTCGCCTGGGTCTACCTGGCCGCCCCACCCGTCGCCGCCCACCTGCGCGCCACCGGCACCCCCATAGAGAGCGGCGACTGGCTGTCCCGCCGCTGACGACGACTTCCGCAAGCCGGGAGCCGGCCTACTTCCCGGGTACGGCCTCCACCCGCACCGCGCACGACTTGAACTCCGGCATCCGGGACGTGGGGTCGAGGGCGGGGTTGGTGAGGGTGTTGGCGCGGCCCTCGCCCGGCCAGTGGAAGGGCATGAAGACGGTGTCCGGGCGGATCGCGGTCGTGATCCTCGCCGGTGCCACGGCCCGTCCCCGCCGGGAGACCACCGCCACCGGGTCGCCCTCCGCCGCGCCGATCCGGGCCGCCAGGCGCGGGTGCAGTTCCACGAAGGGGCCCGGCGCGGCAGCGTTCAGTTCCGGTACGCGGCGGGTCTGGGCGCCCGACTGGTACTGCGCCACCACCCGGCCGGTGGTCAGCAGCAGCGGGTACTCGGCGTCCGGTTCCTCCGCCGTCGGCCGGTGGGCCACCGGCACGAACCGGGCCCGGCCGTCCGGCGTGGCGAAACGGTCCAGGAACAGGCGCGGGGTGCCCGGATGGGCCGCCTCGTCGTCGGACGGGCACGGCCAGAACACCCCGTTCTCCTCCGCCAGCCGCCGGTAGGTGATCCCCGAGTAGTCCGCCGGGCCGCCCGCGCTCGCCCGGCGCAGCTCCTCGAAGACCTCCTCCGCGTCGGCCGGGAAGCCCTTCTCCACCCCCAGCCGGGCCGCCAGCTCGTGCAGCACGTACAGGTCGCTGCGGACACCGGGCGGCGCGGTGACCGCCCGGCGGCGCAGCAGCACCCTGCCCTCCAGGCTGGTCGTCGTGCCCGTCTCCTCCGCCCACTGGGTGACCGGCAGCACCACGTCCGCCAGCTCGGCCGTCTCCGACAGCACCACGTCACAGACGGCGAGGAAGTCCAGCGACCTGATGCGCTGCTCGATGTGTGCCGCGCGGGGCGCCGACACCACCGGGTTGGAGCCCATCAGCAGCAGCGCCCGGACGTCGGTGCCGAGGGCGTCGAGGAGCTCGTAGGCGCTGCGTCCCGGGCCGGGGAGGGCGTCCGGGTCGACGCCCCACACGCCGGCCACATGCGCCCGCGCCTCGGGGTCGTCCAGCTTGCGGTAGCCGGGCAACTGGTCGGCCTTCTGGCCGTGTTCGCGGCCGCCCTGCCCGTTGCCCTGCCCGGTCAGGCAGCCGTATCCGGACAGCGGGCGGCCCGCCCGGCCCGTCGCCAGGCACAGGTTGATCCACGCGCCCACCGTGTCCGTGCCCTTGGACTGCTGCTCCGGACCGCGGGCCGTCAGCACCATCGCGCTCTCCGGCTCGCAGAACAGCCGTACCGCCTCGCGGAGCTGCGGAACGGACACCCCCGTGATCCGCTCCACGTGCTCCGGCCAGTGCGCCATCGCCGCCGCCCGCGCCTGCTCCCAGCCGCTGGTCCGCTCCCGGATGTACGCCTCGTCCGTTCGCCCCTCGGCCACCACCAGGTGCAACAGGCCCAGCGCCAGGGCGAGATCGGTGCCGGGGCGGGGGGCCAGGTGCAGGTCCGCCTGCTCGGCCGTCCGCGTCCGGCGCGGATCGACGACGATCAAGGTGCCGCCGTTCTCGCGCAGTTCGGTGAAGAAGCGCAGGGACGGCGGCATGGTCTCGGCGAGATTCGATCCCACGAGGATCACGCAGCCCGTCTTCGGGATGTCCTCCAGGGGGAAGGGCAGGCCCCGGTCGAGACCGAACGCCTTCGTGCCGGCCGCCGCGGCCGACGACATGCAGAACCGGCCGTTGTAGTCGATCTGCGAGGTGCCCAGCACCACCCGAGCGAACTTGCCGAGCGCGTACGCCTTCTCGTTCGTCAGCCCGCCCCCGCCGAACACGCCCAGCGCGTCCGCGCCGTGCTCCTCGCGTATCCCCCCGAGCCGCTCGGCGATCCGGTCCAGCGCCTCCGCCCAGCTCGCCTCGACCAGCCTGCCGCCGGAGCGCACCAGCGGCGCGGTCAGCCGTACCGCGGGCGTCAGCACCTCGGCCGCCGTACGGCCCTTGCCGCACAGCGCGCCCCGGTTCACCGGGAAGTCCGCCCGCTCCGAGACCTCGGCGCCCCCCTGCGGCAGGGGTGTGACGTTCATCCCGCACTGCAGGGCGCAGTACGGGCAGTGGGTGGGCGTCGCGGCGATGGTCTCCATGCCGCCAGCGTGCGTCGGACGTGTTACGGCCCCGGCCGCTTTTCGGTTACACGCCCGGCACGGCGGCCTCCCCGCCCGGCCGGTGGCGCCGTGAGGTCCCTACTGGCGGCTCAGGGAGCGGCTGACGCCCGCCGCGATCGTCGTGGCCAGCACCCAGCCGGTGACGATCAGCAGATACGACAGCCACTGGTACCAGCCCCGCGGCGCGTACGCCCCCTCCTGGCCGAAGTCGATGATCGGCAGCAGCAGGTCGAGGGTGTAGAAGAGCGGGTTGAACGCGGGCGCCTCCGACGGCTTCAGTGCGGGCGGACGGTGCAGGGCGAAGGCGAGCGTGCCGGTGCACAGCAGGAGCAGCAGCCAGCCCGCCGCCCGCATCGGCCGGAAGCCGTAGCCGACGGCCGCGTCCTGCAGCAGGCCCCACAGCCGGGCGTACGGCGGCAGGGTGCGGCGGTGCCGGCGCAGCTTGGCCAGCTGCACGGTGCGCGCGGCCGCGTCGTCGCCGACCGCGCGGTACGCCGTGGTCAGCTGCTCGTAGGGGTGCGGAAGGTAGCCGTCCCCGTCGCGTTCCAGCAGCGGAAGACGCCGCTCGGCGGGCAGGTGCGGGGTCAGCAGCCGGTAGCTGAGCCCGTCGAGCTGGACCTGCCGCGGCCACACCTCGGGCGGCACGTGCAGCAGGTCGAGCTGGGCCCGGCGCAGATTGACGGCCCCCTCGATGGGCGCGGCCTCCCGCAGCCACAGCTCGCCGACGGCGCTGCTGCTGGCGCGCAGGGCCTGGCCGCCCGGGTTGGACAGCCGGGCGTACGCGAGGTTGAGCTGGCGGGGTATCCGGGCGCCGCTCAGGTTGACCCGGCCCCGGGCCCGCAGCCGCATGGCGTGCAGGTCGGTGCCGACCGTCAGGACCTCGGCGTGCAGCGCGGTCTGTCCGGGCGCGTTCAGCTCCGCGTCGTTGAGGTTGACCTGGTTGCGGACGACCGCGCCGTTCAGGTGCACCTCGCCGTGCGCGACCAGCCCCCGGGCCCACACGTCCGTGCCCACCTCGGCGTGGCCGAGCTGGAGCACGGCCTCCTCGGGCACCTCGCCGGGCCTGCCGAGATGCGCGCCGTTCGCGAAGAGCGCCCCGGCCAGCTTCGCCCCCTGCAGCCGTACCGGCCCCGTGATCCGGCAGCAGGTGATCCGTACGACCCCCTCGGCCCGCAGATTCCCGGCGGTCAGCCCCGGCAGCACCGAGTCGCTCAGGACCAGGACGACCACCTGAGCCCCGTACAGATCGGGCGCCTGCTCGAAGTGGCAGTGGCGCAGCCGGACCGGATGGGCGACGGCGCCGTACTTCAGGTCCAGCCGCCCGGTGATCCGCGCGCCCGTCACCTTCAGCCCGGCGACGTGTCCCTCCCGCACCGGCCCGCCCAGCAGCAGCTCCCGCAGCACCTGAGCCCGCAGCGAGCGCTCGGGCCCCCACGCGGCGCCGTCCGCGGGGTCCTCGTCGTCGCCCGCCCGGAAGTCGACCCCCTCGCCCAGCGGGAAGGCGTCCCGGACGCGCCGCTCGGCGGGCGTCAGCTCCGTGATCTCCATGTCAGTTCCGCGCCCCCGCCAGCGCCTTCGCCACACCCTGCTCCCGCGGCCCCAGGAACGTCGGGTCGGGGTGGAACACCGTGTCCAGCAGCGCCTTGCCCGCCGCGAACACCTCGCGGGTGCCGCCGTAGTACCAGGTCGTGTCGTGCGCCTCGTCGACCCCCACCCCGTACGAGTCGACCCCCGCCGCCTCGCACAGCGCCACCGCGCGCCGGATGTGGAAACCCTGGCTGACCAGCACCGCCCGGTCCACCCCGAAGACCTTCCTGGCCCGCACACACGAGTCCCAGGTGTCGAACCCGGCGTAGTCGCCGACGATCCGGTCGCCGGGCACGCCGTGCCGCGTGAGGTAGGCGCGCATGGCGTCCGGCTCGTCGTAGTCCTTGCGGCTGTTGTCCCCGGTGACCAGCAGGACCTTCACCCGCCCCTGCCGGTACAGCCGCGCCGCCGCGTCCAGCCGGTGCGCCAGGTACGGCGACGGCTCCCCGTGCCACAGCCCCGCGCCGAACACCACCGCCACGGGCGCCCGCGGGACGTCCGCCGCCGTGCGCAGCCGGCCCTCCGTGGACAGGAACAGCCAGGTCGCCGGCAGCAGCGCCAGCACACACCCGGCCATCACGGCCTGCACCAGCCGCCGCTGCCCCGTGCGGGTGCGCGGCAGCCGCGGTCGACGGATCCTCATGCGGCCCCCCACCATCTGCTGTCGACCATGGAGGACGCCGCCCGCCCCGGTCCGGTTCGCCTCACATCGAGCGTCCGTACGACGTGAAGCAGCGGAAAACGCCCGTCATCGCCCGGCAACGGCCACGCAACCTCACGCCGTCAGGATCCTGACATGACGGCGTCGCATCCTCCCCGCTCCGAGCCCAGCGCCCACCTCGACAGCACGGCGCACCTCATGGACAGCATCAGCAGCCGGCTCGCCGGCCGGCTGCGCCTGCTCTCCCCGCTCGGCCACCGCCGCCCGGTGCCGGACCTGGTCCTCGTCGCCCACGGCAGCCGTGACCCACGCGCGCTCGAGACCGTACGGGCCCTGGCGGAACGGGTGCGTGAGCTGCGCCCCGCCGTCCCCGTCCACCTGGGTCACATCGAGCTGAACGAGCCCCTGCTCCCGGACACCCTCGCCGCCCTCGGCGACACCTCCGCCGTCCTCGTCCCGCTGCTGCTGTCCCGCGGCTACCACGTCAAACGGGACATCCCCGAGCTGGCCGCCGCCGCCCCGGCCCGCACCCGCCAGGCCGCCCCGCTCGGCCCGCACCCGCTGCTGGCCGAGGTCCTGTACGACCGCCTGGTGGAAGCGGGCTGGCCGACGGCCATGGACGCCGCGACCCGGCGCGTGAGCGCGGTCGTCCTGGCGGCGGCGGGCTCCCGCGACCCGGACTCGGCCACGGACACCCGCCGCACCGCCCGCCTCCTCGCCGACCGCCTGGGCGTCCCGGTCGTCCCGGCCTACGCCTCGGCGGCGACCCCGACCGTCCCCACGGCCGTACGGGCCCTGGCGGCGCGCGGCCGGCACCGGGTGGCGATCGCGTCGTACTTCACGGCACCGGGCCGCTTCGCGACGCAGTGCGCGGACGCAGCGCCGTGGACAGCCTCGGCCCCGCTGGGTGCGCATCCGGCGATGGCCCGCTTGATCCTGCACCGGTACGACGAGGCGAGGGTGGTGAGGCAGGCGGAACTGGCCTCGGCCTGAAAGAAGCAGCGGGGCAGCGCCGCTGAACGGGCGCGGGGCCGTACCGACATGCGGCCGGCGCCGCGCGGGGGCGCCAAGCCACAACGACGCCGCACCCGCCCGACAACGGATCTCGGCAGACGAGTGGGCTTAGTGTCGAATCATGGAAGGCACCGCACCCCTCACCGCCTACGACCCGGCGTCAGCCGACCGCTGGGCCCCCGAGCCCGACAAACGCCCCGGCCGCACCGCCTTCCAGCGCGACCGCGCCCGCATCCTCCACTCGGCCGCCCTGCGACGCCTCGCCGGCAAGACCCAGGTCGTCACCCCGGGAGCCCGCAGCCAGGTCTGGGACGCCAGCCCCCGCACCCGCCTCACCCACTCGCTCGAATGCGCCCAGGTCGGCCGGGAACTGGGCGCGGCCCTCGGCTGTGACCCCGATCTGGTGGAGGCCGCCTGTCTGGCCCACGACCTCGGCCACCCGCCCTTCGGCCACAACGGTGAACAGGCGCTGAACGCCTTCGCGGACGACTGCGGCGGCTTCGAGGGCAACGCCCAGTCGCTGAGGATCCTGACCCGCATCGAGCCGAAGCGGTTCACCGAGAAACGGTCCGTCGGTCTCAACCTCACCCGGGCCGCCCTCGACGCCGCCACCAAATACCCCTGGCCGCGCGGCGCCCACCCCACCGACCCGGCGTCGCGGAAGTTCGGCGTCTACGAGGACGACCGCCCGGTGTTCGACTGGGTCCGCGCGCACGCCCCCGGCACCCGCACCTGCTTCGAGGCCCAGGTCATGGACTGGTCCGACGACGTGGCGTACTCGGTGCACGACGTGGAGGACGGGCTGCACGCCGGCCACATCGACCCGAACTGCCTGCACGCCGAGCCGGAGCGGCAGGCGGTGTTCGAGGTGGCCGTCGGCCGGTACGTCCCGGCGGACACCGACGCGGCCGAGCTGGCCGCCGCCCTCGACCGGCTCCTGGACGAGGAGTGGTGGCCGCACGGCTACGACGGCACGGCGGTCGCCCAGGCCCGGCTGAAGGACGCCACCAGCCAGCTCATCGGCCGGTTCTGCCTGGCCGCCGAGGGCGCCACCCGCACCGCGTACGGCTCCGGCCGGCTCACCCGCTACGGCGCCGAACTGGTCGTACCCCGCGAGACGCGCATGGAGTGCGCGGTGCTCAAGGCGGTCGCCGACCGGTATGTGATGCAGCGCGCCGAGCAGGAGCGGCTGCGCGCCGATCAGCGGATCGTCGTGGCGGAGCTGGCGGAGGCGCTCACCGCCCGCGCGCCGGACGGCCTCGACCCGCAGTTTCGGGCACTGTTCGACGGGGCAGACGACGACCACGCGCGCAAGCGGGTGATCGTCGACCAGATCGCCTCCCTCACGGACGCCTCCGCACGCTCGCTGCACGCGAGACTCACGGGGCATATGTGAAAGGAACATGTCGTCCGTGGCCTGATCGGGTCACTCCCTCTTCCCGCAGCACGCCCGGTGCGGGACGCTCGCATGTGGCGGCACCCTTACGAGGAGGCATCAAGTGGTCGACGCGGATCAGACATTCGTCATCGTCGGGGGCGGGCTCGCCGGCGCGAAGGCGGCCGAGACGCTCCGGGCGGAGGGCTTCACCGGCCGGGTGATACTGATCAGTGACGAGCGCGACCACCCCTACGAGCGGCCGCCGCTGTCCAAGGGCTATCTGCTCGGCAAGGCGGAGCGCGACAGCGTCTTCGTGCACGAGCCGGCCTGGTACGCGCGCAACGACATCGAGCTGCACCTCGGCCAGTTCGTCGACCGCATCGACCGCAGCGCCAAGACCGTCCGCTTCGGCGACGACGGCACCCTCGTCCGCTACGACAAGCTGCTGCTGGTCACCGGCGCCGAGCCGCGCCGCCTGGACATCCCGGGCACCGACCTGGCCGGCGTGCACCATCTGCGCCGGCTCGCGCACGCCGAACGGCTCAAGGGCGTGCTCGGCTCGCTCGGCCGGGACAACGGGCACCTCGTGATCGCGGGCGCCGGCTGGATCGGCCTGGAGGTCGCGGCGGCGGCCCGCGAGTACGGCGCGGAGGTCACCGTGATCGAGCCGGCGCCGACCCCGCTGCACGGCGCGCTCGGCCCCGAGCTGGGCGAGGTCTTCGCCGAGCTGCACCGCGAACACGGCGTCCGCTTCCACTTCGGGCGGCAGCTCACCGAGATCGTCGGGCAGGACGGCATGGTCCTCGCCGTGCGCACCGACGACGGCGAGGAGCACCCGGCGCACGGCGTCCTCGCCGCGATCGGCGCGGCCCCCCGCGTCGGCCTCGCGGAGGCGGCGGGCCTGGAGATCGCCGACCGGGCGCACGGCGGCGGCATCGTCGTCGACGAGCGGCTGCGCACGTCCGACCCGGACATCTACGCGGCGGGTGACGCGGCGAACTCCCCGCTCGCCCGGTCCGGCACCCGGGTGCGGGTCGAGCACTGGGCCAACGCCCTGAACGGCGGACCGGCCGCCGCACGCTCGATGCTCGGCCAGGAGGTGACCTACGACCGCGTGCCCTACTTCTTCACCGACCAGTACGACCTCGGCATGGAGTACAGCGGCTGGGCGCCCGCCGGGTCGTACGACCAGGTGGTGATCCGGGGCGACGCCGGGAAGCGGGAGTTCATCGCCTTCTGGGTGAAGGAGGGCCGGGTCCTGGCCGGGATGAACGTGAACGTGTGGGATGTCACAGAGCCCATCCAGAAACTGATCCGTTCCCAGGCCCAGGTGAACACGGAGGACCTGGCCGACCCGCACGTACCACTGGACAGCCTGGCTTCCTGAACACCGGGTGTGTCAGTTCGTCCCCGTAGAATTCACGCGTGGCAGGACGGATCAACGACGAGGACGTGAAGGCGGTACGGGACGCGGTCCCGATCGACGCCGTGGTCTCCGAGTACCTCCAGCTGCGCAACGCGGGCGGCGGCAACCTCAAGGGACTGTGCCCGTTCCATGACGAGAAGTCGCCGTCCTTCCAGGTCAGCCCGAGCAAGGGACTCTTCCACTGCTTCGGCTGCCAGGAGGGCGGCGACACCATCACCTTCGTGATGAAGGTGGACCACCTCTCCTTCTCGGAGGCGGTGGAGCGGCTGGCCGCCCAGGCCGGCATCACGCTGCGCTACGAGGAGGGCGGGTACAACCCGGCCCACCAGCGCGGCGAGCGCATCCGCCTGGTCGAGGCCCACAAGATCGCCGCGCAGTGGTACGCCGAGCAGCTCGCCACCGGCCCCGAGGCCGAGACCGGCCGGATCTTCCTCGCCGAGCGCGGCTTCGACCAGGCCGCCGCCGTGCACTTCGGCGTCGGCTACAGCCCCCAGGGCTGGGACCACCTCACCCGCTATCTGCGCGGCAAGGGCTTCACCGACAAGGAGCTGCTCCTCTCCGGCCTCGCCCAGGAGGGCCGGCGCGGCCCCATCGACCGCTTCCGGGGCCGGCTCATGTGGCCGATCCGGGACATCGGCGGCGAGGTCGTCGGCTTCGGCGCCCGCAAGCTCTACGAGGCGGACAACGGCCCGAAGTACCTGAACACGCCGGACACGCCGATCTACCGCAAGAGCCAGGTGCTGTACGGCATCGACCTCGCGAAGAAGGAGATCGCCAAGACCAGCCGCGCCGTCGTCGTCGAGGGCTACACCGACGTCATGGCCTGCCACCTCGCCGGGGTGACGACGGCCATCGCCACCTGCGGTACGGCCTTCGGCGGCGAGCACATCAAGATCCTGCGCCGGCTGCTGATGGACAACGGCAGCGCGCGCGTCATCTTCACCTTCGACGGCGACGCCGCCGGCCAGAAGGCGGCCCTGCGCGCCTTCGAGGACGACCAGAAGTTCGCCGCCGAGACGTACATCGCGATCGCGCCGGACGGCATGGACCCGTGCGAGCTGCGTCTGGCGAAGGGCGACGAGGCGGTGGCGGACCTGGTCGAACCCCGCACCCCGCTCTTCGAGTTCGCACTCCGCCAGATCGTGAGCCGCTACGACCTGGACACCCCGGCCGGCCGGGCCGCCGCGCTGGACGAGGCGGCGCCCATCGTCGCCCGCATCAAGAACAGCGGCGCCCAGCACGAGGTCGCCGTCGAACTCGCCGGCATGCTCGGCATCCTCGACACCCAGTTCGTGGTCCGGCGCGTGGCCCAGCTGGCCCGCTGGGCGAGGGAGGGCAAGGGCCGGCAGCAGGACCGGACCCGCCCGGCAGGCCAGCAGTGGGCGGCGCCCGCGTCCCGCCCGGCGAACAGCGGCCCGGCCCTCACCCTGCGCAACCCGGTCTACGCCGCCGAGCGCGAACTGCTCAAACTCGCCCTGCAGCGCCCCGAGCTGGTCTCCCCGGCCTTCGACGCCTACGGTGTGGACGAGTTCACCGCGCCGCCGTACGCGGCCGTGCGCCAGGCGATCGCCGAGGCGGGCGGCGCCGAGTACGGCGTCCCCGACCCGCAGGAGTACCTGGTCCGGGTCCGCGAGGCCGCGCCCGATGACGCCGTGCGCGCGATGGTCACCGAACTGGCGGTCGAGCCGATCCTGCGCCGCACCGTCGACGAGGTCTACGCCGGCACGGTCCTGGTCCAGATCCGCCGCCGCGCCGTGGAACGCCGCATCCACGACGTCCAGTCCCAGATGACCCGCCTCGCAGGCGCCGGCGACCCCGCCCGACTGACCGCCGTGCAGAACGAGTTGTGGGTCCTCCAGCAGTACGACCAGGCCCTGCGGGAGCGGGGGGCGGAGGCGTTGTAGGGGGCCTGCGCGGGATCAACCCTGGGGGGACCGGCCGGGCGGTGCGATGCCGAGGTGGTTTGTGATCGCTCCGACATGAGTGGTGAGCGATTCGAGCTGCTCCATCATCGCCACCTGCCCGGACACGAGAGCGCCGAGCAGCTTGCTGTGCTCGGCCAGCGTCTTGCTGTGCTCCAGCTGCGTCTGCCGCAGAGCCTGCATGAGCTGCATGTCCGCCCTCCGCTGCTCCTGCAGCGCGGCCACGTCACGGTCGGAGTTCACGGCGAGGTGCCGGGTGGCAGCCTGCTGCTCCACGACCTCGTCCACGCGAGCCTCCAGCGCCTCCAAGCGCCGCCGCAGCTCCTCCATCTCGCTCATGCCTTCCATCCTGCCTCAAGTCCGCGCGGGACCACCGCCCGCAGTTGCCAATCGCATAGTCCAACGAACCGAGTAACCGACCGGTCACCGTGCGGACGCAAAAAGTCACCGCACGCCCCTCGTGGCGGGGATGCGTCTTCCCCCACACTGGGGGCGGTGCCCGAGTCCTCGGAGCGCAGGCCGTCGACTCTCCGCTTCCGAAGTGCCGCTGCCGCAGCCGACGGCAGCGATCATCCTGGAGGTCGCCCCCGTGCAGACCCAGACCCTCACCCAGACCGACAGCGCCACCAGTACCACCGCGGACGATCCGGACGCCGAGCCGGACGTCCTCATGGCCGTGCCCCCGCAGAGCCGCGCCGTCCTCCACCCGGAGAACGGGCCCGCCGAGCCGGCCGAACCACCGGCGGAAGCGCTCGTGGACGAGCCCGAGGAGACCGCCGAACCCGTCGAGGCGGCCGTATCGGCGCGGACCGAGACCGGCGGTCCCTCGGCCGACCTGTTCCGCCAGTACCTGCGCGAGATCGGCCGCATCCCGCTGCTCACCGCCGCCGAGGAGGTCGAACTCGCCCGCCGCGTCGAGGCCGGCCTGTTCGCCGAGGAGAAGCTGAGCAACACCCCTGACCTGGACAGCGAGTTGGCCCTCGATCTGGACCGGCTCGTGGTCATGGGGCGGATGGCCAAGCGGCGGCTCATCGAGGCCAACCTGCGGCTCGTCGTCTCCGTCGCCAAACGCTACGTCGGCCGCGGCCTGACCATGCTCGACCTGGTGCAGGAGGGCAACCTCGGGCTGATCCGCGCGGTGGAGAAGTTCGACTACGCCCGCGGCTACAAGTTCTCCACCTACGCCACCTGGTGGATCCGCCAGGCCATGTCCCGGGCCCTGGCCGACCAGGCCCGCACCATCCGCGTGCCGGTGCACGTCGTCGAGCTGATCAACCGGGTCGTCCGGGTGCAGCGCCGCATGCTCCAGGAACGGGGATACGAGCCGACGCCCGCGGAGGTCGCCGCGCACCTCGAACTGCCGCCCGAGCGGGTCTCGGAGGTGCTGCGCCTCGCCCAGGAGCCGGTCTCGCTGCACGCCCCGGTCGGCGAGGAGGACGACGTGGCCCTCGGCGACCTGATCGAGGACGGGGACGCGGCGAGCCCGGTCGAGTCGGCCGCGTTCCTGCTGCTCCGGCAGCACCTGGAGGCGGTGCTGTCGACGCTGGGCGAGCGGGAGCGGAAGGTCGTACAGCTCCGCTACGGGCTCATCGACGGCAGGCCCCGCACGCTGGAGGAGATAGGCCGGCTGTTCGGGGTGACCCGGGAGCGGATACGGCAGATCGAGTCGAAGACCCTGAACAAGCTCCGGGACCACGCGTTCGCGGATCAGCTCAGGGGATACCTGGACTGAAAAGGGGGGCCGCCGGCCGGCGGCCCCCCCGGTGCCTAGTCCACCTCGGCCACGGCCTGCGTGAACTGGGCCTTGTACAGCCGGGCGTACGCGCCGTCGGCCGCCAACAGCTCGGCGTGCGCGCCCTGTTCGACGATCGACCCGTTCTCCATGACGAGAATCGTGTCGGCGTCCCGGATGGTCGACAGGCGGTGGGCGATCACGAACGAGGTACGCCCGGCCGCCAGCTTCGCCATCGCCTTCTGGATCAGCACCTCGGTACGGGTGTCGACGGAACTCGTCGCCTCGTCCAGCACCAGGATCACCGGGTCGGACAGGAACGCCCGCGCGATGGTGATGAGCTGCTTCTCACCGGCGCTGACGCCCGTGCCCTCGTCGTCGATGACGGTGTCGTACCCGTCGGGGAGGGTGCGGACGAACCGGTCGGCGTGCGCGGCCCGCGCGGCCTCCTCGATCTCCCCGCGGGTGACCTCCCGGGAGGCGCCGTAAGCGATGTTCTCCGCGATGGTGCCGCCGAACAGCCAGGTGTCCTGGAGCACCATGCCGATCCCGGACCGCAGTTCGTCGCGGGACATCTTCCGGATGTCCACCCCGTCGAGGGTGATCCGGCCGCCGGAGACGTCGTAGAACCGCATCAAGAGGTTGACCAGCGTGGTCTTGCCCGCGCCGGTGGGGCCCACGATGGCCACCGTGTGACCGGGTTCCACGGTCAGCGACAGGTCCTCGATCAGCGGCTTGTCCGGGTCGTACCGGAACGACACGTGCTCCAGGCGGACCCGCCCGCGCAGCTCGGCCGGCCGCTCGCCCGGCACCGGATCCGCCTCCTGCTCCTCCGCGTCCAGGAGTTCGAAGACCCGCTCGGCCGAGGCGACACCGGACTGCACCAGGTTCGCCATCGACGCGACCTGCGTCAGCGGCATGGAGAACTGGCGCGAGTACTGGATGAACGCCTGCACGTCACCGATGGACAGCGCGCCGGAGGCGACCCGCAGGCCGCCGACGACCGCGACCAGCACGTAGTTGAGGTTCGACACGAACATCATCAGCGGCTGCATGACGCCGCTGTTGAACTGCGCCTTGAACGCGGCCTGGTACAGCGCCTCGTTCTGCTCGGCGAACTGCTGCGCCGACTCCTCCTGCCGGCCGAACACCTTCACCAGGGCGTGCCCGGTGTACATCTCCTCGACATGGGCGTTCAGCTTGCCGGTGGAGCGCCACTGCTGCACGAAGTGCGGCTGCGACCGCTTGCCGACGCGGGTCGCCACCAGGAACGACAGCGGCACGGTGACCAGCGCGACCAGCGCCAGGATCCAGGAGACGTAGAACATCATCGCGAGCACGCCGATGATGCTCAGCACCGAGTTGATCAGCTGGCCCATCGACTGCTGGAGCGTCTGCCCGATGTTGTCGATGTCGTTGGTCGCCCGGCTCAGCACCTCGCCGCGCTGGCGCTGGTCGAAGTACGACAGCGGCAGCCGCGACAGCTTCGTCTGCACGTCGCCGCGCAGCCGCAACATGGTGCGGTTCACGGACCGGTTGACCAGCCGGGTCGCCACCGCCATCAGCAGGCCGGAGACCAGGAACGTGCACAGCGCGAGCAGCAGGACGGTGCCGACGGCGCCGAAGTCGATGCCCTTGCCGGGCGTGAAGTCGGTGCCCTTCAGCATGTCCGCGATGCGGCCCTGGCCATGGGCCCGCATCTGGTCGAGGACCTGCTGCTTGGTGGCCCCGGCGGGCATCTGCCGGCCGATGATGCCGGAGAAGACCAGGTCGGTGGCCCGGCCCAGGATCTTCGGGCCGACCACGTTCAGGGTCACGCTGACGACCACGCAGAGCAGCAGGCCGTAGATGGTGAACCGTTCCGGTCTGAAGTGGGACAGGAGCCGTTTGCCCGACCCCTTGAAGTCCATCGAACGCTGGTCGGGGCCGCCCCCGGCCATCATGCGCGCCCCCATGGGCCCGGCCATCAGGCAGCCTCCGCTTCCGTCAGCTGGGAGAGCACGATCTCCCGGTAGGTATCGTTGCTCGCCATCAACTCCCCGTGCCGGCCGGAGCCGACGACCCGGCCCTCGTCCAGCACGATGATCCGGTCGGCGTCGCGGATGGTCGCCACCCGCTGGGCGACGATCACGACGGTCGCCTCGGCGGTCTCCCGGGCGAGCGCGGCGCGCAGGGCCGCGTCGGTGGCGTAGTCGAGCGCGGAGAAGGAGTCGTCGAACAGGTAGATCTCCGGGCGCTGGACCAGGGTGCGGGCGATCGCCAGCCGCTGGCGCTGACCGCCGGAGACGTTCGTGCCGCCCTGCGCGATCGGCGCGTCCAGGCCGCCCTCCAGCCTGCTCACGAAGTCCTTGGCCTGCGCCACCTGCAGCGCGTGCCACAGGTCCTCGTCGGTGGCGTCCGGATTGCCGTACCGCAGATTGGTGGCGACCGTGCCGGCGAACAGGTACGGCTTCTGCGGCACCAGTCCGACCGTCCGCGCGAGCAGCTTCGGGTCGACCTCGTCCACCTTCACGCCGTTGACCAGGACTTCACCCTCGGTGGCGTCGAACAGCCGCGGGACCAGCCCGAGAAGCGTGGACTTGCCGCTGCCGGTCGAGCCGATCACGGCGGTCACCTCACCCGGGCGGGCCACCAGGTCGATGGACTTCAGCACGGGCTCCTCGGCGCCCGGATAGCGGAAGCCCGCGCCCCGCATCTCCAGATGGCCGTGCGCGCGCAGCTCGGTGACGGGCGCGGCCGGCGGGACCACGCTGGAGTCGGTCCCGAGAACCTCCTCGACGCGCTCGGCGCACACCTCGGCGCGCGGCACCATCATGAACATGAAGGTGGCCATCATCACGGACATGACGATCTGCATCAGATAGGCGAGGAACGCGGTCAGGTCGCCGATCTGCATCCCGCCGCTGTCGATGCGGTGGGCGCCGAACCACACCACGGCGATGGACGACAGGTTCACCACCGTCATGACCATCGGGAACATCAGCGCGAGCATCCGGCCGGTGGCCAGCTGCATGTCGGTCAGGTCGCCGTTGGCCTTCCCGAACCGCTCCTGCTCGTACTGGTCCCGCACGAAGGCGCGGATCACGCGGTTGCCGGTGATCTGCTCGCGCAGCACCCGGTTCACGGTGTCCAGGCGGACCTGCATCGACCGGAACAGCGGCCGCAGCCGGCGCACGATGAGGGTGACGCAGATCGCCAGCACCGGCACCACCGCGACCAGCACCCCGGACAGCGGCACGTCCAGGCCGAGCGCCAGCACGATGCCGCCCACGCACATGATGGGCGCGGACACCATGAGGGTGAACGACATCAGGACCAGCATCTGGATCTGCTGTACGTCGTTCGTCGTACGGGTGATGAGCGAGGGCGCCCCGAAGTGACCCACCTCACGCGCGGAGAAGGACTGCACCCGGTCGAAGACGGCGCCGCGCACGTCCCGGCCGAGCGCGGAGGCGGTCCGCGCACCGAAGTACACGGCGCCGATGTTGCACACGACCTGCGCCAGCGAGATGCCGATCATCAGGGCGCCGAAGGAGAGGATGTAATCCGTGTCACCCTTCACGACACCGTTGTCGATGATGTGCGCGTTCAGCGTGGGCAGATAGAGGGTGGCGCAGGTCTGCAGGAACTGCAGCAGCACCAGCAGGGTGATGGGTTTCTTGTAGGGCCTGAGATAGGTCCGCAGGAGTCGTATGAGCACGCTAGGTCTCTCGGAGGTCGGCGGGCGGGGGCTGGTGAGGTGTCCTTGGCCCCTATCGTCGGACACTCCACCCGCGTTACCTCAACCGATTAACCGGGGGACGGCTGCATTGAGCTGTCGGCGGAACGGGCCGGCGGCCGAACGGGCCGGTCGTGGGCCGGGTCGGCAGCCCGTGCACGGGTCAGGCGCGGAACGCGCCCGGGTGGGTCTGTTCGCGCACCGCCGTGAACTGCTGCCGTACCGCCTG
Organism: Streptomyces sp. NPDC007189; assembly: GCF_040703635.1. Lineage (NCBI taxonomy): Bacteria > Bacillati > Actinomycetota > Actinomycetes > Kitasatosporales > Streptomycetaceae > Streptomyces > Streptomyces sp. NPDC007189. The sequence continues at coordinate 366,030 of NZ_JBEYEY010000002.1, forward strand.
TCCCACGGCCAGCTCGTCGCCCGGCTCCAGCACCTGCGCCGCCGCGCCCTGCCAGGCCGGCGGGGTGCGCGGGTCGAGGGTGCCCTGCGACACGCCGAGCGCCCAGGCCGCCTGCCGGGCCGCGCCGATCGCCGCGTAGTCCGCGGGCTGCGGCACGACGACCTGCGCGCCGAACAGCGAGGGCGCGGAGGCCTGCACGGCGGGCAGCTCGGCGGCGGGGCCCAGCAGGAAGATCCGCCGTACGTCCACGCCCCGCCCGCGCAGCACGTCCAGCGCGTCGCCGAGCCCGCACAGCATGCCCTCGAACGCGGCCCGCGCCAGATGCTCGGGCTTCATCGACTCCCGCCTGAGCCCCGCGAGGGTGCCCGCGGTGTGCGGCAGGTTCGGCGTCCGCTCGCCCTCCAGATAGGGGAGGAGCACCAGCCCGTGCGCGCCCGGCGTGGACTTCATCGCCAGGTCGGACAGGCTCTCCAGGTCCGGCAGCCCGAGGAGTTCGGCGGTCCCGCGCAGGGTCCGTACGGCGTTGAGGGTGGTGACGACCGGCAGGTGCATGCCGGTGGCGTCGGCGAGGGAGGTGATCATCCCGGACTGGTCCGTCAGGGCTTCGGGGTGCACGGCCATCACGGACCCGGACGCCCCGAGCGAGACGACGGCGTCCCCCAGCCCGATGCCGAGGCCGAACGCGGCGGCCATGGTCTCCCCGGTCCCGGCGGAGATCAGCAGCCCTTCCGGGGTCGTACCGGCCGCGTCCGACGGGCCGATCACCTCCGGCATCATCGCCTGGTGCCCGAGCGCCAGCTCGACCAGGTCGGGCCGGTAGGCGCCGGTCGCGGCCGACCAGTACCCGGTGCCGGAGGCGCCACCGCGGTCGGTGGTCCTGCGCACCGGCCGGCCCAGCAGCTGCCAGACCAGCCAGTCGTGCGCCTGGAGCAGGACGGCGGTCCTGCGGGCGTTCTCCGGCTCGCTCTTGGCGAGCCAGCGCAGCTTGGTGACCGGCTGCGCCGCCGACGGCACGCACCCCACGGCCTGCGCCCAGGCCTCCCGGCCGCCGAGCGCGTCGACGAGGTCCGCCGCCGCGACCTGCGCCCGCTTGTCCCCGCCGGCCATCGCCGGGCGCACGGTGTTGCCCTGCGCGTCGAGCGGGATCAGCGCGTTCTGCTGGGCCGACACGCCGATGGCCTGCACGCCCTCCAGCAGTCCGCCGCCGGCCGCCTCGCCGAGGGAGAGCAGCCACGCCTGCGGATCCACGTCGCTGGGCCGGCCCTCCACCGGGTGCGGGGCATACCCCTGCCGTAGTACGGCACCGGTGTCCGTGTCACAGACCACGATGCGTGTGAAGTCCGGTGCGCTGTCCAAGCCGGCGACTATCCCCATGCACCGAATTTTGCAGCATCGGCGGGGATGCTCGTCGCCTCGCGGGCGCGGCTGCGTGGTGGGCGGACCTCCGCGCGTGTCCTACGGCGTCGCAGGGCGCCGCGCCCGGAGCCGCGCTACGTGTTGCTGGTGCCCCAGTCGTCCTCGGGCGTGCCGTTCAGGTTCCGGTCCCGCAGGGACCTGACGCGCTGGGCCACGGTCTCGGGGACCCGGTCCCCGACCTTGTGGCTGACCGTGTGGAAGGCCTTGCCCGCGTACTGGCGGCCCTGCTGGGCGGCGGTCTCGGCGGTGTTGCGCACGGCGGGGTTCTGCGCGATCCGCTGAGCGGACTTCTTCAGCTGCTCGTACCGCTCGCGTCCGGCCCTCGTGCCGAGCACGTAACCGAGGGCCAGTCCGGCGACGAACGTGAGCCGGTAGCGCATGGCTGCCACCCTTTCCTTGCCTAGGACTGCGGTGCGACGTGGGCGCCGGGGGAACCGATTGGCGGAGCACCCCCCTGCTTGCGCTAATGTATGTGTCGCAGCGAGCGCCCGCCCCCTGGCGAATACCCAGGTAGCCACGTTCGATGCAGTCGAGGCGATCCTCCGTAGCTCAATTGGCAGAGCAGCCGGCTGTTAACCGGCAGGTTACTGGTTCGAGTCCAGTCGGGGGAGCTTCGGTCCTCCGTAGCTCAATTGGCAGAGCAGCCGGCTGTTAACCGGCAGGTTACTGGTTCGAGTCCAGTCGGGGGAGCGCGGTGAACGAGGACCCCTTGGGGGTCCTTTTTCATGCCCGCGGGAACCGCCGTGCCTGCGCTGTTGTCCTCAAGGTCATGAGCAGCGCGGAAGCCGGTCTTCCGAAGCAGGAGATCGTATGAGCGGCTATGCTGCGGCAGACGGCGCGCACACCTGTACGCGACACGCCGCTATGGGGCGGTAGCTCAGCCGGTTAGAGCAGCGGACTCATAATCCGTCGGCCGTGGGTTCGAGTCCCACCCGCCCCACCAGTAACGTGCCCTGACCTGCCGAAACGTCTCTTCTGGCGGGAGATCGCAAACTCTGGCTCAGCGGAGAGAATCCGCTGCTCAGAGGTTCTGTCCGAGTCGGGGAGTCACAGCGCGGTCGAGCGTGGCAAGGTCCTGAACTGCGGCTTTGCCAGCAGCTCAGGATGCTTCCGATGAGTCCTGTGCCGTGAAGTCGAGATCGAGTGGACGCGCAGTGGACTCGAGGGGCCGCGGCCGGGCGCGTCTCGAGGAGTCGTACGACGAGATGGCGTCGAGGTCTCTTCGCCGACTTCCCCAGGGGCAGGGCCTGTTAGCCCGGAGTGACTGCAATCACAGGCGAGTAGCTCGCCGGCTGCGTCGGTGAGCTACTCGCTTCAGCGTGAGTCTTTCGCCGCGTAGAGGGCCCCTTGTTCCCGGTAGCGGGCCTTCGTATCTGTCGCCGCGGAACGTCAACGTGGGAAGCGTGGTTCTGCGGTCAGGGGTACGCCGCTGGAGGGGATTGGGCCACGTAGGTGGGAGAGTCCTCGCTGCGCTCTGCTTCCAGAGGGATGAGGGCCGCGGCCACCGATCGCTTGGGCGGAGAGTATCCGAACAGGCGGGTGGCGCTGCCGGTAGCCGTCGTCACGCTCGGCGCACGGTTCGCCGCTCTGTGTGGTGGGCGCAGAACGCCGGTCCTGAAGGTCGAGGACGCCTGAGCCTCGGGCTGGTCATGACCCAGGGGGATCGTTCCTCTGAGTGGGACCCGATGCCGGTAGCCTGCGAGCCCCCCAGTCTGCAGAACGGGCGCGACCATCACGAGTGAAGGAATGGTCCGTTTTAACGTGGTATCCGGTAGTAGCCATCCGCGGGCAGGATCAGACGGTAAATGATGCCGTGTTGGTGTCGGATGGCAGTGACCGTGGCGTGAGACGGCTCGTACACCCGCCGGTACAGGCCGGGATTCTCTTCTGGCCCCGGCAGGGTACGGCTGGGGTTGTCCCAGTCGAGGACATGCCCTGCGCGGACCCTGTCTCCGGGCGGGCCGGGGATCAACTCGGTGCCGGTGCCATCGTGCTCATGGGTGAAGGGGATCGGGGACAGCGGCTGGTCGCCCGCGGTGAGAATCGCGTCGACAGTGTCGGAGACGGGCAGTGAGCTCGTGTAGTAGGCGGTCAGCCGCATCCAGCAGCGCACCTTGTAGGTGGGCCATCGTGGATTGAACAGGTCCCAGTCGAGTGTTCCCGGCACGCAGTGGTCGTCGATGGCCAGAAGACGCAGCGTGAGCGGTGTCTCCTCCTCGTACCTGCGGGCGATGGCGCGGAGCCGGGCCTCGGACGCATGGCGGGCCTTCCGCGCTGCTTCGCCGGAGGCGAGCCGATGTGCCTTCCTTCGGCTGGTCGAGAAGATGAGAGACAGTGCTTTCTCGAAAAGGATGTAGGCGAGCAGGAGCAGTGTGCCGACGCCACGCAGGAGGATGATCCTTGCTGGCCGGCGCGTCAAGGCAGTGGGGCTTTCGGCTGTGTGCTGGCGGGCATCAGCATCGCTTGCAGGAGGGAAGCGGCAGCTGTCAGCAGGACGTGGACCGTGAAGCGAAGAGCATTTCCAGTGGTGCTGATGTCCAGATGCTTCAGCATGATGATGAACCAGGTGAAGAAGCCGACGACGACCGCGAGGTGGTTTCCGCGGACCTTGACCAGCCTGAGGCCCGTCCACAAGGCGAGCGGGTAGACGACGATGACTGCTGCGTCGACGGCCCAGTAGTAGGGGACGCCGGCAAGCGGGTTGCGGTCGCTGTCCGCTGCGGTCAGGTGATCGAGCAGTGCATCCAGGGCATCGAGGAGCTTCCAGGATCCGAACGTGACGACCGCGACCACGATGGTGGTTTTCGTGGCACGTATCAGGTAGGCCATGCGTCAATCGTCCTCTGCTGGTGGAGTGGTCTGGTATCCGTACGCGTACTCAAATCCCCGGTTGGGGAGAACCACGTCGGTTCTCCCCCACCGGGCTGAGGCGTATGGGCTGCTTCAGCGGAGGGCGGCCTCGAACGCCTTGGCGTAGTTCGCCGTTCCGGAAATCTTCGGATGGAACGACTTCATCGAAACGGGTTTGGTGTCTGCTTTGGCGTGTCCGGTCAGGACGATGCCGTGGACGGTCTCCGGGTCACCACAGATCGCCTGCCCGGCGAACGCGGACCGGGGGTCAGCGAAGACCGCGTTGGCCTGATTTTGGGCGTCGGCGTCGTCGACCGCTCCCTTCATCTCGGTGGCGACGAGGTCACCCATGTCGTTCAGCCAGGGTGCTTCCTCGGTGCCGATGCCCGTGACGCACTGGCCGTTGTGTTCCAGGAGTCTCGGGTAGCCCATGAGGACGATCTTCGCGTGCGGGGCCTTCTCGTGGAGTGCGTTGAGGGTTTTGACCAGTCGCGGCCGGATCGTGTCGTGCGCCCACGACGGTAGCCAGTCCTTCAATGCCGGCGTGTCGCCTTCGGCCTTTTCCCCGGTGTCCGGGTTGCGGTTCTTGATCGATCCGTTCTGGCACACGTCCGTGATGGACGTGATGCACTTCTTGATGATGTCGGCGAAGGCCATGTCGTTGCCGCCGATGGAGAGAGCGACAAGGGTGGTGTTCTGGTCGAGGTAGCCCTGTTTGATCTGTGGGAGTTCCCCGGCCTGGGGGGTGTTGAGAATGTTGTAGTGGCGGGCGCCAGAGCAGGCGACGAGGTGGTAGTCCATGCGCGCGCTCCAGTTGTCGTCCAGCTCTCCGGTCGACAGCTGTTCGCCGGGCAGGACGGCTCGGCGGGTCCAGGCGTACTTGGAGCGGTGGCAGTCGTCCCGCACCTTGTCTCCGCCCGACTTGCTGACGTAGTCGGACTCCGGGTAATAGTCGTCGCCGCCTGGGTCGGAGGCGCCTTCGCCGGAGGAGTAGGAGTCGCCCATGCCGACGACCATGTGGTTCGGCTTGCCGGGAAGGGGTTGGAAGGCGACCGCGTCCCACGCTACGTCTTCGTCGGCGGTGCCGTCATCGGTGGCGTTGGTGAGGGTGACGGTGGGAGTGCCGGTGAAGTGGAATGCACCTAGGCTGACCCACCGGCTGGCACGCTGTTCCACGATTCGGCCCGGGCTGATGCTGTCCGACCCGCCGATCACATAAAGGGCCTGCCGGGTCTGGGCCCCTGTGTCAGGAAGGTGCACCATCACCCTGGCCCAGGAAACGCTCTTGTCGAGAGTCCAGGTGCCCTTGATGGTCATCAGCCCGCTGTCCCCGCCGAGATGGTGGATGTCGCGGGTGTGGGAGTACCAGTATTGGCCGCCGTGGCCGCCGCCGATCTGGTAAAGGTCCCCCTTGGCCTCGTACTGTCCGAGGCCGGGTCCGGTCGCGGCCGGGTCAGGGTTGAACGCGAACTGGAAGTGGCCGTTGTCGGCCGAGGGTTTGCAGTCGCTGTAGGACTGGGTGTTGTCGGGCGTGGATTCGACGATCAGTGCCCCAGCGGGGGCGGCGTTGCAGTCGGGGCTGCCGTACTGCAACCGGTAACCGCGCCCTGGTGGGGCAATCAGCGTCTCGTACTTGATGTTCTCGTGGCCGCAGTCGGTGTCGCAGAGCTTCTTCCATGTCGCGTTCTGTTCGTGCCACCAGTGGTGCCAGTCGCAGTCGGGGATGTGGTCGACCTCGCAGCGCGGCGGGTTGCTGACCTCGCAGTCGTTGGCGGTGGTGCAGAACTTGTCCAGCGGCGGCTTGACGTTGTTGCGCTCGGCCGGGGATGTCCACCAGGCGGGGCGGAAGCCGGCTGTGGCGTACCCGTCCTCGCCGGGCCAGTCCTGCCGGCCGGAGGTTGCGTAGGAGTAGCCGGTGTCGATGGACCAGGCGGCCCAGCCCATCACCTTCTCCTCATACGGCCAACGCTCGGGATGCGCCGCGTCCGTGGGCACGCTCATGAACGGGTCACGGTCCGGCGGATACAGCGGGTTGGCAGGGTTGTTGTACCAGCCGAGCCCCCATTGTCCGTGATTCTCCGACGCCTTGGACTTCGGGTTGAATCCGAGGTTGTAGTTCCACAGGGCAGCGAACCAGTTCTCTGGCTTGGACGGGTCGTCGTTGTTGACGGTGATGGTCTGCCCTGGCTCGTGGAGTTCGTTCCACTTGTCGGCGAGGATGTACATGGACGCGGCGATGTTGACCGTATGGTCCAGGGCAACAGCACGCTGCTTCTCCGGCGAGAGGGCGGTCTCGCCCTTCTTCTCGTGCCCCTTCATGCGCATGCCGTCGGTGACCTGGCCGACGCCGTAGCCGCAGTCGGAGTTCTCCCAGTGGATCTTCCAGTAGGCCTCCGAGGTATCTCCCTTGTGGCCGTAGAACCCGGCGGTCGCGGCGAGTGGGTTGCCCATCTGGCCGGGGATCGCGCCGGATTCGGCCTGCCACAGGTTCGACTCCTGCGCCAGCACCCCGAGCAACACCTGGGCGGGGATACGTGCGCCGGTCTTGCCGTTCAGCATCGGGGCCGGGAATAAGCCCTGCGGGTCGACGGTCCCCAGGCCCGACTGGTCACGCCAGCCGCCCTGCTTGATCCACTTGGCGCGCAGTTCGCCACGGACCGCCATGTCGACGGCCCACTCCACCTGGTTCGGGGTCGGCTGCAACGCCAAGGATTTGACGTCGTTGCGGGGGACGGAGCACCAGCGGTCGGTGTCGACCGGGTCATGTGCCCTGGGGTCGTCTGCCCGAGGCGTACGGATGGCCGGGCGAGCGGGCGTGGCCAGGGCGGGTGAGAAGAATTCCTTCCCCGTGGGGCTGGTCGTGTCCGTCAGGGATTGGGTGATCTTCTTGCCCGTCGCGGTGGCGGTGCTGGCGACTGTCACCGGGGCGCCGGTCCCGTCGTCTTCGATGGGGGACTGCACGGTGCGCGGCTGGGGTTCGGGCTTCGTGAAGCCCTTGCCGGCGTTGCGGATGTGGGCCAAGCCGGCGCGCATGCCGGGCATGAGGACCGGGTTTACGACGAGACGGCCGAGGGTGGAGATGTCCGCGCTGGCCGGCGCGTTGAGGCGGGTGATTCCGCTGCCGGCGAGGCGGTTGGTTCCGGCGGGGTGGCCGGTGAGGAACACCTGGCCGGAATCGCCTTGTGCGAGGGCGAGGTCGCCGAGCTTGCCCGACGCCACTTCGGTGAGCTGCCCGTCCCCGTGCCACAACCGGGCGCGGGCGGTGCCTCCGTCGTGGTCGAGGAACGCGACCTGGCCACTCCCGGTGGGCCGGATGTCGAACGGTGTGCTGTCAGCTGCGGCGCAAGGTCCTTGACGTTCCTGCCAGAGGAGTCGACATGCACGAGCTGGTGTCCGAGTGCGGCGACCAGACCGTCCTTGACCGGCACTGCGGAGGTCATCTGGCCTATGGTCGTGGCATCGGCGGTTAACTTGCCAGCGGTGGTGACGGTGACCAGATGGGTCTTGTCGTCACGGAACGCCGAGAACACCGCTGTGTGCGTGGCCGAGTTGCAGGACGGGTCGAAGTAGGCGAGTGAGGCGGTGAAGGGCAGTTTCTTCACCGTGCCGGTGGTGAGGTTGACGACCGCAGTGAACGCGCCGCCCTGCATCACATCGGGCTTGTTGACGAAAGTGCGCGGCGCGTAGACGGCGGCGGCGTGATCGTGGTCCATGAGGCAGGCATTGCCGATCCAAGCATCCGCCGGCATGCCGGGCTCTGCGAGGGAGGCGACGGTCCGCCACTGGTAGGCGTCCTTGCTGTCCGCGACGATGATTTTGAAGCCGGAGGTGTCCGGTGCCGTGGCCACAGCCCGGTCTCTGGCGGTCTTCCAGTCCTTTCCCAGCTGCTTCGCCGGATCCGGTACGCGCTCCGGGGGAGCCGACGGTTGTTCACTTCGACCCGGCTTGGGTGGTGGGGTTGGTGCTGCTGTGGCCGGGGCCGCTTGCAGCAGGCCGCCTGTCAGCGCGGCACACGCCACCACGGCGGCCAAGGATATGTGTCGTTTTCTGGATCTCAAGACAGGACTTCCCCCGCTCCTGAGTAATGGGATGTCCCGTGCCCCGGTCGCGGGGCACGGCTTGACCCGCCCCGTGCCCGCAGGGGGCGGGGCGGGAGCTCGAGGAAGAAATAGAAGAGACCGGTCAGTCCCGCTGGACTCCGAGGACCCGAACCCCGTCGAGGGCCTCCAGTTGGTCCCAGGGCATACTGACGCTGCCGGTGTAGCTGTCGTGGGCATCAACGCGTTTGACGACGGTCTTGGTGAAGGCCGCGGGATCGTCGCCGAAACCGAACGTCACGGTGTAGGTGACCGGTCCGGGAGCTGTGTCGTTGTGGATGACGTACTCGGCGACCGCCATCCGGCGTCCGTGGCTCTGGTCGACGCCGTACTGCGTCACCTCGACCTGCGTCCTCTCACGGACAGGCTTGGGGGAGGCGTTGACCTGGGTCTCGATGTACCAGGCTGCCGCGCCGAAGACGACCGCGAACATCGCCAGCAAGCCGATGATGGTTCTTCTGCTGGGCATGAAGGGTCCTCACTAACCGGCGCGCCCCGGGCCCGGGGGAGGTACGCGGGGTCACGCCGGTCGTCTACAGGGGCTGGAACCCCGTTACTGGTTGCCTGACGTGGCGAGAACGGCACGAGCGTTGTCTACCAGCTTGGTGTTGCGGGCCTTCTGCGCCTGGAGCTGTTCCTTGTGGGCGGCGATCTGCTTGGTCTGGTAGGCGACTTCCGCCTTGTACCAGACCGCCACGAGACGGCTGCTCTTCTTGCAGGTGACGTCCACTGTGGCGGTCTGCACCTCTGCCTGTGAGGGCTTGGAAACGGTATGGCCGGCGGCGGCAGCGGGCGGGAAGGCGGCGGGGGCGTCGAGGGGGGAACGCAGGCTGTGTCCCGCCCGGTTCATGCAGGACGACCATGCGGCGAGTGCCTTCGTCACCGGCGCCTGCGTCTTCGTCGCTTCGAACGACTGGGCGGACAGCTCACCGGCCGGGTCGGTGGGGTTGATGATGCCGATCTTCTTGTTCGCCTCGGGGATGCACACTTCGTCGAGGGTCTTGTCCCACGCGTCGGTGCGGTTTTCCGCTTTCTCCTCTGCGTCCGATTCGGCCTGCTCCTGGGAAGGGTCTGTCGCGTCGGGGAGTTGGTAGCCGTGTGTGCGGGCGACCGCGTCGTCGGCGAGGCCGTAGCGGCGTTCCATGTTGGCCTCGTCAAAGCCGACCGGGATGGTGTCGCGGGCGGATGGCGGGTTGAAGGTGAAACCGTGTTGCTGCATGCATGCGGACTCGACCGCTGCGCGGGCGTCCTCGATCTGGGCGGTGTCAGCGTTGGAGAGCATGTAGTCCTCGACCGGCAGCCTCATGCCCTTCACGAGTCCGTGCTGGGGCACCCGCTGTGGCTGTGCGAGACGTGGAGCTGCCTCGGCTCTTGGGCGGCTCGCCGCCGACTGGGCCGTGGTGCGGCCGTTTCCCTGGCCGTTGTGCGTGGCGGCGTAGGCGGCGGTGGCAATGGTGGCGCACGCGGCGGCAGCGGCCGCCACCCGCATGGACTTGGCAAGCACGTCAGTTCCTCCGCTGCGATTCGTTCTTGTTCTTCACGTTGGATGCGAGGTTGTGAGCGATGCCGTCCTTGCGGGGGAAGTATGTCGTGGACCCCGAGTAGTTGGTGCTGGAGTACACGTTGTACGAGTGCGACGGGTCGTCGTTGGAACCGGATGCCGCGTTGTGGTAAATGCCCTGCTTGTAGCCCTTGTCGTCGTCGTAGCAGGCGTTCGAGTGGTAGTCGAAGACGTAGCGGACCACGCTGGCCTGGTTCGGCGAGTAGCCCCACGCGTTCGGAACGGACACGTTGGCCAGGAAGCACGAACCGTGCGACACCCACGTTTGCGACGACCGCGAGTTGAAGTGAAGACGGAAGCAGTACTTGTTGCCGGACGACGAGCAGATGTCGCTTTCGTACGAGGTTCCGGCGTAAGCGGACGACGCCCCCGCGAGAAGCGCGGCGCAGGCAGCGCCGGCGGTCAGGGCGGCGGCGGAGGCTCGTATGCGCCCAAAGGAATTCCCCCTCGTGAAGGTTGAGCGGCACGGGGAGGCGCATGCTGAAGCTGTTGTGCTGTCTTGTCTCCCCCGTGCATGGTCATGTGTATCCGTGCAGCCTGGTCTGGACCTTCGGGATCACACGGGAGCACTGTAGACGCACAGTCACCATCAGCAGCAAGGGTCTGCTGCGAGGTAGACCGAAACCATGTGGCCCGCCTGGAATCCACGCGCATGCATGATGACTGTGTACTTCCTGTGAAACCGGAACGCCGAAGTCGCTCGTGTCGACGCGTCGACGTGACGAAAAACGTGCGCCCGTCGATCACGTGAATTTGGATAACACGTCGCACCGCCCCGCGGTTCCACCCATGGGCGAAGAAGGCGCGGCTGCTGCGCCGGTAAGGCAGTCCGCTGGGATGTAGTTCAACTCCCCTTCTGCCGAAGACCTCGACCTGCGAGAACGGCTTCCCACGCCGCCTGTAGCCGATGTGAGGACCGGCGCCGGTGGACTCCCAGTGGACACGCAGTGGACGGAAGGATTCGGAAGGATCAGGACGGCCGGCGCGGAGCAAGAACCACGAAGAGCCTCTTACCTGCGGTTATCGGAAAGTTGAGGCAAGAGCGAAGACTGATCGGAAGATCAGAAAAGGTCTCATAATCCGTCGGCCGTGGGTTCGAGTCCCACCCGCCCCACCAGGCGCCGCAGGTGCAGAAACGATGTCACCTGCGGGACTGCGAGACGGGGGCCGCCACGCCGAGGCGGCGTTCCTCGTTCACCCTCTCGGACCATGAGCCGGAGGCAGCCGGGCGTGTGCCGCCCGCGCGGCGCATCGACCGCCGTCCGGCGCAGGGGGTGACTCCTCTTCTCCGTCCCCTGTTCGACATGGCTTCAGGCTCCTGGCGGATGGGCGCTCCGGGACCCAACTGGTCGAAGTCGCGCGCGTCGCCGCCGACTTCGAGTGGGTGGAGAGCGCGCACGTCGGGCGTGCCCGGAGCGGTCTCCGTCTCGTGGTCGCTTCGGTCGGTACGCCCCCGGTCGCGGCCCGGCGGCCGTGTTCGCCGAGAGCGGGATGCGGGTGTCTGGTTGACCCGTACATGCTTGAACGGCCCGCGTCCTGGGCACGGACCTCCTACCGGCGTCGATCGCCGGGCCGTTTCGGCAGAGGGAGGGCGTCATGGACCGTCGCATCCGGGTACGCGTCAGCCGGCGCCCCGCCGCCCCGCGCGGGCAGGAGATCGACCGCAGGACTCCGTCCGGACGCATCCTGCCGTACTGAGCGCCCGGCGCGAACCCTCCGGATCCACTCCGTGCCGTCGGTGCGCAGCTCGTCCGGGAAGGCGGGGCCGCCCGGGGTCGCGCCCGTCGTGATCACCTCCGCCACCCGGCGGAGCCTGGTGTGGGAAATGAAGGTCAGACCCGTCAGATTCAGCTCGAGCCGGGTGACGTCCGCCGGGAGCGCGCCCGGGGTCCCGGCGAGGGTGTCCGTGCGTCCGTTCCGGTACGGCTGTGCTCGCCGCGCCCGGTTGCCGTACCGGAGAAGTGAGACGAGCGACATTCGGGGCACACCTTCCTTCGTGTTAGCGGGAGAACAGGGGAGAGGAGCCGGGACTGACGCACGGCCGCGGTGTACGGCCGAAGGTGCGTCCTCCCGGCCGCTCCGCCGCGCCTGCCGCAGCCGTTCCGGTGCGGACGTCCGGGGATCGGGGCGTCGGTGGCATGAGTGAGACGACCGGCGCGTTCGCCGGGGCGGCCGGGCCCTTCGTGCATCCGGCGCTGTTCTACGGCGACGTGGAGGAGTACCTGGCCGGGACCGTGCCCTTCGTGCGCGAGGCGCTGGCGGCCGGCGCGCCCGTCGCGGTCGCCGTGCCGGGGGAGAACCTGCGGCTGATCCGGGACGCGCTCGGGGCCGACGGCGAGGCCGTACGGTTCCTGGACATGCGGGAGGCCGGGCGCAATCCCGGCCGGATCATCCCCGGCGTGCTGCGCGCCTTCGCCGACGCCCAGCCGCCCGGCCGGCGCGTCCACATCATCGGCGAGCCCATCTGGGCCGGCCGCAGCCCCGCCGAGTACCCGGCCTGCGCCCAGCACGAGGCGCTGATCAACGCCGCCTTCCAGGGCCGCGAGGTCACCATCCTGTGCCCGTACGACACCTCCGGTCTGGACGAGCGCGCCCTCGCCGACGCCCACGCCACCCACCCGGTCGTCATCCCCGCGGGCCCCGGCCCGCAGCGGGGCAGCGAGGCCTACGACCCCGAGGACGTCGTCGCCCGGTACAACGCGCCGCTGCCGCCCGCCCCCGGCGCCGGACCGGGCGTGCTCACCGCCGCCTTCGACGAGGACGGCCTGCCCGTCGTACGGCACCTGGTCACCGGGCACGGGGAACGGCTGGGCCTGGCCGGGAGGGCTCTGGAGAACCTGTCATTGATCACCGCGGAGCTGACCACCAACAGCGTGGTCCACGGCGGCGGTTCCGGGGAGGTCACGGTGTGGGCCGAGGCCGGGCATGTGCTGTGCGAGGTCCGTGACCGGGGCAAGCTCGCCGACCCCCTGGCCGGCCGCTGCCCCGCCCCTCCGGACCAGGCGGGCGGGCGGGGACTGCTGCTGGTCAACCTGGTGGCGGACCTGGTCCGGATCCACGCCGGGGACGGCGGGACGACCATCCGGTGCTACGTGGCCCTGTGACCCCGGCTAGGCCGCCAGGGGGTTGAGGACCAGCGGCTCGATGCGGCCCTCCAGCATCGCGCCGAGGCCCTGGGCCGCGCAGACGTCGGGACGCTCGGCGATGTGCACCGGCATGCCGGTGGCCTCCCGCAGCATCTGGTCGAAGCCGGGCAGCAGCGCCGAACCGCCGACCATCATGATCCCCCGGTCGGCGAGGTCGGCGACCAGGTCGGGCGGGCACTCGCGCAGCACCTTGCCGATGCCGTCGAGGACCGCGGTCAGCGGGGTCTGGATCGCGTCGCGCACGGTGGCGGTGTCGACCTGCACGCTGCGCGCGAGCCCGGTGGCCACGTCCCGGCCGTGGATCTCGGTCATCTCCGGGCCCTGCGCGGTCAGCCCGTTGCCCGACAGGGCGACCTGCAGCGGCCGTACCGCCTGGCTGGGCAGCATCAGCTCGTGCTCGTGCCGCAGAAGCTGCACGATCGCGTGGTCGACGGCCTCGCCGCCCACCGGAATCCGCTCGGCGGTGACGATGGAGCCGAGGGAGAGGACGGCCACCTGGGTGGCGGCGGCCCCGCACACCATGATCATGGTGGCCTCGGGGCGCTCCACGGGCAGCCCGCAGCCGACGGCCGCCGCGATCAGCGTGTCCACCAGCTCCACCCGCTTGGCACCCAGCCCCACCAGCGTCTCTATGGTCGCCCGCTGGGCCAGCGGATCGGCGTCGTGCGGGGTGCAGGCCGCCGCGCGCAGCCGGAGATTGCGGCGCAGCTGACGGCGCGTCTTGTCGCCGATCAGCTGCCGCAGCATGCGCTGGGCCATCTCGATGTCCACCACCGTGCCGCCGGAGATGGGCCGTACGACCCGGATGTAGGACGGCGTCCGCCCCGTCATCTGCTCCGCGAACTCGCCCACCGCGATGAGCGCGCCGGTCCGGGTGTTCACGGCGGCGACGGAGGGCTGGTCGACGACGAGCCCGGCGCCCTTCACATACACCCGGGTACGGGCCGCGCCCAGGTCGACGGCGAAGTGGCAGCGGCGCAACTGCTCCAGACTGACGGTCACGGCGGATCCTCCCGAGTGCGCGGGGCGTGGGCGCCCGCCCGGTCGGCGGGTGTCCTCCTCTCCCTGCATCGTGCGCGGGGCCCGGGGGCGGGCGCCTTCTGGAGGGGGCCGGGCGGGGTGCCGCCGAACGGGGGTACTTCGCGGCCCCGGGCGTGTCACAGGCTCTGTGCGGCGCGCAGGAGAGGTAGAAGGCCGGGGCTCGTCAGCCGGTGGGAGCCGAGCGGGCGGAGGTCTTCGGCGACCACGTGCACGAACGGCATGCCGGCCGCCAGCGCCGCCGCCCGTTCGTTGTCGTCGGCGCCGATCATCAGGCACCGGTCCGGCCGGACCCCGAGCCGGCCGGCGGCCCGCTGGAGCCGGTGCGGATCGGGCATCAGCGGGCGGCCGAGGTCGCCGCGTCCGTGCACTCCGCCGATGAGGCAGTCCGTCAGCCGGCGCCGTTCCAGATACGTGGTCACCGCCTCCGTGGCGCAGTCGGTGACCAGGCCCAGGGGCAGTCCCTTGCCGGCCAGCGTGCGCACCAGCAGGTCGGCGTTGGGCACCGGCTCCGCCTCGCGGGCGGCGGCCGTCTCCACCGCCGTCAGCTCGCGGGCGAGTTCGGCGACGGAGTCCTCCCCGGCCCGCTCCCGGAGCAGGTCGAGCGGGGGACGACCGGCGCGTCCGTAGCGCAGGGCCAGGCGCCGGGTGGCCTGCTGCGCGGCCGTCGTCTCTCCCGTGCGCCGGTCGGCGTGGAGCCGGGTCAGCACGCCGTCGAAGCCCAGGAGCACGGCGGTGGCCGAGCGGAGGGCCTCGGCGAGTTCCCCGTCGACCCCCGCGAGGGGCGGGGGCGTCAGGGAGGCGAGGGTCGGGGCGAGGGAGCCCCGCCAGTGGACCGCGTAGCCGGACGGGGCATGCTCGCGCACCTCCGTCTCCAGCCGGCTGCCGGCCTCGGCGGCCAGGCTCGGCGGGTAGAGGGAGGACACCGTGCGCAGGCAGGTGCGCACATGCTCGGCGACGACGGTGGAGGGGAGGCGGCCGGCCAGGGCCGACAGGGCACGGACCGGGTCCTCGATCCGCCAGACCGCCTCTCCGGTGAGGGTGAAGACGGACGTGCCGTTGACCTCCGGACCCGGTTCGTTCAGGGCCAGCCGGCGCTCGGTGCGGTCCACCTCGTAGTAGTACACGTCACCGCTGGGGCGGTCGAGGGTGAACCCGCGGACGTGCGCCGCGAAGACGAGGGTTCTTGTCCGCCGGGTGCCCGGCAGCGTCACCCCGGCGGGCTGGCGGAACGGCCCCTGGACGGGTTCGACGGTGGCGGGGTCCGGTGCGTCCACCAGGACGTACCAGCCGTCGGTGGGCGCCCCGGGAGTCAGCGGCAGCAGCCGCGCGGGCTCGTGGCCGCGCTCGGCCAGTTCGGTGCGGAGCGGGTCGGACACCACGACGACGCCCTGGGCGCCGGACGACTCCAGCCCCCGCGCGCCTTCCCGGCCGTCGCCGTCCTCCTGCCGCCGGAACGTGACCCGCCAGCGCAGTCCGCCCGTCTCGGCCATGCGGTCCGGGAGATCCCGCAGGGCGACGGAGAGCATGCGCAGTCCCGGCTCCCCGTCGGGCAGCAGGACCGTGTACCCGCGCTCCCCGGCCCGCAGCCGGTAGTCGGCCGGGCCCAGTCCGGCGGCCAGCAGCAGCCGCACCACCGCGCGGCCCAGGGCCGGCCGGTCGTCCGGGTCCCCGGCGCCGTCCGCGAGCTCGAAGCGGGCCACGAGCGGGAAGGCCGGAGCCGACGACGTCCCGCGCCTCGCCGCGGGCACGTCCTCATACGGCGGCCCGTCCTCCGCCGCGAACAGGCTCTCCGGGGCGTCGTCCTGCGGCAGGGACCCGTCCTGCGGTGTCTCCTCGGGGCCGTACAGCAGTGAGGGCAGGTCGTCCTCGGTGGGAAAGGAGCCCAGGGGAAGGTCGTCGGGGCCCCGGGTGAAGGCGCCGGACGGGGGGTTCTCGGGGAGCTGTTCCGGGTCCGCCGACCGGGTGTCGTCGGCGTGGTCGCGGCGCAGTTCGTGGCCCAGCGCCAGCAGCACGGGATCGTCGCCGCCGGACTCCTCGTACTCCTCGAACACCTCCAGGGCCTCCTCGGTACGGCCGAGCCGTTGCAGCGCGAGCAGCAGCAGGCGGCGGTAGTCCGCACGGGCCGGGTACGCGTGCAGGAGTTCGCCGAGGTCTCTCGCCACGCGCTCGAACTCCCCCATCTCCAGGTCCAGTTCGGCCCGCTGCCGGTACAGGGCGAGCTCCAGCTGGAGGAGCCGGGTGCGGGCGGTACGGGCGGCCGGGCCCGGCACGCCGGCGACCAGGCCCGGACCGCGCCACAGCCGCAGCGCCTCGTCCAGCCGGTCCCGGGCGGGCTCCAGGCTGCCGCCCTCGGCCAGCTCGGTGGCCTGGCGCCGCAGCTCCTCGGAGCGCAGCAGGTCCACCTGGTCGGCGCTGGTGTGCAGGGCGTAGCCGTCGGGGAGCGTGGCCAGCGCGCCGGGACCCAGGGCCTCGCGCAGCGCCGAGGCCAGCCGGCCCAGCGCCGCCATCGCGTCCCTCGGTTCCTCCGCCGGGCTCCACAGGCCGGCCCGCAGCTCGTCGTGCGTCACCGTGCGGCCGTGCCGGAGCAGCAGCATGGCGAGCAGCGCGCGGGCCGGCGGCGCGAGGTCCGCCGGGCGATCCGGTACGTCGACGGTCACCGGCCCCAGCAGGACGTAGGAGCGCGGGGTGTACGTCACCCGGGCGTGGTGCACCAGTTGCTCGTCCAGAAGGGTGGGCACGCCTGCTTGCCGGAGCGACGTGGACATCAGGAGGGAGAGCGCCTCCGCGTACTGCCGGCGTACCGACTCGGGGAGATGGCGCAGCGGTGTCCGCGCATCGGCCCGCGCGCTGCCGGTGGCCAGGTGCAGCATCATCGCGCCCAGCGCCCGCAGGTCCTCGTCGCGCGGCACGTTCGCGGGCAACCCGGGCTCGAAGAGGGTGAGTTTGACCGTGCCGTCGGGCAGGAGCACCACCCGGGACATGCTGACCGCGCCGTGCCGGACCCAGCGGCGGTGCGCGGCCCGCAGACCGCGCATCAGCTGCGTGCCGACGGACATCGTCAGCGGGGCCGGCAGGTGGTAGCCGTTCGGCGCCGCCAGGGCGTTCAGCGGGATGCCGTCCAGGTGTTCCATCACGACGTACGGGATGTCGTCCGCGATGCCGAAGTCGTGGACGGTGACCACGTTCGGGTGGTCCAGGGCCTTGAGGGCCTCCGTCTCCCGCAGGAAGGCCGCCCGCCGTTCGGGGTCGGTGAGCGGCCGGTGCAGCCGCAGCACCACCCTCCGGCCGGCCTCCTCGTCCTGCGCCAGCCACAGGGAGCCGCTCGGGCTCATCCGCCGCAGCAGCCGGTACCGGCCGCCGAGCCCCGCGGGCATCGGCAGCGGGCCGCTCCCGGTCAGCCGGCGCAGGCTGTCCCGTCGTACCGTGGCGAACGGCTCCCCGTCCGGTGCGGCACCGCCATGGGCGCCCGGCGTGGGGGTCACCGCGCGGAACTCGCCGGGGGCCGCCCCGGCCCGCTCCTCGATCAGCCCGCCGGTGCGGGCGAGCAGGTCGGTCGTGCGGTTGCGGGACGAGCGGGGCAGGCCGCGCAGCAGCAGGTCCCGTACGCCGGGCCGGAAGGCGTAGCTGCCCGGCGGTCCGGGGGCGGTGGTGAGCAGGCCGCTGAGGATGACCTCGGCCAGGTGCTGCGGGCGCGGGTCGGGCTCGACCGCGCGCTGCACCAGCCGCATCACCGGCAGGTCGGGGCGGCCGACGGCCAGATGGCCGGCCAGCCGGACCGCCTCCGGGGAGGACGTGCCGCGGAACCGCAGGACCAGTTCCTCGGCGGAGAGCCGGCCGAGGTCGGTACGGCTGCCGGGGTCCGGGTGGTCGCCCAGCGGCGCCGCCGAGCCGGGGAATCCGCTGCCGCCGGCCGATGCCAGCAGGGCCGCCCAGTTCGCCAGCCAGCGCGGGGCGGCCTCCAGGACGGGCAGCGGGACCGCGCCCGGCCCCGCGAAGCGCGCCGGATCGCCGTCGTACGGCGTGAACGCGAGCGCCGCCGCCGGAGCCGCCGGGAACGGCGCGGTCAGCACGCCCGCCACGGCCGGCAGGGCGGTGTCCCGCCACAGATGCTCGGGCAGCGGCTGTACGACGGCGACGGGCATCCGGCGGCACCAGCGGCGCAGGGTCGCCTCCCACCGGTCGCCCGCCGGACCGGGCCGCCACTGCGGGCCCATGCAGTCGCTGATCACGAGGGTCACGGTGCGTCCGTCGGCCGGGGCGTGCGTGCCCGCCGGATGGACCGTGCCGTCGGGGGTGAGCCGGACCGGGGTCACGGTGCGGAAGACGCCGGACTGGGCGACGGCGGCGTGCAGTTCGCGGACCAGGGGCAGCCAGACGGGCATCGTCGGACCCGTGTCCCGCACCAGGTTCAGGCGCAGCCAGCGCTCCTTGGCGGGGCGCAGCACCGGCAGCCACCACTCGGGGGACGCGCCGAGGCGGGCGATGCGGTCGGCGGTGGCGTGCTCGTCGAGCCGGTGACCCGAGGGCGCGTCGGTGTGCCGTTTGAGCGGGCGCAGCGCGCGTTGCAGGCCCAGCGGGTGGCGCAGCATCGGTGGTGCGGGCGCGAGCAGCGCGGCGTACGGGCCGGGCGGGCCCGGCGCCGGTGCGGGCAGGTGCAGCGGGGTGCGCGGCTCGTCGGCGGGCCCGGCGCGGGCGGGCTCCGGCGGCGGGGGCCGGTGGGCCGCACGGGCCGGCGGCACGGACGGCTGCCGGTGCGGTGGTATTTCCGGCTCCGGCGGTGGCGGTGGGGCGGTCGACGCGGGTGTGGCCGGCTCCTCATCGGGCTCCGGCTCCTCGGCGGGCTGCGGCTCCATCTGCCGTGCCAGCCACAGCACTTCGGCCAGTTCCAGCGGGGTCGGACGCAGGCCGCCCGCCGCCTCGGCCAGGGCGGCGGCCAGGCGGGCGAGCGGGTCCCGGGGACGGTCAGTGGGCATCCGGCTGCCGGCCCTCGCCGAGGTAGGGCATCAGCCGCCGGGCCAGCCCGTCCAGGGAGCCGTCGGGCAGATCGGCGGAACGGGCCAGATAGATCGCGTTGAGCAGCTGGTCGGTGGCCAGGTCGCCGCCGTCCACCCGCGACAGGAAGCGGCTGATCAGCGTCTGCGCGTACGCGTCCGGTTCGCCGTCGAAGTGGGCGCGGACGATGTCCGCGAGCTGCTCCTCGTCCGGCTGCCGCAGCCGCAGCGTCACGCACCGGCGCAGGAACGCGGGCGGGAACTCCCGCTCGCCGTTGCTGGTCAGCACGACGAACGGGAAGGCGCGGCAGCGGACCCGGCCGCGTTCGACCGGGACCCGGTCGTGGGTGCCGTCGACCATCACCCGGGCCTTCGGCACGTGCCGGGCGGCGCGGACCAGTTCGGGGATCTCGTACTGGCCCTCCTCCAGCACGTTCAGCAGGTCGTTGGGCAGGTCCAGGTCGCTCTTGTCGATCTCGTCGACGAGCAGCGCCCGGGGGCGGGCGTAGGGCAGCAGGGCCGTGCCGAGCGGGCCGAGCCGCAGGTGGTCCTCCACGCCGGACTCCGGGGCCGGGCCGGGCGCGCTCTGCCGGGCCGCGTACAGGCGGGACAGGGGGTCGTACTGGTACAGGCCGTCGTGCAGCGTGCTGCGGCTGGTGATGTTCCAGCGCAGCACCGGGCCCAGCCTCAGCTCGCGGGCCACCGCGTAGGCCAGCGAGGACTTGCCGGTGCCGGGCGGGCCGGTGACGAGCAGCGGGCGGCGCAGGTACAGCGCCGCGTTGACCAGTTCGACGGTCTCCGGGGTGGCCCGGTAGGTCTGCGCGCGGTGCGTGCGGTCCGGTGAGGTGGCCGCGGAGTCGGCGGTGTCCTCCGGCGTGTCCAGCGGGGGTCCGCCGTCGAAGGCGCGCCAGGGCGGCGGCGGGGGCAGCTCGGCGATGCCGTCGTGCGGCTCCTTCGTGCCGGTGTACACGGGCCACAGGGGCATGGCAGGCGGTCCTTCTCTCGGTGGCTCAGGCCACGGGGGTGTGCAGGCTGGCGGGGGGCTCGGGGAAGCAGCGCGGGTCGTCCCACAGCAGCTGGACGTCGCGCGCCCAGTGCCGCTCGGCCTCCTCCTCGGCCGCGGCCTCCTCCCGCAACAGCTGGACGTGCCGGGGCAGTTCGGCCGGGGGGACGCCCTGCACGCGCGGGGCGAGGGCGTCCAGGAACGCCGTACCGGCGCACGGCGCGGTGTGCCCACCGGCGCCGGGGCAGCCCTCGCGCGGCCACAGCAGAACGGGCACGGGCATGTTCAGGCCCGCCTCGAAGTGCTCGGGTACGGCGCCGGGCGGGGCGGCGAACCCGGCCAGCCCCGCCTCCTGCTCGCGCAGCCGTTTGCGCAGGCCCAGGGACGGGGTGCCGCAGTCCACGCGGTGCAGGACCGGGGCGCCGCCCGCGGCGAGTTTCTGCCACTTCTTGCCGAGCTGGTGGCGCAGCCGGGCGCTGCGGTGCCGGGAGCGGTCGGTGACGACCACGGGGTGGGCGCAGCCCAGCGGGGTGGGGTCCTCGGCGCTGCACGCCCAGTGCGCCACCGGCAGGTTCAGCAGATCGCGGGGCAGTGTGAAGGTCAGCAACTCGTCCGCGCCGAAGGCGAGTTCCGCGAAGGCCCGGTCGATGCCCCGCTGGATGTACGCCTGCATCCCGGCGCGCGGCAGCCGGGCCGTGCCCACCGGCCGCCGCCGTCCGTCGCGGTACGCCGACACCGCGACCGTGATCTGGTCGGCTCCGGCGCCGCTGTGGTCGACCTCGATCAGGATCGGCGCCCACGCGGCCGGCGCGGACTCGGCGGAGGGCGCGGGCGCGGCCGGTGCGGGCCCGTCCAGCAGTTCCGTGAGCCGGTCCGCGAACCGGGTGAGCGCCTCGGCGGGTTCCGCGACCTCGCACTGCACATAGCCCGCCGCCGCCCGCAGGGAGGGGAAGCCGCCCGGCGGCAGGGGCGGCCCGAAGTCGCCGACGGCGTCCACGAACAGCTGGTCCGCCGAGCACACCAGACCCGTGTCCTCGGCCCTGTCCACCAGGGCGTGCAGCCGCCGTGCCGGATCCCCGGCGCCCGCGCCGTCCGGCAGCAGCTCGGCCAGCGCCGGCCAGTGCCGGGCCAGCACCCCGGTGGGCAGCATCCGCGCGACCAGCACCCCGGGTTCGCCCGCCATCTGGGCGACCATGCCGACCACCCGCCCGTCCGGCAGGGCCGCGGCGGCGCCGCTGAAGCCGTGCGTCAGCGGCTGCCCGTGCCCGGTCACGGCCTCCAGCTGCACCCACTCGCCGGCGATGCGCGTGGCGGACCGGGCGCGGTACCAGGCGAGCTGCCCCTCCTCGTACCCGTCCGGGAAGCCGTACGCCTCCAGCGCCACGCCGGGCAGGGCCCGTTCGGCGTCCACGGGGGCGAAGCGCGCCGGGCTCTGCGGCACCTGCCGGGACAGTTCCAGCACGGCGAGGTCGCCGGGGTCGGTGGCGCCGCCCGCCCAGCCGCCGTGCACGGCCAGGGTCGCGGGCACCGCGGTGACGTCCGGCCGGTTCGGGAACGACACCGTCAGTGTGCCCGGCTCGCTGTGGTGTACGACGTGCGCGCAGGTCAGCACCGTGCGGGGGCCCACCAGGAAACCCGCTCCCGCCACCATGCCCCGGCACTCGATCCGGGCATGCCAGGAAGCGGCCGTCATGAGCGGGTCGTCGGCTCCGGGATGCCGGCCGGTGCTGCGGGCGCGGCCGGCGGTGCGGTGGCCGGGTGCGGCGCCGACCAGGCCAGGCGCACCACCAGCTGGCCCTCGGCCGCGCCCTTGGCGATGACCGCGCCGGCCTCCGCGGTCAGCTTCACCCCGAACTCCAGCTCCACCGAGTCGGGTCGCAGGCTGCCGTCGCGGAACACCCGCAGCGCGGACTGGGCCGCCGAGCGCACCCCGTCCAGGGCGCCCTCGAAGGTGCGGGACGCCTGGGCCGCCGGGCCGCCGTCGCCACGGCCGACCAGGCGGGTCCCGGTCCCGGGCTCCGCGCTCTCCACGACGACCACGGCGCCGTCGTCCGTGGTGAACTCCAGCAGTCTGCCCATGGTGTTCATCGCCCCCGCGCGCTCGGTCCAACAGCAATTCCATTGTGAGGGACGGGCGCTGACGGTGTCTCCGGTATGCACGGCACGGATCACCGGCTCTGGCGGGAAGCCGCCACGGCGCGTTTCCGCCGTGGACGGTCAACACCCCTGCACCAGGCGGCACATGACACTCGTCCCAGCACGCGAGCCACTCGGACAGACACACCCGACGAGAAGAGGCGTGGATGACCAGAGCACCAGCCGGACGCAGCGGGCCGGTCAGACCCGGCTCGGGAGTCGCACGCCGAGCGGCCGGGGTGGTGGCGGTGGGGCTGGTGGGCGCCCTGCTCCCGATCGGACCGGCAGCGGCGGCGACCCCCGCACCGCACTCACCGGCCCCCGCCCCGGCCGCCAGGGCCACCACCGTCACCCTCGTCACCGGCGACAAGGTGACCGTCACCGACCTCGGGCACGGAAAGAAGACGGTCGGCGTGCGGCGGCCCGAGGGGGCCACCGGGGCCGTACGGACCCAGCAGAGCGACGGCCGGATCAGCGTCGTACCGGACGAGGCGCTGCCGTATCTGCGGGCCGGGACGCTGGACCGGCGGCTGTTCGACGTCAGCGGGCTGATCCGGCAGGGGCTCACCGACGCCGAGGCCGGCGCGACCCCGCTGATCGTGACCTACGGCAAGGGCGCGCGGGCCGCCGCCCCGGCCGGTGCTGAACGCACCAGGAGCCTGCCCAGCCTGCGCGGGGCCGCCGTCGAGGCCGGCAAGGGACGCACCTTCTGGCGGTCGTTCACCCACCACGACGGCGTCGCCAAGGTGTGGCTGGACGGCACGGTGAAGGCCGACATGGCCGAGAGCAACGCTCAGATCGGCACCCGGGCGGCCTGGGACGCGGGGCTCACCGGGAAGGGCGTCACGGTCGCCGTCCTCGACACCGGGGTCGACCTGAGCCACCCGGATCTCAAGGACAGGGTCACCACCACCAAGAGCTTCGTCGACGGCGAGGACGTCGCGGACCGCGACGGGCACGGCACCCACGTCACCTCCACCGTCGGCGGCAGCGGAGCCGCCTCCGGCGGCACGGAGAAGGGGGTCGCGCCCGAGGCCGCCCTCGCCGTCGGCAAGGTGCTCGACGACCAGGGCTCGGGCAGCGAGTCCCAGATCATCGCCGGGATGGAGTGGGCGGCACGCGAGGTGCACGCCCGGATCGTCTCGATGAGCCTCGGCTCCTCCGAGCCGAGCGACGGCACCGACCCGATGGCCGAGGCCGTGGACACCCTGTCCAAGGAGACCGGCGCGCTCTTCGTCGTCGCCGCCGGGAACACCGGCGCCCCCTCCTCCATCGGCTCGCCGGGCGCCGCCGACGCGGCCCTCACCGTCGGCGCCGTCGACTCAGCCGACCAGGCGGCCTACTTCACCAGCGCCGGACCCCGCTACGGCGACAACGCCCTCAAGCCCGACCTGTCCGCCCCCGGCGTCGACATCCTCGCCGCCCGCTCCCAGCTCACCGACGGCAGCGGCTATTACACCTCCATGAGCGGCACGTCCATGGCGACCCCGCACGTCGCCGGAGTCGCCGCCCTCCTCGCGCAGCAGCACCCCGACTGGACCGGCGCGCAGCTGAAGGACGCGCTGATGTCCACCTCGAAGCAAGTCGACGCCTCCGTGTACGAGCTGGGCGCGGGCCGGGTGAGCGTCCCGGACGCCGTGCACGCGTCCGTCACCGCCACCGGCTGCGCCGACCTCGGCTTCCACAGCTGGCCCTACGACGCCGACCAGCCCGTCACCCGCACCCTCACCTACACCAACTCCTCCGACACGCCGGTCGAGTTGAAGCTGTCCGTGCGGGGCGCACCGGACGGCGTCGCCACCCTCGCCGCGACCGCCCTCACCGTCCCGGCCCACGGCACCGCCTCCACCACGGTCACCGGCGACGGATCCAAGGCGCCGGTCGGCGAGACCAGCGGGCAGATCGTGGCCGTGGACGCGGCCGGGAACACCGTCGCGCACACCGCGTTCGGGCTGGTCAAGGAGGACGAGCGGTACACGCTCACCGTCCACGTCAAGGACCGCGCGGGCGCGCCGGCACCGGCCGATCTCACCGTGCAGCGGCTCGCGGCGGACGAGGACGCCCAGCAGGCCCACGTCGGCGACTCCGGGACGCTCCGGCTGCGCCTCAAGCCCGGCGCCTACGCCCTCGCCACCTTCCTCGACGTGCACGGCAGCCACGGCGCCGACTCCCTCGGCCTCGGCTTCCTCAGCGCGCCCGGGATCACCCTCGACCACGACCAGGACGTCACCCTCGACGGCCGTACCCTGCGCGAGGTCAGGACCGAGGTGGACCGGCGCACCGAGACCCACCAGCTCCTCATGGAGTACGACCGGCAGGCGAACGGCGCCGACCTCTTCGGCGCGGTCCAGGTGCCCCTCACCTACGACAGCGTCTTCGCCGCGCCCACCGCGCGGGTCACCCGGGGCTCCTTCGAGTACCGCACGGTGTGGCGGCTGGCCGAGCCGGAGCTGGCGGTCGAGGGGATCGGCGAGGCGACCGTGCAGCCGGGCGGCACGCTGATCGAGGGCCGCACCCGGCTGCCGCTGGCCGACGTCGGCGACGGTCCCTTCACCGGGGTCTCGGGCAAGGCGGTGCTCGCCCACCTCGCCGACGGAGCCGACCCGGCCGCGCTCGCCCGGGCCGCGCAGGACGCGGGCGCCCGGGCGCTGTTCGTCACGGACGACGCACCCGGCCGGCTGATGGCCTGGTGGGGCACCGACGACAACGCCGACCGGCCGCTGCAGATCGCCACGGTGAACACCGCCGACGCGGCCCGGCTGCGTGCGATGCGGACGGTCGACATGACCGGCACCGCCGACTCGCCGTACGTGTACGACCTGTCGGAGGGCCACCGGGGCGCGATCCCGGACCGGGACCTCACCTACGCCCCCGGGAAGCGTCAACTGGCCGCCCTGCACGTGAAGTTCCACGCCGGCCGCCCGGCGGACGGCGGCGAGTTCCGCTACTCCCTCACCGACGCCTTCCCGATCGGCCTCGGCTTCCAGGAACGCATCCACCTGCCCGCCGAACGCACCGACTACGTCTCCACCGGGCCCGGCCAGCTCTGGCACGAGTCCGTCGCCGTCGGCGACGGCACCCTGGAGGAACGCAGCGGCCTCGTCCGGTACGAGGGCGGTACGCATCCGGTGCTGAACTGGTTCGGGCCGGTGTGGCACCCCTGGCTCGGCACCGGGCTCGGCTGGGGGCAGCAACGCTCCGGCAACGAGATCCAGCTGAACACCCCCGGCTGGGGCGACTCCGGGCCGGACCACACCGGGTTCGGCGACGTGTGGAGCGCCGACAGCGGCATGACCCAGACCACCGCGGTCTACCTCGACGGCACACTCGTCGACCGGGGCGATGGCTCCGCCGCGTACGTGTGGGACGCGCCGGCCGACGCGCACACCTACAAGGCCGTCACCGATACCGCGCTCGACGCGACACGCTGGCCGCTGGCCACCCGGGGGCACAGCGAGTGGACGTTCCGCTCGGCCGCGACACCACAGGACCGCTGGACCTACCTGCCGCTGATCAACCTCGCGTACGCCCTCGACACCGACCTCTCCGGGGCGGTGCGCGGCGGCTCGCGGATCCCGGTCGGGCTCAGCGCGTCGTACGTGGCCGGGGCGCAGGACACGGGCACGCTGGGCG
Organism: Streptomyces sp. NPDC007189; assembly: GCF_040703635.1. NCBI lineage: Bacteria > Bacillati > Actinomycetota > Actinomycetes > Kitasatosporales > Streptomycetaceae > Streptomyces > Streptomyces sp. NPDC007189. The sequence continues at coordinate 391,904 of NZ_JBEYEY010000002.1, forward strand.
GGGGCCGGCTGGAGGTGTCGTACGACGACGGCGGCACTTGGACGTCCGTCCCGCTGACCGGCGCCCACGCCTCCTGGCACGGCACGCTGAGGGTGCCGCGCGGCGCGAGTTCGGTTTCGCTGCGGGCCTTCGCCCACGACGACATGGGGGGTTCGGTGACGCAGGAGATCATCCGGGGGGCGGCCGTGCGCTAGCCGGGTGACACCACGCCCCGGATCACTCCCAGCTCCAGCAGGTCCTGCGGCCGGATGCGCAGTTGTTCGGCGGTCGCCTCGACCTCGTCCGCAGGGCGTTTGAGTATGGCGGCCGCCAGTTCCGGGGCGATCACCGAGAAGTAACTGTCCGGCGTGGCCCAGGTGTTGCCCGGTGCGGACAGTGCGAGCGCTCCGCCGGAGCCGCCCTCGCCGATGACGAGCGTGGTGAGCGGGACCCGGGCCGAGGCCACCGCGCGGAACACCTCGGCGATCGCGGCCCCGGCCCCCTGCCGCTCCGCCTCGGCGTCGTTGGCGGCGCCGGGGGTGTCCACCAGCGTCAGCACCGGGATGTCGAGCCGGTCCGCGAGCCGGATCAGCCGGGCGGCCGTGCGGTACCCGGCGGGCCGGGTCGCCGTGCCGGTCTGGGCCGCGTAGGCCACCGTACGGCCGTCCCGCTCGCCGAACCCGCACAGCATGCCGTCGGGGTCCGCACCGCCGCACCGGTCACCGGTGAGCGAGACCGTCCGGCTGAAGTAGGCGTCCAAGTAGGCCTGGGCGCGGGGGCGTTCGGGGGAGCGGGCGCGGCGGACCGCCTCCCACCCGGTGGCGGGCAGGTCCGGGGTGCCGAGGGCGGCCGGTGCGGGGGCCTCCTGGGCCGGGGTGGTGAGCAGCCGCAGCCACCGGCCGAGGGTCTCGCGCAGCTCCCCGGGCGGTACCACCGCGTCCGCCGAGCCCGCCGCCACCTGCGCCTGAGCCGTGTACGCGGCCGGATCCGCGCCGGCCGGCCGGACCCGGGAGCCCGCGAAGCCGACCTGGGCGTCCGGCAGCGCGAGGATCACATCGGCTCCGGCGCCGAGGGTGGCCCAGCCGCCGCCGGTCGTGGGGTCGCGCAGCACCGCGATCTGCGGAAGGCCCGCCTCCCGGGTGAGCGCCGACTCGCGGGCCACCCGCTGGAGCTGGCTGAGGGCGAGCATGCCCTCCTGCATCCGGCTGCCGCCGGTGGCGACCAGCGGCACGACCGGGAGCCGGTGGGCGCGGGCGTGGTGGTACGCCGCCTGCAGCCGGTCGCCGGTGCGCTCGCCCAGGGAGCCGCCGAGGAAGCCGAACTCGAACGCGATCAGTACGGCGCGGGTGCCGTCGACGCGGGCGGTGCCGCAGACGACGGACTCCTCCTCGCCGGTGCGCTCGGCGGCGCGGGCCCGCGAGGCGTCGTAGCCCGGCCAGCCGAGGGGGCCGTCCGGCTTCGGTTCCCTTATGGGGGCGGGGAGTTCGGTGAAGGTCGACTCGTCCGCGACGAGGGCCAGGATCTCCCGGGCGGAGTGCCGCTCAGGCATCGGCGAGCGCCCGCTTCATGATCTTCCCCATGTCGTTGCGGGGCAGGGCGTCCAGGTAGCGGACGACGCGGGGGCGCTTGTGCGGGGCGAGCCGGCGGGCCACGTGGTCCGCCAACTCCTCCGCGGCGGGGGGCGTCTGCGGGTCGGCCGGGACGATCCAGGCCACGATCCGCTCGCCCAGGTCCGCGTCCGGCTCCCCGGTGACCGCCGCCTCCCGCACCCCGGGATGCTCCAGCAGCGCGTTCTCGATCTCACCGGCCCCGATCTTGTACCCGCCGCTCTTGATCAGGTCCGTGGCCTTGCGCCCGACGATCCGGACGTATCCGTCGGGTTCGCGCACGGCCATGTCGCCCGTGCGGAAGAACCCGTCGGCGGTGAAGGCGGCGGCCGTGGCCTCGGGCCGGTTCAGATACCCGGTGAACAGGTTCGGGCCGCGCACCTGGATCTCGCCGACGCTCTCCCCGTCGTACGCCGTGATCGGCGTGCCGTCCTCCTCCACGAGCCGCAGCTCCACACCGGGCAGCGGCACGCCCACGGTGCCCGCGCGGGGCTCGCCGTCGGCCCGCACGCTGGTGTTCATGAGGGTCTCCGTCATGCCGTACCGCTCGATCACCCGGCGCCCGGTCGCCGCCGCGATCCGCTCGTGGTCGTGGACGGGCAGCGCGGCCGAGCCGGAGACCAGCAGCCGGGCCCCCGCCAGCGCCTTGGCCAGCTCCGGGTCCTGCGGCAGCGCCTCGGCGATGCGGTGGTACATCGTCGGCACCCCGAACAGCATGGTCGCGCCCGCGTTCAGCTCCCGCGCCACGCCCTCGGTGGCGAACCGCCCCAGGTGCCGGACGCTGCCGCCGCGCCGCAGCGGCCCGAGCGTGCCCAGCACCAGCCCGTGCACATGGAACAGCGGCAGCCCGTGCACCAGCACGTCGTCCGCCGTCCACCGCCAGGCGTCGGCGAGCGCGTCCAGGGTGGCGGCGACGGCCCGCCGGGGCAGCACCGCGCCCTTGGGCGGGCCGGTGGTGCCGGAGGTGTAGACGACCAGCGCCGGGTCCTCGTCGGACGCGGTGTCCTCGGGTAGGGCGCCGGACGCGGACGCGTCGACGTCCAGCCGCTCCAACTCCCCGACGGCACCGGGGAGTTCGGCGCCCGATGCGGCCAGCACCAGCGCCGGTGCGCTGTCGGAGACGATGTGCGCGAGTTCCTTCCCGCCCGACTTCGGGTTCAGCGGCACCGCGGCCGCGCCGGCGAGCAGCACGCCCGTCACGGCGACGGCGGTCTCCAGCTCGTTCGCGGCCCACACGGCCACGCGGTCGGCGCCGCGCAGCCGGGCGGCGAGCGCAGCGGCGGCCCCGGCCAGCGCGCCGTACGTCAAGGACCGCTCACCGAACCGCAGGGCGATGCGGTCACCAGGACCGTCCGTCAGAGCGGGAAAGAGGGAGGACACGCGGCGCACTCCTAACTGTCGGCACTGTCGGCGGATCCCGGCCGGCACCGGCCCCGTGGACCACCGTAGGCACCGGCCGGCCCCAGGGACCACCGGCATCTTCCTACACCAGGTGTCTCCTCCCGACGACCGTGCTCAAGTCCGCCGCGAGCCGCAGTTCGGTGGCGCGCAGCGCGGGATGCTCCAGCCAGTGCAGCCGGGCCCGGTCCACCTCGCCCCCGTGCCGGGGCGGCCACTCGGCCGCCGGGGTGAAGTCGTCCACCACCACCGTCCCGCCGGGCACGAGCAGCCGCTCGACGTCGGCCGGCGGGTCCCCGGGCGCCTTGCCCTGCCCGCCCCCGTCGAGGACGAGCAGGTCGAAGGGGCCGTACTCCTCGATCCGCCGCCAGTCGCCGTCGAGCACGGTGACCTCGGGCCGCCCCGCGAACACCCGGGCCGCCGCCCGTGCCCGCCCCGGATCCCGCTCCACGCCGACCAGCCGCACTCCCGGCGCCGCGCCCGAGGCCAGCCAGGCGAGTCCCACCCCGAGCCCGGTCCCCGTCTCCCCGATCCGGGCCGTCGCCCCGCCGGCCAAGGCGTGCAGCAGGCGGCCCTGTTCGGGGCGGCAGGAGTGCGGGAAGCGGTGGGCGCGGGCGGCGGCGAGGGCGTCCGCGACGAGCGGCGGGAGCCCGTCGGCGCCGGTGTGGGCGTCCGTGCCGGTCAGTGCCATGGCATGGCATCCTGCCCTGTCTCAGGCGGCCGTCGCCACGACGTCGGCCACCACGCAGCTGACGTTGTCCGGGCCGCCCGCCTCGTTGGCCGCCGTGATGAGCGCCGCCACGGCCTCGCCCGGTGCCGGGGACGCGCCCAGGGCCTGCCGTATCCGCGCCTCCGGCACCGCCTCGGTCAGCCCGTCGGAGCACAGCAGATACCGGTCGCCCTCGCGGACCTCCTGCAACCGCACGTCCGGCACCGGATCCGCCCCGCCGGCCAGCGCCTTGAGCAGCAGCAGCGACTCCGGTTCCACCCGGTGGTCCTGGGTGATCCGGCACAGCTCCCCGTCCCGCAGCAGATACGCCCGGCAGTCCCCGATGTGCACGAGCGCCAGCTTCGCGCCCGTCCACAGCAGCGCGGTCAGCGTGGTGCCGGCCTCGTTGGTGCCCCCGGCCGCCTCGCACACCGCCGCGCCCGCGGAGCGCACCGCGTCCTCCAGCACGGTCAGCACACCGTCCGCGGGCAGTTCCTCCGCCTCGTCCAGGTACCGCAGGGCCCGCACCGCGGCGCTGCTCGCGGGCGCCCCCGCCGGGCCGAAGCCGTCGGCCACGGCGAGCAGCCTGCGGCCCGCGTACACGGTGTCCTGGTTGGCGGGGCGGACGAGCCCCCGGTCGGACTGGGCGCAATGACGCAGTTCCAGCATGATGGCGTGGTCCCTTCTCGACTGGTCGGTCAGCTGGTCGACGAGGAACGCGGCGAGATCCCGCCGGGCGGCCGTCTCCGCCTCGACGCGCGCCCAGTACGCCCGTATCTCCCGCGCGGCGCCGGCCGCGTCCAGGGCGCACACCGCGCGGATCCGGGCCAGCGGCATGCCGAGGCGCCGCAGCCAGGCCACGAGCCGGGCCTGCCCGAGCTGCTCGACGGCGTAGTACCGGTAGCCGGTGTCCGGGTCGACCCGTGCGGGCCGCAGCAACTCCAGCTCGTCGTACAGCCGCAGCGCCTTCGGCGAGAGCCGGCTCGCCCTGGCGAAGGCGCCGATCGTCAGCAGCTCCATGAGCACCTCGCGCTCCTCGTCGTCCGCCACCGATGCTGGGGCTTCACCGAAGGTGAAGGTCAACCGCGCTGTTCCGGTTCCCTCCGCTTGTTAGCCTCGGTGCCGATCGAACCGACGTACGCCAGGGAGGCCGCCGTGCCCCGCATCGCCCTCGCCACCTACGACCCCGGCGCCGAGCCCGGCAAGGACACCGACCTGCCGGAGCTGGTGCGGGCGCTCCGGGACGCCGGGGCCGGGGCGGAGGCCCGGTACTGGGACGACCCGGACGCCGACTGGGGCGCCTACGACCTCGTGGTCATCCGCTCCACCTGGGACTACAGCTGGCGCGCCGCCGAGTTCGCGGCCTGGGTGGACCGGGCCGGCGCGCTGACCCGGCTCGCCAACCCGGCGCCGGTGGTGCGCTGGAACACCGACAAGCGCTACCTCGGCGAACTGGCGGCGGCCGGCGTGCCCACGGTGCCCACGCGCTACATAGCCCCGGGCGAGCCGGCCGACCTGCCCGCCGACCACGAGTACGTCATCAAGCCGACCTCGGGCGCGGGCGCCCGCTTCGCCGCCCGCTACACCCCCGACCGGCACGAGACGGCGGTACGGCACCTCGCCCGCATGCACGCCGAGGGGTTCACGGCGATGGTCCAGCCGTACGTCCGTGGCATCGACGTCAGCGGGGAGCGGGCCCTGCAGTTCTTCGGCGGCCGACTGCTGCACGCCAGCCGCAAGGGAGCGGTCCTGGCGCCGGGGACGCCGTACGACGCGGACAAGGTGGCGCATCCGCATCTGGAGCGGTGGGAGCCGACGGATGCCGAACTCGCCGTCGCGCAGAAGGCGTTGGGTGCGGTGCCGGGTGGTTCCGGGGTGCTGTACGCGCGGGTGGACCTTGTGGACGGGGAGGATGGCCAACCCCGGCTGATGGAGCTGGAGCTGGTGGAGCCGAATCTGTTTCTGTGGCTGCATCCGGGGTCGCTGGAACGGGTGGTGGAGGGGATTCTGCGGGCTGCCGAGTAGCGCCTATCGGACCGTCTCCCGACACGCCTCCGCATACGCCCGCACCAGGGGTCGGTCCCCGTCCTCTCTCCTCCATGCCAGGGCATAGCGGCTGGGTTCGATCCCCCGGACCCGGCGGGTGGTGACCCCGCCCAGGGTGATCAGGGGGGCGTTGCCCTCGGCCACCAGGCAGACGCCGAGGCCTGCGACCAGGGCCTCGTACGTCTCCTCCGTGCCGGAGATCTCCGCGCCGATGCGGGGCGGGCGGCCGGCGCGGGCGTCGAGGGCGAGCCAGTGGTCGCGGAGGCGGCCCGCGCTCTCGGGGAGGGCAAGGAACGGCTCGTCCAGCAGGTCCGCGAAGTCGACCTCGGGGCGGGCGGCGAGGGGATGCGCGTCGGGCAGGGCGAGCAGCCGGGGTTCCTCGGTGATCACCGTCCAGGCGTAGCGCTCCTCGTCGGGCAGCGGGAGCCAGACGAAGGCGACGTCCGCGGTGCCGTCCGCCAGGCCCGCCGTCGGATCGTCCCAGCTCATCTGGCGCAGCCGGACCGTGACCTCGGGGTGGGCGGCGGTGAAGCGGGAGCGGACGGCCGGCAGCAGCCCGCCCCGGCCCGGACTGGTGCTCATGCCCACGACCAGCGTGCTGCGCTGGGCCGCCTTGGCCGCCTCCACGGCCGCCGCGCCCGCCTCCCACGCGGTCAGCACGGTGCGCGCGTGCGGGAGCAGCGCCTCACCCGCCGGCGTCAGCGCCACCCCGTGCTGGTCGCGCCGGAACAGCTCCGCCCCCAACTGCCGCTCCAGTGCCCGGATCTGCTTGCTCAGGGCGGGCTGGGAGACGTACAGCTTCTCGGCGGCGCGCGTGAAGTGCAGTTCCTCGGCGACCGCGACGAAGTAGCGCAGATCGCGGGCGTGGACGTCCTTGGTCATAGCCGATGGTTATCACCGCGGGTCTTGGACGGGCAACGGCATCCGGCGGCAGCCTTGGTCGTGTTGAACGCATCGAGAGGTCCGGGGAGTTGTGATGAACAAGGTGTGGCTGGTGACCGGGGCGGGCAGCGGTTTCGGGCGGGCGATCGCCGAGGCGGCCGTCGCCGCCGGTGATGTGGTGGTCGGCGCGGTCCGGCGGCCCGAGGCCCTGGACGACCTGGTGGCGGCGCATCCCGACCAGGTGGAGGCGCTGCGGCTGGACGTCACGGACGTGGGCGCGGCGCAGGCGGCGGTCCGGGATGTCGTGGACCGGCACGGGCGGATCGACGTGCTGGTCAACAACGCGGGCCGTACCCATGTCGGCGCCGTCGAGGAGACCACGGACGAGGAGCTGCGGGACCTGTTCGACCTGCACTTCTTCGGGCCGGCGGCGCTGGTGCGGGCGGTGCTGCCGCACATGAGGCAGCGGCGCTCGGGCGCGATCGTGCAGATGAGCAGTATGGGCGGCCAGATGTCCTTCGCGGGCTTCGGGGCGTACAGCGCGACGAAGTTCGCCCTGGAGGGCCTGTCGGAGGCGCTCGCCGACGAGGTGCGGGAGTACGGCGTCAAGGTGCTGATCGTGGAGCCGGGCGCGTTCCGGACCTCGCTGTTCGAGGCCGGCCGGGCCGGGGCCAGCTCCGACACCGGCGCGTACGGCAAGGTCGGCGAGACCCGCGGCTTCGTCACCGGCGGCCACGGGAGCCAGCCCGGCGACCCGGTCAAGGCGGCGGCCGTGATCCTGGCCGCGCTGGACGCCGAGGACACCCCGCTGCGGCTGCCGCTCGGCGACGACGGGGTGAGCGCCGTCCTGGGCCACCTCGACCAGGTCCGCGAGGACGTCGCCGCCTGGGAGAAGCGGACCCGGGCGACGGGGTTCGACGACTGAGCTAGGTCAGTACGGCCGTCCGCTGCAGCAGCCCCCAGGTGAACTCCGCGACCACCTCGTGCCGTACGCCGTCCCGGCCGGGCGCGGTGAAGGCGAGCCCCCACCGGGTCGGTGCGGTGCCCTCCAGGGGGCGGGCCGGGGCGAAGGCGCGGGCGGCCTCGTCCACCGTGCAGGACCAGGGGGTCAGATCGTCCAGGGTCCGAAGCGTGGGCGGCGGGGCGCCGGGGGCGCGCACCAGCCACTCGTTCCACACCGCCCCGTCCGGCCCGACCAGCACCTCGAAGCGCAGGTCGGGCCAGAGGGGCAGGGCCCAGCGCCGGGCCTCGCAGTCGACGTCGCCGAGCCGGCGCGGGTGGACGGACTCGGGCGCGCCGAGGACCGAGCGGTACCGGGACGCGGCGGACCGGGCCCTGGGCGAGCGGACCATCGCCTGCCAGCGCTTGTTGGTCTCCCGCATCTCGGCGATCGACACCCCGAGCCGCCGCCGGGCGTCCTCGACCAGCTCCGGGTTGTGGTCGGCCATACGGCGCAGCAGCACCAGCTGGAAGTCGAGATCCATGGCACCCATGGTGCCCGGCGCGACCCGGGTCTCCGGTCCGGCCCATTGCCCGCGCCACGCCGCATGACTAGCCTGTGTTCGTCATGCCGATCGCCTGTTGATATCTCGAACATCCGGGATGCCGGACGGGCGCTTAGACCCAAGGGAGGGGGCCGGACGTGGGACGCCTCGTGCCTGCCGTGACCCGAGCTCTCGACATTCTTGAGCTGTTCCTCGACGGGGACGGGACGCTCTCCGCACCCGACATCGTGCGCAGACTCCAGCTGCCGCGCACCACCGTGCACGAGCTGGTCACCACGCTCGCCGCGCGGTCGTACATCGTGCCCGTGCCCGGACAGCCCGGACGCTACCGGCTCGGGGTGCGCCCGTACCAGCTCGGCAGCCGCTACGCCGAGCAGCTCGACCTCGCCGCCGAGGGCCAGCAGGTGGCCCGCTCGGTTGCCGAGACCTGCGACGAGACCGTCCACGTGGCGATCCTCGAGGGCACCGACGTCATCTACATCGCCAAGGTCGACTCCACGCACGCGGTGCGCATGGTCTCGGCCGCCGGCCGCCGGCTCCCCGCCCACTGCACCTCGGTCGGCAAGATGCTGCTCGCCTCGCTGCCGGAGCAGGAACTCGCGGCCCGCATCCCGGACGACGCCGAGCTGACCGCGATGACCCCGAACAGCATCACCGAACCCGGCGCGCTGCGCGAGGCCCTGGCTCAGATCCGGCAGCGGGGCATCGCCGTGGAGAGCCGTGAGTCGAACCCGGACGTGAGCTGCGTGGCCGCGCCCGTGCGCGACCGCACCGGCCAGGTCGTCGCGGCCCTGTCCATCTCCGTGCCCATGATCCGCTGGAGCGACGAGCGCCGGGCCGAGCTGGAGCAGCTCGCGGCGAAGGGCGCGGCGCAGCTGTCCGAGCGGCTCGGCCACCGGAGCACGGTGTGAGCGCCGGGTACGAGGTCGCCGTACGCGCCGAGGCGGAGCTGGGCGAGGGCCCCACCTGGGACCCGGCGACGGGCCGGCTGATCTGGCTCGACATCCTGAGCATGCGCGTGCAGACGTACGACCCGGCGACGGGCCGGCGCACGCTGCGCACCACCGAGCAGCACGTGGGCGCGGTCAAGCCGCGCGCGGGCGGCGGGCTGGTCCTCAACCTGCGGGACGGCGTGGGCCTGCTGGACCCCGACGACGGCTTCCGCTGGCTGCACCACGAGCCGGTCGCGGGCCGCCGCGCGAACGACGCGGCGGTCGCCCCCGACGGCTCGCTGTGGGCGGGCACCATGCGGTACGACGAGGCGCCGGGCGGCGGCACGCTGACCCGGCTCACCGGCGACGGCACGGCGGAGACGGTGCTGTCCGACGTCACGGTCAGCAACGGCACGGGGTGGAGCCCCGACGGGCGTCTCATGTACTACACCGACACCCCGACCCGCCGGGTGGACGTCTTCGACTACGACGGCGAGCGCGTCCACGGCCGCCGGACGCTGGTGGAGATCGAGCAGGGCGCGGGCTTCCCGGACGGGCTGACGGTCGACGCGGACGGGTGCGTGTGGGTGGCGCTGTGGGACGGGGGAGCGGTGCGGCGCTACACCCCGCACGGTGTCCTGGACCGGGTCGTCAGCCTGCCTGCGCCGCGTACGACGGCCTGCGCGTTCGGCGGTGCGGACCTGACCGACCTGTACGTCACGACCGCGCGCGTGGGTCTGTCGTCACCGCATCCCCTGGCGGGGTCCCTGCTGGTGATCCCGGATGCGGGACAGGGCTTGCCCCAACCGGCGTTCCAGGGCTGACCCGGGGAGGGTGGCGCCCCGTAAGAGGGAACTGCGCGACCAGCCACGACGAACCCGCACCCGGCGACGGACTAGAGCACTCCCGCTGCCTTCCGCTCCTCCGTCGTCAACGGCGGCTCGGTCAGCGCAGGTTTCAGTGGCCCCGCCGCGGCAGCGACAAGCACGCTCGGGGTCAGCAGGACGTGGGCGCCGCGTTCCAGGGAGGTCACGTCCGTCACCCGGCGTGCGATGCGTCCGTTCCCGGTTGCCGTGTGCATCAGCCGCCCGACGTAGGCCGAGACGAGCCTGTCCCGCGTGGTCGGGCCGGAGGCCGTCGCGCCGGGGTAGAACACGTCCTGGCCCAGCGCCAGGTCCCACGCGGCGCGGACCGGGCGGGCGACCGCACGCTGCACCCGGCGCGCCAGTCCGGGCCTGCCCCAGCCGTGCCGTCGTAGCACCTCGCGGAGCAGCAGGGCGCTCTGTGCGGCGGCGGACAGACCGTGGCCGTAGACCGGGTTGAAGACGGCGAGCGCGTCGCCGAGGACGGTGAAGTTCTCGGGCCAGACCGGCATGCGCTCGTAGAAGTGCCGGCGGTTGAGCGTGGCGCGGGTGACCGCCACGTCCGACAGCGGCTCGGCGTGCTCCAGCAGCTCGCCCAGCAGGGGATGGCGCAGCCTGTCGCGGGCGAAGGGGAGGAACTCCTCGTTCACGGCGGAGGGTTCGCCGCCGCGCGTGCCGGCGAGGGTGACGATCCAGCGGCCGTTCTCGATGGGCAGCAGGAAGCCGGAGCGGCCCGGCCCGTCGGCCCGTGGATCGAGCTGCAGGTTGACCACCGGGAAGCCCTCCCGGGCCGCCTCGGGGGCGAGGAAGAGCCGGCTCGCGTAGACCAGGCCCGGGTCGGCCTCGCGGATCCGCGGCCCGGGCAGCCCCAGGTCCGCCAGCCAGCGCGGGGCCCGCGAGCCGCGCCCGGTGGCGTCGACCACCAGGGCGGCCGGCAGGGTGCGCTCGGCGCCGTCCCGGGACCGGATCCGTACGCCGGTCACCGCGGCGCCGGTGCCGGTGAGGCCGAGCGCCTCGGTGCCGTCGAGGAGTTCGATCCGCCGGTCGGCGAGGACCCGCGCGCGGACCGTGGCGTCCAGCAGGTCCCGGCCGGCCAGGATCACATGGTGGGACTCGGGCCAGCGCCGGAACCAGCCCTGCGCGGAGAGGGCGACCACGCCCGTGGTGACGGGGTGCCGGCGCCCGCCCGCCGCCTGAAGCGCCTCGGTGATCCCGGGCAGCAGCTCCTCCACGGCCCGTACGCCGCCCGACCACAGCATGTGGGCGTGCCGCGCCTGCGGCAGCCCTTTGCGGGGCTCGGGGCCCCGGGGCAGGGTGTCACGCTCGACGACGACGACCCGGTCGGCGGATCCGGCCAGCGCGCGCGCCGCGAGCATGCCGGTGTGGGATCCCCCCAGCACGACGGCGGTTCTGGCGGGGGAGGGGGCTTCACTCATGCGCGGGCACGCTCTCTGCCGGGGCGGCCGCGCGGGCGCGCACCGCCGTGATCTCGTCGGTGTGGCGGAGGGCTTGGGACACGGCCTGGATCTCCTGCAGGAGGTAGGCGGTGTCCGGACCGGAGGGGGAGCCGGCGGCCTCCGCGCGGGCCGGCCGCGCGCCGCCCGCCGCGTCCAGCAGGCTCACCGCGGCGGCCAGGGCCCTGGCCCGGCCGGGTGCGAAGCCGAGGGCGAGGGCGGCGTCGTACGCGCGCGTGCGCAGGTTCTCGTCCAGGTGCCGGGAGAGTTGCAGCAGGGCGTCGCGGATGAAGGTCTCGCGGCGGATCAGACGCAGTTCGGCGGGGGCGTGCGGGGCGAACGGCTCGCGCTCGCCGGTGACGGTGCGCATCAGCCGGTACAGGGGGCGGAGCGCGCGGTGGCGCAGCCGGACGTGCCAGCGCTCGTGCAGATACTGGCCGACGTGCGGGACGATGAAGCCCGCCGCGACCAGGCTCGCGGAGACGCAGGCGCCCGCCGGTGCCACATTGGTGCTCAGCCAGTCCAGGTCGTGTCCGGTCCACCGGGCCACGACGGCCGTGAGCTTGGCCGCGTCGAAGCACAGGTTCGTCGCGTAGCCGACGCCCAGCAGCCGGAGTCCCCAGCGCAGCCAGGCGTCCAGACCGTCGGTGCGGATCCAGTTCCAGATCAGCCGGGCCGTGATCGAGCAGGCCACGGTGTGGGCGACGAGGTAGAGCAGGATCTCCTCGCGCATGAACGGCGTGGTGGCGTAGTAGGTGTCCAGGTCCCGCAGCCGCTCCACGGGCACGTCCGCGAGCGCGAACAGCACCCACAGGGCGAGGACCACGCCCGCGTAGACGGACACCACCCAGCGGGTCGTCCGGCGGGTGCGGGCCGCGTCGGAGCGGCCGTTGCGCCAGGCGGTGATCAGCAGCAGCCAGGACGCGCAGAGCGCGGTGAGCAGCGAGTACACCCAGGGCGCCGAGATGTTCGGCACTCCGGTGACCCGGTTGGTCCAGGCGACGGTCCGGGGGGCGGCGAAGACGAACACCGCGCACGCGAACAGCAGCAGACCGCCGACAGCGCGCAGCAGGGGGTCCCGCCACATCCTGACGATGCTGGGCAGCTTGATGACCAGGGCGACGGCCAGGACGGCCGTCGGGATCCAGAAGGACACGGAGATCTCGCCGAGCGGCTCCGGCGGATCGAACGCGAGCATCACCGCGCGGCACCTCTCCTTTTCGACGCCCGGTTCGCCTCGGGGGCGCGCCCCTTCGGCTCACTCGTCTCTTCCGTACGCCCCCGATAGCCGAGGGTCCGCTGCACCGGGCTCAGGGACCGCGGCGCCGGGCCACCAGTGCCGTCGGAGCCGGCGCCGGCGAGGTGGCGCCGGAACCGGGCCGCCAGGCGGTGCCCGAAGTCGTCCGCCTCGGCCTCGTCGGCCTCCCGGGAGCCGTTGCGCGCGGCCACCGTGAGGGGCGTGTCCCGCCAGCCGGGCGCGTCGGCGAGCGCGCGGGCGGCCGCGTCACCGGCGACGCCGGGGTGCCGGTGCCCGGTGTGCACGTGCCACAACTCGTGGCCCAGGATCACCAGTTGCTGCACGGCCTCGGCCCGCTCCTCCACGATGACCAGGTCGAAGTCGGCGAACTCCAGCCACAGCCCGGTGACCTCGATCTCGTCCGGGAACCGCTCGAAGCGCAGGCGCACCGGCCGCCCGCCGCGCCGGGCGCTCATCTCCTCGCACAGCGCCCGGCACAACTCCTCCACCCCGCCGGGTGGTTCCGGCCGGGCGTGGACGGCGGCGGCGAGGCCGGCGGCCAGCGCGCGCATCGCCGAGCCGGGCCGGGAGCGCCGTAGCCGTGCGGTCAGGCGTGCCGTGCGCTCCCGCGCGCCCGCGATGCTCATCGGTCCCCCTTCCGCCGGTCCGAGGGTACGCGGCTGGGCGTGTCCCCGTCATGACATCGCGGCGAGGTTCGCCGGACGGCCGGGCCGAGGAGAAACCCGCCCATGAGCTTGTGTCCGACCCATTGACGCGGCAAGTGCTTCGAATCTACGGTCCCGTTCGAAGTTACGAGCGTCATTCGATATATCGAACGAGCGCTTTTTTGATCCTCGAACCTCGGGACGGTGGGGGCAAGGTATGGGACAACCTGGCCTGAATCGCAGGCAACTCCTGGGCGCCGCGGGAGGGCTGGCGGTGGCCGGCGCCTTCGGCTTCGCCGCACTCGGCACCGGAGCCGACGCGCTCGCCTCCACCGCGCGCACCCGCGTGCGCTACTGGAACCTCTTCAGCGGCGGCGACGGCTCCAACATGATCGCGATGCTGGACGCCTTCCGTGAGAGCCACCCCGGCATCGCGGTGAAGGACGCCACCCTCCAGTGGGGCAGCCCGTACTACACCAAACTCGCCATGGCGGCCGCCGGAAACCGCGCCCCCGACCTCGGCGTCATGCACCTCGGCCGGGTCACGGGCTTCTCCCCGGGCCGCCTGCTCGACCCCTGGGACATGGACCTGCTCGCCAAGTACGGCGTGCGCCAGGAGGACTGGAACCCCGAGCTGTGGCAGCGCGGCGTCATCGACGGCAAGCTCTACGCCCTGCCGCTCGACATCCACGTCCAGCTCTGCTACTACCGCCGGGACGTGCTGAAGAAGGCCGGCCTGCTCGGCGACGACGGCCTGATGATCCCCGTCACCTCCACCGCCGAGTGGTTCGACGTGCTGAAGAAGGCCAGGAAGGTCCAGAAGAAGGGCCTGCAGACCATCGGCCTGTGGACCAACGACCAGAACTTCCAGTGGTGGTTCTTCGTCGCCTTCTACACCCAGCTCGGCGGCAGGTGGTTCAACGACGACAACACCGAGGTCCTCTTCGACACCGACAAGGCCACCGAGGTCCTGGAGTTCTTCCGCCAGCACGTCACCGACGGCTATGTCATCCCCGGCGCCCCCACCGGTGAGCAGTTCGTCAACGGCGCCCCCTTCACCTGGGAGGGCAACTGGTCGGTGCCGGTCTTCTCCGGCGCCAAGCTGGACTACGGCGCCACCCCGCTGCCGCCCGTCTTCGGCAGGCAGGCCACCCACGCCGAGTCGCACTCGTTCGTCCTGCCGCACCAGGCCGGCCGCGGCGGCGCCGCCAACGAGGCCGCGCACCAGCTCGCGGCGTACGTCGTCAAGCACGCCCTGCAGTGGGCGGCCGGCGGCCACATCCCCGCGTACACGCCGACGCTGTCCACGGCCGCGTACCAGAAGCTCACCCCGCAGCACGAGTACGTCTCCGCCATGAACCACCAGGCCACCGAGCCGAAGGTGTGGTTCGCCGGCTCGACCGGCATCCTCGCCCAGGACCTCGGCCCCGTCGTCGTCTCCTCGACGATGGGCTCCGCCAAGCCCGCCGCCGCCGCGCAGCGGATGAAGAAGCAGCTCACCAAGCTCCTCGCGATGAAGAACCCGATGGACGGCAAGACCGCAGCGCAGGGAGGTGCCACCGCATGACGACCAGCGCCGAGACCGTCCTCGTACCGGCGAGGGCGAAGACCGCCACCGCGACCGCCACTGTGCGCCGCAGGCAGGGCCTCCAGCACGGGGGCTGGTTCGTCGCCCCGTTCCTCGCCCTGTTCACCCTGTTCGTGATCTGGCCGCTGCTGCGCGGCCTCTACCTCAGCGTCACCGACGCCAACATCTCCGGCGACCAGGCGCACTTCATCGGCCTCGACAACTACCGCGAGGCCTTGCACGACCCGGCGATGTGGGACGCGCTCGGACACAGCGTGTACTTCACCGTCCTCGTCGTGCCCTGCATCACCGTGCTCGCCTTCCTGCTCGCGATGCTGGCCCACCACATCGAGCGCGGCAAGTGGCTGTGGCGGCTGTGCTTCTTCGCGCCGTTCCTGCTGCCGTCCACCGTCGCGGGCAACCTCTTCCAGTGGCTGTTCACCCAGGGCATCGGCATGTTCAACCATGTCCTCGGCATCGACACGCCCTGGCTGACCGACAAGTCGTACGCGATGCTCGCCATCGTCATCGAGACCCTGTGGTGGACGGTCGGCTTCTCCTTCCTGCTCTACCTCGCCGCGCTCCAGGGCATCCCCGACCACCTCTACGAGGCGGCGAAGCTCGACGGGGCGAACGCCTGGCACCGCATGGTCCACATCACGCTGCCGATGCTGCGGCACATCACCGGACTGGTGATCGCGCTGCAGATCCTCGCCTCGCTCCAGCTCTTCGACCAGGCCGTCGTGATGATGGACTTCGGGCCCGGACCGGAGCTGAGCACCAGGGCGTTCGTGCAGTACACCCTCGAACAGGGCTTCACCAGCTACCGCGTGGGCTACGCCTCCGCGATGTCCATCATCTTCTTCGTGATCATCGCAGTCGTCGCCCTGGCGCGGATGTGGCTGCTGCGCAACCGTGAGGAGGGCGGCCGATGACCAGCACCGCCGCGACGACCGTACGCACCGAGTCCCGCCCGCGCACCAAGGCCAGGAAGCCGTGGACGCCGAGCCAGATCGTCCTCACGCTGATCGGCCTCGCCGTCTCCGCCGTCTTCGTCGCGCCGATCGCGGCGGCCCTGTTCACCTCGCTGAAGTCGGAGACCGAGGCGGCCGAGATCCCGCCGCACTGGCTGCCGAGGCACTGGACCGGCCAGGCCTGGAAGGCCCTGTTCGACACCGGCAACATCACCAACTGGTTCGTGAACTCCCTGGTCGTCTCGATCTGCGTGACCACCGTCGTGCTGCTGGTCAGCGCGCTCGCCGGATACGGCTTCGCCCGCACCGAGTTCCGCGGCAAGAGCGTCCTCATGGGCGTCGTCATGGCGGGCCTGATGGTCTCCCCGGCGGTCCTCGGCGTGCCCCTGTTCACCACGGTCCAGCAGATGGGCATGGTCGACACCTACTGGGGCATGATCCTGCCGCAGTGCGCGCCCGCCGCGATGGTCTACATCCTCTACAAGTTCTTCCAGGGCATCCCGCGGGAACTGGAGGAGGCCGCCTTCATCGACGGCGCGGGCCGCTGGCGGGTGTTCTTCACGATCGTCCTGCCGCTGTCGCGGCCCTCCCTCGCCGCGGTCGGCATCTTCACCTTCATCGCCTCCTGGAACAACTTCCTGTGGCCCTACATGGTCACCAACAACCCCGACCTGATGACCATGCCGAACGGCATCGCGACCGTCATGAACTCCTACGGCATCCAGTGGGCCCAGCTCATGGCGGGCGGCCTGATGGCGGGCCTGCCGCTGATCGTCGTCTTCGTCTTCTTCCAGCGCCAGATCGTGGCGGGCGTCGCCCACACGGGCCTGGCCGGCCAGTAACAGGAGACCGCCGCCTTGAAACCCAGACTCGCCGCACTGCTCGCGGCGGCCGCCCTCGCCCTGCTGCCCACCACCGCGTCGGCGGACGTCGCCTACCCCGACCCGCTGCCGCTCACCGGCCGGCAGATCATCCACGACCCCACCGTCCACCGGCTGAAGAACGGCCAGTACGTCGCCTACTCCACCGGCGGCGTCATCGGCGCCCGCCTGTCCAGCGACCTGCGCGACTGGACCGACGCGGGCAACGCGTTCACCACGCCGCCGAGCTGGTGGTACGACTACAACTCCACGGCCGACCCCTGGGCCCCCGACCTCACCTACCGCGACGGCCGCTACTGGCTGTACTACGCCGTCTCCTCCTGGGGCAGCAACCACTCCGCGATCGGCGTCGCCACGTCCCCCTCCGGCCTGCCCGGCACCTGGACCGACCACGGCAAGGCCTTCAGCTCGGACACGGCCGACACCTGGAACGCCATCGACCCGGCGGTCGTCCGCGCCGGCGGCAGGCTGTGGATGGCCTTCGGCTCCTACTGGACCGGCATCCGCATGGTCGAACTCGACCCGAGGACCGGCAAGGCGATCCCCGGCGCCGAGGTCCACCACCTGGCGACCCGCCCCGACGCCCCGTACGCGGTCGAGGGCGCGTCGATCGTCCACCACGGCCGCTACTACTACCTGTTCGCCTCGTACGACGCCTGCTGCCAGGGCGTGAACTCCACCTACAAGATCCGCGTGGGCCGCTCGACCTCCGTGACCGGCCCGTACACCGACAGCACGGGCAAGCCGATGCTGGAGGGCGGCGGAGACCTGGTCCTGGCGAGCCACGGCCGCTACATCGGCCCCGGCGGCGAGTCCACGTTCCGCACCCACGGCACGACCTGGCTGGCCTACCACTACTACGACGCGGACGACAACGGCACGCCGAAGCTGGGCCTGAACCGACTCGGCTGGCGTTCCGACTGGCCCGTTCCGAAGTGACTCGAGAGGAACCCATGAGCAAGAGCACCGCCCGCTTCACCCTCGACCCCGCTTTCACCATCGGCGAGGTCAACCCCCGCCTCTTCGGCTCCTTCGTCGAACACCTCGGCCGCTGCGTCTACACCGGCATCCACGAACCCGGCCACCCCGCGGCCGACGAAGCCGGACTGCGGACCGACGTCCTGGAGCTGGTCCGGGAACTCGGCGTCACCGCCATCCGCTACCCCGGCGGCAACTTCGTCTCCGGATACAAGTGGGAGGACTCGGTCGGCCCCGTCGAGGACCGCCCCCGCCGCCTCGACCTCGCCTGGCACTCCACCGAGACCAACCGGTTCGGCCTGTCCGAATACATCGCGTTCCTGAAGAAGCTCGGCCCCGAGGCCGAGCCCATGATGGCCGTGAACCTCGGCACCCGCGGCGTCGCCGAAGCCCTCGAACTCCAGGAGTACGCCAACCACCCCTCCGGCACCGCCCTGTCCGAGCTGCGCGGAGCCCACGGCGACAAGGAACCCTTCGGGATCCGGCTGTGGTGCCTCGGCAACGAGATGGACGGCCCCTGGCAGACCGGGCACAAGACGGCCGCCGAGTACGGCCGGCTCGCCGCCGAGACCGCCCGGGCCATGCGCCAGGCCGACCCCGGCGTCGAACTGGTCGCCTGCGGCTCCTCCAGCCAGGCCATGCCCACCTTCGCCGAGTGGGAGGCCACCGTCCTGCAGGAGGCGTACGACCTCGTCGACTACATCTCCCTGCACGCCTACTACGAGCCCGTCGACGGCGACGTGGACTCCTTCCTCGCCTCGGCCGTCGACATGGAGTCCTTCATCGAGAACGTGGTCGCCACGGCCGACCACGTCGGCGCCCGGCTGAAGTCGAAGAAGAAGATCAACCTCTCCTTCGACGAGTGGAACGTCTGGTACCTCTCCAAGTGGGAGGAGCACGCCAGGACCTTCGAGCAGACGGACTGGCCGGAGGCGCCCCGGCTGCTGGAGGACAACTACAGCGTCACCGACGCCGTCGTCCTCGGCTCGCTGCTGATCGCGCTGCTGAGGCACGCCGACCGCGTCACCGTCGCCTGCCTCGCCCAGCTGGTCAACGTCATCGCCCCGATCATGACCGAACCGGGCGGCCCGGCCTGGCGGCAGACCACGTTCTTCCCGTTCGCGCAGGCCTCGAAGTACGGCCGGGGCGAGGTCCTCGACGTGCGCGTGGACTCGCCGACGTACGAGACGAAGAAGTACGGCGAGACCGACCTGCTGCACGCCACGGCCGTCCGCGCGGCCGACGGCATCGTCACCGTGTTCGCGGTCAACCGCAGCCGCACCGACGCCCTGCCGCTCGAAGTCGCCCTCAACGGGCTGGAGCTGACGGCCGTCACCGAGCACAGCGCGCTCGCGGACGCCGACCCCGACGCCCGCAACACCCTGGACGACCCCGAGCGGGTCGTCCCGCACCGGGTCGAGGGCGCCGCCGTGGCGGACGGCACCCTCACCGCCGTACTGGAACCGCTGTCCTGGAACGTGATCAGGCTCGCGTGATCACACCGGGGTGACCGGCAGCCCGCCCGTCGCCCGGCCGAGCAGCGTCAGCCGTACCGACCCGGGGCCCGACAGCGTGGTGAACTCCGACAGGACCGCCAGCGCGAGGGTGTTGGCGCCCCGGGTGCGCAGGATGCCGTTCGGCAGCACGAAGGTGTGCTGCGGGCCCACGTGGTTGATGTACTGGCCCAGGTTCCAGCCGTTGAGGAAGATCTGCGCCCGGTAGGCGCGGTACGGGTCGTCCTGAAGGGTCAGGCCGATCGAGGCGTCGATGTCCGCCGGGACCGACAGGCGGAAGGTGGTCCGGTACCAGGTCACGCCCTGGTACCGGGCCGCGCGCGGGAAGCTCGCCTTCTCCCAGTCGTGGTCCGGGAAGCCCGGCAGGTGCCAGCCCTCCCGCTCGCCGTACAGGCCGCCGTTGTTCATCGGGCCGCGCACCGGATCCGGGGCCGCCGCGCCCTGGATCCGCCAGTTCACCTGCGGCGAGCCGCCCTTGAAGGACGTGGCCGTCAGACCGCGCGCCGCCTTGTGCGTGTCCAGCGCCTTGCCGTCCTCGTCGTGCTGCATGCGCCGCACCAGCACCGACAGCACATGCCGGCCGGGCGAGCGCAGCGCGGCCCGGATCGGGAAGACCGCCGTGTCCGCCCACGTCCCCTTGCGGATCGTGGTGGTCCTGTCCGGCACCGGCATCCGGTGGGTGCCCAGCGGCTCGCCGTCCAGCCAGGCCATCAGCAGGCCCTGCGTGCCGGTGCTGTAGGCGAGCGAGACCTCCTGAAGACCGGTCGCGTCCGTGAAGGAGCCGCGGTACCAGACGTCTCCGTAGTGGAAGCCGTAGTCGTCGGCGAAGAGGACCGGCCGGCCGTCCGGGACCGGCGTGGTGCTGAACGTCGTCGTCCTGTCCGCGACCGTCCAGTGCGAGTCGTCGAAGTCCGGGCCGGCCTCCGGGTTCTCCGTGCGCATCCGCCAGCCGCCCAGCTCGGGCAGCCTCACCTCGGGCACGGCCGGGAGCAGGCCGGTGGTCATCAGGCTGCCGGACAGGGTGACCCGGGTGGGCAGGGTGCGGCCGTTCCACACCAGGGTGTCGGTCCCGCGCGGCCCCCACACCTCGATGCTCGTCGTCTCGGTGACGTCACCCGTCAAGTGCACCTCGCTGCCGCGCACTTCGGCGTGGCGCAGCAGCGCCGGGCCGTACACCAGCAGGGTCCCGGACGGGGTGTCGTACGGGAAGAGGCGTACGGCGGTGGCGTCGTCGGCGAAGAGCAGTAGCAGCGGGGTGTCGGTCTCGCCCTTCTGCACCAGGACACGGGTCAGCCCGCCCTGGCCGAGCGGCACGTTCACGTGCAGCGAGTCGTCGTCGAGGACCCACGCGGCCTCCGGGTCCAGCCGCATGACGTTCGGCCCGACCGGGCACTTCAGCACCAGCTCGGCCATGTCGCCGTTCCGCCCCGAGAACACGGCGATGGCCTGCCGTCCCGCCGTCACGCACATGACCGGCTCGGCGGTGGCGTACTTCAGCGTCCGCCCGCCCAGCTTCAGCCCGGTGGTCAGCAGCCGGGCGTCCTTCGCGGGAACGGTGATCCGCAGCCGGCCGGCGTCGGTGGGCAGATCGGTGGTGACCGCGCCCGCGCCGTCGTTGCGGGCGACGTAGACGTGCGCACCGGTGTCCGGGTTGGCCAGGTGGTAGACCTTCAGGCCCTCGGCGTGCACGTCCGCCGCCCGGTCCAGCTTGGCGAAGTCGGGCACCCGCTGCAGCAGATGGCCGAGCTGGTGCATCGGCGCGATCTTGTCGGTGACGTTGCGCGCCTCGTCGATGGCGGCGCCGTAGTCGTACGACGTGTAGACGACCGGCGCGGGCAGCCAGCCCCAGGAGGTCCCGCCGAAGGTCATGTAGACGTTGTGCAGGGTGAGCCCGTTGGCGAGGTTGGTGAGGTAGAAGCGCCGCTCGTAGGCCGCGTCCCGGGTGCGCCGCGCCTCGGCGTACCCCTTGCCGTCGAACCAGGCCCCGCCCCACGGGTCGAACCAGCCGCCGCCGAACTCGGGCACGAACCCGGGCGTGGACGGCGAGGCACTGGCCCCGCCCCTCGCCCCGCCCGGCCCGAACGTCCCCCAGTCCGGCGGGGTCTGCGACGGCGACGGATACCCGTCGAAGCCGTACAGCCAGCCGCCCTTCTCACCGCCGGTGTCGAAGGAACCGGGCGTCCAGTACCCGTTCCGGCCCTTGTCGTTGTGGAACAGCGGGACGTCGATGCCGTCCGCCCGCACCTTCTTGTACAGGTGCGACATGTAGGCCCGGCCGGTGGCGTCGCCGGCGTGCGCGTCGTACTCGTTCTCGATCTGGTACAGCAGGACCGTGCCGGTGCCCTGGGTGAACTGGTGCCGGCGGGCGATCCGGTTCACCTGGGTCAGCCACTCGTCGACGTGTGCCAGATAGGCGGGGTCGTCGGTGCGGGCCGTGCCCTTCGTCGCCGTCAGCCAGCCGGGGAAGCCGCCGCCGTCCACCTCGGCGTTGATGTACGGGCCGGGCCGCAGGATGACGTACAGACCGGTCTCGGCCGCCGTCCGCAGGAACAGGTCCAGGTCGCGGACGCCGGTGAAGTCGTACGTCCCCGGCGCGGGGGAGTGGTAGTTCCAGGCCACGTAGATGCTCACCGCGTTGAACCCGTGCGCCCGCATCTTCTGCAGCACGTCCCGCCACAGGGAGGGGCTCGGCAGCCGGAAGGGGTGCATCTCGCCGGACCACACGACCAGCCGTCTGCCGTCCACCAGCAGCGAGTAGCGGTCGTAGCCGATGGTGTGCGGCCGGCCGTCGGCGCTCGGCGGGGCGGGCGCCGGGCCGGTGGGCACGCTGCGCGCCGCGTACGCCGAGGGCGCCCCGGGGCCGCCGCTGCCGCCCAGGGCGAGCCCGAGCGCGGCCGAGCCGGTCAGGGCACTGAAAGTACGTCTGCTGAAGCCCAAGGTGGATCCTCCCGGGCGATCTTACGGGGGGCGGGTGCGGCCATTCTCCACGCGGGGACGCCCCACAATGGACTCATGAGGATCTCGGCTCGGGCGGACTACGCGGTACGGGCGGTACTGGAGCTGGCCGTACGGCAGGGTAACGGCCCGGTGAAGGCGGAGGAAATCGCCGCCGCCCAGGGCATCCCGCACAAGTTCCTGGAGGGGATCCTCGGCGACCTCAGGCGGGCCGGGATCGTCGGCAGCCGGCGCGGCGGGGGCGGCGGCTACCGGCTCGCGCGGGACGCCGGCGAGGTCACGGTCGCCGATGTGATCCGCGCGGTGGACGGCCCGATCGTCTCGGTGCGCGGCGAACGCCCGACCGGCCTCGCCTACACCGGCACGGCCCGCCCGCTGCTCCCGCTGTGGATCGCGCTGCGCGCCAACGTCCGCCGGATCCTGGAGGGCGTCACGCTCGCCGACCTCGCGGCGGACGTGCTGCCGGAGCCCGTCCGGGCGCTCGCGGCGGAACCGGCGGCCTGGGAGAACCCGTAGGCGACCGGCGCGCGTGCCGGGGCTCACGGGCGGTGTGAACGGCCCGTTGTGAATGGCCGGAGTCGACCCTCCCGGTGGTGAGCGGGGGTTCCTACGATGCGGAACGCTTCACCGCTTCACAGGTCCCACACAGGCCCCCCACATCCGACCTCGGGAGAAAACATGGCTGGTGGACTGCTCCTGGGCGGCGCCGTCGCGGCGCTGCTCACCACCGCGCTACCCGCTCACGCGCCCTCCTCGGGCGTGTTCGACAACCCGCCCCCGGACAGAATCGTCATCGACGTGGCGACGGTGAACGGCTCCGGCTGCCCCGCGGGCACCGCGGCGGTCGCCGTCTCGCCGGACAACACCGCCTTCACGGTGACCTACAGCTCCTACCTCGCCCAGGCCGGCGGCGGCTCCGACCCGACGGCCTTCCGCAAGAACTGCCAGCTCAACCTGGTGGTCCACGTCCCCCAGGGCTTCACCTACGCGATCGCCGAGGCCGACTACCGCGGCTTCCTCTCGCTCCAGCCCGGCGCGAGCGCCACGCAGAAGGCCTCGTACTACTTCCAGGGCTCCTCGCAGACCGTCCCCAGAAGCCACCCCTTCTCCGGCGCCTACAACGACAACTGGGAGGCCACCGACACCACGGACTGGGCGCAACTGGTCTGGGCCCCCTGCGGGGTGCAGCGCAACTTCAACATCAACACCGAGCTGCGGGTCAGCGCGGGCACCACGTCCGCCGACAAGGTCAGCTTCATGACGATGGACTCGACGGACGGGGACATCAGCACGGTCTACCACCTGGCATGGAAGGACTGCCCGAGCACATAAGCGCGGCCGGCGTCCGACCGGGGACCGGCGTCGCAGCGGCGCCGGTCTCTCGGACCGACTCCTGCGGCGAGTAGGCGTCTAGGCCCCCGCCGCGTCGGGCCAGCTCTGCGCGTTGGGCCAGCCCGTCGCCGGTGCCGGGGTCAAGCCGGCCGCAGGCGCCGGCGCCGTCATGCCGCGTACCTGGGCCGCCGTGAGGCCGCCGCGGGCCGGGACGCCGGGCGGGGTGGGCGCCGCCACGGCCGCGGGCGCCATCGGCTGCGGGGCCGGAGCCGGCATCGGCTGCTGAGCCGCCGCGGGCACCGGCTGCGGCGCCGTCGGCAGGGGCGTGGGTACGGGCGTCGGCTGAGGCGGCGCGGGCGCGGGCGGTACGGCGGCCGGGAGCGGCATACCGGTGCCGGCCGCCGGGGCGGGAGCCGCCGGGGTGGGCGGCATGGACTGGGCCTGTGCGGCCAGGCCCCGTACGCCGGAGCCGTTGGTCTCGCTGACCAGGCGGTCCACCGCCGCCGTACCCGAGCTGTAGCTGGTCCCGGTGCCCAGCTCGGGTACGGCGGCTCCCCTCCTGGACCCGTAGAGCACCTGCTCCAGGCCGGACACCAGGCGACGCACGTCGACCTGGGGGCGCACCACGAGTCTCAGGAAGCGGCTGGAGGAACCGATCTTGTTGCCGCACTCGCGGACCAGGATCCGGTGCTCGGTGAGCATCCGGTCCCGGACCACCGTGCCCTCGGCGCCGACGGGCAGGCGGACGAACAGGAAGTTCCCCTGCGAGGGGTACACCGTCAGGCCGGGCAGTGCGGACAGGTGGCTGGCCATCTCCAGGCGGTCGCGGCGGATCTGCAGCAGGCTCTGCGCGTACTCGGCGCCGTGCTCCTTCAGCATGAACACCACGTGCTCGGCGAAGGAGTTGAGGTTCCACTTCGGGAGCATCGAGCGGATCCTGCCCGCCAGCGCCGGGTTGGCGACCAGGTAGCCGAAGCGGATGCCGTGCAGGCCGAAGTTCTTGCCGAGGCTGCGCAGGACGATGACGTTCGGGCGGAGCACGGCCTCCTGGACGACGCTCGGCTCGGCCTCCGCGTCGGCGAACTCCAGGAAGGACTCGTCCACCACCACCAGGTCCAGGTCGGCCATGGCGTCCAGGAACTGGACCACCTGCTGCTTGCGCAGATAGCCGCCGTCGGGGTTGTTGGGGTTGCAGATCACCGCCGCCCGGGTCCCGCGCTTGTGGATGAACGCGGCGTACTGCGCCAGGTCCAGGGCGAAGCCGCTCGCCTCCTGCAGCGGGAACATGTCGACCCGCTTGCCGGTCTCCATCGGCTGGTCGGTCCAGCGGCCGAAGGTGGGGACCGGTACCGCCAGCGACTCGCGGACCAGGAGGTGGTCGATCCAGGTGATGAGCTCCGTCGAGCCGTTGCCCATCGCCACGCAGCTCGGCGGCAGCTGCAGCAGGCTGCACAGTTCACTGGTGATGGTGTCGGCGCTGCTCGGGTAGTACGTGATGATCTCGCGGAGCCGGGCCGCCAGCTCCTCGTACATGGCCGGGGTGGGGAAGTACGGGTTGCACGGGATGCAGAAGTCGACCGGGCCGGTTCCGTCGCCGCCCTCGCGCGTCAGCGACGCCATCGAGGGGCTGTGCGCGGCGGTGCCGCGGAACAACGAGGTGACGTTGCCGGTCAAGGGGACCTCCGTTTCAGGGTGGCCCGTGCGGGGGAGCACGGGCCGCCCTTCAGTACGGAGACGGATGTGTCACCGTTCAACTGGGGTGACGTGAACGACGTTTCAGACGCCGAACCGGTGAATCGTGGTCGTGCGGTAGGTCTGGCCGGGCCTGAGCACCGTCGACGGGAACGACGGCTCGTTCGGCGAGTCCGGGAAGTGCTGGGTCTCCAGGGCCAGGCCGTCGCCCTGCCGGTAGGTGTGGCCGGACTGGCCGACGAGGGTGCCGTCGAGGAAGTTGCCCGAGTAGAACTGCACACCGGGCTGGTCGGTGTGGATCTTCAGGGTGCGGCCGGAGCCGGGGTCGCGCAGGGTCACCACGTGCTCGGGCTGCGCGGTCACGCCCTTGTCCAGCACGAAGTTGTGGTCGTAGCCCTTGGCGGTGACCAGCTGCGGGTGGCCGACGCGGATGTCCCGGCCGATCGGCTTGGCGTGCGTGAAGTCGAACGGGGTGCCCTTGACCTTAGCCAGCTCGCCGGTGGGGATCAGGCCCGTGTCGGTGGGGGTGTACCGGCTCGCGGCCAGCCAGAGTTCGTGGTCGTAGACGCCGCCGCTGCCCTCGCCCGCGAGGTTGTAGTACGTGTGGTTGGTGAGGTTGACGATCGTCGGCTTGTCGGTGGTCGCCTCGTAGTCGATCCGCCAGTCGCCGTGCCGGTCCAGTGTGAAGGTGACCTTGGTCTTCAGCGTGCCGGGGTAGCCCATCTCGCCGTCGACGCTCGTGTAGTACAGGTGCAGGCCGACGTCGGAGCCGGAGGCGAAGGGATCGATGTCCCAGATCCTGGTGTTGAAGCCCTTGGCGCCGCCGTGCAGGCTGTTGACCCCGTCGTTGACGGACAGCTGGTACTTCTTGCCGTCCAGGGTGAACTGGCCCTTGGCGATGCGGTTGCCGTAGCGGCCGATGGTGGCGCCGAAGTACGTCGTGCCCTTCACGTACGAGTCGAGGTCGTCGTAGCCGAGGGAGACGTTGGCGTACCGGCCGTGCCGGTCGGGGATCTCCAGGGACTGGACGATGCCGCCGTAGGAGAGGACCTTCAGCCGGGTGCCGCCGTTCTCCAGCGACCAGCGGTGGACCTTGGTGCCGTCGGCGAGCGTGCCGAACAGTTCCTTCACCGGCTTGCGGCCGCCCGGCGAGCCGGCGGCGGCCTGGGCGCTGCCCGGGCCGAGGGTGGTGGCGGCGATCCCGGCCGCCGCGGCGCCTGCGATGACCGTGCGTCTGTTCAGTTCCATGTGCGGCTCCCGAAAGAGGAGGGGCCCCGCCCGAAGAGGCGGGGCCCGAGCTGACTTACGAACCGGACTTGCGCTTGTTCCACACGTCGAACCCGACCGCCGCCAACAGGGCCAGGCCCTTGATGACCTGCTGCCAGTCGGTGCCGACGCTGAGGAGGTTCATGCCGTTGTTCAGCACGCCGAGGACGAGACCGCCGATGATGGCGCCGAGGACGGTACCGACTCCGCCGCTCATGGAGGCGCCGCCGATGAACGAGGAGGCGATCGCCTCCAGTTCGAAGCCGTCGCCCGCCTTCGGCGAGGCCGCGTTCAGACGGGCGGCGACCACCAGACCCGCCAGGGCCGCGAGCACGCCCATGTTCAGGAACACCTGGAAGGTGATGCGCTTGTCCTTGACGCCGGACAGCTTGGCCGCCGGCAGGTTGCCGCCGATGGCGTAGATGTGCCGGCCGAAGACCGAGTTGCGCATCACGTAGCCGTAGCCGCCCACCAGCGCGCCGAGGATGATCAGCACGATCGGCGCGCCGTCGTAGCTGGCGAGCAGCATCGTGAGGGCGACGATCGCCGCGACCAGCGCGACGAGCTTCAGCAGGAAGAGGTTCCTCGGCACCACGTCGAGGGCGAACTCCTGCTGGCGGCGCCGGTCGCGGGCCTCCTGCCACACGACGGTGGCGATCAGGACGATGCCGAGGAGCAGGGTGAGGTTGTGGTAGTTGGTGTTCGGGCCGACCTCGGGCAGGAAGCCGTTGCCGATCTTCTGCAGGCCGTTCGGGAACGGGCCGAGGGTCTGGCCCTTGAGGAAGATCTCGGTCAGGCCGCGGAAGAGCAGCATCCCGGCGAGGGTGACGATGAACGACGGTATGCCCAAGTAGGCGATCAGGAAGCCCTGCACGGACCCCGCCACCGCGCCCACCAGCAGGCACAGCACCAGGGCGACGGGCCAGGCCACATGGTGCTGCACGGTCAGCACGGCCGCGAAGGCGCCGACGAACGCCGTGATCGAGCCGACCGACAGGTCGATGTGCCCGGCGATGATCACCAGCATCATGCCGATCGCGAGGATCAGGATGTAGCTGTTCTGCAGCACCAGGTTGGAGACGTTGCGCGGCAGCAGCAGGTCGCCGCCGGTCCAGATCTGGAAGAGGACGACGATCAGGCCGAGCGCGATCAGCATGCCGTACTGGCGCATGTTGCGGCGCAGGCCGCCCAGTATCAGCTGCAGCAGACCCTCGCCGGCGCCCGGGCCGGACCTGCCCGGCGGCGCGGCGGCCGGGCTCTTGTCGGTGACGTCCGTGCTCATCGCGTTACCTCTTTGTCCTTCGTCATCTGGCGCATCAGCACTTCCTGCGTGGCCTCGGCCCGCGGCACCTCACCGGTCAGCCGCCCGGCGGCCATCGTGTAGATGCGGTCGCACATGCCGAGCAGTTCGGGCAGTTCGGAGGAGATGAAGACGACCGCCTTGCCCTGGGCGGCGAGCTGGTCGATGACCGTGTAGATCTCGTACTTGGCGCCCACGTCGATGCCGCGGGTCGGCTCGTCCAGGATCAGCACATCGGGACCGGCGAAGATCCACTTGCTGAGGACGACCTTCTGCTGGTTGCCGCCGGACAGCTTGCCCACCGGCTCGAACACCGTCGGCGCCTTGATGTTCATCGACGTGCGGAAGCCCTCGGAGACCTGCCGCTCGGCCTGCTCGTCCACCACGCCCCGCCTGGCGACCTTCCTCAGGGCGGTCAGCGAGATGTTCCGGTTGATGGTGTCGATGAGGTTCAGGCCGTAGTGCTTGCGGTCCTCGGTGACGTACGCGATGCCGTGCTCCACCGCCTCCGCGACGGTCTTGGTGCGGATCTCGGCGCCGTCCTTGAGGACCGTGCCGCCCGCGTAGCGGCCGTAGGTGCGGCCGAAGACGCTCATCGCGAGTTCGGTGCGGCCGGCGCCCATCAGGCCCGCGATGCCGACGATCTCGCCGCGCCGGACGTGGAGCGAGACATCGTCCACGACCCTGCGCTGCTGGTCGATCGGGTGCAGCACGGTCCAGTTGCGGATCTCCAGCGCGGGCGCCGCGCCCTCCTCCGGCCGGTGCGGGGTGCGCTCGGGGAACCGGTGGTCCAGGTCGCGGCCCACCATGCCGCTGATGATCCGGTCCTCGGTCGTCTCCGGCGCCTTCACGTCGAGGGTCTCGATCGACCGCCCGTCGCGGATGATCGTCACCGAGTCGGCGACCTTGCGGATCTCGTTCAGCTTGTGGGAGATGATGATCGAGGTGATGCCCTGGTTCTTCAGCTCCAGGATGAGGTCGAGGAGTTTGCCGCTGTCCTCGTCGTTCAGGGCCGCCGTCGGCTCGTCGAGGATGAGCAGCTTCACCTCCTTCGACAGCGCCTTGGCGATCTCCACGAGCTGCTGCTTGCCCACGCCGATGTCGGCGACGCGGGTCTCCGGGTGCTCGTCGAGGCCGACGCGGCGCAGCAGTTCGGTGGCGTGGCGCAGGGTCTCGCGCCAGTTGATGAGCCCGCGCGTGGCGTGTTCGTTGCCGAGGAAGATGTTCTCCGCGATGGAGAGGTACGGCACCAGCGCCAGCTCCTGGTGGATGATGACGATGCCGCGCTGCTCGCTCGCCCGGATGTCCTTGAAGCGGCAGACCTCCGACTCGAAGAGGATCTCGCCCTCGTAGGTACCGTGCGGATGGACGCCGGAGAGCACCTTCATCAGGGTCGACTTGCCGGCGCCGTTCTCCCCGCAGATGGCGTGGACCTCGCCCTGCCGGACGGTCAGGGTGACGTCCGACAGCGCCTTGACACCGGGAAAGGTCTTGACGATCGAGCGCATTTCCAGGACGGGTCCCGCCATGGTCGTGCCTTCCAATCCGTAGGGGGCGGGACTTACTTGAGCTCGGACTCGGTGTAGTAGCCGCCGTCGACCAGGACCTGCTGGTAGTTGGACTTGTCGACGCTGACCGGCTGCAGCAGGTAGGCGGGCACGACCTTGCTGCCGTTGTTGTACGTCTTGGTGTCGTTGACCTGCGGCTTCTCGCCCTTCAGGGCGTCGTCGACCATGGTCGAGGCGACCTTGGCGAGCTGCCGGGTGTCCTTGTAGACGGTCTGCGTCTGCTGCCCGGCGATGATCGACTTCACCGAGGCCAGCTCGGCGTCCTGGCCGGTGATGACCGGCAGCGGCTTGCTGCCCGAGCCGTAGCCGTCGGACTTCAGCGCGGACAGGATGCCGATGGAGATGCCGTCGTACGGCGAGAGCACCGCGTCGACCCGGCCGCTCTTGTAGGAGGAGGTGAGCAGGTCCTCCATGCGCTTCTGGGCGGTGGTGCCGTCCCAGCGCAGGGTGGTGACCTGGTTGAGCTTGGTCTGCCCGGACTTGACCACCAGCTGCTTCTTGTCGATGTACGGCTGGAGCACGCTCATCGCGCCGCTGAAGAAGTACTTGGTGTTGTTGTCGTCGTTGGAGCCCGCGAACAGCTCGATGTTGAACGGGCCCTTCTTGCCGGCGTCCAGGCCGAGCTTGTGCACGATGTAGGTGCCCTGCAGAACGCCGACCTTCTCGTTGTCGAAGGAGGCGTAGTAGTCGACGTTCGGGGTGCCGAGGATCAGCCGGTCGTAGGCGATCACCGGGATGTGCGCGGAGTGGGCCTCCTGGAGCACGTTGTTCAGCGACTTGTTGTCGATCGCCGCGACGATCAGGCCCTTCACGCCCTGCGTGATCAGGTTCTCGATCTGCGAGACCTGGGTGCTGGGGTCGTCCTCGCCGTAGACCAGCTTGGTCTTGTAGCCCTTGGCCTTGAGGTTCTTGACGACGTTGTTGCCGTCGGCGATCCAGCGCTCGGAGGACTTGGTCGGCATGGCGATGCCGATGGTGGCCCCCTTGACGTCACCCGTCTTCTCCTTGCTGCCGCCCGAGCCGCTCTGGCCGCAGGCGGTCAGGGTCAGGGCGAGCGAGGCGGCTCCGGCTATGGCGGTGAGTGCGGCTCTGCGGTTGCGCATGGTGTGTCCGTCCTTGGTCGTCTCGTCGTTGAGGGGTCACGCGTTGCTGGGGAAGCGGTTCAGCGGGCCGGGGAGGCGGGAGCCGAGCGGTGCCATGTCGCCGTCCGCGCCGTGCCGGGCGAGCAGGTCGAGGGCGAGCCGGCCGCGCCGCACCCGCTCCCGGGCGGTGTCCAGGGTCACGTCGCGCAGGTGGGTGCCCCACGGGTAGATGCCGGGCGCCTTGGACAGGCCGAACTTCAGGTAGAGCGGTGCGCCGCGCCGGATCAGCTCGGCGACCTCGTACATCCGCACATAGCCGCCGAGGTCGTCGGGTGCCTCGATGTACATGTCCATCGGGGCGCGGGACACCCGCCGGATCTCGGTGAGGTGGTCCAGCGTCAGATCGCTGGGCACGTTGACGGAGTCGGCGCCGAGCCGCTCGAAGACGGCGTACGAGGCCGGGTTGACGGGGCCGATGAGCGCCGAGACCTTCAGCGTGGTGTCGGCCGGGATGATGCCGTTCTCGCGCGCCCGGTGCAGCGTCCACAGCACGCCCTCGTCGGCGACCAGCAGGCACTTGACGCCCAGTTCGGTGGCCCGTACGGCGTCCTCGACGCAGCCGGCGACGGCGTCGTGGCCCCGTGCGCGCAGTCCGGCCCCCCGCGAGTCGGAGCGCACCGAGCCGCCGATGTCCCAGGTGCCGCGCGGGCCGGTGAACAGGCAGAGTTCGATGTCGCGCGCGGCGGTGGCCTCGACCATCTCGGTGATCTCGGCGTCGGTGAGCATCCACACCCCGCTGCCCTGGCTGATCCGGTGGATCGGCACGTCGAGGCGCGAGGACTCCTTCAGGACGACCGCCAGCGCTTCGGGACCCTCGCACGAGGGGATCTCGGTGCGCCAGCGGCCACCGCCGGGAAAGCTGTGGGCGGAGGCGTCGGCGGGGTCGAGGGCGGGCGCGCCCAGGCCGAGAGAGGTGAGCGCCTGCTCACCGGGTCGGCGGGCCGCCGGGGCGGAAGCGTCGGTCGTCACAAGCTGTCCTTCGTGGTGTTCGGTATGTCGGACGAGGTTCGCGGCTCTGGGTGTGAAAAAAGGCGCTGCCGCCTTGGTGGTACGCCGGTCAGGGCGCCGTCAGGTCACGCCCTGCCCGGCGTACGTCTCTAGGGGCGGAGCAGCACCTTGCCCACCTTCGGATCGCCGGCCCCGGCCAACTCGATGGCCTCCGGGAACTCGGTCAGCGGCAGCTCGTGCGTGACCAGCGGCAGCGGGTCGAGCAGTCCGGCGCCGAAGACCCGCACGGCGTGCGCCCAGGCGTCCGGCGGCGCCCCGAAGACGGTGTGCACCTCCAGCTGCCGTACGACGAGGTCCGTCGGGTCGAGCCCGTCCGCGCCCGGCGCCGGGATCCCGGTCAGGACCAGGCGCCCGCCGCGCCGGAGCAGCGAGGCGGCGGTGCGCGCGGCCGACGCGGACCCGGCGGTCTCGATCACGACGTCGAAGTCGTCGGGGAGCTGCTGGTCCTTGAGCCGGAAGTCGCCCGCCCCGAACTGCCGGGACAGCGCCTCCCGGGCGTTCGACGTTCCCACGACGAGCAGCTGAGCCGGGGAGACCGCCCGCAGGAACTGCACGGCGAACATCCCGAGCGTGCCGGTGCCGACCACCGCGACCCGTTCGCCCGGCCGGGCGTTCGCCTTCAGGGCCGCCGCGGCGACGCAGGCGGCCGGCTCCAGCAGGGCGGCGGCGGTGAGGTCGGCGTCGTCCGGCAGGACGTGCAGCAGCCGGGCCGGCAGGGTGAGCGTGGCGGCCATGGCGCCGGGCTGGGTGAACCCGGTCTCCTCGTACCCGGCCGTGCACAGCGTGGTCTCGCCCGCGTGGCAGCGGTCGCACACCTGGCAGTTGCGGAAGCCCTCACCGACCACCCTGCGGCCGACGAGTCCCTCCGGCACCCCGGGGCCCACCCGCGACACCGTCCCCGACCACTCGTGGCCGGGGGTCAGCGGGTAACGGACGTACCCCTCGGGCCGGTTGCCCTGGTACACCTCGCGGTCGCTGCCGCAGATGCCGACCGCGTGCACGGCCACCAGGGCCTCGCCCGGCCCGGGCTCGCGCGGCGTGTGCGGCTCGACCCGGTGCTCGCCGGGCGCCCGGACGACGACCTGCGAGCTCACTGGCCGTCCTTCGGGTTGCGCTTCTCCCAGCCCTCGGCCCACAGGTCGAAGTGGGCCCGCTGCTGCGGGAACTCGGCCGCCGCGTCGACGTCCAGCTCGACCCCGAGGCCCGGCGCGTCGGAGAGGTGGAAGCAGCCGTCCTCCGGGTTCACCTGCGGCGCGCCCTTGACCACCTTCTTGATCTCCGCGTCCGCGAAGTCGTTGAAGTGCTCGAGGATCTTGAAGTTCGGCGAGGTGAAGCCGACCTGGAGGGAGGCGGCGGTGAGCACCGAGCCGCCCACGTTGTGCGGCGCGACCAGCATGTAGTGGGTCTCTGCGGTGGCGGCGAGCTTGCGGGTCTCCCAGATGCCGCCGAGGTGGCCGACGTCGGGCTGGACGATGTCCACCGCCTGGCTGTCGAACAGCTCGCGGAACTCGATCCGGTCGTGGATCCGCTCACCGGTGGCGACCGGGATGTCCACCTTGTCGGCCACCTTCCGCAGCGCCTTGAGGTTCTCCGGCGGCACCGGCTCCTCCAGCCAGGCCGGCCGATACGGAGCCATCTCCTTGGCCAGCCGGACGGCGGTGGCGGGGGAGAAGCGGCCGTGCATCTCCAGCATCAGCTCGGCGTCCGGGCCGATCGCGTCCCGCACGGCCTCGATCAGCGACACGGCGTACAGGGTCTCCTGGTGGTCCAGCTCGAAGTGTCCGGTGCCGAACGGGTCGATCTTCAGCGCCCTGTACCCGCGCTCCATGACCCCCTGGGCGGCCTTGTGGTATGCCTCCGGCGTTCGCTCGGTCGTGTACCACCCGTTGGCGTACGCCTTGACCTTGTCGGTCACCTTGCCGCCGAGCAGCTGCCACACCGGCACGCCGAGCGCCTTGCCCTTGATGTCCCAGCACGCCATCTCGACGACCGCGATGCCGGACATGACGATCTCGCCCGCGCGGCCGTAGTCGCCGTACTTCATCCGGCGCACCAGGTCTTCGACCGCGAACGGATCGGAGCCGAGAATGTGATTGGCCTCGGCCTCGCGCAGATAGCCGATCAGCGCGTCGGTGTGACCGAGCATCCGGGTCTCGCCGACTCCCGTGATCCCCTCGTCGGTGTGCACCTGGACGTAGGTCAGGTTGCGCCATGGCGTGCCGACCACGTGTGTGCTGATTCCGGTGATGCGCACGGCAGTTGCCCCTCGGTTGTTCGAGATTTCGTCACACGTTCGAAATGCTGGCGTGACAGTAAGGACGGTGCGGTAGGGGTGTCAATGGGTCGAACAGGTAACGGTTTCGGCAAGCCTTTCGAGAATTGTTTCGCTACTCCACCAAACCTTCACAATCGTGCCTAGGAACCGGACCGATCGGGAATCTAGTCTTCCGGCGTCATGGACTACTGCCACCCGTGCCAACGGCACCTGAACGGCGCCCTGGCATGCCCCGGGTGCGGAACTCCCGTACGCGCCGCCGCGGACGCGGCGGCCGCGCACGCGCGCGCGGGCACGGGTGGAACACCGGGCTACGGCGGCCAGGGTCCCGCCGAGGCCGCCTACGGCCCCCCTGGCGGCCGGCCGCCCGCCGAGGCCGGCTACGGCACTCCTCCGCAGGGGTACGGCCCGTACGACGCGCACGTCCCCGCGCAGCGCCACGGCTCCCCCCAGGAGTGGTACGCGCCCTCCACGCCCGCCGCGCCCTCCGGCCCTTCTGAGGCCCACGCCGGCTCCGGGCCCGCGAGCGGCCTCGGCCATGCGGCCGGACCCGACTCCGAGCCGTATGCCGAGGCGGACCCCGGGCCGGAAGCGGAGCCCGATCCCGCTGCCGATCCGGACACCCCCGAGCCCGGTGGCCGCGCCGCCCGGCGCCGGGCACGCGGCGCCGCCGCGGTGAGCCCCGCCGACGCCGACTCCAGCCGCCGCGACCGCAAGGCCGCCGCACACCGGCGCCGGCGCCGCCGTGCCGTGCTGATCACCGCGGGATTCGTGCTGGCCGCGGGCAGCCTGGGCCTTGCCGAACTCGGCACGGACGCGCCCTTCTCGCCTTTCTCCAGCGGACAGTCCGACGGCGCCGAGGGCGCCGCCGCCGACGGCGGCACGTCCTCCGCGTCCCCCGGCGCCACGGCCGACCCGGCCGCGGATGTCTCCGGCACGTCCCCGGGCGCGGGCGGCTCCGCCTCCCCGGACGCCTCGGCCTCCGCGTCCGCCTCCAAGTCCCCCAAGGACAAAGCCTCCAAGACGCCCGGCGCCAAGGACACCGGCTCGCCGCGGCAGACCGCCGGGACGGGCTCCGGCGCCACCTCCGCGGCCCCGGCGCCCCCCGCGACGTCCGCTCCGGCCGCCACTCCGTCCAGCGCCCCCACGGCGTCCCACCCGGCCCCGGCACCCGCGCCGAGCAAGACCTGCACCCGTTTCCTGTGGTGGTGCACCTGAGCCGCACCGGCTTCCGGGGAGCGGCCGGGCCCGGCCGCGCAGCGGTGCGCCACCCCTCGCCATCCGCCATCCGGGGCAGCGATGACACCCCTGGGCGCGCTGGGCGGTTGAGTCGAACGGGCACATCGCGCCGTACCGGTCTCGGGAACGTCCGCAGCGGGAACGGGCGTTGTGCGAGGGGGAGCAGCGAGCAGCGGCTCAGTTGAGGAGAGCGGATGACGCAGCAGATCACCGTCCACGGCACGGTCGCCGAGGGCTTCGAGGCGGTGCGCGAGGAGTTCGCCGCCTTCGTCGCCGCCGAACGCGACGACTACGAGGGCCAGTTGTGCGCGTACGTGCACGGTCGGCGGGTCGTCGACCTGTGGGCGGGCGGCGAGGCGGACTCGCTGTACGGCGTGTTCTCGTCCACCAAGGGGGCCGCGCATCTGGTGGTGGCCCTCCTGGTGCAGGACGGCACGCTGGAGCTCGACCGCAAAGTGACCTACTACTGGCCCGAGTTCGGCGCCGAGGGCAAGGGCGCGGTGACCCTGCGGGAGCTGGTGACGCACCGGGCGGGCCTGGTCGGGATCGACGCCGGGTTCTCCGCCGAGGAACTGGCCGACGACCGGGCGATGGCCGAACGGCTCGCCGACCAGAAGCCGTTCTGGCGCCCGGGGACGGCCTTCGGCTACCACGCGCTCGTGATCGGCGCGCTCACCGGCGAGGTGGTCCGCCGGGCCACGGGCCACACGCTCCAGGAGGTCTACGAGGAGCGGGTGCGCGCGCCGTACGGCATGGACTTCTTCCTGGGGCTGCCCGAGTCCCAGGAGCCCCGCTTCCGCCCGGTTCGGCCGATGGCCCCGACCCCCGAGCAGCAGGCCCTGCTGGACGCCCAGCCGACCGGCCCGCACTCGCTGGCCTCGATCGCCTTCAACGCGCACGCGCCGGAGCCGGTCACCCTGGAGGAGTACGCCAACTCCCGTCTCGTCCGCGCCAAGGGACCGGCGTCGGCGGGCGGCGTCGCCTCCGCGCGCGGGCTCGCGACGATGTACGCGGCGGCGATCAGCGAACTGGACGACCGCCCGCCGCTGCTCAAGCCCGACACGGTCGCCGAGGTGGGCCAGATCCACTCCGTCGGCTACGACCTGGTGGCCCGCGCCCACAAGTCGTACGGCCTAGGCTTCCAGGCCACCGCCGACGTGTGGCACCCGGTCCTGGGCGCCGGCGCCTTCGGCCACAGCGGCGCGGGCGGCTCCCAGGCCTTCGCGGACCCCCGCAGCGGCCTCGCCTACGGCTACACGCGCAGGCGGATGGCGTTTCCGGGGGGTGCGGCACCGGAGAACGAACGCTTCGTGCGCGTGCTGCACCGGGCGGCGCTGACTCCCTAGGGGCGCGGGGAACTGCGCGACCAGCCACGAGGCACCCGCACCCGAAAACGCACAGCACCCGGCAGACGCCCCCCGCCGAAAAGAAGACCGCACCCCACGTCCAAGGGTGCGGTCTCCGCAGTACGCAACGACGGCCGTCAGACCAGCGTCACGCTGATGTTCCCTCGCGTCGCCTTCGAGTAGGGGCACACCTGGTGCGCCTTCTCGACCAGTTCCCGGGCCTTCGCGGCGTCGACGTTCGGAATGCTCGCCGAGATCTCCACGATGATCCCGAACCCGTCGTCGTTCTTGCCGATCCCGACCTTCGCGGTGACGGTCGAGCCGGAGACGTCGGCCCCCTCCTGCCGGGCGACGACGCCCAGCGCGCCCTGGAAGCAGGCGGAGTATCCCGCGGCGAACAGCTGCTCCGGGTTGGTCCCGGCGCCGCTGCCGCCCATCTCCTTCGGCGGGTTGACGACGACGTCGAGTCGGCCGTCGTCCGTGGCGACCCGGCCGTCCCGGCCGTTCTCGGCGGTGGCGACGGCGGTGTACAGGACGTCGGACTGCGTGATGGGCATGCGGTTGTCCTCCTCCTCGGTCCGCCGCGACTCGCGCCCACGATCGACGGCGGATTTCGGAAAGAAGTTACCGCATACCGGAAACTCCAGGGAAGCTTCCCGGGCCTTGGAGCGTGCCTCAGAGCTTGACGATCATCTTCCCGGTGTTGTCGCCGCGCAGGACGCCGAGGAAGGCCTCCAGGTTGTTCTCGATGCCCTGGACGACCGTCTCGCGGTACTTCAGCCGCCCCGAGGCGACCCACGGTCCGACCTCCCGCACGAACTGCGGCTGCAGGTCGTAGTGGTCGCCGACCAGGAAGCCCTCGATGCGGCCCCGGGTCTGGATCAGGCGGGCGAGGTTCCTGGGGCCCGGCGCGGGCTCGGTGTTGTTGTAGACCGAGATCATGCCGCAGACGGCGATCCGGCCGCGCTCGCGCAGGGAGCCGACGGCCGCCTCCAGGTGGTCCCCGCCGACGTTGTCGAAGTACACGTCGATGCCGTCCGGCGCGGCCTGCCGCAGCTGCTCGCTCACCGGCCCGTTCTTGTAGTTGAACGCGGCGTCGAAGCCGTACTCCTCCCGCAGCAGCCGGACCTTCTCGTCGGACCCGGCCGAGCCGATGACCCGCGAGGCCCCCTTGAGCTTGGCGATCTGCCCGACCTGGCTGCCCACGGCGCCCGCGGCGCCGGACACGAAGACGATGTCCCCCTCCGTGAAGGAGGCGGTGCGCAGCAGGCCCGCGTAGGCCGTCAGGCCGGTCATGCCGAGGACGCCGAGGTACGTCGACAGGGGGGCGGCCTCCGGGTCGACCTTCACGGCGTGCTTGCCGTCCATGACCGCGTACTCCCGCCAGCCGAAGAAGTGCAGGACGTGGTCGCCGGGCGTGATGCCCTCGGCGTCGGAGGCGATCACCTCGCCGACCGCGCCGCCCTGCATGGCCTTGCCCAGCTCGTACGGCGCGGCGTACGACTTCGCGGCACTCATTCGGCCCCGCATGTACGGGTCGACGGAGAGGTACTTGTTGCGCACCAGCACCTGGCCCTCACCCGGGGTCGGCACCGGGGTCTCGACGAGCGCGAAGTCCTCGGGCTTCGGCCAGCCCACGGGACGGCTGAGCAGATGCCACTCGCGGTTGATCATGAAGGGGCCTTTCTCACCTGGTGCAAATACTTCAGAACCTGAAACAACCATGCTCCTGAATATTTCACGATGTCAAGTAACCGGGTATCCTCGAGACCATGTCCACCCCATCGAAGACCCGCCGCCCCGACGCCCTCACCATGGAGGTCGTCGAACTGATCGGTGACGTCGTCGCCCGTTTCTACGCGGACTACGAGAAGGCGGCGGGCGAGCACGCGCTGACCGGACCCCAGGCCCGGCTGCTCAGCCTGCTCTCGCTGGAGCCGCTGCCCATGCGGAAGCTGGCGCAGAAGCTCAAGTGCGAGCCGTCCAACGTCACCGGGATCGTGGACCGCCTGGAGTCCCGGGGCCTGGTCGAGCGGCGCCCGGACCCCGCCGACCGCCGGGTGAAGCTGGCCGCCGCCACCGACGAGGGCGTCCGCCTCGCCACCGACCTGCGTGAGGGCCTGCGCTTCGCCCGCGAGCCGCTCGCCGGCCTGTCGGAGGAGGAGCGCCGCTCCCTGCGCGACCTGCTCCGCCGGATGCTGGACGCCTGAGCCCCGCCGGTAAAGTCTGCGGCATGCGTGATCTTGGGGTGGGATTCGGTCATCTTCTGAAGGGCCAGCGCTGGATGGCCCGGCACGGCCGCTCGTACGGCTTCGGGCTGCTGCCCGGCCTGATCACGCTGGTCCTCTACGCGGCGGCGCTGGTCGCGCTCGCCGTGTGGGGCGAGGACGCGGTCGGCTGGGTGACGCCGTTCGCGGACGACTGGTCCAGCCCCTGGCAGGGCCTGTTCCGCGGCTTTCTGACGGCCGTGCTCTTCACCCTCGGCCTGCTGCTCGCCGTGCTGACCTTCACCGCGGTCACCCTCCTGGTCGGCCAGCCCTTCTACGAGAACCTGTCGGAGAAGGTCGACGCCGATGTCTCGCCCGACGGCACCGCCCCGCGCTCGGAACTGCCGCTGTGGCGCGAGCTGTGGATATCGGCCCGGGACAGCGTGCGCGTCCTGGTGCGGGCCGCCCTGTGGGGCGTCCTGCTGTTCGCGCTCGGCTTCCTTCCCGTCGTCGGCCAGACGGTCGTCCCCGTGATCGGCTTCTTCGTCACCGGCTTCTTCCTCACCGAGGAACTCACCGCCGTCGCCCTCCAGCGCCGCGGCGTCGAACTGCGCGCCCGCCTCGCCCTGCTCCGCTCCCGCAGAACCCTGGTCTGGGGCTTCGGCACCCCCCTCGGCCTCGCCTTCCTGGTCCCGTTCGTCGCGGTGTTCCTGATGCCGGGCGCGGTCGCGGGCGCGACCCTGCTCGCCCGCGAACTGCTGGGGGAGGACGGCGAGGAGGCCGCCCCCGCCGACTCCGGCCCGGCCGCCCCCGCTCACCGGGCCGACTGAGAACCGGTGGCCGCCGTGCCGCCCGGCAGGTGATACTGCGCCGCATGCAGACAGCGAAGGCCGCGAACCTGGGCGTTCTCTTCCTCGTGGAGCTGGGCGTCCTGGCCGGCGCGGCCTACTGGGGACTGGCCCGGGACTCCTCGCTCGGCTGGGCGGCCGGCCTGGCGGCCCTCACCGTGATGACGGCCGCCTGGGCGCTCTTCGGTTCCCCGCGGGCCAGGTTCAAGGCGCGGGGCGCGGGCCGGGCCGGCTTCGAGGTGCTCTGGTTCGGAGCGGGGGTCGCGGCCCTGTACGCGGCCGGTGCCGTCGGGTGGGCGCTGGCCCTGGCCGTCGCCTGCGCGGTGAGCAAGAGCCTCGCCGCCGTCTGGGGTCAGTAGCCCCTCAGCCGGCCGGCTCCCCCAGCAGCCGCAGGAAGTCCCGGAACGCGCCCGGCATGTCCACCGACTCCGGGTCCAGGAGCCACTGGTACTGCAGGCCGTCCATCACGGCGATCAGGAGCGGGGCGGTCCGTTCGGGGGTGAGGCCGTTCGGGAGCCGGTCGCCGTACTCCGCGCGCAGCACCGCCGCCATGGACTGCCGCACGCGCGTGTACCGCTCGGTGAAGTACGACCGCGCCGGATGCCCCTCCGTCACGCTCTCGCCCAGCAGCGCCGAGAAGGTCTGGACGATCGCCGGCCGCATCGCGTTGTACTCCACCAGCGAGGCCAGCAGGTCCACCCGCCACTGGCTGTCGGGTACCGCGTCCCACCGGTCCCGCTCCTGGAGCACGGCCACCAGGAGGGCCTCCTTGGTGGGGAAGTGGTGCAGCAGGCCCTGCTGGGTGAGGCCCACGCGCTCGGCCACCGCCGCCAGGCTCGCCCCCCGGTAACCGCGCTCGGCGATCACCTCCAGGGCCGCCCCCACGATCTCCGCGCGCCGCTCCTCGCTCCTGACCCTCGCGTTCATGACGTCACGGTACGGCATCTAGATTACTCGAAAATAACGGCAAGGTAACGAAACCTACCATGTTACAGGCTGCCGGTGCACGATGGAGGCGCCCTGCACGGACGCACCCCATTCAGGAGGCACCGCGATGGCGGGATCCCAGCGCACACCGGCCGACACGGCCCGCGAGGCGGTCGTCGAGGCCGCTCTCGGCAAACTCGGCCTGGACGCCAAGACGCGGCTGCTGGCCGGGCAGGACATGTGGACGCTGCCGGCCCTGCCGGAGATCGGCCTGAAGTCCCTCGTCATGTCCGACGGCCCGATCGGCGTCCGGGGAGTGCGCTGGAGCGCCGACGACCCCTCCGTCGCGCTGCCCTCCCCGACCGCGCTGGCCGCGACCTGGGACCCCGCACTCGCCCGCCGCGCCGGCCTGCTGCTCGCCCAGGAGGCCCGCCGCAAGGGCGTCCACGTGCTGCTCGCCCCCACCGTCAACCTGCACCGCTCCCCGCTCGGCGGCCGGCACTTCGAGTGCTACAGCGAGGACCCGTACCTCACCGGCGTCATCGGCAGCGGCTATGTGACCGGCGTCCAGTCCGGCGGAGTCGGCACCACCGTCAAGCACTTCGTCGCCAACGACGCCGAGACCGACCGCCTCACCGTGAACAACCTGGTCCCCGCACGCGCCCTGCGCGAGCTGTACCTGGCCCCCTTCGAGGCCATCGTCGAAAACGCCCGCCCCTGGGGCGTCATGACCGCCTACAACTCGGTCAATGGCACGACGATGACCGAGCACCACCACCTGGTCCAGGAAGTCCTGCGCGGCGAGTGGGGCTTCGACGGCGTCAACGTCTCCGACTGGACGGCCGCCCGGGACACGGCCGGCGCGGTCAACGGCGGGCTGGACGTGGCCATGCCCGGCCCGCAGACCGTCTACGGCGAGGCCCTCGCGCAGGCCGTGCGGGACGGCAGGGTCGCCGAGGCCGCCGTCGACGCCGCCGTACGGCGGGTGCTCCTCCTCGCCGCCCGCGTCGGCATCCTTCAGAGCGCCGAACCCGTCGTCGCCGAGCCGCCCGAAGCCGTCGACGGCATCGAGCTCGCCCGCGAGATCGCCCGCCGCTCCTTCGTCCTCGTGCGCAACGAACGGGACGTGCTCCCGCTGAAGGGCGGCACCGTCGCGCTGATCGGCGCCGCCGCCCGCGACGCCCGCGTCCTCGGCGGCGGCTCCGCCACCGTCTTCCCGGCCCGGATCGTCTCGCCGCTCGACGGCCTCGCCGCCGCCCTCCCCGAGGGCGCCCTGAGCTACGCCGTCGGCGCCGACCCGGCCACCGAACTCGCCGCCGCCGACCAGGGATTCCGCCTCACCGCCCTGTGCCGCGACGCCGACGGCACCCTCATCGGCACCCGCTCGGCCCCGGGCGGCCTGATCCAGTGGATGGGTTCCGACCTCCCCGACGGCGTCACCCACGACACGCTGCACACCGTCGAGCTGACCGGCACCTTCATCCCGCGCACCACCGGACCGCACACCTTCGGCATCAAGGGCATGGGCGCCTTCACCCTCACCATCGACGGCACGACGTACTACGACGACGTCCAGCGCCCCGGCAAGGACGACCCCTTCGAGGCCTTCTTCGGCGCCCCCGTCCCCCGCGCCCAGGTCGAACTCACCGCCGGCGAACCGGTCGACGTCTCCCTCACCCACGTCGTCCAGCTCCCCGATGACATCCCGATGAAGGTCGTCACCTTCACCCTCGCCCACTGTGAGCCGCAGCGCGAACCCGACGAGCTGATCGCCGAGGCCGTCGAGGCGGCCCGGAACGCCGATACGGCCGTCGTCATGGTCGCCACCACCGACCGTGTCGAGTCCGAGGGCTTCGACCGCACGGACCTCAGGCTCCCCGGCCGCCAGGACGAACTGGTCCGCGCGGTCGCCGCCGCCAACCCGAACACCGTGGTCGTGGTCAACTCCGGCTCCCCGGTGGAACTGCCCTGGCGCGAGGACGTCGCCGCCGTGC
This sequence comes from Streptomyces sp. NPDC007189, assembly GCF_040703635.1. Lineage (NCBI taxonomy): Bacteria > Bacillati > Actinomycetota > Actinomycetes > Kitasatosporales > Streptomycetaceae > Streptomyces > Streptomyces sp. NPDC007189. The sequence goes on from NZ_JBEYEY010000002.1 coordinate 434,194, forward strand.
TGCTCGGCTGGTTCCCCGGCCAGGAAGGCGGCGCCGCCCTCGCGGACGTCCTCACCGGCGCCCACGAACCCGGCGGCCGGCTCCCCACCACCTGGGGCTCCCTCACCGACGCCCCGGTCACCCAGGTCACCCCGACCGACGGCGAACTGCCGTACACCGAGGGCGTGTTCATCGGCTACCGGGCCTGGGAGCGGGCCGGCCGCACCCCGGCGTACCCCTTCGGGCACGGCCTCGGCTACACCGACTGGACCTACGAGTCCCTGGAGGTCTTCCCGGGCGCCGACGGCCCCGCCGCCCGCGTCCGCCTCCGCAACACCGGCGAGCGGCCCGGCCGCGAGGTCGTCCAGGTCTACCTCGCCCCGGCCGAGCCCGACCCCGGGCGCCCGTCCCGCTGGCTCGCCGGCTTCGCCTCCGCCGAGGCCGGTCCCGGCGAGAGCGCCGAGGTGACCGTCGCCCTGCCGCGCCGCGCCTTCGAGATCTGGGACGAGGCGTCGAACGCGTGGTCGTTTGTGAAGGGTTCGTACGAGATCGCCGCCGGACGCTCGATCGCGGACCGCAGGCTCACCGCGCCGATTAACGTCTGATCCGGGACAAGTCCCCCACGAGCAGCCCCGGTCCGGGACCTGACCCCTGGACCGGGGCGAGGTGCTCGCGCCGTTCCCCGCGCCCCTTCTGGGCGCCGCAGCGGGGCGGAACGTCAGCGGACCCCGAAGCCGTACACCGTCTCCGACCGGAACACCTCGCCCGGCCTGAGCACCGTGCTCGGGAAGCCGGGCTGGTTCGGGGAGTCCGGGAAGTGCTGGGTCTCCAGGGCGATGCCGTCGCACGGGGCGAACGGCTCGCCCAGGTGGTCGGCGGTGTAGAGCTGGAGGCCCGGTTCGGTCGTCGACACGGTCAGGGTGCGGCCGGAGGCCGGGTCGTGCAGCTCGGCGACCTGCTCCGGGGCGGCGGTCACGCCCTTGTCCAGCACGAAGTTGTGGTCGTAGCCGGAGCCGACCTTGCGGGCCGTACGGAAGTCGAACCGGGAGCCGGTCACGTCCTCCAGGGCGCCCGTCGGGATCAGGCCCGCGCCGGCCGGGGTGATGCGGGACGCGGCGAGCCGCAGCTCGTGCCCGCCCGCGTGGCCCGCGCCGGCCAGGTTGAAGTAGCTGTGATTGGTCAGGTTGACCACGGTCGGCGCGTCCGTGACCGCCTCGTACGCGAGATGCAGCGCGCCCGACGCGTCCAGGGTGTACGTCGCCGACACCTCGAGCCGGCCCGGGAAGCCCTGCTCGCCGTGCGGACTCACCCGGGACAGCCGCACCCCGTGCTCGACGGGCTCGGCGTCCCACACCCGCTTGTCGAAGCCGCGCGCGCCGCCGTGCAGGCAGTTCGCGCCCTCGTTCGGCTCCAGGGCGTAGACCGCGCCGTCCAGAGGGAAGCGTGCGTGCGCGATCCGGTTGGCGTACCGGCCGATCAGGGCGCCGAGGAACGGCTCCGGATGGGCGAGATAGCCGTCCAGGCCGGGGAAGCCCAGCACCACGTTCGCCGTCCGGCCCTCCCGGTCCGGCACCTCGACCGACCGCACGATCCCGCCGTACGTCAGGACCTCCACCCGTGTCCCGGCGCGCTCCAGGGTCCAGCGGTGGACCGGCGTGCCGTCGGAAACCGTGCCGAAAAGTTCGCTCATGTGGAAAACAGTAGGCGATAGGTGTCCTAGCCAACCGGATCGGCCGCGGTGACCGTCCGGTACGCGATCGCCGCGAGCCGCGCCTGGCCGTCCCTGCTGGGGTGGAACCAGTCCCAGCGGCTGAGCTGGCCGGTGCCGAACCGGTAGTCGTAGACCGCGTTGTCGTCGAAGCGGCAGCGGCGGTCCTGGGCGCAGACCTCCTTCAGCACCTCGTTGTACTCCACCACCCGCTGCTGCACCCGGTCCCGGCGCAGCATGGCCGCGCTGGTCAGGTCGTCCGCGTCCGACAGCATCGACGGGCAGATGCCGAGCTTCCACACCTCCTTGCCCAGCGGACTGGTCCGGCCCTCCGACCACAGCCGCTTCAGGTTCGGCACGCTCGCCACGTACACCTGCGACTTCGGCGACGCGGCGCGCAGGGTGTGCAGGGCCTCCTCGAGGTCGGCGCGGAAGTCGGCCACCGGGGTCATGGCCCGCGCCGAGGACCGGCAGGCGTCGTTGGCGCCCACCATCACCGTCACCAGCCCGGGGCTGTGCTCCGCCGCCTGCGCCATCTGCTCGGGCAGGTCCGCCATCCGGGCGCCGGTCACCGCGTAGTTCCAGCTGCGCCGGGCCGCCCCCGCGGGGCCGAGCAGCCGCACCGCCAGGCTGTCCACCTCGGTGTCGCTGCCCGTCGCCCAGGACACCTCGGGGCAGTCCGACAGCACCGTGCACGCGTCGAAGCCGCGGGTGATGGAGTCGCCGACCGCGGCGACCGAGTCCGGGCTGCGGTTCCACACCGGCCCCGCCGCGCGCGCCCTGGTGCCCTGCGGCGCGGGCGAACTCCCGCCCGCGCTGTCGCATCCGGCGAGGCCCAGCACCGCGGCCGCCACGACGGCGAGAGCGGCTCGCGTACGGCTGCTCGGCTTGCGCATCCTGCTGGTCCCCTCGTCGCCGGACCCGGTCCTCCGGGTGAACGTGTGTGCTTCCCCCCATAACAACGTGCGAGGGTTCCCGAACCGGCGCCCTGGAACGGAGCACCCCCGTACAAGCGTCCCCCTGGGTGAATGGCGGAGGTTTCCTGGCACCGGGACCGACGGTACGTCACACTCCTTGCACCGCCGCAGGGTAGCCTCGCCATCAACGCGGCCGTCGTGCCACTGCCGCCAGCCAGTCCGCAAGATGTCCCGCTCTGCCCGGAGGTTCCGGTGACGACACGTGGAGTTCTGTACGTGCACTCCGCGCCGCGCGCGCTGTGCCCGCACGTCGAGTGGGCCGTCGCCGGGGTGCTCGGCACGCGCGTCAGCCTCGACTGGATCCGGCAGCCCGCCGCCCCCGGAACCTGGCGCTCGGAGTTCTCCTGGCAGGGCGAGGCCGGTACGGCCTCCAAGCTGGCCTCCGCGCTGCGCGGCTGGCACCTGCTGCGCTTCGAGGTCACCGCCGAGCCCTGCCCGACGGCCGAGGGCGAGCGCTACAGCTGCACCCCCGACCTCGGCATCTTCCACGCCGTCACCGGCATCCACGGCGACATCCTCATCCCCGAGGACCGCCTCCGCGCGGCGCTGATCCGCTCCCAGCGCGGCGAGACCGACCTGGAGGCCGAGATCGCCAAGCTGCTGGGCAAGCCGTGGGACGACGAACTGGAGCCCTTCCGGTACGCCGGCGAGGGCGCACCGGTGCGCTGGCTGCACCAGGTGGTCTGAGGTTCCGTTCCGCCTGACCGGGCCCCTGTGATCGGGCACCCGTGACCGGGCAAGAGAAGCAAGCGAAAGGGCCCCTGCCGCTCGGCAGGGGCCCTCACGCACGTTCTCAGAGCGTCCGGAACGCCAGCACCACGTTGTGCCCGCCGAAGCCGAACGAGTCGTTCAGCGCGGCGATGCGGCCCTCGGGCAGCTGACGCGCCTCGCCGCGCACGATGTCCGCGTTGACGTCGGGGTCGAGGTCGTCGACGTTGATCGTCGGCGGAGCCGTGCGGTTGACCAGCGCCAGGATCGACGCGACGGTCTCGATGCCGCCGGCGCCGCCCAGCAGGTGACCGGTCATCGACTTGGTCGCGGAGATCGCCATGTGGTCGACGTCGTCGCCGAACACCTTGCGCAGCGCCTTGATCTCGGCGACGTCGCCCTGCGGCGTCGACGTGGCGTGCGCGTTCACGTGCACGACCTCGGCCGGCTTCAGGTCCGTGCTGTCCAGCAGGTTCTGCAGCGCGTGCGCGATGCCGTTGCCGGACGGCTCCGGCTGCGTGATGTGGTGGGCGTCGGCGGAGATGCCCTGGCCGACCGCCTCGGCGTAGATCCGGGCGCCGCGGGCCTTCGCGTGCTCCTCGGACTCCAGGACGATCACGCCGGCGCCCTCGCCGAGCACGAAGCCGTCACGGCCGGCGTCGAAGGGACGGGAGGCGCCCTGCGGGTCGTCGTTGTTCTTGGACATCGCCATCATGTTGCCGAACGCGGCGATCGGCAGCGGGTGGATGGCGGCCTCGGTACCACCGGCCACGACCACGTCCGCACGCCCGGTGCGGATCATCTCGATCGCGTACCCGATGGCCTCCGCGCCCGAGGCGCAGGCCGAGACGGGGGTGTGCACACCGGCGCGGGCGCCCAGCTCGATGCCGACGTTGGCCGCCGGGGAGTTGGGCATCAGCATCGGCACGGTGTGCGGGGAGACGCGGCGCACGCCCCGCTCCTTGAGGATGTCGTACTGGTCCAGGAGCGTCGTCACGCCGCCGATGCCGGAGGCGATGACCGCACCGAGGCGGTCGGGGTTCACGGACGCGTCCTCACCGGCCCTGGCGGCGAACCCGGCGTCCTTCCAGGCCTCCTGAGCGGCGATCAGCGCGAACTGCGCCGAGCGGTCCAGCTTGCGGGCCTGGGGCCGGGGGATGATCTCGCCGGGATCCACGGCGATCTGCGCGGCGATGCGGACCGGCAGGTCGGCAGCCCACTCCTGCTCCAGAAGGCTGACGCCGGACGTGCCGGCGACCAGGGCCTCCCAGAACGAAGCTACGTCGCCACCCAGCGGTGTGGTTGCGCCGATACCGGTGACGACCACGGTGCGATTGGTCGGGCTCACGGGAATTCTTTCTCCAACGGATGCGGGAATCAACGGCGCCACCGCCGGGTGGCGGGGCCTTGGGCCCTGGGCCTAAGAGGTGTCCTTAGGCCTGGTGCTTGAGGATGTAGTCGGTCGCGTCGCCGACGGTCTTGAGGTTCTTGACGTCCTCGTCCGGGATCTTCACGTCGAAGCGCTCCTCGGCGGCGACGACGACCTCGACCATGGACAGCGAGTCGACGTCCAGGTCGTCGGTGAAGGACTTGTCCAGCTGGACGTCCTCAACGGGGATCCCGGCGATCTCGTTCACGATCTCGGCGAGACCGGCGACGATCTCTTCCTGAGTGGCGGCCATGTCAGGCGCTCCTTCTTCGATGTTCCAGACGGTTTGTGGCGATTTCTGCCGTGTCCCGATCACATGATCGGGCACGCAGTGCCTAGGGGAGGGTAACGACCGTGGCGGCGTAGACGAGACCCGCCCCGAATCCGATGACGAGCGCGGTGTCGCCGCTCTTCGCCTCCCCGGTCGCCAGGAGCCGCTCCATCGCGAGCGGAATCGAGGCGGCCGAGGTGTTGCCGGTGGTGCGGATGTCACGGGCGACCGTGACGTGCTCCGGCAGTTTGAGGGTCTTCACCATCGAGTCGATGATCCGCACGTTGGCCTGGTGCGGGATGAAGACGTCCAGCTCCTCCGAGCTGATCCCGGCCGCGTCCAGCGCCTGCTGGGCGACCTTCGCCATCTCGAACACGGCCCAGCGGAACACCGCCTGGCCCTCCTGCGTGATGGCGGGGAACTTGATGTTGCCCTCGCTGTCCAGGGGCAGCTGCGACACGTCGCCGATCCGGAAGCGGTCCCAGGGGACGGTCTGCTTGATCGTCTCGGCCTTGTCGCCCTCGGAGCCCCACACGGTCGGGCCGATGGCCGGCTCCTGGGAGGGGCCGACGACGACCGCGCCGGCGCCGTCGCCGAACAGGAAGGCGGTGGCCCGGTCCTCCAGGTCGGTCAGGTCGCTGAGCCGCTCCACGCCGATGACGAGCACGTACTCGGCGGAACCTTCCACCACCATGCCCTTGGCGAGGGTCAGGCCGTAGCCGAAGCCCGCGCAGCCCGCCGAGATGTCGAAGGCGGCGGCCTTGTCCGTGCCCAGCTTGTCGGCGATCTCGGTGGCGACGGCCGGGGTCTGGCTGAAGTGCGAGACCGTCGAGACGACCACGGCGCCGATCTGCTCGGCGGCGATGCCGGCGTTGGCGATCGCCTTGCCGGCGGCCTCGACGGACATCGCGGCCACGGTCTCCTCGGGACCGGCCCAGTGCCGGGTCTCGATGCCGGAGCGGGACCGGATCCACTCGTCGGAGGAGTCGATCCGCTCCAGGATCACCTCGTTGGGCACCACCCGGGTCGGCCGGTAGCCGCCGACACCGAGGATGCGCGCATACGGGGCACCCTTGCTGGGCTTGATCTTCGCCATGTACGGCTCCTTAGGCGCCGGCGTGCTCGGCGAGGAGCGCGCGGGCCGCGTCGAGGTCGTCGGGGGTCTTCAGGGCCAGCGTCGTGACGCCGGGCAGCGCGCGCTTGGCCAGTCCGGTCAGCGTGCCGCCCGGGCACACCTCGATGAGCGCGGTGACGCCCAGCTCCTTGAAGGTCTCCATGCACAGATCCCAGCGCACGGGGCTGGCGACCTGGCCGACCAGCCGCTCGAGCACCTCGGCGCCGCTCGCGACCGCCTTGCCGTCCCTGTTGGAGACGTAGGTCACCTTGGGGTCGGCCGGGTCGAGCTCCGCGGCGGCCTTGGCCAGCGTCTCGACGGCGGGAGCCATGTGGTGGGTGTGGAAGGCGCCGGCGACCTTCAGCGGGATCACCTTGCGGACGCCCTCGGGCTTGTCCTCGTTCAGCGCGGCCAGCTGCTCCAGCGTGCCCGCGGCGACGATCTGGCCCGCCCCGTTGATGTTCGCCGGGGTCAGGCCCAGCTTCTCCAGGTGCGCCACGGAGGTCTCGGGGTCGCCGCCGAGCAGCGCCGACATGCCCGTCTCGGTGACCGCGGCGGCGTCGGCCATCGCCAGACCCCGCTTGCGGACCAGGCCCAGCGCGGCGGTGTCGTCCAGCACGCCCGCGAAGGCGGCGGCGGTGATCTCACCGACGCTGTGCCCGGCGACCGCGCCAGGGGCGGTCTCGGAGATGGCACCGAGTGCCGCGGCGGACAGGATCCCGGCGGCGACCAGCAGCGGCTGGGCCACCGCGGTGTCGCGGATGGCGTCGGCGTCGGCCTGGGTGCCGTAGTGCACCAGGTCCAGGCCGAGGGCGTCCGACCAGGCGGCGACGCGGTCGGCGGCACCGGGCAGTTCGAGCCAGGGAGTCAGGAAGCCGGGCGTCTGGGCGCCCTGGCCGGGAGCGACGAGTACGAGCACTCTCACACTCTCTCTTGGGGACGGCCGGGGCCGCCCGTGGGGACTAGGACGAAGAACACGAAGGGCTTTTGTGGACCTCCCACAAAACCTTATGCCGGGGGTTCGCCGTCGGCCAGACGCCCCAGGATGAGCGCAATCCGCAGTGTGAACGCGGATCGTACATCCGACGGCGACCAACCGGTGACGTCTGTCACACGTCTGAGCCGGTAGCGGACGGTATTCGGGTGAACGAAGAGCATCCGGGCCGCGCCTTCCAGGCTGCTCGCCTGCTCCAGATAGACACTCAAGGTTTCCAGCAGCGCCGAACCGGCCTCTTCCAGAGGTCTGTAGATCTCCTCCACCAACTGCTCGCGGGCGCTCGGATCGCCCGCGATCGCGCGCTCCGGGAGGAGATCGTCCGCCAGCACCGGCCGCGGCGCGTCCTGCCAGGCCGAACACGCCTTCAGCCCCGCGGCGGCGGCCTGCGCGGACCGCGTGGCGGCCAGCAGATCGGGCACCACGGGCCCCGCGACGACCGGGCCCGCGGCGAAGGGCCCGATCAGCGACTTGGCGACGGCGAGCGGGTTGTTGCTGCCGCCGGCGATGACGACGAGCCGGTCGCCCAGCACCCCGGTGAGCACCTGCAGTTTGGCGTGCCGGGCGGCCCGCCGGATGGCTTCGACGGTCAGCTCGCTGTCCCCGTCCGGCGCCGTGCCCAGCACCACGCACACGTGCTCCGGCGAGTTCCACCCGAGCGCGGCGGCCCGGCTGACGGCCCCCTCGTCGGCCTCCCCGCTCAGCACGGCGTTGACCACCAGCGACTCCAGCCGCGCGTCCCAGGCACCGCGTGCCTCCGCGGCCTGGGCGTACACCTGCGCGGTGGCGAAGGCGATCTCGCGGGCGTACACGAGCAGCGCCTCGCGCAGCACGCTCTCGTCCCCGGGCGCCGCGACCTCGTCGATCGCGCTCTCCATGACCTCGATGGTGGTGCGCACCATCTCCACGGTCTGCCGCAGCGTGATGGCCCGGGTCAGCTCGCGCGGCGCAGTGCCGAACACGTCCGTGGAGATCGCCTGGGGCGCGTCCGGGTGCCGGAACCACTCGGTGAAGGCCGCGATGCCCGCCTGGGCGACCAGCCCGATCCACGAGCGGTTCTCCGGGGGCATGGCCCGATACCACGGCAGGGTCTCGTCCATGCGCGCGATGGCCTGAGCGGCGAGCGACCCTGAGGACTTCTCCAGCCGCTTGAGGGTCGCGGCGTGCGGGTGGACGTCGTGCATGTGGGGATCGGCGTGCGGATCGCTGCTGCGGGATTCGGGTTCGGGCACGGGACAAGACTGCCTTATCGGGCCGGGCCGGTGTGCCGCCGGGGTTGGGCTGGACCGGCGTCGGCCGGTCCGAGCCCGGCTACCGTGGTGCGCGTGATGGACGTACGGCGCTCCGGCGAGCGCTACCCCGGGGGCGATCCCGAGGCCGGGATCGAGTCGTGGCACGCCTTCTCCTTCGGCCCGCACTACGACCCCGGCAACCTCCGGTTCGGCGCGGTCATCGCCTGCAACGAGGAACGGCTCGCGCCCGGTGCCGGGTTCGACGAACACCCGCACAGCCACACCGAGATCGTCACCTGGGTCGCCGAGGGCGAGCTGACCCACCGCGACTCCACCGGCCACGAGACGAAGGTCCGCCCCGGCGACGTCCAGCGGCTCAGCGCGGCGGCGGGCGTCCGCCACGTCGAGCGCAACGACGGCCCGGCGCCCCTCACCTTCATCCAGATGTGGCTGGCCCCCCGGCAACCGGGCGGCGAGCCCTCGTACGAGATCGTGCCGGGCATCGCCGACGCCACCCCGTACGCCGTCCCCGAGGCCGGCGCGATGCTCCACGTGCGCCGTCTGGCACCGGCCGAGCGCACGGCCGTCCCCGACGCGGCGCACGTCTACGTCCACGTGGTCCGCGGCGCCGTCCGGCTGGGGGAGGAGCACCTCGACGCCGGCGACTCGGCGCGGATCACGGGGGCGGCCGGGGTGGAGGCGGTGGCCGTCACGCCGGCCGAGGTGCTGATGTGGGAGATGTCATAGCGGCGGCGGTCGCAGCCGGTGTCAGCCCCGCAGCTCCGTCAGTACGGCGTCCGTGAACACCGGCCACGCCTCGATCGCCCAGGGGCCGAACGCCCGGTCCGTCAGCGCCACCCCGGCGACCTGCGCGTCCGGGTCGATCCACAGGAACGTACCCGACTGCCCGAAATGCCCGAAGGTGCGCGGTGACGAGGAACTCCCGGTCCAGTGCGGGGACTTGGAGTCGCGGATCTCGAAGCCCAGCCCCCAGTCGTTGGGGTTCTGGTGCCCGTACCCCGGCAGCACCCCCTTCGTCCCCGGGTACTGCACGCTCATCGCCTCCGCGACCGTCCGCGGGTCCAGCAGCCGCGGCGCCTGCACCTCCGCCGCGAACCGCAGCAGGTCCGAGACCGTGGACACGCCGTCCTTCGCCGGGGAGCCAGCCAGCGACGTCGACGTCATGCCCAGCGGCTCCAGCACCGCCTGCCGCAGATAGTCGGCGAACGGGATCTCCGTCGCCTTGGCGATGTGGTCGCCGAGCTGCTCGAACCCGGCGTTGGAGTACAGCCGCCGCTCGCCGGGGGGCGCCGTCACCCGGTGCTCGTCGAAGGCCAGCCCGGAGGTGTGTGCGAGAAGGTGGCGGACGGTCGCCCCGGGCGGTCCGGCCGGCTCGTCCAGCTCGATCGCGCCCTCCTCGTACGCGACGAGCGCGGCGTACGCGGCCAGCGGCTTGGTGACCGAGGCCAGCGCAAACCGGTGTCCGACGGGACCGTGCGTCCCGACGACGGTCCCGTCGGCTCGTACGACGCCCGCCGCGGCGGTGGGGACGGGCCAGTTCTCGATCAGCGCCAGGCTCTGCAACGACATGCCGGCGAGCCTATGCGGCTCACAGGGCCAGCCGCATCGAGGGGTCGGGCTTGCGCACGAAACCGAGGGACGCGTACAGCGGTTCGGCCTGCGCGGACGCGTTCAGGTCGACCTGCCCGGCGCCCCGCTCCCGGAACCACTGCAGCAGCTCCTCCATGCACGCGCGCGCGTACCCGCGCCGCCGGGCGTCCGGGTCGGTGGCGACGCTGAAGACGTGCCCGACCCGCCCGTGCGGGTTCCCGGCGCGGCCGATGCGGTACTCCAGCGCCCCGCACACCAGCGCGGCCAGCGCCCCCGGCCGGTCCGGGTGGTCGACGACGAACGCCGCGAAGTCCCCGTCCGCGTCGGCCAGCCTCTCCCGCAGCACCGGCAGGGACTCCGCGTGCCAGTCGGTCGGACCGCCCCCGGCCTCGAACATGGAATCGATCATGACCTGGCGCAGTCGCAGCACTTCCGCGGCATCCTCGGGCACGGCCCGGCGTACAAGACTCATGAGCCGCACGCTAGCGACGCGTCCCGGCCCGCGTCCTGGGGATTTCTTACCGGATCCGCTTGCTTGGAGTGCACTCCAACCCCATAGCGTGGAGGCCATGACGGTGATGCAGACGACGCCAGCGGACACCGCACGAACGGCCCCCGCCGACATCTGCTCCGCCCCGCCCAGACGCCATCCGCGCCCCGACGGCCAGGACCGCTACACGATCAGCGAGGTCGTGGCGTTCACCGGCCTGACCGCGCACACCCTGCGCTGGTACGAGCGGATCGGCCTGATGCCGAACGTCGACCGCTCGCACACCGGCCAGCGGCGCTACAGCAACCGCGACCTGGACTGGCTGGACTTCGTGACCAAGCTGCGGCTGACCGGCATGCCGGTCGCGGACATGGTCCGGTACGCGGAGCTGGTCCGGGAGGGCGAGAGCACCTACGCCGAACGGCGGGAACTGCTGGAGTCGACCCGCAGGGACGTGCTGAACCGGATCGCCGAGCTGCGCGACACGCTCGCCGTACTCGACCGCAAGATCAGTTTCTACGCGATGGAGGGGACCACGCGATGACCGACGCCAGGATTCCGACGGTGAGGCTCGGCGAGGGCGGACCCGAGGTGGGCGTCCAGGGCCTCGGCTGCATGGGCATGAGCTTCGCGTACGGCCCCACGGACGCCGGCCAGGCGCGCGCCGCGCTGGAGCGGGCGCTGGAGCTGGGCGTGACGCTGTACGACACGGCCGACGCCTACGGCGCGGGGGAGAACGAGCGCTTCCTCGCGCCCTTCTTCGCGGCGCACCGGGACGAGGTGGTGATCGCCACCAAGTTCGCGCTGTCGATCCCCGAGGACGACCCGACCAAGCGGATCATCCGCAACGACGCCCCGTACATCCGCCAGGCCGTCGAGGCCAGCCTCAAGCGGCTCGGCGTCGACGTGATCGACCTCTACTACATGCACCGGCGCGATGTGAACGTCCCCATCGAGGAGACCGTCGGCACGATGGCGGACCTGGTCCGCGAGGGCAAGGTCAAGCACCTCGGGCTGAGCGAGGTCACCGCCGACGAGCTGCGCGCCGCACACGCCGTGCACCCGATCGCGGCCGTGCAGTCGGAGTGGTCGCTGTTCAGCCGGGACATCGAGGCGAAGGTCGTGCCGGCCGCGCGGGACCTGGGCGTCGCCCTCGTGCCGTACTCGCCGCTCGGCCGCGGCTTCCTCACCGGCTCCTTCACCGACGCCGAACAGGAGCTGACCGCCGACGACTTCCGCCGTCAGCAGCCCCGCTTCACCGGCGCCAACGCGACCGCCAACGCCGCCCTGCTGGAGCCGGTCCGCGCCGTCGCCGAGGCCCACGGCGCCACCCTCGGCCAGGTCGCCCTGGCCTGGGTGCAGCAGCGGGCGGCGGTCGACGCCCTCCCGGTGGTGCCCATCCCGGGCACCCGCAAGCCGCAGCGGGTGGAGGAGAACGTGGCGGCGACGGCCCTCACCCTGACCGACGAGGAACTGGCCCGGCTCGAGCCGATCGCCGGCAAGGTGGCGGGTGAGCGCTACGCGGACATGACGTTCGCGTCCGCGGGCCGCGAATAGCTCACAGCTCCGCCAGCAACTCCGCCTTCTTGGAGGAGAATTCCTCGTCGGTGACCAGCCCGGCCTGATGCAGCTCGCCGAGGTGCCGGATCCGCTCGGCGATGTCGGCGGGGTCGCGCCGTGACGGGGCCGGTGCCACGGGCACCGGCCCCCGCGTGCGTACGGCGGCGAGGACGGCCGCCGCGAACGGCAGCGACTCGTGCACCGGCCCGTATCCCAGCCCGAACACCACCGCGGCCGGATCCTGGTCGGCCGGCACGGGCGCCGCCGCGTCGGCCGCCCTGCGCAGCAGGCGCAGATGACCCTCGAACACCTCCGGCGAGCGCCACTCCACCCCGTTCAGCTCCGTGACCGGAAAACTCTGGTCGCCCGCCTTCCACTTCGCCGACGACGCGCCCGTCCACGACCAGCGGAACTGCACCGCCGTCCCGTCGAAGCTCGCCTTCCCGTCGTACGCCTTGAAGGACAGCGGCACGTCGGGCGCGGCCACCAGGTGGTGCTCCACGGGGCCGGACTCGGTCAACAGCCCCTTCAGCTCGTCCGCGTAGTACTCGGCGAGCGTCTCCCGCTCGGCCGGCAGCACCAGCCGGTACGGATCGGAGCCCTCCTTCAGCTGCCCGGCCGCCGCCTCCATCAGCGGATCGGCGCCGGCCCGCGGCAGCAGCCGCAGGACGACCGTGCCGCGCTTGCCCGGGCTGATCGTCACGCCCTCGACCGCGGACAGCGGAACGCGCCGCTCCCCGAGCGCCTGGAACAGCTTCGGTGTCCGAATCCCCCGTTCGTAGCGGATGAGCACGGAGTCGGACTCGAACTCCCAGACGGCATGAAATCCCGCCAGTACGTCACCCATGCGGCTCATCGTATGCGGCACGTCCTCCTCCGTCGCCACCCGCGCAGACCGCACTTCCTGCTGTTTCTACGCGCGTCCGGCGGGAGACGCGCCGGACAGACCGGCTCGGCACGCGTCGTTGTCGTGGGCGCACGTGACCTCGTCGTACGCCCCGACCGCCACGGCGGCCAGGTTGCGCAGACTGTCGGTGCCCGGCTGGAAATAGCCGGCGTGACCTCGCGCGTCCCGCGCCGACAGCACCCGCGCGCCGAACGCGGACGACACCGGATCGGCGCCGTGCCCGAGCCCGCCGAGCTCCAGATACGGCACGTCCTGGATCCAGTCGCTCGCGTCGCGCATCGCCCACACCCGCGCCCCGGTGCCCAGGTGCGAGGCGCTGGAGACACGCATGCCGGGGCTCGCCGCCACCGCTATGTCGGTGACCCGGCGGGGCATCCCGTGCGCCGCGACCCCGCAGACCACCGAGCCGTAGCTGTGGCACACCATCGCCACCGGGGCCCGTCCGGGCAGGGCGTCCAGCAGGGCGTCCAGCCGTACGGCGCCCTCCGCGGCGCGCCCTCCGGTGGCCGCGTCCATGCCGAGCCCGTCGGGGGCGGTGTAGTCGGCCCAGGCGATCACGGCCGTACGGACCGCGGGGCTCTGGGCGCGCTCCGCCGCGTACAGCGCCTTGGCCATGCCGACCGGGGCCGTGTACGGCCGGCCCGTCTTCTGGAAGGTGAGCAGATCGGTGTCGACGCCGGGGACGACGACGGAGATCCGCTCGGCCTTGTCGAGGCTTCCGAACACCTCCGCGATCCGGCCCGAGCCCTCGGGGTCGAAGGCCAGGATGTGCCGGCCGTGGGTCAGCAGCGACTCGTAGCGGTGCATGCGAAGGCCCGCGTCCTGCTGGCCGGCCGCACTGAGCCGGGTGTCGTGCATGCGTTTGCGCTCGACCGTGCGCTGCTGTTCCAGCGCGAGGTGGTTGGCGCGGTAGCGCAGGGTCACGGGCGCGCCGTTCATGTTGCCGACCGCGAGCGGGTAGCGGCGGGCGAGACGGCGCTGGTCCTCCGGCGCGAGGGAGGCGAAGAAGCGGCTGAGCACGGCCGGTGCGGCATGCGGGTCCGGCAGATGGAGGCCGTGGATGCTGCCCTGCTCCCACTCGGCGAGCGAGGCCTGCAGTGCGGTCGACTCCCGGTGGCTGCGCAGGGCGGTCCAGCCGGTGGTCGCGAGCATCACGAACACCACGGCCAGCGCCAGCAGCGCGCGCCAGACGTTCAGTTGCGGGGAGGTGTCGAAGGAAGTCACTGGGAGGACACACTAGGAGAACGAGAGGGTCTCGGGGTAACCGAGTGACCGGTATCACGTTTCGCCAGGCATCGAACGGGTCGTCAACGATCTTCTGACGTGCGCCAGTTCCCGGTGAGCGCCGAGGCCACCTGATCGAGGTAGGACGCGGTGAGTTGACGCATGGCGTCCGGGCCGGAGTCGTCGCCCGTGGACCACTGCCGTTCCGTGACCCTTATCACCCCGCCGAACACGGCCACGGCCAGCCTCGGCCGCGGGTCGGCGTCCACGTCCACGCCCTCCCGCTCGGCCAGCAGCCGGGCGATCGTCTCCTCGGTCGCCGCCGAGCGGCGCAGGTGCGCGGCGAGCAGCGCGGGCGTCGACTCGATCGTGCGGTACATGCGCAGATACAGCTCGACCGGGACGCACGTCTCCACCGTCTCCCGGATCGAGTCCCACCCTTCCAGGACCGCCTGCCGCAGCGCCTGAAGCGGCGCCTCGTGCGGCGGACGCGCGCGTACGGCGTCGACGAAGCGCGCCTCCGTCATCTCCTGGACCGCGAACGCCACGTCCTCCTTGCCGGCGAAGTAGCGGAAGAAGGTGCGCTGCGAGACGTCGACGGCCTCGGCGATCTCGTCGACGGTCGTGTGCTCGTACCCCTGGGTCGTGAACAGTTCGAGGGCGGCCCGCAGCAGCGCTTCCCGGGTGCGCTGTTTCTTGCGTTCGCGCAGTGTTTCCATATCTGTCAGTTACTGACGGATGAAATCGTTTGTCAATTGTCAGAGGCTGTCACTAGCCTCGGCGGTATGACTAGTCAGACCACCATCGATGCGACGGGGCCGGAGGGCGCGGCGCCGAAGGCCCCGCTCGAGTCGCCTCCGGCCGCGGGGCTGCGCGGCCATCCCTGGCTCACCCTGATCACCGTCGCCGTCGGCGTCATGATGGTGGCCCTCGACGGCACCATCGTGGCCATCGCCAACCCGGCGATCCAGAAGGACCTGGGGGCCACGTTCGCCCAGGTGCAGTGGATCACCAACGGCTACTTCCTCGCCCTCGCGGTCTCCCTGATCACCGCGGGCAAGCTCGGCGACCGCTTCGGCCACCGGCAGACCTTCCTCATCGGCGTCACCGGCTTCGCCGCCGCCTCCGGCGCCATCGGCCTGTCCCACAGCATCGCCGCGGTCGTCACGTTCCGCGTCTTCCAGGGCCTGTTCGGCGCCCTGCTGATGCCGGCGGCGCTCGGCCTGCTGCGGGCCACCTTCCCGGCCGAGAAGCTCAACATGGCCATCGGCATCTGGGGCATGGTGATCGGCGCGTCCACCGCGGGCGGCCCGATCCTCGGCGGCGTCCTCGTCGAGCACGTCAACTGGCAGTCGGTGTTCTTCATCAACGTGCCGGTGGGAGCGCTCGCCCTGGTCCTGGGCGTGCTGATCCTGCTCGACCACCGCGCGCAGAACGCCCCGCGCTCCTTCGACCTGCTCGGCATCGCGCTGCTCTCCGGCGCGATGTTCTGCCTGGTCTGGGCCCTGATCAAGGCCCCGACCTGGGGCTGGGGCGACGGCAAGACGTGGCTGTTCATCGGCGTGTCCGCGGTGCTCTTCGCCGTGTTCTCCTTCTGGGAGACCAAGGTCAAGGAGCCGCTGATCCCGCTGGGCCTCTTCCGCTCGGTCCCGCTCTCGGCCGGTGTCGTCCTCATGGTCCTGATGGCCATCGCGTTCATGGGCGGCCTGTTCTTCGTCACCTTCTACCTGCAGAACGTGCACGGCATGAGCCCCATCGACGCGGGCCTGCACCTGCTGCCGCTCACCGGCATGATGATCGTCGGCTCGCCGCTCGCCGGCGCCGCGATCACCAAGCTCGGCCCGCGCATCCCGCTGGCCGGCGGCATGGCCGCGACCGCCGTCGCCATGTACGGCATGTCGACGCTCGAGGCCGACACCGGCAGCGGTGTGATGTCCGTCTGGTTCGCGCTCCTCGGCCTCGGCCTCGCGCCGGTCATGGTCGGTGCGACGGAGGTCATCGTCGGCAACGCGCCCATGGAACTGTCCGGTGTCGCCGGCGGCCTCCAGCAGGCGGCCATGCAGATCGGCGGCAGCCTCGGTACGGCCGTGCTGGGCGCCGTGATGGCCTCCAAGGTGGACAGCGACCTGCCGGGCAACTGGACGGGCGCGGGCCTGCCGAAGCTGACACCGGACCAGCTGGACAAGGCCTCCGAGGCCGTCCAGGTCGGTGTCGCCCCGGTGCCGAAGGGCGTGCCGGAGCAGATCGCCGCGAAGATCACCGAGGTCGCCCACCACACCTTCATCTCCGGCATGAGCCTCGCCTCCCTGGTCGCGGCGGGCGTGGCGGCGGTCGCCGTTCTGGTCGCGCTGCTCACCAAGCGGGGCGCGAACGCGGACGCCGGCGCGGGCGTGGGCCACATCTGAGCCTGCTTCATCTCCGGATCCCCGCGCGGAGTTCGCCTATCAGGGTGACTCCGCTCAAGATCGCTCGCACCGGCGCGCGCCGCGGGTCACAGTGGGTCAAGTCCTCCGCAGGGCATGGGAGGACGCCGGGCCGTGGCGCGCGCTGCTGGGAGGGGGGCAGCGCGCGCAGGTCTGCGCAGGTCTGCCGACGGCGAACCGGGGTACCCGCACATCGAAGCCGAACTGTCCATACGGCCTCAGGGAGTTGATGATGGCAGGCTTCGGGCACGGAACGCGCGGGTACCCCCGGTCACGTGGCCGCACGTGGCACCGGACCGGGCCGGACCGTGCGACGCTCGGCATCATCGGCACGATCTGTGCCGTGGCCGGTTTCTTCGCCCTGGGCATCGTCCTCGGTCCGGTGGCGGTGTTCTGCGGCTGGCAGTCCATGGGCCGCACCTGGTCCAACGACCGCAACATCCCGGCCCTGGTGGCGCTGGTCCTGGGCGCGATCGACACGCTCCTGGCCATCGTCGCCCTGGCAGGCGCGGCGACTTGGGGCCACGGGCTGCTTTAGGCGGCGGTTCCTGGTTGCGGGGGTGAGGGTCGCTTGCCGAGAGCGCCGGCACCTTGCCGGCGCCAGTAAGCGACTCACCCTCCGCCCAGCCGCAGCCCCGGGCCACCAGTCAACTCCGTTGCTGCTCCCGCTCCTCCACCAACCGAGCCACTTCCGCCCGCAGCAACCGCACCTCTTCCGCCAGTTCGCCGATGGCACGCGTCTGCCGCCGCTCCTCCGCGTCGTCCTTCTCGAAGCGCGAGATGAACCACGCCGCGATGTTCGCGGTGACCACACCCAGCAGCGCGATCCCGGACAGCATCAGCCCGACGGCGATCATCCGCCCGAGCCCGGTCGTCGGCGCGTGATCCCCGTACCCCACGGTCGTCATCGTCGTGAACGACCACCACACCGCGTCACCCAGCGTCCGGATGTTCCCGTGCGGCGCGTCCCGCTCCACGGACAGCACGGCGAGCGACCCGAACATCAGCAGCCCGATCACCGCCCCGCCGACGTACGTCGTCAGCCGGATCTGCGAGGCCATCCGCGCCCGCCGCCCCACCAGCAGCAGCGTCGACACCATCCGCAGCAACCGCAGCGGCTGCAGCAGCGGCAGCACCACCGCGCACAGGTCCATCCAGTGCGTGCGGACGAACTCCCTCCGCCGCGGGGTGAGCGCCAGACGCATCAGGTAGTCCACCGCGAACGCGGCCCACACCACCCACTCCGTGGCGGTGCACACGACCGTCACGGAGCGGCGCGCGGGGCTGTCCACGATCGGCACGGCATAGGCGACGGCGAACGCCACCGCCAGCGCGAGCAACGGCCGCTGAGTACGCCGCTCCCAACGCGCCTGCGCCGAATGACCGTTCATAAACGCATAGTAAAAGGCGCGCCCCCTAAGGGGCGCGGGGAACTGCGCGACCAGCCCCCACGCGCCCGCACCCGGCAACGAACCAGCAGGCCCTCCCCGGTCGCCACCCGGCTAAGGCCGAGCGCAGCGGCTACGCGTCTCCGCCCGCCGCCCCCGGATCCGCCGCCGACACGTCCAGCAGCTGGTACCGGTCGATGGCCTGCTTCAGCACCGAGCGGTCCACCTTGCCCTCACGGGCCAGCTCGGTCAGCACCGCGACCACGATCGACTGGGCGTCGATGTGGAAGAAGCGGCGCGCCGCACCGCGCGTGTCGGCGAAGCCGAAGCCGTCCGCGCCGAGCGACTGGTAGGTGCCCGGCACCCAGCGCGCGATCTGGTCCGGAACCGAGCGCATCCAGTCGGACACGGCCACGAACGGACCCTCGGCGCCGCTGAGCTTGCGCGTCACGTACGGCACCCGCTGCTCCTCCTCCGGGTGCAGCAGATTGTGCTCCTCGCACGCCACCGCCTCGCGGCGCAGCTCGTTCCAGGAGGTGGCCGACCAGACGTCGGCGCGCACGTTCCAGTCCGCGGCGAGGATCCGCTGCGCCTCCAGCGCCCACGGCACCGCCACGCCCGAGGCCATGATCTGCGCCGGGACGGAGCCGCTGGTGCCGTCGCTCAGCTTGTGGACGCCCTTGAGGATGCCCTCGACGTCCACGTTCGCCGGCTCGGCCGGGTGCTGGATGGGCTCGTTGTAGACGGTCAGGTAGTAGAAGACGTCCTCGCCGTGCGGGTGCTCGGCGTCGCCGCCGTACATGCGGCGCAGGCC
Organism: Streptomyces sp. NPDC007189; assembly: GCF_040703635.1. Classification (NCBI taxonomy): domain Bacteria; kingdom Bacillati; phylum Actinomycetota; class Actinomycetes; order Kitasatosporales; family Streptomycetaceae; genus Streptomyces; species Streptomyces sp. NPDC007189. The sequence goes on from NZ_JBEYEY010000002.1 coordinate 453,023, forward strand.
GTCCTTGACGATGTGCGCGATCTCGTACGCGTACGCCGGGTCGTACGCCACGCACGCCGGGTTGGTGGAGGCCAGCAGCTGGGAGTGGCCGTCTGCGTGCTGCAGACCCTCGCCGGTCAGGGTCGTACGGCCGGCGGTCGCGCCCAGGACGAAACCGCGCGCCAGCTGGTCGGCCATCTGCCAGAACTGGTCGCCGGTGCGCTGGAAACCGAACATCGAGTAGAAGACGTAGACCGGGATCAGCGGCTCGCCGTGCGTGGCGTAGGCCGAGCCGGCCGCGATCAGGGAGGCCGTGCAGCCTGCCTCGGAGATGCCGTCGTGCAGCATCTGGCCGGTCGGCGACTCCTTGTAGGCGAGCAGCAGATCCCGGTCGACCGCCTCGTACTGCTGGCCGAGCGGGTTGTAGATCTTCGCGCTCGGGAAGAAGGAGTCCATGCCGAACGTGCGGTACTCGTCCGGCGCGATCAGCACGAACCGCTTGCCGATCTCCTTGTCCCGCATCAGGTCCTTCAGGAGCCGGACGAACGCCATCGTCGTGGCGATGGACTGCTGGCCCGTGCCCTTCTTCACCGTCGCGTACGCCTTGTCGTCCGGCAGCGCGAGCGGCTGGGAGCGCACGACGCGCGTGGGGACGTACCCGCCGCACGCCTTGCGCATGTCGTGCATGTACTGGATCTCTTCGGTGCCGCGGCCCGGGTGGTAGTACGGCGGCGCGCCGGACTCCAGCTCCTTGTCGGAGATCGGCAGGTGCAGCCGGTCCCGGAAGCGCTTCAGGTCGTCGACCGTGAGCTTCTTCATCTGGTGCGTGGCGTTGCGGCCCTCGAAGTTCGGGCCCAGCGTCCAGCCCTTGACCGTCTTGGCCAGGATGACCGTCGGCTGGCCCTTGTGCTCCAGGGCCGCCTTGTACGCGGCGTAGATCTTCCGGTGGTCGTGACCGCCGCGGCCCAGCATCAGGATCTGGTGGTCGGTCATGTTCTCGACCATCGCGCGCAGCCGTACGTCGTCGCCGAAGAAGTGCTCGCGGATGTACGCGCCGGACTCGGTGGCGTACGTCTGGAACTGGCCGTCCGGCGTGGTGTTCATCTTGTTGACCAGCACGCCGTCGCGGTCCTGCGCGAGCAGCGGGTCCCAGGTGCGGTCCCAGATCAGCTTGATCACGTTCCAGCCGGCGCCGCGGAAGATCGACTCCAGCTCCTGGATGATCTTGCCGTTGCCGCGCACCGGGCCGTCGAGCCGCTGCAGGTTGCAGTTGACCACGAAGGTCAGGTTGTCCAGGCCCTCGCGGGCGGCGATGGACAGCTGGCCGAGCGACTCCGGCTCGTCCATCTCGCCGTCGCCGAGGAAGGCCCACACATGGGACTTGGAGGTGTCGGCGATCCCGCGCGCGTGCATGTAGCGGTTCATCCGCGCCTGGAAGATCGCGCCGAGCGGGCCGAGGCCCATGGAGACCGTCGGGAACTCCCAGAAGTCCGGCATGGAGCGCGGGTGCGGGTAGCTGGACAGGCCGTTGGGGTACTTGGACTTCTCCTGGCGGAAGCCGTCCAGCTGGTTCTCGGTGAGCCGGTCGAGCAGGTACGCGCGCGCGTAGATGCCGGGGGAGGCGTGGCCCTGGAAGAAGACCTGGTCGCCGCCGTCGCCCTCGTCCTTGCCGCGGAAGAAGTGGTTGAACCCGACGTCGTACAGCGAGGCGGAGGAGGCGAAGGTGGCGATGTGGCCGCCGACGCCGATGCCGGGGCGCTGGGCGCGCGAGACCATCACCGCGGCGTTCCAGCGGGTGGCGTTGAGGATCTTGCGCTCGATCTCCTCGTTGCCCGGGAAGAACGGCTCGTCCTTGGTGGCGATGGTGTTGACGTAGTCCGTGCTGCGCATCTCGGGCACGGCGACGCGTCGCTCGCGGGCGCGCTCGATCAGCCGCAGCATGAGGTAGCGGGCCCGCTCCCGGCCGCGCTCGTCGACGGCGGCGTCCAGGGAGTCGAGCCACTCCTGGGTTTCCTCGGGATCGAAGTCAGGAACCTGACTCGGAAGGCCGCCAATGATGATCGGATTGCGATCGGGTCCGGAAGCCACGCTGTTCCTTACCTGTCAGAGGGCCGATTTTTTACTCGTGCCTGCACCGTTCCCCATCGTGTACCTCGGGACGGCGTACGTCATCTCCTCGGTGTCCCGGCGCTGTCTCCAGCAGTCAAAACGCAACGATACGCCCGGGGTGTGACGTGTTTGGCAAAGTTGTTCGAGGGGCGTATCACCGGATGATTCCGAGAGGATTCCGAACAGGACAAAGCGGGCACATCGGTGTGATGTGGGTCGCTGATAATCGGGATACGGTGCCAGGAGTTGCGTCGACACGGCCGGGATCGTCACCGTTTCGGCGGTCCGGAGGGCCGGGTACTTGCGCGATCCGCCCCGCCCGTGTGGACTACGGCCAATGCTTCGCGCACGCGCGTGGCTGAGATACTCACCAAGACATGATCAGGAGGCAACCCGTGAGCGCGACCGCGGACCACGCGGAGGAGCGGACGAACCCTGCCGCCAGGCTGGGGTTCCAGCCCGGGCAGGTGGTCCAGGAGATCGGCTACGACGACGACGTCGATCAGGAGCTCCGCGAGGCCATTGAGGAAGCCATCGAGGGCGACCTCATGGACGAGGACTTCGACGACGTGGCCGACGCCGTTGTGCTGTGGTTCCGTGACGACGACGGCGACCTGACGGATGCGCTGGTGGATGCCACCACGTACATCGAAGAGGGCGGCGCGATCCTGCTTCTCACGCCGAAGACCGGCCGTGCGGGGTATGTGGAGCCGAGCGACATCCAGGACGCCGCCACGACGGCCGGCCTGACGGCGTCGAAGAGCGTCAGCGTGGGCAAGGACTGGAGCGGAAGCCGCCTGGCCACGCCGAAGGCCGCCAAGTCCAAGAGGTGATCTTCGCTGTGTGAGCGGACGGGCCGGTTTTCGCCCCGGCCCGTCCCCGGCTCCCCGGTGATCGCTGCGTAGGGTGGACCCGAGCGTTTGCTGTGCGCTCACCCCAACAGCCCACCGAAGGGATGCACGACGATGGCGATCCAGGTCGGCGACAAGGCGCCCGACTTCGAGCTCAAGGACAACCACGGCCGCACCGTGAAGCTCTCGGACTTCCGCGGCGAGAAGAACGTGGTCCTGCTCTTCTACCCCTTCGCCTTCACCGGTGTGTGCACCGGTGAGCTGTGCGAGCTGCGCGACAACCTGCCGAAGTTCTCCGACCGCGGGACGCAGGTGCTCGCCGTCTCCAACGACTCCATCCACACCCTGCGCGTCTTCGCCGAGCAGGAGGGCCTGGAGTACCCGCTGCTCAGCGACTTCTGGCCGCACGGCAACGTCTCGCGCGCGTACGGCGTCTTCGACGAGGACAAGGGATGCGCCGTCCGGGGCACCTTCATCATCGACAAGGAGGGCGTCGTGCGGTGGACCGTGGTCAACGGCCTGCCGGACGCGCGCGACCTGAACGACTACGTGAAGGCGCTCGACACCCTGTAGGCCGACCGTGGCCGACATCCGCGCTGCCGCGGGTCCAGGGCCTGCGGGGGGCGGGAACCCGTCACTAGGATCGGTTCGTTGATCCCCTATCCGAAGCACGACGGGGCTCCCCGCCCCTGGACACCACATGGAGGACCCGTGGGAGTCAGCCTCAGCAAGGGCGGCAACGTATCGCTGACGAAGGAGGCCCCGGGCCTGACCGCCGTCATCGTCGGTCTGGGCTGGGACGTGCGCACCACGACCGGCACGGACTTCGACCTCGACGCCAGCGCGCTGCTGCTGAACAACTCCGGCAAGGTCGCCAGCGACCAGCACTTCGTCTTCTTCAACAACCTCAAGAGCCCCGACGGCTCCGTCGAGCACACCGGCGACAACATCACCGGTGAGGGCGAGGGCGACGACGAACAGATCAAGATCAATCTGGCCGGCGTCCCGGCCGACATCGAGAAGATCGTCTTCCCGGTGTCGATCTACGACGCGGAGAACCGCCAGCAGTCCTTCGGCCAGGTCCGCAACGCCTTCATCCGCGTCGTGAACCAGGCCAACCAGCAGGAGATCGCCCGCTACGACCTGAGCGAGGACGCCTCCACCGAGACCGCCATGGTCTTCGGCGAGCTGTACCGCAACGGCGCGGAGTGGAAGTTCCGCGCCATCGGCCAGGGGTACGCCTCGGGCCTGCGCGGCATCGCCCAGGACTTCGGCGTCAACGTCTGATCCCGGCAGGGATCCGGCACCTGTACCGTCCGGCGCCGCACCGTTTACGGGCGGCGCCGGACGCGCAGGACAACCAGGGAAGCACCACTAGGGGAGGACCAGCATCATGGGCGTCACGCTCGCCAAGGGAGGCAACGTCTCCCTCTCCAAAGCCGCACCGAACCTCACCAACGTCATGATCGGGCTCGGCTGGGACGCGCGTTCCACCACCGGCGCCCCCTTCGACCTGGACGCGAGCGCGCTGCTGTGCGGCGTGAACAACCGGGTGCTGGGCGACGAGTGGTTCGTCTTCTACAACCAGCTCAAGAGCCCCGAGGGTTCGGTGGAGCACACCGGTGACAACCTCACCGGTGAGGGCGAGGGCGACGACGAGTCGATCCTGGTCGACCTCGCCAAGGTGCCCCCGCAGTGCGAGAAGATCGTCTTCCCGGTCTCCATCCACATGGCCGACGAGCGCGGCCAGACCTTCGGCCAGGTCTCCAACGCCTTCATCCGGGTCGTCAACCAGGCCGACGGCCAGGAGCTGGCCCGCTACGACCTGAGCGAGGACGCCTCCACCGAGACCGCCATGATCTTCGGCGAGCTCTACCGCTACCAGGGCGAATGGAAGTTCCGCGCCGTCGGCCAGGGCTATGCGTCGGGCCTGCGCGGCATCGCCCTGGACTTCGGGGTGAACGTTTCGTAGCCGCCGGTACCGCCGGTAGGGTGCACGTCTAGACTCGGGGTCAACGTTTCGCAAAGCCGAGTGCGGCGTGGGGGAGACCCTTCCTCGGATTTCCGCGGGGGAGGTACGCCCCCATCACACGATTGGGTAGCCAGTGCTTCTGAAAACCTTCGGCTGGTCGTTCGCGGTCACCGCGCTCGGCCTGGTCGCCGCGGTCTTCTACGGGGGGTGGGAGGCCTTCGGCGTCGTCGCCATCCTGGCCGTCCTCGAGATCTCCCTGTCGTTCGACAACGCCGTGGTCAACGCCGGCATCCTGAAGAAGATGAGCGCCTTCTGGCAGAAGATCTTCCTCACGGTCGGCGTTCTGATCGCGGTCTTCGGCATGCGGCTGGTCTTCCCCGTCGTCATCGTCGCCCTCACCGCCAAGCTCAACCCGTACGACGCGGTCCACCTCGCCCTCACCGACAAGGACCGCTACCAGCAGCTGGTCACGGACGCCCACCCGGCCATCGCCGCCTTCGGCGGCATGTTCCTGCTGATGATCTTCCTGGACTTCATCTTCGAGGACCGGGACATCCAGTGGCTGCGCTGGATCGAGCGGCCCCTGGCCAAGCTCGGCAAGGTCGACATGCTGTCGGTCTGCATCTCGCTGATCGTCCTGCTGATCACCTCCTTCACCTTCGCCACCCACGCCCACCAGCACGGCGGCGCGCATGCGGACAAGGCCCAGACGGTCCTGATCGCCGGCATCGCCGGCCTGATCACCTACATGGTCGTCGGCGGTCTCTCGGGCTACTTCGAGGACCGGCTGGAGGAAGAGGAGGAGCGCGAGCACGAGCAGGAGGAAGAGGCCGCCCGCACCGGCAAGAAGCGCTCGCCGGTCGTCCTGGCCGGCCAGGCCGCGTTCTTCATGTTCCTCTACCTGGAGGTACTGGACGCGTCCTTCTCCTTCGACGGTGTGATCGGCGCCTTCGCCATCACCAACGACATCGTGATGATGGCCCTCGGCCTCGGCATCGGCGCCATGTACGTCAGGTCCCTCACCGTCTACCTGGTCCGCCAGGGCACCCTCGACGACTACGTCTACCTGGAGCACGGCGCCCACTACGCCATCGGCGCCCTGGCCGTGATCCTCATGGTCACCATCCAGTACGAGATCAACGAGGTCATCACCGGTCTCGTCGGCGTCGTCCTGATCGCCTGGTCCTTCTGGTCCTCCGTCCGCCGCAACCGCGCCCTGGCGGCCGCCGGCGACGGCAGCGGCGAGAAGGCCGAGGTCTCCTCAGGGGTGTGATGCCCCGTCCCTTACGGGACAGATCCGGGCGGTGACGGGGTGTGGCACCGCGCCCGGTGAGGGAACGCTCTGAATCGGGGCGGCCGACGCGGTCGGCCGCCCCGAGCGTCATGGACGACGAGCACACGAACACCTGGGGCGGGAATGGGTCTCTTCGACGGGCTGCGCGGCGCCGGCGCCGCCGACTTCGACGCGGGCAACTCGGCGAACGGCATCGAACTCACCAAGCGGCACCAGACGGTGTCCCTCACCAAGCAGGGCGCGGCCACCGGCCATCTGCGCGTCAACCTCACCTGGCGGATGCGCACCTCCGACTTCGACGCGGGCCGGCGCCCCAGCCTGCTGCGGCACCCCTTCAAGGCCCTCAGGCCGCCGGAGGTCCTCGGTCACGGCCAGAGCATGGTCAACGTCGACCTCGACCTGGGCTGCCTGTACGAACTGTCCGACGGCACGAAGGGCGTCGTCCAGCCGCTGGGCGGCTACCTCGGCGACGTCAACGCCCCGCCGTACATCAAACTCAGCGGCGACGACCGGTTCGGCTCGGCGTCCGGCGAGACGATGTACGTCAACCTCGACCACCGCGACGCCATCAAGCGCCTGCTGGTCTTCGTCTACATCTACGACCAGACCCCGGCCTTCGACCGCACCCACGCCATCGTCACCCTCTACCCGAGCAACGGCCCCCACATCGAGATAGGCCTCGACGAACGCCACCCCCAGGCCCGCTCCTGCGCCGTCGTGATGATCGAGAACGTCAAGGGCGAACTGGTCGTCCGCCGCGAGGTGAAGTTCGTCTACGGCTTCCAGGGCGAACTGGACCGGCTGTACGGGTGGGGGTTGCAGTGGGGCAGGGGCTACAAGACGAAGGTGGAGCGGTGACCTAGGCGCCCTCACCGCCCGATGAACTGCGGCCCCTGCGGAGGCAGCCGGAAGCTGGGGTCCACCGGCCCCGCAGCCGGCACCGGCGCCGGCTGCGGGTAGCCGTACGCCGGCGGAGCCGAGACCGGCTGCGGATAGCCGTACGCGGGCGGCTGCTGCGGCACGGCCGACGTCGGCTGCTCGGGCGCGACCGCTGGGCCCTCGCCCTCGGACTCGTCCACCGAGATGCCGAAGTCCGTGGCCAGCCCCTTCAGCCCGTTCGAATACCCCTCGCCCAGCGCGCGGAACTTCCAGCCCTCCCCGCGCCGGTACAGCTCACCGCAGATCAGCGCCGTCTCCGCGCCCGTCTCCGGCTTGATCTCGAACACGGCCAGCGGTTCGGCGTCGGCGACCGCCGCGTCGTACAGCAGGATGCACAGCGACGGCACCCGGTCGAAGGTGACACCGTCCGCGGACGCGACCAGCAGGATCCGGCCGACGTCCGGCTCGACACCGGGCAGATCGGCCTGGACCGTGTCGGTCAGGCCCTCGGCGACCCGCTTCTTGCCCAGCCGCCACACCTTCCCGGAAGGGTGCCGGGGCTGGTTGTAGAAGACGAAGTCCTCGTCGGAGCGCACACGGCCGTCGGGGCCCAGCAGCAGCGCCGACGCGTCCACGTCCGGGACCGACTGCCCCGGCGTCCAGCGCAGCACGGCACGGACCGTGTCGGCTTCCAGAGGGACGTTCGACCCCTTCAGCATCGCGTGCGTCATGCGGTCATCCTGCCTTCTCGGTCCTGGCCACGACAATGCGGGGGGTAGTGTCCACAGCGGCGCGGACACGGGCGAGTTACCGGAAATTCATGCCCGCGGGGAACCTCCGACATGGGTCCCTACGTACTATTACCGGCCACCCTTTACCGAACACAGAGATTCGGGCTCATCGCCCTGGGGGAGTTCTATGCGTCATTTCGGGCACATCGCCCCCGAGGTGCGGCGGCGCCTCTTCCACCGGGAGCCGTGCGCGTTCACCGCGGACGCCCCGGCCCGGCTGCTCGCCGCCGCCCTCGGCGCCACCCTGTACAGCCCGGCCACCCGGCCGCGGCTCGCCGACGACATCGTCAAGCAGGCCGGGAACGGCGTGGTCTCGATGGTGCTGTGCCTGGAGGACTCGATCGACGACGCGGACGTGGTGGCCGGCGAGGAGAACCTCGTCCGGCAGTTCGCCGACCTGGCCGCCCGGCCCGGCTTCGAGCCGCCGCTGCTCTTCATCCGCGTGCGCACCCCCGGGCAGATCCCCGACCTGGCACGCCGGCTCGGCGCGTCCGTGCGGCTGCTGTCCGGGTTCGTGCTGCCCAAGTTCACCGAGGAGCGCGGCATTCCCTTCCTGGAGGCCCTGACCGTCGCCGAGGCGGAGTGCGGGCGCCGGCTGTTCGCCATGCCCGTCCTGGAGTCCCCCGAGCTGCTGTACCGCGAGTCCCGCGTGGACACCCTGGAGGGCATCTTCCGCGCGGTCGACAAGTACCGGGACCGGGTGCTCGCACTGCGCCTCGGCGTGACCGACTTCTGCTCCTCCTACGGCCTGCGCCGCGCCCCCGACATGACCGCCTACGACGTGCAGATCGTCGCCTCGGTGATCGCCGACGTCGTGAACATGCTGGGCCGGGCCGACGGCACCGGATTCACCGTCACCGGGCCCGTCTGGGAGTACTTCCGGCTCTCCGAGCGCATGTTCAAACCGCAGCTGAGGCAGAGCCCCTTCCTGGAGGTGCAGGCCGTCGAGCTGCGCGAGAAGCTGATCGAGCACGCCCTGGACGGGCTGCTGCGGGAGATCTCCCTCGACCAGGCCAACGGCCTGCTGGGCAAGACCTGCATCCATCCCGCCCATGTGCTGCCGGTGCACGCGCTGTCCGTGGTCAGCCACGAGGAGTACAGCGACGCCCAGGACATCCTGCGGCCGGAACGCGGCGGCGGGGGTGTACTCCGGTCGGCCTACACGAACAAGATGAACGAGGTGAAGCCGCACCGCGCCTGGGCCGAACGGACCCTGCTGCGCGCCGAGGTCTTCGGGGTCGCCCACGAGGACGTCGGCTTCGTGGAGCTGCTCGCCGCGGGAATGAACGCATGAGGAACGCAGTGCACGACGCCGTCTGGTCCGGCAGCTGGGTCGCCGAGCGGCTCGGGGTCGAACTCGTGGGGGACGACGCCCTGCGGTCCCTGCTGGGGCTCGCCCTGCGCCGCAACCCCAAGCGCGCCCACCTCCTGGTGTCGAACGTCCTCGGCAAGCATGTGCCGCAGTCGCCTTCGGTGGTCTACGGCCACGGATTCCGGCTCGGCCGCAAGGTCGCCGGGCTGCTCTCCCCGGCCGAGGCGCGCGCCGCGGTGGTCCTGGGCTACGCGGAGACCGCGACCGGCCTGGGCCACGCGGTCGCCGACGGGCTCGGCACGGCGCCGTACCTGCACTCCACGCGCCGGCCGGTGGACGGCGTCGCCCCCGCGGGCGGCTTCGAGGAGTCGCACTCGCACGCCACGTCGCATCTGCTGCTGCCCGAAGACCCCGCTCTGCTGGCCGGCGACGGTCCGCTGGTGCTCGTCGACGACGAGTTCTCCACCGGCAACACCGTGCTGAACACCATCCGCGACCTGCACGGACGGTATCCGCGCGCCCGGTATGTGGTGGTCGCCCTGGTCGACATGCGCTCGGCCGAGGACGTCGCGCGGATGGAGCGGTTCGCCGAGGAGACCGGGGCCCGGCTGGATCTGGTCGCCGCCGCCTCCGGGGCCGTACGGCTGCCGGAGGACGTGCTGATCAAGGGGCAGCAACTGGTGGCCGCCCACGAGACACAGCCCGGCGCTTCTGAAGGGCCGCATCGGCCGGCGCCCGTCGTCCGCGTCGACCTGCGCTGGCCCCACCGCCTCCCCGACGGCGGCCGCCACGGCTTCACCCCCGCCCACCGGGCCCGCCTGGAGGCCGCGCTGCCCGAGATGGCGGCCCGAATAAACGACGCCCTGCCCGCCGGCGCCCGCCGCGTCCTCGTGCTCGGCTTCGAGGAGCTGATGTACGCCCCGCTGCGCCTCGCCCGTGAGCTGGAGCAGGTCGCGGACGCGGAGGTGCGCTTCTCGACCACCACCCGCTCGCCCGTCCTCGCCGTGGACCACCCGGGGTACGCCATCCGCACCCGGCTGGTCTTCCCCGCGCACGACGACCCGGCCGACGGCCCCGGCGAGCGCTACGCCTACAACGTCGCGGGCGGAGGCTTCGACGCCGTCGTCGCCGTGGTGGACTCCGTCGCCGACACCCCCGCCCTGCACGCGCCCGACGGCCTGCTGGCCCGGCTCGGCGCGCACACCCCGCACGTCCTGCTCGCGGTCGTCCCGTCGTACGCACCGCACGCTCCCGAAAGGCCGGCCATGCTGCCCGAGCCCCTCCGCGGCCCCGCATTCTCCAGTTACCCGCCCGAGGAGGTCGGCTGGCTGCTCCAGGACCTCTCCGACGTCACGCTGGAGGCGCCGACCGAGGAGCGGGAGGAGGCCATCCAGAGCGGCGGCGCGCACTACGCCGAGTCGCTGCCGGTGGAGTACCAGCCCAGCGAGCAGTACCAGGAGCTGTTCCACGCGGCCCTCGCCACTTCCGCCGCCCGGATCGCGCAGGCCGTCGGCGTGGTGACCGAGACGGTCGTCGCCGAGCGGTCGCCGCGCCCGGTGCTGGTCTCGCTGGCCCGCGCGGGCACACCGGTCGGCATCCTGATGCGCCGCTGGGCCCGGTTCCGGCACGGCCTCGACCTGCCGCACTACGCGGTGTCGATCGTGCGCGGCCGGGGCATCGACGCCAACGCGCTGCGCTGGCTCGCCGCCCACCACGACCCGCGCGACGTCGTGTTCGTCGACGGCTGGACCGGCAAGGGCGCCATCACCCGCGAACTCGCCCAGGCCGTCGAGGAGTTCGAGGAGAAGGAGGGCATCACCGGCTTCGACCCGGAGATCGCCGTGCTCGCCGACCCGGGCTCCTGCGTGCGCACCTACGGCACCCGCGAGGACTTCCTCATACCCTCCGCGTGCCTCAACTCCACCGTCTCCGGTCTGATCTCGCGCACCGTGCTGCGCGCCGACCTGGTCGGCCCGGACGACTTCCACGGCGCGAAGTTCTACCGCGAACTCGCCGGCGCCGACGTCTCCGTCGCCTTCCTGGACGCCGTCGCCGCCCGCTTCCCCGAGGTCGCCGACGCCGTCGGCACCGCGGTGAAGGAGCTGATGGCCGAGGACCGCACCCCGACCTGGGCCGGCTGGCGGGCGGTGGAGCGCATCAGCGAGGAGTACGGCATCCACGACGTGAACCTCGTCAAGCCCGGCGTCGGCGAGACCACCCGGGTGCTGCTGCGCCGCGTGCCGTGGAAGATCCTCGCGCGCGCCGGAGCCGGCGCCGACCTCGACCACGTCCGGCTGCTCGCCGAGCAGCGCGGAGTCCCCGTCGAGGAGGTCGGCGAACTGCCGTACAGCTGCGTCGGGTTGATCCACCCCAAGTACACGCGCGGCGCCACCGGCGCCGACGGCAGGGCGGTGAGCGTCTGATGCCGGTGCTGGTGGCGAGCGACCTCGACCGCACGCTGATCTACTCCTCGGCGGCCCTCGCCCTGACCATGCCGGACGCCCGGGCGCCGCGGCTGCTGTGCGTGGAGGTGCACGAGAGCAAGCCGCTGTCGTACATGACGGAGACGGCGGCCCAGCTGCTGACCGATCTCGGCGACGCGGCCGTCTTCGTGCCGACGACGACCCGGACGCGCAAGCAGTACCAGCGGATCAACCTGCCGGGGCCGCCGCCGAAGTACGCGATCTGCGCCAACGGCGGCCATCTGCTCGTCGACGGGGTCACCGACGCCGACTGGCACGCGGGCGTGCAGGCCCGCCTCGCCGCCGAGTGCGCGCCGCTGGCCGAGGTCGGCGAGCACCTGATGCGTTCGGCCGACCCCGCCTGGGTGCGCAAGCACCGGGTCGCCGAGGACCTGTTCGCCTATCTCGTCGTCGAGCGCGAGCTGCTGCCCGAGGAGTGGGTGAAGGAGCTGGCGGTGTGGGCGGAGAACCGCGGCTGGACGGTCTCGCTGCAGGGCCGCAAGATCTACGCCGTGCCGCAGCCGCTCACCAAGAGCGCGGCCGTGCGCGAGATCGCCCGCCGCACCGGCGCCAATCTCACCCTGGCGGCCGGGGACTCCCTCCTGGACGCCGACCTCCTCCTCGCCGCCGACCGCGGCTGGCGCCCGGGGCATGGCGAGCTGGCGGACACGGGCTGGGCGGTGCCGGAGGTCGCGGCACTTCCCGAGCGGGGGGTGCTGGCGGGGGAGCGGATCGTACGGGAGTTTCTGAGGGCGACGCGCACGGCAACCCCCTAGGGGAGCGGGGGCTGTGCGGCAGCCCGGTGGGCGACTACCCGCAGCAGCCACCGCCGCAGCAGCCACCGCCGCCGCCCCCGGCCGGCGCCTGGGCGGCCGCTCCTGCCCTGCCGCCCACCGCCACGGTGGACAGCAGCTTCACCGTGTCGTCATGCCCCGCAGGGCAGGACGCGGGAGCGGCCGACTCGGCCATCGGACGGTTCAGTTCGAAGGTGTCGCCGCAGGTACGGCACCGGTACTCGTAGCGAGGCATGCGCACAGATTAACCGGCGCCGCGGGACCCCGGCTCTTCCTTCCCCTTGCCGGGCAGCGGCATCGTCATCGGCGGCGTGCCGGTCTCGTGCTCACGCCCCGGCGGCTCGGTGCGCGGATCGGGATGGCGGGCCCGCCAGTACGGGTTGTCGTGCGGCAGGCTCGAGCCGACCCGGCCGTACATGCCGAAGGTCATCAGCAGCAGGCCCACGATGAAGCTGAAGAACACGTTCGGGATCCTGAACGCCAGGAAGTTGTAGTCCGAGTCCAGCAGGCCCAGGAACAGGAATCCGTTCAGCAGGAACAGCACGCCGAACACCATGTTCAGCGTCGACGCCACGTTCCCGCCGACCACCATGCCGGTCAGCAGGATCGCCCCGACGACGATCGACAGCACGCTCAGCGTGCCGTTGGTGTTCAGCCCGGCGACGCTGTCACCGCTGAGGCTGAAGAAGCCGATGTGGTTGATCAGGCCCAGGACGCCGAAGACGACGAGGAACGCGCCGATCAGCCCCGCGCCGATCCGGTAGACCGTGTTCAGCTTGTGGTCGACGGGCAGGTGCTCGTCGAACGAGATCCGCCGCCGCGGCCTCGCGTGCACTGGTGCGTGTGTGGCCATATCCGCCTCCCTCGGGCGCTAGCGGAGGCCATCCGTCCATCCAATATCCGCCTGCCCGACCACACCCGGCAACACACACGCCCGCCGCACACCTCCGCGGCGGCCCCTCAGTGCCCCCCGCGCTCCTCCCGGATCCGGGTCACCACCTGGGCCGCCGTCTGCCGGACGGCGTCCGTCTCGGTCAGGAAGTGCCAGTAGTCGGGGTGGCGTCCCTCCAGCGAGCCGATCGCCCGCTCCAGCCGCTCCACCGCCTCGTCCAGCGGCCGGGCGTGCCGGGGGTCGGGGGTCGTACGGCCCGTCATGGCCAGCCGCTGGGCGTCGCGGATCGCGAACCGGGTCCGCTGGATCTCCGCCTGCGGATCCTTCTGCACCTCGTTCAGCCGCCGCAGCCGGTCACCCGCGGCCGACACGGCCTCGTCGGTGGTGTTCAGCAGGGCCCGTACCGTCGACAGCAGCGACGTGGCGTCCGGCCAGCGCTGGGCCTCCCGCGCCGCCTGCGCCTCGCGGAGCTTCAGCTCGGCCTGCCGTACGTTCTCCGCGGCCTGCTCGGGCACGTGCTGCAGGTCCTGCCAGCAGGTGGCGGCGAACCGGCGCCGCAGCTCGCTCAGCACCGGGTCCATCTGCCCGGCCCTGGTGGTGAGCGCCTGCGCGCGGGTGCGCAGGCTGACCAGCCGGTGGTCGATCTCGGCGGCCTTCTGCGGCAGCCGCTCGGCCTCGGCGCGGATCGCCCCGGCCTCCCGCTGCACCCGCTCGGCCCGCTCCAGGGTCTGCTGCGCCCCGTGCTGCCCGGCGCCCTGGTTCAGCTTGGTCAGCTCCGGCGACAGGGCGGCGAGCCGGGCGGCGAGGTCGTCGGCGCGCAGGCCCTTGGCCCGTACGGCGTCCAGGGCGTTGCTCGCGCCCAGCAGCGCCTGCCGGGCCCGCTCCACGGCGGGCGCCAGCCGGGCCAGCTGGGTCTCGGCCTTGCCGAGCAGCGGCCCGAGCGAGCTGCCGAAACGGTCCAGCTCCTGCTTGGCCCGGATCAGCTCGTCCTTCGCGGACGTCAGCTCCGAGCGCGCCCGCGCCGCCGCCGCGGCCTCCAGGTCGTCCCGGTCCAGGTCATGGGCGTCGACGGCCTGGATGTAGCGCTGGCTGACCTCGTCGATGCGCTGCCCGAGCGCCGCGAAGTCGGCGGCGGCGCGCCGGGCGGCGGGGGAGTCGTCCACGGCCGTGATGGTCTCGACGGAGATCCGCAGGTCGCGCTGGGCGGTGTCGAGTTCGTAGAACGCGGCCGCCGCGGCGTCCTTCGCGGCCTGCGCCTCGGCGCGCTGACTCTCGGCCCGGCCGCCGAACCAGCGCCGGGTGCCGCCGCCGGCGAACGCGGCGGGCAGGGCGAGCGCGGCCAGCACCGGCAGGCCGATCAAGGTGAGGGTGTCGCGCAGGGCCGCGGACCCGGACCGGGCCCGTACGGCGGTCGACGGCGGGTACGACCGCGTCGCTGGCGTGCCCGGTGTCCCCGTCACATCCCTCTCCCGTGCTGTGGTCCGCCGTGGGTGGTGTCATTCTCCCACCCGTTGTAGACGAACACACGGGCCGGTCAGTTCGCGGTTCCGGCCGGTCAGTTCGCGGTGCGGACCGTGATCCTGCCGTTGGAGGTATCGGCCGTCACCGAGTGCGGGCTGTGGTCGGAGCGCGGCACGGACACCGCGACCTTGCCGTTGTCCGAGTCGGCGTGGACGCGGTAGTCGGCGCGGGGCACGGTGATCGTCACGGCTCCGTTGCTGCTGTGGGCGCGCACGCTGTCGGGTACGCCGCTCAGGTCGAGGTCCACCGAGCCGTTGCTCGTCTCGGCCCGCACCTGCCGGGAGCCGCCGCGGGCCGTCACCGCGCCGTTGCCGGAGCGCAGCCGGAGCGGCCCGGTGGAGTCGGTGACGTGTACCGCGCCGTTGCTGGTGCGGATGCCCACCGGATCGGCGAATCCCCGGGCCCGCACGCTGCCGTTGCTGTCGATCACGTCCAGGGCGATGCCGCGCGGCACCTCGATCCGGTACGCGGCCGAGCAGTCGGCGATGAACCCGTTGCAGTGCATGCGCAGCGTCAGCCGGTCGTCGTGGAAGGACCAGCTGACCTTCGGGTCGCCGCCCACGACGACCCTGCCCTTGAACCACCGGGTGACCTGGACCGTCCCCGCCCTGTTCCCCTGCGCGGCGACGATCTGCAGTGCCGCGTCGTCGGAGTCGACGGTGAGGGTGCGGCCGTGCAGGGTGAAGGCGCGGTGGTCGGGGTGCTTGTCGTCGGCGGCGGAGGAGCCGCAGGCGGTGACCGCGGCGGCGAGCACCCCGGTGACGACGGCCATGGCGGCGGCGCGGATCGAAGCGGTACGGGCCATGCGGCTTCCCCCCTGGAACCGGCCCGCCGGGACCCGGCGGACCGGAGAAACTCGGTCTGCGCCGACCCTAGGCGAGCACCGGCCCGGCCCCGATCCGGCAGCCTCCCGGACCCGGGGTGGGGTTAACCCCCGTACACGGCCCCTGGCCCGGCGTTACGGGTTTGCCGCGCACCGGTGCGGGCAAGGTAGGCTGTCGACTCGTCCTGGGCGCGTGCCCGGGTGTCCGGGTGCGTAGCTCAGGGGTAGAGCGCCTGCCTTACAAGCAGGATGTCGGCGGTTCGAAACCGTCCGCGCCCACCAGCGAGCCCCCGGCCCATGCGGCCGGGGGCTTTCGTGATCGCGCCGTCATTCCTCCTCGTCGGGCTGTTCGTGGGCGTGCTTCAGCTTGGAGCGGGCGTCCATGCGGTCGGCTGCCGCGACCTCGGCCCAGAAGCGGTGCGTGGTGATGAACACCGCGAGTTCGTGCTCGCGGCGGCGCAGCTTCTCCACCTCGGCCTGTTCGTCCGCCGTCCAGCCCGGGGACGCGGGACGCTCCACCTTGCGCCAGCCGGTGTCGTCGCTGAAGCCGTCCATCGGCTCGACCGACCAGGGCAGGCGCTTGAGCAGGGCCGACAGCTCGGCCCGGACCTGATGCAGCTCCTCCTGACCGGCGAGGAGGTCACTGGGGAATTCATAGGTCGTAGCCACACGCCAATGCTACGCCTGTTCGATTTAGGGGAGCGAGGTCGTTCGCGAGGTCCGCGGCAGGTTCAGCCGAACGGGTGGCCCGGCGGGCAGGAGGCCCCGCCCGCCGGTGCCGTCGCGGTCTCGTCCCGCGGTCAGTGGCCGGCGGCCCGCAGCTCGCCCACCAGGCGGGCCGTCACCGGCGCCGCCACCCCGTGCCGGCCGGCCGCGCGGAGCAACGCCCCGCCGATGGCGTCGAGTTCGAGCGGCCGGCCCGCCTCGGCGTCGCGCTGCATGGAGGACTTGGCGCCGGGCGGGAAGGCGTCGTACCGGGCCATCGCCTGGGCCGGGTCGGCCGGTCCGGCGCAGGCGCGGCTGACCGCGGCGGCCTCGGCGACCAGCGCCTGAAGCTCCTCGCGGTGCCGCGTGCGGGCCTCGCCGAGGGGGAGGCCGTACCGGGTGGTGAGCAGGGCGAAGGGGGCGAGGAACGCCATCTTGGCCCACAGGGCCGCCGTTTCGTCCCCGACCGCGCGGGCGGTCGTGCCGGCGGACGTGAGGGCGGCCGCCAACTCCTCGAGGCGGGGCCGGGGTACGGCGTCCCCGGCCAGGTCGATCTCCGTGAACGGGCTGCCGTGTTCGATCACGCCGGGGCCGACGCGGGTGGACTCCACGCGGATCACCGCGGGGGCGACCCGGTCGGGGCGGTACCGGGCGCGCAGGGCCGCGGGGTGTTCGACGCCGTTCAGGAGCGGTACGACGAGGGCGTCGCCCAGCGCGGCGGGCGGCACCCGGGTCAGGGCGGCGTCCAGCGCGGTGTGCTTGACGGCGATCAGGCAGGCGTCCACCGGTTCGCGCAGCTCGGTGTCCGCCTCGACGGGGGCGGTGAACACGCCGAACTGCGGGCTGCGGACCGTGATGCCGCTGCGGCGCAGGGCTTCGGCGGTGCCGTCCTGGGCCAGGCAGATCACGCGGTGCCCGGCGCGGGACAGCAGGGCGGCGAGGAGGCCGCCGGTGCCGCCGGGGCCGAGCACGGCCACAGTGTTCTTTTTCGCCACGGCGTTCGCCATGAGGCTCTTCCCTTCGACGGTCGGCCCCGGGGATCGGTGGCCGCCTTCGGCGGGATCATCGCACCGCGCCGCCGGCTGCGTGAGACTGGGGGCATGTGCCGGAGCATCAAGACGCTGCGTCCGCCCGTGCTGCCTGGTGAGGCCACGGAAGAGGACATCCACGCCGCCGCCCTGCAGTACGTACGGAAGATCTCGGGCTTCCGGGCCCCCGCCGCGCACAACCGCGAGGTCTTCGACCGCGCGGTGGCGGCGGTGGCCGAGGCCACGGCGGAGTTGCTCGGGGGGCTGGAGGTGCGCGGGCAGTCGGCCAGGAGCGCCCCGTAGCGCCCCGGTGACGTGTCATCAGGACAACTGCGCCGGGCATCGGCGCAGTTGACGGCTCTGCCATGCCCTCGTGCGGTCATCCGCGCGCTCGTGCGGTCATCGGCGCCGCGCGGCCGATGCGTGCGGCTCACCCATGGCCAAATGTTGAACTTGCAAGCACTGCTTAGGTACCCCTAACCTGGGTGCACCATTCGGTACCGCCGCCCCCACGACCGGCCCTTCTCCCGTCCCCGGCCGGCCCGACCGACACCGAAGAGGAGCACCCCGCTCATGACCGCACGCCTCCATACCGCTCAGCCCTATGTCCTCGGGCTCTTCCGCATCGTCGTAGGCCTGCTCTTCACCGTGCACGGCGCCGCGTCCCTCTTCGGCGTCCTCGGCGGCGCCGTCGGCACCCACGGCGGCACGATCCCGGCCGGCACCTGGCCCGGCTGGTACGCGGCCGTGATCCAGCTGGTCGCCGGCGCCCTGGTGCTCCTCGGCCTCGGCACCCGCGGGGCCGCGCTGATCGCCTCGGGCTCGATGGCGTACGCCTACTTCGACGTGCACCAGCAGGCCGCGCTGTGGCCCATCCAGAACGGCGGCGAACTGCCCGTGCTGTTCTGCTGGTCCTTCTTCCTGCTGGTCTTCACCGGGTCCGGCGCCTTCGGGCTCGACCGGCTCGTCGCCCGCCGCACCGCCGCGGACGCCCGGGCCGCCACCGAGCGGGCCCCGATAGCCGCCTGACACGGCCGACGGCGCCCTTCCCCGCCACGAGGGGGGAAGGGCGCCGTCCTGTTTCCCGTGGCCGTCCCCGCTTACGACGCGCTGCGGAACGGCACGGTGACACAGGCCACGCGGGCGCCCTTCATGCCGGGCTCGTTGTGGATCAGCACCGAGCCGGCCTGTCCCTTGCGGAAGGTCCAGGCGTGCTTGGCGCTCGCGCTGCCGATCCCGTTCGCGTTGGACTTGAAGTCCAGCCAGATCTCGTTGTCCTTGGTCATGTGGGCGGCGTCCGTGCCGGGCTTGTTCTGGTAGTGCTTGCCGGCGGCGGCGGGGTCGGCGCCGCAGGCCTTCTGATGGACGTGGACCCCGAAGAGATGGTTGGGCTTGACGCCGGCCACCCGCAGCTCGACGGTCGTGGCGCCGTTCGCCGCCGTCTTCTGGTGGACCAGGATCAGGGCCCCGGACGGGACGAGTTTCTTGTCGTACGTCACCGCCATCGGCTTCGCGGACCCGGCCGGCGCGGAGAACACGCCGTAGGTCTCCATCGAGTAGCCATGGGCGGTGCTCGGCGTCCCGGTCGCGAAGAGGGCCGCGGCGAGGGCGCCCGCGTAAACGGCTGCCACCATGATGTGCACCTTTTTCTGCGCTTGACGCGCCGTCTTTCGTTCGGAGTGTGTGCCTGAAGTCCGTACAGGTCTGTCTCCATTGCTACGGACACGGCACGACCGCGCCGCACAGCGGGCACCGTTCGGGTGACAGCGCGCGGCCACCGCATCCACGCTCCGTAGCATCTGTGGCCCCCTCTGGCCCTGGTGTCACACCAGCGGCGTACGCTGTACGGCTGTCAACGGGGGAGCAACGGGAGTCGTCGTGTTCGAGAGTGTGGGGTCACTGGCCGCCGGGCCATGGATCTATGCCGCGGTGGTCATGTCCGTGCTGCTCGACGTGTTCGTGCCGGTGCTGCCCAGCGGGGTGCTCGTCATCACGGCGGGTACGGCCGCGGCCGCCGGGTCGGGCGCGGCGGCCGGGCAGGTCCCGCACAACGTGCCGGACCTGCTGGTCCTGATTCTCTCCGCGGCGACCGCCTCGGTCCTCGGCGATCTGGTGGCGTACCGCCTGGCCTGGCGGGGCGGCGAGCGGCTGGACCGGGCCATAGCGCGCTCCCGGCGGCTGACCACCGCGCAGGAACGTCTCGGCGACGCCCTGGCCCGGGGCGGCGGCGCGCTGGTCGTCCTCGCCCGCTTCGCCCCCGCCGGCCGCTCGGTCGTCTCCTTCTGCGCGGGCGCCGCCCACCGCCGCGCCCGCGACTTCCTGCCCTGGTCCGCCCTGGCCGGCCTCTCCTGGGCCGCGTACAGCGTGGCCCTCGGCTACTACGGCGCCCAGTGGCTCGGCGCGACCTGGCTGGCCACGGCCGTCTCCTTCGCGGCGCTGTTCGCGGCGGGCGCGGCGGCGGGGTACCTGATGCGCCGCCGCCCGGCTTCCTGACGGCCCCGCGCCGGAAGGGGCGCGGGGCCGTGTCCTTCCGGTGTGCGGCCGGCTCAGCAGCTCGCCAGGTAGTTCGTCAGCGCGCTCTTCTCCGCGGAGTCGACCGAGAGGTCGTAGTAGTACTTCACCTGCACCCAGGCCCGGACGTAGGTGCACACGTACGCGGAGCGGGACGGCACCCAGGTCGCCGGGTCCTGGTCGCCCTTGGCCTGGTTGACGTTGTCGGTGACGGCGAGGAGCTGGGGGCGGGTGACGTCGTTGGCGAACGCCTGCCGCTGCGCGGTGGTCCACTTGCTCGCGCCGGAGTCCCAGGCCTCGGCCAGCGGCACGAGGTGGTCGATGTCGACGTCGGAGGGGGAGGTCCAGGTGGCGCCGTCGTACGGCGAGTACCAGCTGCCGCTGGTGGCGGTGCAGGCGGAGTCGGTGACGACGTTCGTGCCGTCCCGCTTGAGGATCCACTCGCGGGTGTTGCAGGTGCCGGAGATGGTGATCCAGGTCGGGAACTTGTCGCGGCTGTAGCCGGTGCGGTTCTCGGTGGCGACGGTGAGCTGGGAGAGGTAGCTGCGCGCGGTGGCGGCGCTGACCGGGGTCGGCAGGGCGGCGGAGGCGCTGGGGGAGTCGAACAGGGCGGCGGAGGCTATGAGCCCGGTGAGCACGGCGAGTATGCTCAGCCGTCGACGCGCGTAGAACCTGGGCATGCGAACTCCCTTGTGGGGTCAAGGATTTGGGTGCGAGCGAGGGAATGCTCGCGGGGCCGCGTGGCCGGTGGGTGAGCGCTCGGTAAGAAGTTAGTGACGCGTTCATGTCACGACAAGGGTCCGGCGGGGTTCGCGGCCGAACCTTCACATCCCGTACGATGGGCGGCGCAGAAGGGGAGTAGCTCTTCGCCGGACCGTCGACATACTGCTCAGCCAGCCTGAGCCGGCGCCCGGAGGCGGACCCTCGAGGCCCTCCAGGACCTTGAGGACCGCCAGCGAGACCTTCGGCAAGCAGTGCACGCCCGTGTCCCCGCGACACGGGCGCCGAGTGTGCTGCCGTGCCGAGGTGTCATCGCATGACGTACCGCACTCTCGGCGGGGCAGCCCCGACCGATTGAGGAACCTTGATCAGCATCACCGTGACGGCGCTCGTCTTCGGCGTCATCTTCCTCGCCGAACTGCCGGACAAGACCGCGCTCGCCGGCCTCGTCCTCGGCACCCGCTACCGCGCGAGCCACGTCTTCGCCGGAGTCGCCGCCGCCTTCCTGCTGCACGTCGTGATCGCCGTCGCGGCCGGCAGCGCGCTGACCCTGCTGCCCCAGCGGATCGTGCACGCCGTCACCGGCGTCCTGTTCCTCGGTGGCGCGGCGATGCTGCTGCTGCAGAAGGGCGAGGACGAGGAGGAGATCAAGAAGCCCGCCGACCAGTCCTTCTGGAAGGTCGCCGGCACCGGCTTCATGCTGATCCTCGTCGCCGAGTTCGGCGATCTCACCCAGATCATGACCGCCAACCTCGCCGCCCGCTACGACGACCCGATTTCCGTCGGCCTCGGCGCGGTGCTCGGCCTGTGGGCCGTCGCCGGACTCGGCATCGTCGGCGGGAAGGCCCTGATGAAGAGGGTGCCGCTACGGCTGATCACGCAGATCGCGGCGCTGCTGATGCTGGGGCTCGGCGTGTGGAGCCTGTACGAGGCGGCGGCGGGCTGAGCCCGGCCGAGCTGAACGCCCGGTGAACCCTTCGCGGGGGCGGTGGCGGGATCCGCCCCTGTTTTGTACCGTAGAGAAACAAAGTGGCTCCCGCCCGTTTTCCCTGACCGGCGGGCGGGGTCCTTTGTCCCTTCGGGGCTTGTCCCACCCTTCGGGGCCTTCTTCGTTCCTGGAGCTGCCGATGACGGCCACCGCCACGCCCACCGTCCTCACCGCCCGCGCCCTCCTGCTCGACATGGACGGCACGCTCGTCAACTCGGACGCCGTCGTGGAGCGCATCTGGCGCCGCTGGGCCGAGCGGCACGGGCTGGACGGCGACGAGGTGATGAAGGTCGTGCACGGACGGCAGGGGCACGCCTCCATGGCCGTACTGCTGCCCGACCGGCCCATGGAGCACAACCTCGCCGACAACGCGCGCATGCTCGCCGAGGAGACCGCCGACACCGAGGGCGTCGTCGAGATCCCCGGCGCCTCGGCCTTCCTCGCTTCCCTGCGCGGACTGCCGCACGCGCTGGTGACCTCCGCCGACGTGCCGCTGTCCACCGCGCGCATGAACGCCGCCGGGCTGCCGCTGCCTGACGTCCGCATCACCGCCGAGTCGGTCGGCGCGAGCAAGCCCGACCCCGAGGGCTTCCTGAAGGGCGCGGCCGAGCTGGGCGTCGATCCGGCGGACTGCGTGGTCTTCGAGGACTCGGGGGCCGGGATCGCGGCGGGGCGCTCCGCGGGGATGACCGTGGTGGGCGTCGGCCCGCGCGCCGGGCTGCACGGGCCGGACGTGGTGGTGCGGGACCTCACGCAGGTGCGGGTGGAGGCTGCGGGGGGCGGGGCGATGCGGGTGCACATCGGCTGACGCCCGCCGGCGCGCCGGCCGGGTGCTGGCCGCCGCCCAGGAGGCGGGCGTCCCGGCGCGCCAGCGCCGCGCGCGGCAGCCGCCCGCGCCCGACGGGTGAGTACGGAGAGTCGGGCAGGCGCCGGTCCGTCCGCCCGGCATGTGTTCGCGGACGGCACCGAGGTGTCGCTGCCGAACGCCTCGCGCGCGGGTGTGGTCGCGGCCCTGGGGGTGCGTGTCGGTCGGCGTGGGGTTTTCGCCGCGTGCCGGTGCGGGTGCCGTGCTGGAGGGGTCGCCCCCGCCGCCCCACAAAACGCCGGACGGGCTGCTCTACGGCTCGGAAGTCTCCGCCTCCAGGCTCTTCCGTGTCGCTGGCCCGTATGCCCCCAGGGTGTCGCCGTGGACGCCGCGCGCCAGTTGGTAGGTGCGTACGGCGTCCTCCACGGGGCGGGTGAAGACGCCGGTGATCTGGTCGCCGTAGAGGTTCAACTGGCGTAGGCGCTGCTGGAGTTCGGTCACCTCCGGGCCCCGGTCGCCGAGGTGCAGCGCCGGGGTCGCGGCGGGGGTGGTCCGCGTGGTGGCGGGGGCGGTGGGGGAGGCCGGGCGGGTCGTAGCGGCGCCGGATCCGGTCGGGGACGGCGACGCGGACGGTCTCGCCGACGGGCTCGCCGGGCGGGGCGCGGGGGACTGCGCCGTCGGCACAGCGGAGTACGGCGGTGCGGGCGAGGAGGGCGCCGTCGGTGACGCCGGGGTCGAGCCGGGCGCGTCCGGCACGCTCTCCCTCACCTCCCGCGCCGCCCGGTCCCGGGTCGGCGGGTGGTACGACAGCAGCCCGCTCGCCAGCCCGGCCGCGGCCACGACGGCCGCACCGGCACCGGCGACCGACACCAGCACGGCACGACGGGCACTCCGCGGGCGCGGGCGCGGCCCGGCGCCGTCCGGCTGCGGCTGCGGCTCCGTCGCGTCCGGTGGCGGTGGGCCCTCGGCATGCGGCTGCACCTCCATCCTGGCCGTTCGATCCACCGCGTCCTCTGCCCGGCCCCCCGCGGGCTCCTCGAAGTCCACGTACGGGCGTATGCGCAGGGGGTCGAAGTCCTCCGCTGCCGCTGCCTCGGCCGTGCGGGTCTCGTGGAGGGCCTCGGCGGCGCGGGCGGTGCAGTCGCAGGACGGGCCGCGGTCCGGGCGTCTGGGCGCACCGCACTCCGGGCAGGCGTGGCCCAGGGGGCCCTCGGAATCAGTCATGTGTTCGCCCTCCCCTCACGAACCACCGACCTTATGCGCACCTTCTTCGCATGCGCCGCCGGAAACGCGGGACTCAACAGGCCATGAAAGGTGACACCGACCACGATGGAAGAGGTGCACCCGAGCCCCGGGAGGTCTCCATGGCCCTGGACACACACGGCACGGAGAAGGAGGCGCAGGCCGCCGAGCACGTCACCGGCAACGTGTTCGTCTCGATCGGCGCCCTGCTCCTGGGCCTGCTGCTCGCCGCGCTCGACCAGACGATCGTGTCGACCGCGCTGCCCACCATCGTCAGTGATCTGGGCGGACTGGAGCACCTGTCCTGGGTCGTCACCGCCTACCTGCTCGCCTCGACCGCCGCGACCCCGCTGTGGGGCAAGCTCGGCGACCAGTACGGCCGCAAAAGGCTCTTCCAGACCGCGATCGTCATCTTCCTGATCGGCTCCGCGCTGTGCGGCATGGCGCAGAACATGCCCCAGCTGATCGCGTTCCGCGCGCTGCAGGGACTCGGCGGCGGCGGGCTGATGGTGCTGTCCATGGCGATCGTCGGCGACATCGTGCCACCGCGCGAACGCGGCCGCTACCAAGGGCTGTTCGGGGCCGTGTTCGGGGCGACCAGCGTGCTCGGGCCGCTGCTCGGCGGGCTGTTCACCCAGCATCTGAGCTGGCGCTGGGTGTTCTACGTCAATCTGCCCGTCGGCGCCGTCGCCCTCGCCGTGATCGCCACCGCCCTGCACATCCCGCGCCGCACCGCCCGCCACGTCATCGACTACCTCGGCACCCTCCTGATCGCCTCCGTCGCCACCTGCCTCGTCCTGGTGGCCTCCCTCGGCGGCACCACCTGGCCCTGGGCCTCGCCGCAGATCATCGGGCTGGCCGTGCTGGGCGTGCTGCTCGCCGTGGCGTTCGTCGCCGTCGAGCGGCGGGCTGCCGAACCCGTGCTGCCGCTGAAGCTGTTCGGCATCCGCACGTTCACGCTCGCCGCCGTCATCAGCTTCATCGTCGGCTTCGCCATGTTCGGCGCGATGACCTATCTGCCGACGTTCCTGCAGGTCGTGCACGGCATCTCGCCGACCCTGTCGGGCGTGCACATGCTGCCCATGGTCGTCGGCCTGCTGCTGTCGTCCACGATTTCCGGGCAGATCGTCAGCCGCACCGGACGCTGGAAGGTCTTCCCGGTCACCGGCACCGCCGTCACCGCCATCGGCCTGCTCCTGCTGCACCGGCTCGACGAGCACAGCCCGACCGCCGAGATGAGCGCCTACTTCTTCGTCTTCGGCCTCGGACTCGGCCTGGTCATGCAGGTGCTCGTCCTCGTCGTGCAGAACGCGGTGTCGTACGAGGACCTGGGCGTCGCCACCTCCGGCGCGACCTTCTTCCGCTCCATCGGCGCCTCCTTCGGCGTGGCGATCTTCGGAACGGTGTTCGCGAGCCGGCTCGGCGACAAGCTCACCGCCGCCTTCCGCGGCGCCCATCTGCCGCCCGGCGCCTCCGCGAACACGCTCAAGTCCGACCCGCGCGGCATCGCCGCCCTGCCGCCCGCCCTGCGCCCGGCGGCCCTGCACGCCTACGCGTCCGCCATCACCGACGTCTTCCTCTACGCCGCTCCCGTCGCCGTCCTCGGCTTCCTGCTGGCCTGGTTCCTGAAGGAGGACCGGCTGCGCGGCTCGGTCACCGCGCCGGACGCCTCCGAGACCATCCCGCCCAACCCGGTCGAGCGGTCCTCCTACGACGAGTGCGCGCGGGCCCTGTCCCTGCTCGGCACCCGCGAGGGCCGCCGCGCGATCTACCGCACGATCACCGAACGTGCCGGGTACGACCTGCTGCCCGCCGCCAGCTGGATGCTGCTGCGCATCCGCAAGTACGGCTCCGTCGAACCGGCCCTGCTCGCCGAGCGCAGCCCCGTCCCGCTCGACGCCGTCATGGCCGCCGCCCGCCAGGTCGAGGAACGGCGCCTCGCCGAACGCCGTGGCCTGGACCTGTACTTGACCGCGTCCGGCCGGGTGACCGCCGAACGGCTCGCCAAGGCCCGCGAGGAGTCCCTCGTGGAACTCCTCGGCGACTGGTGGACGACCGGCCGTTCCACCGACCTGACCCAGCTCGTCAGGGAACTCACCGCCGAACTGTGCGGCACCGACCGCGAACGCCCCCACGAGGAGGCGAGGGTCAAGGCCCGCTGACCGCCAGCTCCTTGCGGAACCAGTGCTCCGCGTACACGTCGTCGTTGTGCGGGGCGGTCTCGGTGTAGCCGAGGCGGGCGTACAGGGCGCGGGCCTCGACCAGGTCGTCGCGGGTGTCCAGGAGCAGCCGCCGGGCACCCAGCGCGCGGGCCGCCTCCTCGGCGGCGGCCACGAGGAGCGGGGCGCCGCCCCTGCCGCGCAGGTGCGGGTGCACGAACACCCGGGTCAGCTCCGCCGTGCCCGGCGCCAGCAGCCGTACCCCCGCCGAACCGCCCGGCTCGCCGCCGTACCAGCCCACGAGCAACCGCCCGGTCGGCGGGGCGAGTTCGGCGCCGCTCCGGGCCGCGATCTCCCGCTCCAGCTCGTCCGGGTCGGTGCGCCGGCCCTCGTGCAGCAGGTACCAGCGGTCGCTGACCTCGGTGTAGTACGCCCGCCACAGCGCGGCGGCGACCGGGGAGTCGTACGGCTCCGGGCTGATCGTCCACGTCATGCCGCCCATTCTCGGCGGCCGTGAGGACACCGCCGAGCGATTTTCCGGCGGGCGCCGGATGCGGGCCGCCGTTTGTGACGGTCCTTGCGGGTGACCCGGATGGAGAGCCGGCCAAGGGGGCCGGCGTGATCGAAAGGCAACCATGTCCACAGGCCTGATCGTGTTGATGGTGATCGTCGCGGTCCTGGTCGTCGGCGCGGCCGTCGCCCTGGCCCGGTTCCGCCGCGGGCGGGTCGGCGGGGCCGGCCTGAAGCGCCGCTTCGGACCCGAGTACGAGCGGACCGTCGCCCGGCACGGCGGTGACACCAAGGCCGCCGAACAGGAACTGGCCGAGCGTCTCGAGCGCCACGGCGACCTGCGGGAACGGCCGCTGGACCCGGCCGGGCGGGAGCAGTTCGCGACCCGCTGGACGGCCGTACAGGAACACTTCGTCGACGCGCCGCGGCAGGCGGTGGCCGAGGCCGACCGGCTGCTCGCCGAAGTCGCCGCCGCGCGCGGCTACCCGGACGGCGGGCGGTACGACGAGCAGTTCGCCGCGCTGTCCGTGCACCACGCCGACCACGTCGACGCCTATCGGCGGGTGCACCAGGTGGCCCAGACCGGGCCGAGTCACGGGCTGACCGAGGCCGGCTCCGGCACCGAGGAGATGCGCACCGCGCTCGTCGGCGCCCGCGCCCTCTTCGACGACCTGACCCACCCGGCCCGGGAGACCGGCCGCCATCGCGCGACCCACGCGCCGCGGGTGCTCGCCCGGAGCCATCCGAAGGAGAGCTGAGCGCCATGACGGACAGGACGAGCGGTCCCGGCGGTTCCGGCGACGAGCGCGACACGCGTCGCGCCGGCCGCGTTCCGCAGCCGCTGCCGGACGAGGACTGGACCCCCGAGGACGCGCCGCTGCACCACCACACCCCGAGGCACCTGCCGGACGCGGAGGAACGCCTCCCCGGCGAACCCGCACCGTCCCGCCTCCCCGGCTCGGCCGGCCCCGGCAGAAACGGCCTCACAGCCGACGACCGCACCCCCGGGATACCGGGTGAGGGGCTGACTCCGGGCGAGGGCCGGATGCCTCCGGCTGGGACGCCTGGTGAGGGCCGGATGTCGGGTGAGACCGGGATGCCTGGTGAGGGCCGGACGTCGGACGAAGGTCGGATGCCTCCGGCTGGGACACCTGGTGAGGGCCGGATGCCTGGCGAGACTGGGATGCCCGGCGAGGACCGGATGGCTGGCCCGGAGGGGATGCCGGGGGAGCGGCGGATGCCTGGTGAGACCGGGATGCCGGGCGCGTACGGTCCGGCCGCGGGGGCTGGTGAGACCGGGATGCCCGGTGAGGAACGGACCCCGGGTATGCGTGGAGCTCCCGGTCAGGGCCGGGTGTCCGGTGAGAGGCGTGCCGGGTACGACAGCCCCATGCCGGACGACGGGCTGGGGGTGCCGTCCTCCGGGGAGATGGCCGGGCGGGAGGCGCACACGACCGACTACCCGGCGCCGGACGCCTGGCCGGCGGCACCGGGCGGCAGGGCGACGGGGCCCGCTCCCGCCACCGCACCTGGGCAGACCACCGCGCCCGAGTCGGCGGCCGCACCCGGCACTTCCGCCGGCGCCTCCTCCGCCGCTGCCGGTGAGGCTGCCCCCGGACCCTCCGGCGCTGTCGGTGAGGCCGCTCCCGGGCCCTCCGGGGTTGGCGCGCCGTTGTTGCCGCACGAGGAGACCGATCGGTGGGAGCAGGAGATGCGGCGTCTGGCCGTGGGGTTCGTGGACGAGCCGCGGACGACGGTCGAGCAGGCCGATCACGTGCTGGAGGAGATCGCGGGGCGGTTCGAGGAGGCGGTGGAGCGGCGCCGCCGTACGCTGCGCCGGTCCTGGGAGGCCTCCGAGGACCGGGGCCCGGGCTCGGACGCCGACACCGAGCAGCTGAGGCTCGCCCTGCGCGACTACCGGGAACTGGCCGGACGGTTGCTGCACATGTGAGCCCCCGGATCCGCCCGCCGCGTGCCTACCCGGCGCCCGGACCCGGCAGCTCCCCCTTGGCGGCAGCCCTGCGCTGCCGCCACTCGCGTACGACCTCCTCGACGTCGTACGGCTTCTTGCCCAGCGGAGGACCCGGCGGCGGCTTGAACATCATGTCCTTGATCTTGACGTTGACGTCCTCGATGATCTTCCGCGCGATCCGCTCGGACGGCGCCGCGTAGGCCGCCGCGAGCGCGTCCTCCGCCTCCTTGCGCAGCGCGAGGGCGGGAGGCAGGACCGACAGCCCCTCGCGGGCCAACTTCCTCTTGACCCACCACAGTTCGTCGTACGCGGAGTAGAGATCGGCGGGCAGCGGCTCGCCCGCCCCCGGCAGCCGCTCGAACTCACCGCGCCGCTGCGCGTCGCGGATCTGCTTGTCGGCCCAGGACTCGAACGGCACACCCGGTGGTTTTCGCTCGGTCATGACCCCATTGTGCCGGACGCGGCCCGGCCGGGCGTTTTATCATGCGGCGGCGGTCCGCCGATCCGGCCGCCGCGCCACGATGGTCGTGCAGCCGGCCGTACAGGGGGAAACGCACGTGCTCGAACTCACCATGGCCACCGTCTCCGGGGAGGACGCGGGCGCCACCGCCGGCATGACGATGGCCGAGGCGCCGAGCGAGCCGGGCGCCGTGCTCCGGGTCGGCCGGGACGCGTCGCTGTGCCGGCTGGTCACCCCCGAGGACTGGCTGTTCGTCTCCCGGGTCCATCTGGAGTTCGTGTGCGGCCCCGACGGCGGCTGGCACCTCACCTGGCTGCGCGGTTCACAGCCCGACCCGGCCGCCGAAGTGCGGCTGACCGCCGGGGAGTACGCGCAGCCGCTCGGCTACGGCGCGACCGTGGCGCTGCCGCGCGGCGGGTCGGGCGAGATCGTCGTCCAGGACCGCACCGCGCCGCGCAGCGTCAACGTCGGCTTCTACCACGAGGCTTGAGCTCCGGCCGGGCGGCGCCGACGCGGCTCAGTCCAGCACGCGGGCCAGCGCGAAGCCGTCGTAGCCCTTGGCGCCGACCGTCTGGATCGCCGTGCCGCTCAGCCGCGGATGGGTGGCGATCAGCTCGATCGCGGCGCGCGTGCCCACGATGTCGGGCTCGGTGCTGTCGGCGTCGGTGACCCGGCCGCCGCGCACCACGTTGTCCAGGACGATCAGGCTGCCGGTGCGGGTGAGCCGCAGCGCCCACTCCACGTAGTGCGCGTTGTTGGCCTTGTCGGCGTCGATGAACACCAGGTCGAACGGGGCCGGGTTCTCGTCGGCGAGCTTGGGCAGCGACTCCAGGGCTGGGCCCACCCGCACCTCGGCGATCCGGTCCAGGCCGGCCCGGGCGATGTTGCGGGCGGCCACCTCGGCGTGCTTGGCGCTGTACTCGAGGGACACGAGTCTGCCGTCCTCCGGCAGGGCGCGGGCCAGCCAGATCGTGCTGTACCCGCCGAGCGTGCCGATCTCCAGGATGTGCCGTGCGCCCTGGACCTGGGCGAGCAGATGGAGGAGCTTGCCCTGTGCCGCCGTGACGGCGATGTGCGGCAGCCCGGCCGCGTCGTTCTCCCGCCGGGCCGCCCGCAGCGCCTCGTCGTCGGGTGCGAGGCGGCTGGTGAAGTAGTCGTCGACGTCGTCCCAGAGCTGGGAGTCGCTCATGGTCCTGCTGCCTTTCCCGAGTGCCTGCGCTTCCCCGACATCGTCTCAGCCGAGGGGCACGCACGGGGTGATCACCGACGGACTCGCCGCCCAGGGATCGGTTCCGCTGCGGGTACGGGCCGGGGGGTTGCGCTCACCGGCGCGGCGGTTTTCAGCGACCCCTACGGCGCTTACCGCTGCTCCACCGCCGGGGCGGAACCCGGCAGCGGCCGGCCCGCCGACTCCGACATCCTCCACACCGCGAACCCGCCCACGACAGCCGCGGCCATCATGTAGTACGCGGGCATCATCATGTTCCCCGTCGCCCCGATCAGCGCGGTGACGACCAGCGGCGTCGTCCCGCCGAACAGGGACACCGACACGTTGAACCCGATGGACAGGGACCCGTACCGCACCCGCGTCGGGAAGAGAGCGGGCAGCGCGGCCGGCATGGCCGCCGTGAAGCAGACCAGCAGCAGACCCAGCGCACCCATGCCCAGACCCACCGACAGCAGGCTGCCCTGGCGGATCAGCAGCAGGGCCGGGATGGACAGGAACAGGAAGCCCGCGCAACCGGCGGCGATCACCGGGCGGCGGCCGACCCGGTCGGTCAGCGCGCCGGCGAACGGCTGGACGATCATCATCAGGGCCATCACGCCCAGCACGACCAGCAGCCCGTGCGTCTCGTCGTACTTCAGCTCACTCGTGAGGTAGCTCGGCATGTACGACAGCAGCATGTAGTCGGTGACGTTGAAGACCAGCACCAGGCCCATGCACAGCAGCAGCGCCTTCCACTGGCCCGCGACCATCTCGCGCAGCGGCACCTTCGGCCGGGCGGCCTCCGCCTTCTCGACCTCGGCGGCGAAGGCCGGGGTCTCCTCGAGACGCATCCGCAGGTACAGGCCGATGATGCCCATCGGGCCGGCGATCAGGAACGGGATCCGCCAGCCCCAGGCCAGCAGGTCGTGCGAGGACAGCAGTGCCGTCATCAGGGTGACCAGGCCCGCGCCGCCGATGTAACCGGCCAGCGTGCCGAACTCCAGCCAGCTGCCGAAGAAGCCGCGCTTCTTGTCGGGGGCGTACTCGGCGATGAAGGTCGAGGCGCCCGCGTACTCACCGCCGGTGGAGAAGCCCTGCACCAGCCGGGCGGCGAGCAGCAGCAGCGGCGCACCGACGCCGATCGAGGCGTACGACGGGATCAGGCCGATCGCGAACGTGCCCACCGCCATCATGATCATGGTGACCGCGAGCACCTTCTGGCGGCCCACGCGGTCGCCCAGCGGACCGAAGACCATGCCGCCGAGCGGCCGGACCAGGAAGGCCGCCGCGAACGCGCCGAACGTCGACAGCAACTGCGCGGTCGGGTTGCCGGACGGGAAGAAGACCTTGCCCAGCGTGACGGCGATGTAGCTGTAGACACCGAAGTCGAACCACTCCATGGCGTTGCCGAGTGCGGCCGCCTTCACGGCGCGCTTGACCAGCGCGGGGTCGGTGACGGTGACGTCGCGGGCCTTGGTGGCCCGCCGGGTCTTGAGGGACGGGGTGACGGCAGTGACGGTCGCCAAAACGGGGCTCGCCTACCTTTCGTCGGGGACAGGGCGCGGTCCGTGCGGCGACGCTGCCGGGAAACGGGCCGAAAAAAGACCATAGGCGGAGTTCGGCCCCTTACGTACTGTATGCACTTAGCTGCTCAGTGCATCTAAATGGTGCGTACGCAGGTACGTCTGCCCGCCCGTGACCGGCCAATCCCGCCGGACGCTGTGATCCTTGTCGCGCCCCGCCGGGGCAACCGTTCCGGCCCCCGACTATCGTCTTCCGGACAAAAGGAGAACGGACGTCAGGTGAAGTCGCGGTAGCCTGCGTCCTTCTCCGGGGGACTGGGACCCTCATAGGGTCCTCCAGGAGTACCCGGCGTGCCCGGCGCCGGGACGACGGGGCGGGAGGCCGACGAGGCGTGGCGAACGTGGAGCACAGCGGGCGACCGGCGGACACCCTCGGCAGAGCACCGGCCGATGCGCGGCTGTGTGCGGCCCGCCTCGCCCTGTGGGCGGTGGCCGCCATCCTCGCGGTACGGCAGCTGACCGTGGTCCTCACCACGCCGAGCGGCGAGCGGCTGACCGACCTGGAGACCTGGGTCGGCCCGCACGGCGTCCTGCATGTGAAGGGCTCGCTCTACGACTCGACCCGGTTCACCGGCACCCCCTTCGCCGGCCTGGTCCTCAAACCCCTCACCCGCTCCGCGCAGGCCGCCCTCGGCTGGGGCTGGACCTTCGGCACCCTCCTGCTGGTCGT
This sequence comes from Streptomyces sp. NPDC007189, assembly GCF_040703635.1. NCBI lineage: Bacteria > Bacillati > Actinomycetota > Actinomycetes > Kitasatosporales > Streptomycetaceae > Streptomyces > Streptomyces sp. NPDC007189. The sequence continues at coordinate 485,262 of NZ_JBEYEY010000002.1, forward strand.
CGCCCTCGGCCTGGTGGCCGCCCGCGCGCTGCCCCAGCCGGTCGGCCGCCGCACCTCCCTGCTGGCCGCGCCGGTCGCGATCAGCCTGCTCATGCTGTCGCTGCCGGTGCGCAACGCCCTGTGGCTCGGCCAGACCAGCATCATCCCGGTGCTGCTCGTCCTGGTCGGCTGCTTCGCCGTGCGCGGGGAGCGGGGCAGCGGGGTGTGCATAGGCATGGCCGCCGCGCTGCAGCCGACCATGCTGCTGTTCGCCCCGCTGCTGTGGTTCACCGGCCGCCGCCGGGCCACCGCCGCCACCGCCGTCACCTTCACCTCCTGCGCCGCGCTCGCCTGGGCGGCGCTGCCGCACGACTCGTACACGTACTGGGTGCACCACATGGCCGGGGTGGGCCTCGGCGGCAAGGCCGACGCCCTCGGCAACCAGTCCCTGCACGGCGCCCTGCTCCGCCTGGGCCTGACCGGCCCCCTGGAGATCGGGCTCTTCCTCTCGCTGGGCGCCGTCGTCGCCGCCCTCGCCCTGCGCCGCGCCGTCCACTACGCCCACGACGGCCAGCTACTGCTCGCCGTGGCGATCACCGGCTGCGCCGCCGTCGCCGTGTCCCCGACCGCCTGGCAGCACCAGCTGCTGTGGGTGCTGCTCGCCATGGTCGGCCGGGTCGGCAGACGCGCCTCCGACCGCTATGTCTGGCCGGTCGCGATGGTCCTGGTGACGACGCTCCCGGCGAAGATGATGCTGCCGAACATGGCGGTCATGCACCCGCTGCGCGACAACCTCGTCCTGCTCGCCGCGCTGGCCGCCGCCACGGCCGTACCGTTCCTGTCCCGGACGTCCCCCACCTACCAGCGGCCCGTCCCGGCCGAGTACGCGCCGGCGGTCCCGGCCCGCTTCCGCCGCGTCCCCCTGCTGCCCGTCCTGCGCAGGGTCCTCACCCGCCCCAACCTCCTGCTGGAGCTGCTGCTGCTCCGTGTGGTGTACGCCGCCTACTCCCAGGTCCGGCTCGCCGCGACCGGCGGCACCATCTCCGGCGGCCGGGCGCGCGCCGAGCACCACGGGCACATCGTGCTGGACACCGAGCGGTTCCTGCACATCGACATCGAGCACTGGGCCAACCACGCCGTGGTGAGGATCGGCTGGCTGCGGGACTTCTTCGACTTCTACTACGAGTCCTTCCACTTCGTGGTCCCGCTGACGATCCTCGGCATCCTCTACTGGCGCCGCCCCGTCGACTACCGCTGGGCCCGCGCCTCCCTCGGTTTCGCCACCTTCCTCGCCCTGATCGGCTTCTGGCTCTTCCCGCTGGCCCCGCCGCGTCTGATGCCGACCCTCGGCATCATCGACACCGTCCACGGCGCCCAGAACTTCTCCAAGCCGAACTACGGCACGCTGACGGCCCTGACCAACCAGTACGCGGCGATGCCCTCGCTGCACTTCGGCTGGGCCCTGTGGTGCGGTGTCGTCATCGGGGTCATCGCCCCGAGGTGGTGGATGAAGGCCCTCGGCCTCCTGCATCCCCTCTTCACCGTCTCGGCGATCATCGCCACCGGCAACCACTGGGTGCTGGACGCGGTCGGCGGCGCGGTGGTGGTGTCGGCGGGCTTCGGGCTGTCGTACGTGTTCCAGGGCCCGCGAGCCCGTCTCGTCACGGCGGCGGCGGCCCGCCAGGAGTCCCCCGCCCCGCTCGCCGTGCCGGAAGGGCAGCGGTGACCAAGCTCGTGTCGCTGCCCTCGGGGGACTCGGGGGAGCACCTGGCCTGGTTCGCCACGGCCGCCCTCTTCGACGACGTGGCCGCCTTCGTCCTTGGCCATGTGGCGGACGAGCAGGCACGGCGCGCGGTCATCGCGGGCGCCGCCTCGGGCCATGTGTTCGTCGGGGACCTGCCCGAACCCGATCAGACCGCCGTCCTGCTCGCCCTGCGCTCAGCGCCCGCCTGGCCGACGGCGCACGCGAACCAGACGGTCTCGCCGCCGTCCGGCGCGGCCGTCACGTCGGTGACCAGCTCGCTCATCTCCAGCATGAGCGTCCGGTGCTCACTCGCGGCCCGAGGCCAGGAGCGCCAGGGCGCCTGATGCCGCCGCCGCGATGAGCAGGGGGATGCCCAGGCCGTGATGGAGGACCAGCCACGCGCCCAGGAAGGCGCCGGCGAGCATGGCGAGGACCGAGGCCGTGCGGCGCGGTGAGCGGTGGCCGGTGGCGTCGCCGATGTGGGATTCGGAGGCCAGACCGGTCAGGGTCATGGTGAGGACGGTGGTGGTGAGGTCGGCGACGCCCAGCTTGCGGACGGTGGCGTTGCGCAGGCCCATCGCGTAGCCGGTGAGGGCGATCAGGGCGTAGACCGTGGCGGTGGCGTGCGGCCAGGCGAAGGCGACCGCCGCCGACAGGGCGATCAGGAGGGCCTCCGCCGCCAGGGTGAGGCGGGTCCAGGTGCGGCGCGAGCCCTTGCCGACGCGGGCCGCGAGCCGGCCGCCGGTCACCGCGCCCAGGAGGAAGCAGGCGAGCGAGGTCGCCGTATGGGGCACGGAGAAGCCGGGCGCGCCGGCCGCCGCGAAGCCCAGGACGACCACGTTGCCGGTCATGTTGGCCGTGAAGACGCGGCCGAGCCCCAGATAGCTGACGGCGTCGATGAGTCCGCTGACCACGGTGAGGATCAGCAGGACGGCCACCAGGCGCAGCCCGCGCGCCTCCGGGTCGTACGTCTCTTCCGGCGATGTGTCACCCGCTGTGCTCACCGCCCCAGTTGACCACGCGGGGACACGGAAACGCCGAAGGCGGCGGCCCGGGGATCGGGGGCCGCCGCCTTCGGCGGCTGTGGACGGCTCAGTACCAGCCGTTGGCCTGCCAGAAGTTCCAGGCCTTGACGGGGCTGCCGTAGCGGGACTTCATGTAGTCCAGGCCCCACTTGATCTGGGTGGCAGGGTTGGTCTTCCAGTCGCTGCCGGCGGAAGCCATCTTCGAGCCCGGCAGGGCCTGGACCAGGCCGTAGGCGCCGGACGAGGAGTTGGTCGCGGTCGGGTTCCAACCGCTCTCATGCGAGACGATCTTGTTGAACGCGTTGAACTGCGCGGCGTCCGGGATCATCTTGTGCGCGATCGCCTGGGCGGAGGAGGCCGATGCGGGGGCCGCGGCATGGGCGGGCGCCGCGGACAGAGCCATACCGGCGGTGGCGGCGGCCACGGCGGCGGTGGTGAGGGCCTTCTTCGGGGAAGCGATGCGGCGGATGAAGGAGACGGACACGGAGTACCTCTTGCGTCGGGGACGGGGGATCGCCCGCATGGGGTGGGCCACGCGCTGTGGCCTTCATGCGTCGGCGCCCGGCCCGTGTGGGCTCGTGGCGCCTGGCGACGTCGTCCAGAGAAGCAGCCCGGAAAGCCGTCCGCAATGACCCCTTTTACTAGTTGTGGCCGGATGGGGCGGAATCGCCGAGTGTGTGACGTGGGTCGCAAATCGCAGGTCAGAGGGGGTACTCAAAAGGATGTATCGGACATTCGGGACTACGGCTCGGCATCGTAGGTGACCTGCGTCATGTGGGGCGCTTCACCGTCTCGCTTGCAGCCGGTGAAGCCGTCGATCCGGTGGGTGAGCGGTCCGGGGCGTCGAATGTGACCGCGGTCTCGAAGGCGGCGCGCCGGGTGGCCCTGCGCAGCGCGCGCAGCACCGCCGGGCCGAGAGCGAGGGTCAGCAGCACCGTGCACAGGGCCCGGCCCAGGTCCCAGCCGAGCGAGGTGGCCAGGCAATAGGCGATGAAGCGGGCCAGGTTGGCGGGCACGGAGGCATGGGCGTCGAAGGAGATGTTCGAGGCGGCGCCGCCCATGAAGGGCCAGCCGGCCAGATTCATGACGGTGCCGTAGGCGAAGGCGGCGAGGAAGCCGTAGACCGCGAGGAGCACCAGTTCCGCACGGCCGCGCAGCCGGACCGCGCCCGGCAGCAGCCCGGCGCCCATCGTGAACCAGCCCATCGCCAGCATCTGGAACGGCAGCCACGGCCCGACCCCGCCGGTGAGCAGGGCGGACGCGAACATCGTCACCGAGCCCAGGGTGAAGCCGAAGCCGGGGCCCAGCACGCGTCCGCTGAGCACCATCAGGAAGAACATCGGCTCGATCCCGGCCGTACCCGCGCCGATCGGGCGCAGCGCGGCGCCCGTCGCAGCCAGCACGCCCAGCATCGCCACGGCCTTCGGCCCGAGATCCGACTCCGAGATCGTCGCCGCCACGACCGCGACCAGGAGGGCCAACAGCCCCGCGAAGAGCCAGGGCGCGTCCTGGGCGTGGGCGCTCAGCCGGGACTCCGGCGGAGCGAGGAAGGGCCACCCGAACGCGACCACCCCGACGGCCCCGACCAGGACGAGCGCGACGAGCGAACGGGGGCCGAGACGGACGGCGTGCAGCCGGGCGGGGCGCAGGGGGCTGATGTGACTGTTAGGGCTCATGCGAGGGCCTCGCGGACGTCGGTCACGGTGAGCCACTGCTGCGGGGCGAGGATCTTCGTCACCTGCGGGGCGAAGGACGGCGAGGACACGACGATCTGCGCCGTCGACCCGTCGGCGATGACCTCCCCGTCCGCCAGCAGCACCACCCGGTGCGCGATCTCCGCCGCCAGCTCCACGTCGTGCGTGGCCAGCACGATCGCGTGGCCCTCGGCGGCGAGGGCGCGCAGGACGGCCGCCAGGCGGGCCTTGGCCGCGTAGTCCAGGCCGCGCGTCGGCTCGTCGAGCAGCAGCAGGGGCGGGCGGGCGGTCAGCACGACGGCCAGGGCGAGCGCCAGGCACTGCCCCTCGGACAGGTCGCGGGGGTGGGTGCCGTCCGTGATCCCGGGCAGCAGCTCGGACACCAGCGCCCGGCAGGTACCGGGCTCGGCGCCCGCGTCCCGGTCGGCCGCCGCGCACTCGTCGGCGACCGTGTCGGCGTAGAGGAGGTCCCGGGGGTCCTGCGGGACCAGACCGACGCGGCGCACGAGGTCGGGGGGCGCCGTGCGGTGAGGGACGGCGCCGGCGACGGTGACGCTACCGGCGGAGGGCGCGAGCAGCCCGACCAGGGAGCCGAGCAGCGTGGACTTTCCGGCGCCGTTGCGGCCCATGAGGGCGACGGTCTCGCCGGGGGCGACGGTGAGGTCCATATGACGCAGGGCGTGTATCCGACCGCGGCGGACGGAGAGCGAGCGGATCTCGGCGAGGGGGCTGTCGGCGGGCGCCGGGGTGAGGGAGGGGCGGCGCCGGAATAGGCGCCGGCGGCCGGGGGCGCCCCGAAGGGGCGCGGGGAACTGCGCGACCAGCCCGGACGGACCCGCGGCCGCCGACGGAGAGGTGCCACCCGCTGCGGCTGCGGAAAGGCGTTCTCGCAGCTCGCCGGCCTTCCGGCGAGCGTCCCGCACTGTCAGAGGCAGCGGCGACCAGCCCGCCAGCCGCCCCAGGTCCACCACCGGGGGGAAGACGGGCGAGACGGCCATCACCTCCGGCGGGGTGCCGACGACCGGCGGCTCGCCCGGGGCCGGGAGGAGCACGACCCTGTCGGCGTAGTGAAGGACCCGCTCAAGACGGTGCTCGGCCAGCAGGATCGTCGTACCGAGGTCGTGGACCAGCCGCTGCAGCACCGCGAGGACCTCTTCCGCCGCGGCCGGATCCAGCGCGGAGGTCGGCTCGTCCAGCACCAGCACCTGGGGATGCGGCGTGAGGACCGAGCCGATCGCGACCCGCTGCCGCTGCCCGCCGGAGAGGGTGGCGATCGGACGGTCGCGCAGCCCCGCGAGGCCCAGCAGATCGAGGGTCTCCTCGACCCGGCGCCGCATCACCTCGGGCGCGAGGCCCAACGACTCCATGCCGTAGGCGAGTTCGTCCTCGACGGTGTCGGTCACGAAGTGGGCGAGCGGATCCTGCCCCACCGTGCCCACCACGTCGGCGAGTTCGCGCGGCTTGTGGGTACGGGTGTCCCGGCCGGCCACCGTGACCCGCCCGCGCAGGGTGCCGCCGGTGAAGTGCGGCACCAGCCCGCTCACCGCGCCGAGCACGGTCGACTTGCCGACCCCGGACGGGCCGACGAGCAGCACCAGTTCGCCCTCGGGCACCTCGAAGTCGACGCCCTGGACGACGGGTCCGGCGGCCCCGTCGTACGTGACGCTGACATCCTCGAAGCGGATCACGACGGCTCCTTGGAGTTCTTGGATACGGCGAAGGCGGGGACCAGGGCGAGGAGGATCGCCGCGGCGGGCCACAGGGGAAGACCGGGGGAGACGAGGGGGACGACACCCGGGTGCAGCGCCTCCGGGTCGCGGGCGGCGGCCAGGCTGAGCAGCGCGGCGACCGCGGCGCCGGAGCCGGCCACCAGCCAGGCCCGTACGTCCCACGGGTCGGGCCGGTACCGGGTGCGCAGCGAGCGCCGGCCGCCGAGCCGCAGTCCCGCGAGCGCGGCGACGACACCGGCGAGGAGCAGCGGGACGCCGTAGACGCCGCCCTCCGCGGTGAGGAGGCCGTAGCTGCCGGCGCAGACGCCGAGCAGGCCGCCGAGGGTGAGCGCGGCCGTCGTACGGCGGACCCGTGCGGGAACCCGGGCACCGCGGCCGTAGCCCCGGGCCTCCATGGCGGCGGCGAGCGCGACCGAACGCTCCAACGCGCCCTCCAGCACCGGCAGTCCGACCTGGAGCAGGCCGCGCAGGCCCCGGTCCGGGCGGCCGCGCAGCCGGCGGGCGGCGCGCAGACGCTGGACGTCGGCGATGAGATGCGGGGCGAAGGTGAGCGCGACGACCACGGCGACCCCGGCCTCGTACAGGGCGCCGGGGAGGGACTTCAGCAGCCGGGTGGGGCCGGCGAGGGCGTTGGCCGCGCCGACGCAGATCAGCAGGGTGGCCAGCTTGAGGCCGTCGTAGGCGGCGAAGACGAGCGCCTCCGCCGTGACCTCGCCGCCCAGCCGGATCCCCTGCGCCCAGTGCGGCAGGGGCACTTCGGGCAGGGTGAACAGGGTGTGCGTGCCGGGGATGGGCGAGCCCAGCGCCGCCGCGAAGAGCAGGCGGACGAGGAGAACGGCGAGGGCGAGCTTGGCGAAGGCCGGGTAGGCGCGGGCGGCGGGGGTGTCGGTGCGGTGCGCTGCCACGACGTAGGCGGAGGCCGATATGAGAAGGGCGAGGAGGAGGGGGTTGGTGGTGCGGGTGGCGGCGGTGCCCAGGCTCAGCGCCCACAGCCACCAGGCGCCGGGGTGCACGAGCGCCCGGCGAGGGGCGCGGGCCGTACCGATGTGCGGCTGAGCCGCGTGGGCGCGCTCGGCCCCGACCGGCCCGCGGTCAGGCGGAGTCATCGCGTCGCCGTCGGTACTGCCACACCGCCGCACCCGCCAGCACGGCCACCACCCCGGCACCGACCGGCAACCCCAGCGAAGGCCCGCTGTCCGAACCGCTCTTCTTCTCCTCGGCCGGGGCCTTCTTGCCCGCGGAGCCGGAAACCTGCTCCCCGCACCCCTTCTGCGGATACCCGGCGATCGCGCACAGCAGGGCGTTGGCGTCGTACCGCAGCGGCGGCGCGACGGCCGCGAGCGCGTCCGCGGCCGTCGCGTCGGCCGGGATCCGCGCGCAGGCCGTACGGCGGGCCGGCGGCGTCTCGCCGGACGGCGCGTCCGCCGGGGTGCCGAAGTCGAGGACGACCGCCACCCGCTTCGTGCCGGACGCGGCGGGCTTCCCCGCACAGATCGTGCCGAAGTCCGCCGGCCCGCGCGGCCGGCTCGCGTCCGCCGAGTCCGCGCTCACCGCGAAGCGGAAGCCCTCCACCGCGCCGTCGCCGGGACGGGCGGTCGACGGCCCCTGCGTGGCGTACGTCCAGCGGTCCGAACTCCGCTCCCAGAAGGACCAGTAGCGGTACCCGGTGGCGTGCGCCGGGGCCGCGGCGGCCAGGAGCAGGAACGCGGCCGGCAGGACGCACCCGGCGCGGCGGACGGCACTCACGGCTGCCGCTTCTTCCGGCCGCTGAGCAGGAAGCCGATGCCGATGCCGGCGACGAGGCAGACGCCGACGAACCACCACACGCCGAAGCTCGAGCCGCCGTCGGACTTCCCGGGCTTCTTGGTCCCGTGCGTGGCGTTGTCCATGGCCGGCGCCGGGCCGAGCGCGTCGAGGGACCGGACCAGGCTGGTGCCGCCGAAGTCGCCGGGCTGCGCGCCGACCGCGTGCGCGGCGAGGATCAGCTGCGCGTACGCCGCGGGTCCGCTCTGCGCCGCCCAGGGCCCGGCGTTCTTCTCCAGCCAGGCGTAGGTCTTCTTCGCCGGCTCGGTGCGGCCGTCCGCGGCGAGCGCGACGACGGTGTCCGCCGTGTTGCCGTAGTCCGGCTGGTCCTTGGCGCCGGGCAGCGTGGACTGCAGGTGACCGGTGCTGGCGACGGCCGCCGCGAGATACGCGCCCGCGTTGTCGGCGATCCGCGCCGGGGCGGGGTGGCCGGCCTTGGCGCACGCGTCGTTCGCGGGCGCCTTGCCGGCGTCGGCCACGAACCCCTTGCCGAGCGCGGCGAGCACCCCGGCCGCCGTGGCGTCGGCGTTGGCGGCGAGCTCGCCCTTCTTGTCCGGCTGGTAGGCGAGGGCGCCGCCGCCGGCCTGGTCGCAGGGAAGGGACATGGCGGCGAGGAGGTCGTACGGCGACCTGCCCGCCTTCTCGACGCGCGCCGGGTCCGTGCCCGCCGCCGCGAGCGCGCCGATGACGACGGAGGTGGAGTTGGTGTCGCTGGCGCCGCCCGGCGAGTAGCCCCAGCCGCCGTCCTTGTTCTGCACGGACTTCAGCCAGGCGACCGCCTTGCCGACGGCGGCGTCGTGTCCGCCGACGGCCTTGAGGGCCTGGACCGCGGCGGCGGTGCTGTTGGTGTCCACCATGACCTTGGCGTCGCAGGCCTTGGCCGGGGCGGCGCGGAACGCGGCGAAGGCGCCGTTCGCGCACTGCTGCCCGGTGAGCCAGTCGACCGCCTTCACGGCCGGCCGGTAGCCGAGGGTCCGCTGGGCGACGAGCGTCAGCGACTGCCGCCAGACGCCGTCGTAGGTCGGGTCGGACTTTCCGTACAGACCGGACGGCACGGCGACCTTGGGAGACGGCGACGGGGACTGGCCGGCGGCCGTGGCGGGCGCGGCGGCGGCCAGCACGCCTACGGCGGCGAGAGCCGCGGCACTGCGGCGGACGTTCATGGTCGGCGACTGCCTCTCTGCGGGGAACCGGCAGCGCACGGGAGACCCCCGGGCGGCTCGGCTCCGTAAACCTCGACGGTGCCGTGCGCGGCGGACCGCCGACGCACGCGAGCCGGTCAACGTCCCGCCCGGGGCATTCCGGCTCACCATCTTTGCGACGGCTCACGGATGGGGGCGCCCCCGGGCTCGAGCGAAGCCGAGAGCTTGGGGGAGGGCCAGCGCCGGAATTGCACCGGCTTTCCCCCGTACGGGTGTGATGACGACCCCGCCACTTTAGCGGCAGCCCCGCGCGGCCCGAGCAGTGGCTGTGCCCACGCGCTCGCGGTGACTAGGGTCACGGTCATGACGGAGACGGGGAGACTGCTGGGCTCGGGCCGTTCGGCCGACGTGTACGAGATCGACGACGCCTGGGTCCTGCGCCGGGACCGGGAGGGCTGGGGGGACGCGGCGGCCGAGGGCGCCGTGATGACGTACGTACGGCAGCACGGCTATCCGGCGCCGCTGGTACGGCCCACCGGCTCGCGCACCGATCTGGTGATGGAGCGGCTGTCCGGGCCCACCCTGCTCGACGCCCTCGGGGACGGGCGGGTGAGCGCGGAGGACGCGGGCGCGCTGCTCGCCTCCCTGCTGCGGCGACTGCACGCCGTACCGGGACGCGACCCGGCCGACCCGCGCTCCCGCGTCCTGCACCTCGATCTGCACCCCGGCAACGTGATGCTCACCCCGGACGGCCCCCGGGTCATCGACTGGTCCAACACCGAGGACGGCCCTCCCGGGCTGGACTGGGGCATGTCGGCGGTGATCCTCGCCCAGGTCGCCGTCGGCGACACCCCGCTCGCGGCTCAGGCCCACGCCCTGCTCGGTTCCCTGCTGGCCGGTCGCTCCGCCGTGACGGAGGAGGGCCTGACGGAGGCCCGCCGACGCCGGGCGGCCAACCCGACGATGACCCGGCAGGAGAGCGAACTGCTGTCCCTGGCCGAGGAGTTGATCAGGAAGCTGGCCTTCCGCTGAGACCGGCGGCCTTCGGCGTCTCACCGCCGAAGGCCAGGTGCAGGGTGCGGGAGGCGATCAGCCAGCTGCCGCCGACCCGGCGGAAGGCGTCCACGTAATGCCCCACCTGCACGGGCGGCCCGGCGGGGAGCAGACCCGTTTCGTACCCGTCGACGCGGTACGTCGTGAAGTACGAGGTCGCGCTCGCCGTCTCCGGACCGGTCACCGTGACCAGTACGTTGGACATCAGACGCCGGGACAGCCGGTCGCCTGGCCGGGACCCGAAGTAGGCCCGCAGCGCCTCCCGCCCCTCCACCCGCCGCCCGTCACCCGGCGCCGGCCACTCCCAGACACCGTCCTCGGTGAACAGCTCGGCCACGGAGCCCGGTTCGCCGAGGTCGAGACGGTGGACGAAGTCGATGACGGCACGCTCACAGGCGCGCTCGGCCAGAAGTCGCTGCACGGGGTCCATACGCCTGTGTAGCAGGACGCCCGTCACCGGTCGACCGGATTCACGACCACGCAGACCACCGGTCCGGACGTCACCTCGCGCGATACGTGCCCTTCGCACGGCGGCCGTGGATGTGCGCGCTCTCCCGAAGTCCCCGGCGCACGAGTCGGCGCTGGCGGCCCCTTTCCAGCCGGGCGAACATCGCGAACCATCCGCCGAGCAACACGCCCATGCCCAACGCCGGCAGAACGTCGCCCTCCGAGGCGAGGAGGAAGAGGCCCGAGGAGAAAAGCCCGGCCACCACCGCCACGACGAGTGGCCGCCTCGCCGCGAACATCTGCGATCTGGTCGGAGGCCGTTCACCTCCGAGGGCGCGGTCGACGGCCCAGTAGGCACGCGCCGGATCCCCGCCCCTGATCGGCATGGCGGGATCGTAGCCCGCTCCCCGGCCACGGAAACAGCTCCGGCACCCAGGTGAGTCCGAGCAGCCACGGGGTACGCTCCAGCGGTTCCGACGTACCGACCGGGGTGGGGAAACGTGCACGAGTCCGAGGCCGAGCGGCTGATCGAGCGGGCGTACGAGGCGTGGGCCGCCGAGGACTGGTTGGCCGCCGCCGGTCTGCTGGAGCAGGTGCTGGCCCACTTCCCGGACGCGCCGCAGAGCGAGGTGTGGTGGTACGACGCCGCGCTCGCCCACAAGTTCCTGCGCAACTGGGCGAAGGCGTACGAGCTGGGCCGCGAGGCCGCCGCCCGCGCGCCGCGCGGCGAGGGGGATCCGGCCCACTGGAACCTGGGCATCGCCGCCACCATCCAGCGCGACTGGGTGACGGCCCGTGCGGCGTGGGCCGGCTTCGGCATCGAACTCCCGGACGGCGAGGGCGAGATCAACGGCCGGTTCGGGCCGGCCTGCGTACGGCTGGACACGGGAGGGGAGCGGGAGGTCGTCTGGGTGGACCGGCTCTGCCCGACGCGCGGCCGGGTGATGAACGTGCCCGTGACCGCCGGCCGGCGCTTCGGCGAGATCGTCGTCCACGACGGGGAGCCGAAGGGGGAGCGGGTCGTCGACGGCATGACGTTCCCCGTCTTCGACGAGCTGCTCCTGTTCGAGGCGTCCGAGCTGCCCACCCTGGAGGTCATGGTCGACGCGGGGGCGGCGGCCGATCTGGAGGCGCTGGTCAGGCTGTTCGTCGACCACGGTTACGGCGCCGAGCCCGCGAGCGCCGTCGAGGTGATGTGCGCGTGCTGCAGCGAGGGCACCCACCAGCAGGACCGCACCGTGCACGCGGGCGCCCAGCCGGTCGCCCTGGCCGCGCCCGAGGAGGAGGCCCGGCGCCTGCTGGAGCAGTGGGCCGGGCAGACGGCGGCCGGCCGGAGCTGGAAGGGGCTGACGGTCGCCTGAGCGGTGTGCCGGGGCCTCAGCGCGAACCGCCCGGCTCCGTCAGGTCGATCAGCCTGCACACCGTCTCGATGTCGATCTTCACCTGCGCGATGGAGGCACGCCCGGACAGCCAGGTGATCAGCGCCGAGTGCCAGGTGTGCTCGATCACCCGGACCGCCGACAACTGCTCGGGCGTGGGGTCCTCCAGGCCCATCGCGTCCAGGATGATCAGCGTCGTCTGCCGGGAGACCTGGTCGACCTCCGGCGAGACGCTGCGGTCGGCGAACGTCAGCGCGCGGACCATCGCGTCGGCCAGGTGCGGCTCGCGCTGCAGCGCCCGGAAGGCCCGCATCAGGGTCTCGGCGACCCGCTCGGCGGCCGTGTCACCCGCGGGCGGCTTCTTCCGCAGCGTGGCGTGCAGGTGCTCCAACTGGTCCTGCATCGTCGCCACCAGCAGATGGATCTTGGACGGGAAGTAGCGGTACAGCGTGCCGAGCGCCACCTGGGAGGACTCGGCGACCTCGCGCATCTGCACGGCGTCGAAACCGCCGCGGCCGGCCAGCTGGGCGCTCGCGTGCAGGATCCGCCGGCGGCGGGCCTCCTGGCGCTCGGTGAGCGGCGCCGAGGCCGGCCTCGAAACACTGGCTTCCGCAGGCATGGGTACCGTTCCGTGACAGTCGGTGAAGGCGTCTGTGGGGCACGTGATCGAACAGCTTGGCAGGGCGCCGCGCCGTGGCGCGAATCACCTGATCCACCGCTCACAGCGCCCTTACCTGCCGGTAGATTCAGAGCCTCTTGAACGATCAAGTCTGAAACTTGTTCTAGGTTAGCGTCCCGCGTAGTCTCGCGGGACAGTGCAGGCAGAAGGGGGCACGTCAGTGACCGCTGAGGCCCGGGTGGCGGGCGCCGACCTCGACCCCGCCGCTGACGGCGAGCGACCGCTCGACATCGCGCTCCTCACCTATAAAGGGAACCCGTTCTGCGGCGGCCAAGGGGTCTACGTACGGCACCTCTCGCGCGAACTGGCCCGGCTCGGCCACCGCGTCGAGGTCATCGGCTCGCAGCCGTACCCCGTGCTCGACGAGGGCTGCCCCGGACTCACCCTGACCGAGCTGCCCAGCCTCGACCTCTACCGGCAGCCCGACCCCTTCCGCACCCCCGGGCGGGAGGAGTACCGGGACTGGATCGACGCCCTCGAAGTCGCCACGATGTGGACCGGCGGCTTCCCCGAGCCGCTGACCTTCTCCCTGCGCGCCCGCCGCCATCTGCGCGCCCGGCGCGGCGAGTTCGACGTCGTCCACGACAACCAGACCCTCGGCTACGGCCTGCTGGGCGACATCGGCGCCCCCCTGGTCACCACCGTCCACCACCCCATCACCGTGGACCGGCAGCTGGAGCTGGACGCGGCCGACGGCTGGCAGCGCCGCTGGTCGGTGCGCCGCTGGTACGCCTTCACCCGGATGCAGAAGCGCGTCGCGCGCCGGCTGCCCTCCGTCCTGACCGTCTCCGGCACCTCCCGGCAGGAGATCGTCGACCACCTCGGCGTCCGCGAGGAGCGCGTGCACGTCGTGCACATCGGCGCCGACACCGATCTGTTCGCGCCGAATCCCGCCGTGCGCGAGGTGCCGGGCCGGATCGTCACCACCTCCAGCGCCGATGTGCCGCTCAAGGGGCTGGTGTTCCTGGTGGAGGCCCTCGCCAAGGTGCGCACCGAGCACCCCGCCGCCCATCTCGTCGTCGTCGGCAAACGCCCCGCGGAGGGGCCGGTCGCGGCGGCGGTCGAGCGGTACGGCCTCGAAGGCGCCGTCGAGTTCGTCAAGGGCATCTCCGACGCCGAACTGGTCGACCTGATCCGCTCCGCCGAGGTCGCCTGCGTGCCCTCCCTGTACGAGGGCTTCTCGCTGCCCGCCGCCGAGGCCATGGCCACCGGCACCCCGCTGCTCGCCACCACCGGCGGAGCGATCCCCGAGGTCGCCGGCCGCGACGGCGAGACCTGCCTGGCCGTGCCGCCGGGCGACGCGGGCGCGCTGGCCGCCGGACTCGGCCGGCTGCTCGGGGACCCGGAGCTTCGGGCCCGGCTCGGCCGCGCCGGCCGCGAACGGGTGCTGCGGCACTTCACCTGGGCGCGGGCCGCCGAGGGCACCGTCGCCCACTACCGCGAGGCCATCGCCCGCGCCGGCCGCTCCACCGGCCCCCGCCCCGACAGCCACTCCCCGGCAGGCATCAGCTCCCGGACTCCCGGCCGCTTCGCGGCCCCAGCAACTGCAGGCGTCTCCTCCGAAAGCAGGGCCACGTGCTGACCGTCGACTTCTCCCGGTTCCCGCTCGCCCAGGGCGACCGCGTCCTGGACCTCGGCTGCGGGGCCGGCCGGCACGCCTTCGAGTGCTACCGGCGCGGAGCCCAGGTCGTGGCCCTGGACCAGAACGGCGAGGAGATCCGCGAGGTCGCCAAGTGGTTCGCGGCGATGAAGGAGGCCGGCGAGGCACCCGAGGGCGCCACCGCCACCGCCATGGAGGGCGACGCCCTCGCGCTGCCCTTTCCCGACGAGTCCTTCGACGTGGTCATCATCTCCGAGGTGATGGAGCACATCCCCGACGACAAGGGCGTGCTCGCCGAGATGGTCCGCGTGCTCAGGCCGGGCGGCCGTATCGCCGTCACCGTGCCGCGCTACGGCCCCGAGAAGGTCTGCTGGGCGCTGTCCGACGCCTACCACGAGGTCGAGGGCGGCCACATCCGCATCTACAAGGCCGACGAACTCGTCGCCAAGATCCGCGAGGCCGGCCTGAAGCCGTACGGCAGCCACCACGCGCACGCCCTGCACTCGCCGTACTGGTGGCTGAAGTGCGCCTTCGGCGTCGACAACGACAAGGCCCTGCCCGTGCGGGCGTACCACAAGCTGCTGGTCTGGGACATCATGAAGAAGCCGCTGGCCACCCGGGTCGCCGAGCAGGCGCTGAACCCGCTGATCGGCAAGAGCTTCGTCGTCTACGCCACCAAGCCCCACCTGCCCCGGGTGGACGCCAAGTGACCACTCCCCGGACAGAACACCTGGTCCTGCCCGGGGTCCTCACCGCCGGGCAGGCCGCCGCGACCGTCCGCGGCATCCTCGCCGTCCAGCGGGAGGACGGCGCGATCCCCTGGTTCCGCGGCCACCACCTGGACCCCTGGGACCACACCGAGGCCGCGATGGCCCTGGACGCGGCCGGCGAACACGAGGCCGCCGAACGGGCCTACCTGTGGCTCGCCCGGCACCAGAACGAGGACGGCTCCTGGTACGCCGCCTACGCCGACGGCGCCCACGACGACGTCACCGACCGCGCCCGCGAGTCCAACTTCGTCGCCTACATAGCCGTCGGCGTCTGGCACCACTACCTCTCCACCGGCGACGACACCTTCCTGGACCGCATGTGGCCCACCGTCTACGCGGCCATCGAGTGGGTGCTCGCCCTGCAGCAGCCCGGCGGTCAGATCGGCTGGCGCCGCGAGGACGACGGCACGCCCACTCCGGACGCCCTGCTCACCGGCAGCTCCTCCATCCACCAGGCGCTGCGCTGCGCCCTCGCCATCGCCGAGCAGCGTGAAGAACCGCAGCCCGACTGGGAGTTGGCTCTCGGCGCGCTGCGCCACGCGATCCGCCGGCACCCCGAGCGCTTCCTCGACAAGGACCGCTACTCGATGGACTGGTACTACCCGGTCCTCGGCGGCGCGCTCACCGGCGAGGAGGCCAGGGCCCGCATCGCCGCGTCCTGGGACCGGTTCGTGGTGCCGGACACCGGCGTGCGCTGCGTGGTCCCCAACCCCTGGGTCACCGGCGGCGAGTCCAGCGAACTCGCCCTCGCCCTGTGGGCGGTGGGCGAGTCGGACCGGGCCCTTGAGATCCTGCAGTCCATCCAGCACCTGCGCGACCCGGACAGCGGCCTGTACTGGACGGGCTACGTCTTCGACGACGACGCCGTCTGGCCCCGCGAACTGACCACCTGGACGGCCGGCGCCCTCCTCCTCGCCGTCGCCGCGCTCGGCGGCCACGAGGCCACCTGCGCGGTCTTCGGCGGGGAACACCTCCCAACCGGCCTGGACCCCGACTGCTGCGCCTAGCCGGGGGCCAGTGCCGGTACTCAGTGCCGGTGCATCCGGTTGGCGACGGCGTGGCCGACGAACAGGTACACCACCGCGGCCAGACCGTACCCGGCCACCACCCGGGCCCACGCCTCGTCGAAGGTGAACAGGTCGTGCGACCAGCCGGCCAGCCAGGCGGCGGCTTGGTGGACGAACTGCACCAGGCTGTTCGCCCGGTTGGCGTCCAGCAGATACATCAGGATCCACAGGCCCAGGATCACAGCCATGATGTCGGCGACGACCGCGATGACCGTCCCGGCCTGATTCGCGCTGTTGCGATATCGAGGGGACATACCTTCCGGATTGCCGGGCCGCGACCGGTGAAACCCGAACGGCGGACGCCGAGTGGCGCCGTGGGCCACACCGGGTGACGCTGCCGGAGGAAGCCAACCGCTCGGGGAGGAGAGGTACCGGAGGATCCCGTGCCCGTACCCATACGGCGTCTCTGTGTGGCGCTCACCCTGTGCTGCGCCCTGCTGGCCGGTTCCACCGCCTGCGGCAGCAGCGAGAAGACCAGTACGAAGGACACCGCGGCGGTACCGGCCCTGCAGGCCGTCCCGGCCGCCGCCACCCCCAGCCCGACGACCTCCGCGGAGAAGCGCAAGTTCGCCAAGACGCGCTTCGTCGTGGACGCCGGTCTCGCGGCCGGCGCGACCTACCAGTGGATTGTGAAGCCGTACAAGGCCGGGAAGTTCAAGAAGGGCGCCCACGGCCGCAAGACGGCTCTGGTCAAGGCCGCCCTCGCCGGCGCCTTCACCTACAACCGCCTCAAGGCCGCCGTCCGCAACGCCAAGGCCGACCCCACGCTGTCCAAGGCGCTCGCACCGCTCAACTCCGCCATCGCCGGCCTGAAGGACCTGCCGTCCAAGCTCCGCAAGGGCGACGGCAGCGCGGTGAACTCCTTCAACGACACCATCGACAAGGTCAAGGGAGCGGGCGCGGGCGCCGGCGCCCCGGTCAAGGACAAGGTGCCGTCCGCCTCCCAGCTCAGGGGAAGCAGCTAGCCGTTCCGCTGTCCCCTGATGTCTTGACGTACCGTCAGTTTCCTTTCCGGAGGCGGCTGTACGACGACAACGGCCCCCCGCCCGGAAGGGCGAGGGGCCGTATGCGGCGCTTGCGGCGGACTCAGCCGCGCTGGATCCCGGTGGTGTCCTGCAGGACGCCACGGCGGCCGTCCTGGGTCTGCGCGACGAGCGCGGCACCGCGCTGCTCGACGGCCAGGTACCAGGTGCCCGGCGCCAGTTCGGCGATCGGGTTCGGCGAACCGTCCTCCGAGAAGAGCGGACGGGTCACCGGCACGGCGAACCAGAACGGCGAGAAGTCACCGGCGGGCGGCTGCGCGGCGGCCGGAGCCCCCTGCGCGGCCGGCTGCTGCTGCCCGAACGGCTGCCCCGGCTGCGGCTGCGCACCGTACGGCTGGCCCGGCTGCGGCTGGGCGCCCGGGTAGCCGTAACCCCCGGGCGGCTGGGCGCCGTAGGGCTGCGGGGCGACCGGCTTGGGGGCCGGGAGCAGGGCGGCCTGGAGGGCCGGGACCAGCGGGGTGGCGACGGCGGCGCCCGCGAGGACCAGGGCGGCGATGAGACCGAGGATGAGGCCGGTGCCGGCGCCGACCTTCGAGCTGCCCAGCTCGTCGCTGAACGCGCCCAGCGGGTCGACGATGGTCCAGAACGAGGTCCATGCGGCGAAGATCGTGAAGGCGACGCCCACATGACCGAGGTCGAGGCCGGCGACCTTGCGGGGCTGCGGAAGCGCGCGGGCGACGATGATGAGGACCGCCCCGATGATGCCGCCGACGTACATGCTCATCACCAGGCCGAGATTGTCCCAGGCGTTGGGGATGTCGCTGCCGTCGGTGTCGAATGTGTCGAGGAACGACGCGATGAACAGCACCACCGCTGCTCCGATCACCACGCCGTCGCCTCTAGTGAGGGAGCGGATATTCACCTTAGGTCCTTCGTAGGTCGTCTCGTCGTCGGTAGACACTACCGTCCGCAAGATCCGGCCGTCCGGCCGTATCCGCCTGCCGGTCACGACTCGCGCAGGAAACTCACGATTCCCTCAGAGATCCCCTGCGCCGCCTTCTGCCGCCAGGCTCCGCTGGTCAGCAGTGCCGCGTCCTTGCTATCGCGCATGTTGCCGCACTCGATGAACACCTTGGGAACCGTTGACAGATTGAGACCGCCCAGGTCCGTGCGTGTGACGAGACCGGTGCCTTTACCGAGGTAGTTGGACGGCGGCTCACCGGTGTCACGCAGGAAGTTGCCCGCGACGCGCACGCCGAGGGCGTGCGAGGGGCCGACGATGTTCCGGGTGTCGGCGGCACCCGCGTGCACCGGCCCCGGCAGGATCACATGGAAGCCGCGGTCGCCCTCGGCGGCGCCGTCGGCGTGGATGGAGATCGCCGCGTCCGCGTGCGCCTCGTTGCCGACCCGCGCCCGCTGGTCGACGCAGGGCCCCCAGGCGGGGCTGCCGCCGTCACGGGTCAGCTTCACCGTGGCGCCCTGCTTCTCCAGCAGCGCGCGCAACCGGTGCGCGACGTCCAGGGTGAACCGGGCCTCGGTGTAACCACCGTTGGTGGACGTCCCGGTGGTGTCGCACTCCTTCCAGTTCGTGCCGATGTTCACCTTGCGGTTGATCTCGGCCGTGTGCTGGAAGTTGCCGGGGTTGTGCCCGGGGTCGATGACGACGACCTTGCCCTTGAGCGGCCCGGCCGCTCCGGAGGGACGCTTCCCGTCGTCCGAAGCGGAGGGGGAGCCGGTGGGGGACGCGGCGTGGGCCGCCGGTGACGAAGGCGCGCCGGACGCACCGGACACGGGAGCCGCGGGCGCCGTACGGTCCGCGCCGCCCTTCCCGGCACCGCCGCCCACCGCCTCGTACACCACCCAGCCGAGCAACGCGCCGGGCACCAGCGCGGCGAGCGCCACGGTCAGCGGACCACGCCGGGACCGACGCGACTGCGGGGGATCGAACTCCGGGCCTAGATAGGACACATCTGCCACCCTAACGGCTGTCCAGGGTGCCCAGGCGGCCGGTGACGGCCCTACAGGTGACGTGGAACACCGGTGCTTCCAGCAGCGGACGCTCGCTGCGAGCAAAGACCAGGTGACCCGAAAACCCCGCGAGACTAGATCCCCGCTCCCGTTCGCCGCAGCACGCGCAGGGAGCCGGTCGCCGGGACTTCCGTGAACGCGCCGGAGTCGAGTGCCCGCAGGTACACGCGGTACGGCGCCTGCCCGGTGAACTCGTCCTCGGGTTCAGGGAAGACGTCGTGGATGACGAGGAGGCCGCCCTCGGCCACGTGCGGCGCCCAGCCCTCGTAGTCGGCGGCGGCGTGCTCGTCGGTGTGGCCGCCGTCGACGAAGACGAGGCCGAGCGGGGTGTTCCAGAGCGCGGCGATCTGCGGTGAGCGCCCCACGAGGGCGACCACGTGCTCTTCCAGGCCCGCCTTGAACAGCGTCCGCCGGAAGGCCGGCAGCGTGTCCATCAGGCCGACCTCCGGGTCGACGGTGTCCGGGTCGTGGTAGTCCCAGCCCGGCTGCTGCTCCTCGCTGCCCCGGTGGTGGTCCACCGTCAGCGCCGTGACCCCGGCCTCCCGGGCCGCGTCGGCGAGCAGCACGGTGGAGCGGCCGCAGTACGTCCCCACCTCCAGCAGCGGCAGGCCCAGCCGCCCCGCCTCCACCGCAGCCGCGTACAGCGCCAGCCCCTCGTCCACGGGCATGAACCCCTTGGCCGCCTCGAACGCGGCCAGGATCTCGGGCTTGGGGGCGGAGGCGGGCATGGGGGGCCTTTCGGTCGTACGGCGGTGGCAGCGGCCCCCAGGAGGGCGCGGGGAACTGCGCGACCAGCCACGACGGACCCGCAGTCGCCGGCCGGCAGTACCCCCCCCGAGTTCTACGCGCTGACAACCTCTCCAGGCAAGGAAAGATCCAGCTCGACGGCTCGCTCCTCCCCGGAGTGCGTGGCGGCGGAGGCGCGCGGCCCGTGGCCGGAGGCCTTCGCGGCGAGGACGTACGCCCCCTGCGCCGGCACGGCGAGGACGTAACTGCCGTCCTCTTCGGTGACGGTCGCGCCCGCCTGCCGGCCCCGCCGGTCGATCAGCGTGACCTTGGCGCGGGCGACCGGAGTGCCGTCGGCGCCCAGCACCCGGCCGCGGAAGCCGCGCAGCACCTGCTCGGCCCGCTCCAGCACGGCGTCCTCCTCGCTGCTGGCCCGCAGCTGGGTGTGCTGCGGCCGGCCCGCGCGGCGGGCGCTCGGCAGGAACAGCGCGAGCAGCAGACCGACCGCCACCGCGGCCGTGGCGATCAGGAAGGACACGCGGAACCCGTGCATGGTCGGGATCGCGACGCCGCCGACGTTCTGCGCCGTGTTGGCCAGCACCATCCCGACGACGGCGCTCGACACCGAGGTGCCGATGGACCGCATCAGGGTGTTGAGGCCGTTCGCCGCGCCGGTCTCCGAGGCCGGCACCGCGCCGACGATCAGCGCGGGCAGCGAGGAGTAGGCGAGGCCGATGCCCGCGCCGAGGATCACCGAGGTGACGATCGTCTGCCAGGCGGCGTCCATCAGGCCGAGCCCGCCGCCGTAGCCGATCGCGATGATGAGCAGGCCGATGATGAGGGTGGTCTTGGGGCCGTACCGGGCGGACAGCCGGGCGTACACCGGCGCCGTGAACATCATCGTCAGGCCCAGCGGGGCCACGCACAGACCCGCGACGACCATGGACTGGCCGAGGCCGTAGCCGGTGGCCTTCGGCAGCTGGAGCAGCTGGGGCAGGACCAGGGAGACGACGTAGAAGGCGACGCCGACCATGATCGAGGCGAGGTTGGTGAAGAGGACGGCCGGGCGCGCGGTGGTGCGCAGGTCGACCAGGGGCGCCTGGCTGCGCAGCTCGTACAGGCCCCACAGCAGGAGGACGGCGACCGACCCGGCGAACAGGCCGAGCGTCGTGCCCGACGACCAGCCCCAGTCGCTGCCCTTGGTGATCGGCAGCAGGAGGAGCACCAGACCGCCGGACAGGCCGATGGCGCCGAGCAGGTCGAAGGAGCCCTCGGCGCGCATGGCGGACTCGGGGACGACGAGCAGGGTCAGGGCGATGGACAGCACGCCGAGGCCGGCGGCGCCGTAGAACAGGGCGTGCCAGTCGGTGTGCTGGGCGACCAGGGCCGCGGCGGGCAGGGCGAGGCCGCCGCCGACGCCGATGGAGGAACTCATCAGGGCCATGGCCGAGCCGAGCCGTTCGCGGGGCAGCATGTCGCGCATCAGGCCGATGCCGAGCGGGATCGCGCCCATGGCGAAGCCCTGGAGGGTACGGCCGACGATCATGGTGAGCAGCTGGCTGGTGAGGGCGCTGATCAGGGCGCCGACCACCATCACGGCCAGGCTGAGGATCAGCATCCGCCGCTTGCCGTAGAGGTCGCCGAGCCGGCCCATGATGGGCGTGGCCACGGCGCCGGACAGGAGGGTCGAGGTGAGGACCCAGGTGGCGTTGGAGGGCGCGGTGTCCAGCAGTTGCGGCAGGTCCTTGATGACCGGCACGAGCAGCGTCTGCATCACCGCGACGACGATGCCCGCGAAGGCGAGCACCGGGACCACGGCGCCGCTGGCCCTCCGGGGCGGCTGGTCGGTCGTCGTGTGGGTCATTGAGTGAGGCCTCCCGTGTACATAAGTGCCGGGTAAACCTCGTATGCACAGGCAACTATTCCGTTGCTTCGGGCTGCTAATGAATTCTTGACCTTATCATGGGTTTCTGACGGTCATTCAGACGCTGGAGGCGTGTGGGGCGTAGGCCGCAGGCCCTAGGGCACTCGTGGTCCGAAAAGCCGATGCAAGGACCGTAACCGGCTTGAGACCATGACGCCCATGCTGGAAGCCGCCGACACCGCACCCCGTATATCCCGCCGCACGGCACCGCCCACCTGGCTGGTGGTGGCACTCGCCTGCGCCGGACAGTTCCTGGTCGTACTCGACGTGTCGGTGGTGAACGTCGCCCTGCCGTCCATGCGGTCCGGGCTCGGCCTGACCGCGACCGGCCTGCAGTGGGTGGTGAACGCCTACGCGATCGCCTTCGCCGGGTTCATGCTGCTCGGCGGCCGGGCCGGCGACCTCTACGGCCGCAAGCGGATGTTCCTGGTCGGCCTCGGCCTGTTCACGCTGGCCTCGCTGGGCGGCGGCCTCGCCCAGGAGGGCTGGCAGCTGCTGCTGGCGCGGGCCGTGCAGGGCCTCGGCGCGGCGGTGCTCGCCCCCTCCACGCTGACCCTGCTGACCTCCGCCGTGCCGGAGGGAGCGGCGCGGGCGCGCGCGATCGCCACCTGGACCGCGGTCGGCGCCGGCGGCGGAGCCGCGGGCGGGCTGGTCGGCGGGGTGCTCGTGGACGTGCTGTCCTGGCGCTGGGTACTGCTGATCAACGTGCCGGTGGGCGCGCTGGTGCTGGCCGGCTCGGTGCTGTGGCTCACCGAGAGCCGCGCCGGTGACGGGCGGCGCCTCGACCTGCGGGGTG
Source organism: Streptomyces sp. NPDC007189 (assembly GCF_040703635.1). Classification (NCBI taxonomy): domain Bacteria; kingdom Bacillati; phylum Actinomycetota; class Actinomycetes; order Kitasatosporales; family Streptomycetaceae; genus Streptomyces; species Streptomyces sp. NPDC007189. Next base: position 507,831 of record NZ_JBEYEY010000002.1, read on the forward strand.
CGCTGCTCGTCACGGCGGGCCTCGCCACCCTGGCCTACGGCATCTCGCAGACGGAGGCGGAGGGCTGGACGGCCCCGGCCACGCTGACACCGCTGCTCGCCGGGCTGCTGCTGATCGCCCTGTTCCTGCTGGCCGAGGCCCGTACGGCGGCTCCGCTGATGCCGCTCGGCCTGCTCCGGCTGCGCCCGGTCGCCTCGGCCAACGCGGCGATGTTCCTCTCCGGCTCGGCCATGTTCTGCATGTGGTACTTCATGACGCTCTACGCCCAGAACGTCCTCGGGTACTCGCCGCTGGAAGCCGGTGTCGCGCTCGTCCCCAGCTCGCTGGCCGTGGTCGTCGGCTCCAAGCTGGCGCCGCGCCTGATGCGGCTCGCGGGCCCGCGGAACGTGGCGGCGCTGGGCACGCTGGTGGCCGCCGCCGGCTTCGGCTGGCAGTCGACGATGAGCGCGCACGAGGCGTACGTCACCGCGATCATGATCCCGGGCGTCCTGATGATGCTCGGCGCGGGCCTGGCGGCGACCCCGCTCGCCTCCCTCGCCACCTCGGGGGCGGCGCCGGGCGAGGCCGGCGTGGTCTCGGGGCTGGTCAACACCTCGCGGACGATGGGCGGTTCGCTGGGGCTCGCCGTGATGTCGACCGTCGCCGCGGCCGGCACGGGCTCCGGGCACGGGCCGGGGGCGCTGACCCACGGCTACGCGCTGGCGTTCCGGGTCAGTACGGCGGTGCTGCTGGGCGGGGCGGTGCTGATGCTGGTGTGGCTGCCGCGCAGGGCCACCGGGGCGCGGAGCTGATCCGGCGGCTCGGCGGCGGCTCACAGCCAGCCCTGCTGCCGGGCCTCCCGTACCGCCTCCGCCCGGTTGCGGGTGCCGGTCTTGCCGATCGCCGAGGACAGGTAGTTGCGCACGGTGGACTCCGACAGATGCAGCCTGCCGGCGATGTCGGCGACCGTCGCGCCGTCCACCGACGCCTTCAGCACCTCGCACTCACGCGCCGTCAGCGGATTCGGCCCGGCGCTCAGCGCGGCGGCGGCGAGCGCGGGATCGACGACGGTCTCCCCGGTGAGCACGCGCCGGATCGCCGCGGCCAGCTCCTCCACGGGGCCGTCCTTGACGAGGAACCCGGCAGCGCCGGCCTCCATGGCCCGGCGCAGATAGCCGGGCCGGCCGAAGGTGGTGAGGATCAGCACCCGGCAGTCGGGCGCCTGCTCGCGCAGCTCGGCCGCCGCGTCCAGACCGCTGATGCCGGGCAGCTCGATGTCCAGCAGGGCCACGTCCGGGCGGTGGGTGAGCACCGCGTCCACGATGCCGTCGCCCGAGCCCAGTTGGGACACCACCTCGATGTCCTCCTCCATGCCGAGCAACAGCGCGAGCGCACCCCGCATCATGCCCTGGTCCTCGGCGAGCAGCACCCGAATGGACTTCACGGTCCGGTGCTCCCGGGGCATCTCGTTCATGGCTTCAGATTACGGCGGGGAACACGGCGACCTTGACGGCTTGGGGGGGGCGCGCTGGCGGCTTTGGAGGGTTGATCCTCTGCGGCTCCGGCGTGTGTCCCGGCGAGGCTTTGGGGCGGCGCCTTCGCGGCCGGGGTGCTCCGCGGTGCGTCCCTTACGGCTTTGAGGTCGCGGCGCTGTACGGCTTTCGGGGTGCCGCCCTTTTGTGGCTTCCGGTGCGCCCCTCACGGCTTCGGGGGGTGCGTGCCTCACGGCTTCGGGGGTGGCCCTCCACCGCTCCCGGGTGCGTCCGTGACGGCTCCGGGTGCGGCCCTGCGCGACTCCGGGGTCTGCCCTTAAGGCTCCCGGGGCGTTTCTCCCCGGCTCCCGCATGCCACCCGAAATCCCGCCCCACCCCCGCACCCACCCCACTAACCTCCCCTCATGCCCCAGCCCTCCACCGCCCGTTTCTACGACAGCCTGGCCGACGACTACCACCTGATCTATCCGGACTGGGCGGCGAGCGTGCGCCGGCAGGGTGTGGTGCTGGACGCCCTGGTGGGCCGGGAGCGGGCGGCTGTGCTGGACTGCGCCTGTGGGATCGGGACGCAGGCCATCGGGCTGGCGTTGCGCGGCCACCGGGTCATCGGGACCGATCTCAGCGTGCGGGCCGCCGCCCGGGCGGGCCGGGAGGCCGCCCAGTGGGGGGCGACGCTGCCGACGGCCGGCGCGGACATGCGGCGACTGCCGTTTCCCGGCGGCCGGTTCGACGCCGTCGTCTGCGCCGACAACTCGCTGCCCCACCTCCTCACCGAGCCCGACGTGCGCGCCGCGCTGGCCGAGATGCGCAGGGTGCTGCGGCCCGGTGGACGGCTGCTCGTCAGCACCCGGCCGTATGACGAGCTGCTGCGCGAGCGCCCGGTGTCGACACCGCCGCAGGTGCACGAGTCCGCGGACGGCACCGGGCGGACGGTCACCTTCCAGCTGTGGCACTGGCACGAGGACGGCGAGCACTACGACCTGGAGCACGTCCAGCTGGTCCCGGGCCAGGGCGACCAGGAGGACTCGGGGGAGTGGCGGGTCCGGGTCCGGCGGGCCGCCTACTGGGCGCTCGGCCGCGACCGGCTCGCCCGGTTCGCGGCAGGTGCGGGATTCACCCAGGTCGCCTGGCTGACGCCCGAACAGACGGGTTTCTTCCAGCCGTTGCTCACGGCGCGGGCCGATTAAAGACTCTCCCTTTTCCGGTGCGGCAGGGGTTGACGGCCCTGGGCGGCGCCCAAACAATCGCCCGTGCATTTCAGGAAACCCCCGCCGTAATTCCGCTGCCGAATAGTTCGGTATTTCGATCGAACGGCGTCCGAGATACCGAACGATGCGGCCAGACCACGTCGAGGTGCACCCGTGCTCCTGAGAACCCCCCGCTCCCGCCCCCGGCGCCCGCGCGGCGCCGCCCTGTCCGTGCTCGCCGTCTGCGCGACCCTCGCCGCGCTGCTCCTCGGCGCCGGCGAGCCCCGGGCCGCCGCCGCCGGCTCGCTGCCCTGCGACGTCTACGGCGCCGCGGGCACCCCCTGCGTCGCCGCGCACAGCATGGTCAGGGCGCTGTACTCCTCGTACAACGGCCCGCTCTACCAGGTGCAGCGCGCCTCGGACGGCGCCGCGAAGGACATCGGGCTGCTCTCCGCCGGCGGCTACGCGAACGCCGCCGCCCAGGACTCCTTCTGTTCCGGCACGACCTGCGTCATCACCAGGATCTACGACCAGTCCGCCCGCCACAACGACCTCACCGTCGAGGGCGCGGGCGGCGCCGGGAAGGCGGATGTCGGGGCGCCCGCCGACGCCCTGCCGGTGACCGCCGGCGGCCACCAGGTCTACGGCCTGGAGATCAGCGCCGGCATGGGCTACCGGGACAACTCCACCTCCGGCGTCGCCACCGGCGGCGCCGCCGAGGGGATGTACATGGTGACCTCCGGCACCCACGTCAACGGCGCCTGCTGCTTCGACTACGGCAACGCCGAGACCAACAACATGGACACCGGCAACGGCCACATGGACGCCATCAACTTCGGCACCGAGTGCTGGTTCTCGCCCTGCTACGGGCAGGGCCCCTGGGTGCAGGCCGACCTGGAGAACGGGCTGTTCCAGTCCGACGCCGGATACAGCAGGAACAGCTCCGACACCGGCACCGGACCCCTTCCGTTCGTGACCGCGCTGCTGAAGAACAACGGCCAGAACCATTTCGCGCTGAAATGGGGAAACGCGCAATCCGGCGGGCTGACCACCACCTATTCCGGCGGTGAGCCGACCAGGAGCGGATACTCGCCCATGCACCAGGAAGGCGCGATCGTCCTCGGCACCGGCGGCGACAACAGCAACGGTTCCGTCGGCTCCTTCTTCGAGGGCGTCATGACCTCCGGCATCCCGACCGACGCCGCCGACGACGCCGTCCAGGCCGACATCGTCTCCGTCGGCTACGGCGGCGCCACCGGCAGTACCGGCACCCTCGGCCCCGGCTCGGAGATCTCGCTGCGCGCCACGACCTCCTGCTGCACCGCCGACTACGTCCGCCACCAGAACGACGCCGGCGTCATCTCCCCGATCACGTCGGGCAGTTCCAGCCTGGACAAGAACGACGCCACCTGGATCGTGCGCCGTGGCCTGGCGAGCAGCTCGTGCGTGTCCTTCGAGTCCCGCAACTACCCCGGCGACTACCTGCGCCACTACAACTACAAGCTGTACCGGCAACCCATGGACGGCACCGCCCAGTTCCGGGCCGACGCCACCTTCTGCCCGCAGACCGGCAAGAGCGGCACCGGCACCTCGTTCGCGTCGTACAACTACCCGGCCAGATACCTGCGCCACTTCAACCACAGCCTGTACATAGCGAGCGACGGCGGGTCCAACGACTTCGACAGCGGCACGTCGTGGACCGACGACGTCAGCTGGGTGGTCAGCCGGCCCTGGGCGCCGTAGCCACCGCAGCCGCGAACTCGGCGGAGACCACCGGGAGTTCGGCGGTCACCGTGAAACCGCCGCGCGGCGACGGGCCGGCCCGCAGTGAGCCGCCCGCCGCCGCGAGGCGCTCGGTCAGCCCCTTCAGGCCGGTCCCGCCGATCCCCGGCTCGGACCGGCTCACCGGCCGGCCGCTGCCGTTGTCCGAGACGGTGAGCGCGGTCCGCTCGGCGCCGCTGTCCACGGTGATCTCACAGCGGCTCGCGTCGCTGTGCCGCACCACGTTGGTCACCGCCTCCCGCACCACCCAGCCCAGCAGCGCCTCCGTCTGCGGCTCCAGCGGCACCCCGGACTGCCGCACCACCGGCTCGATGCTCGCCGCCGACAGCGCCGAACGCGCCCGGGTCAGCTCGGTGGCGAGGCTGCCCTCCCGGTAGCCGGTCACCGCCTCGCGGATCTCGGTGAGCGCCTGCCGGCCCACCGACTCGATGTCCGCGATCTGCCCCAGCGCCGCGTCCAGATCGCACGGTGCCAGCCGCCGGGCCGCCTCCGACTTCACCACGATCACCGACAGCGTGTGCCCCAGCAGGTCGTGCAGGTCCCGGGAGAAGCGCAGCCGCTCCTTCTCCACCGCGCGCCGGGCCAGTTCCTCGCGGGCGGCGCGCAGTTCCCGTACGGCCTCGGACAGGCCGAGGATGGCGGCGGTCACCATGCTGGAGAGAAAGGTGCCGTAGGCGATGTTCACCGCGTCCGAGCCGTCGCGGACGTAGGAGACCGCCCCCGCGTACCCGGCCAGCAGCAGACCCGTGCGGCCGAGCCACGGACCGCGCAGCGCCGCACCCGCCGCCAGCCCCAGCAGGGGGAAGAACATCAGCCAGCTGCCGCCGTAGCCGAGCGCCAGGGCCGTGGTCACCAGGGCCATGAGCAGCAGCGCCAGCCGGGTGGAGACCGCCTCGCGGGTCTCCCGCCGGAAGGAGCGGAAAGTGACGTAGATATACAGGGTGTTGAAGGTCACCAGGCCCACGCCGCCGATCCACGGGCTCGGCGTCCTGCCCTGGAGGAGGTTGGAGAAGGCTCCCATCCCCATCAGCAGCCACGGCAGCAGCGCGAAGCCGGTGGGCGGCGGGCCCGGATGGTCGACGTCCGGGTCCCTGCCCTCCTTGCGGGCGGCCCGCTGCGCGGCCTTGAATCGCTCGTGCTCGGCCTGCCACTGGCGCCGCTCGGCCCGCAGGGCCCGTAGCTGGCACCGAACTCCCGACACCCACGTCATGTCTCTTGTTTCCCCCGGTCAGATGGTCCCCGCCCGACGGCGGTACGACAGCACGGCGTACGAACCGAACAGCAGCAGCCAGGCCGTCAGCACGATGATGGCACCGGCCCCCGGCGCATGCCCCTGCGATACGGCGGTGCCCAGCTGGGCGAACCGGTGGGTGGGGGTGTACGCCGACACCGCCCGCAGCCAGCCCGGGAAGAGGCTCACCGGGAACCACAGCCCGCCGAGCACCGCGAGCCCCAGATTGCACACCATGTTGACCACGCCGGTGGCGGGCCCGGTCAGCCGGTAGCCGTTGCCGAGGCCGAGCAGCGTGAACGGGACCGAGCCGAGCCACAGCAGCAGCGCGATGGCCACCCAGTGGCTCGCCGCCAGCCGTACGCCGTTGACCAGTCCGCCCGCCGCCAGAACGGCGACGATCGACGGCAGCACGGTCACCACGCCGGTCAGGGCCCGTCCGGTCACCACCTCGCGGGGAGTCATCGGGGTCACGCGGAGCTGTCGCAGCCAGCCGGTCGCGCGGTCCTCGGCGACGGCGCCCCCGGTGTTCAGCGCCGACCCGACGGCGCCGTAGGCGGCCATGCCGATCATCGAGGCCGTCTTCCAACTCCCTTGGTTCTCCCCGAGGTTGGTGAACAGCAGGTACATCATCACCGGCATGGCCACGCCGCCGACGACGAAGCCCGTGTCGCGCAGGGTGCGCAGGGTCTCCAGGCGGATGTAGGCGAGCATCAGACGGTCTCCGGGGTGTGCGGGGGAAGGGGGCGCTGCGTCGTCGTCCGGGTGCGGGTCCCGCCGCCCTCGACGGCATCGTCCTTGGCCGTGATCGCCAGGAAGGCGTCGTCCAGGGACGCCCGAGACACCTCCAGGTTCCTGATCGCCCCCAGCCCGGCCAGGGCGATCACCGTCGCGTCCGAGTCGTCGGTACGGAGGCGGGCCCGGTCGCCGTACACCTCCACCGAGCGCACCCCGGGCAGCAGGCCCAGGGCCTTCGGCTCCCGGCCCGCCAGGTCCACGCACACCAGGCTGCCCCCGGCCGCGCGGCGCAGCTCCTCACCGGTTCCGTCGGCGACGATCCGGCCCCGGTCGATGACCACGATCCGGTCGGCGTAGGCGTCCGCCTCCTCCAGGTAGTGCGTGGAGAACAGGACGGTGTGGCCGCGCCGGGCATAGGCGCGCATCGACGCCCAGAAGGCGTGCCGGGCCTCCACGTCCAGCGCCGCCGTCGGCTCGTCCAGCACCAGCAGCGCCGGGTCCCCGCACAGCGCGACGGCGAACCGCACCCGCTGCACCTGCCCCCCGGACAGCCGGTCCACCCGCCGCCCGGCGAGGTCCGCGATCCCGGCCAGGTCCAGCGCCCGCGCGACCGGCATCGGCGCCGGATAGCGGGAGGCGACGAACCCGACCAGTTCCGCCACGGTGACCCGGGGCACCGGCCGTGCGTCCTGGAGCATCGCGCCCACCCGGCCCGCCCGCACCGCGTGCTCCGGCGCGGCGCCGAACAGCTCCACCGCGCCGGCGTCGGGCTCGTACAGCCCGAGCAGCAGCCCGATCGTGGTCGACTTGCCGGCGCCGTTGCGGCCGAGCAGGGCCACGGTCTCCCCGCGCCCGATATCCAGGTCGACCCCGTCCACGGCCCGCACCGCGCCGTACGTCTTGACCGCCCCCGTGAAGGACACGGCGGTGTTCTCCGTCTGTGTCATGTCTACGACGTTACGGAGCGCGGCCCCGTTGGAGGCAGAGGCGCATGTACGGACTCGGGCAGGACAAATGTCACCGACGCTGATCTGACGCAGCGTCAGGTGTCTTCACAAGCGTGGACCGCTCGGCTATACAGAGGGCGCCGGACTGGAACGCGTTGCAGGTCGGCCCGCAGCCAGTGTCAGGAGCCGTATGCCCATCGACGCGAGCCGCGCCCTCGCGGCCGAACCCCGGACCGGGGGGATCTCCTGGACCGCCAAGGACGTCCAGCTCTACCACCTCGGCATCGGCGCGGGAGCCAACCCCGACAAGGACGACCCCGCCACCGACCCCGACGAGCTGCGCTACACGCTGGAGTCCCGGCTGCACGTCCTGCCGAGCTTCGCCACCGTCGCCGGCTCCGGCGCGCCCGGCGTGATCGGCGGGCTGTCCGTGCCCGGCGTGGACGTCGAGCTGGCCAAGGTCCTGCACGGCGGGCAGAGTCTGCGGATCCACCGCCGGATCCCGGCCGAGGGCACCGCGACCGCGACCCACCGGCTCGCCGCCGTCCACGACAAGGGCAAGGCCGCCGTCCTGGTCCTGCGCACCGACGTCGCCGACGCCGCCGGCCCGCTGTGGACCACCGACGCCCGGATCTTCGTACGCGGGGAGGGCGGCTGGGGTGGCGACCGCGGCCCCTCCACCCGTCTCGACCCGCCCGCCACCGGACCCGACCGGACCGTCGAACGCCCCGTCCGCCCGGACCAGGCCCTCCTCTACCGCCTCTCGGGCGACCGGAACCCGCTGCACGCCGACCCCGAGTTCGCCGCACTCGCGGGGTTCGACAAGCCGATCCTGCACGGGCTGTGCACCTACGGCATCACCCTGAAGGCGGTCGTGGACACGCTGCTCGGCGGCGATGTGACCCGGGTGCGGTCGTACACCACCCGCTTCGCGGGCGTCGTGTACCCGGGGGAGACGCTGCGCATCCGCATGTGGCGGCGGAAGGGGAGCGTCCAGGTGGTGGTGAGCGCGGTGGAGCGGGGGGACGCGCCGGTCCTCGCGGACACCGTCGTCGAGCACGGCTGAAACCGGTACCGAGGGTGGCCGGTTGTAAGGGTGCGGGCGGCGGCTGGGCCCCGCCGGGGTCCCGCGCGGTCCCACCGCGCCGGTGTGGAGCACGCGGTGGGACCGGCCCGGCGTCCAGGAGACGCCGGGGCGCCCGGTCTGCACTGCATCACGCTCGACCGCACAACGGCGGTCCCGCAGAGCCCTCGCAGCCTTCGGCCGCCGACCGGGCGGGGATACCGAACTGCCGTCAGGCAGCGGCCTCCGTGGTCTGCTCGGCCGGCTTGCGGTGCTTGCCGTGCGGAGCGGACTCGCTCTCCTGGGCCGCTACCGGGCCCCGGTGCCGGCCATGGCCGACCGCCTTCTGAGAGTCGGCAGACAGCTGCTGAGTCGTGCTGGTGTCGCTCATCGGAAGTAATTCACCCCGTCAACATGATCTTTCGTACAGCCGGGCGAGTCTAACCGGCACACCACGGGCCGAATCCAGGCGCACACGCCAACCGGCACTAGTTCGTTACAAGACGTCCCAGAGGCGCTTGCTGCAACGGCACCGGACGTGCCGTGACCTGCTCCGCAGGCTCCGCTCGCGCCGGCTCCGCAGGCCCCGGTTCCGGTTGCTGCGGCGGCGCCCCGGGCGCCCCGCCCGCCGTACCGTCCAGGCGCTGGACCGTACCTTCCGGATCCGCGTTCCCCGACCCCGCGGACGCATCGCGCTCCGCGGCCGCCTCCACCTTCGGCACCGTCAACTCCGCCACCCCGCACGGAGTCTCCTGCGTGGCGTACGGCAGCCGCAGCACCCCCTCCGGCGTCCACAGCCCGGCCCCGGCCAGCCACCCCAGGGGCGCCGGCAGATGGTCCACCCGCCGCCCGGCCGGCCGCCAGACGCCCACCCAGCTGCCGTACGGGCCGTCGATGCGCAGCGCCACCGCGCAGCTCTCCGGCATCAGCACCTGCCCGGGCTGGACCGCGAACGGCGTCACCGCGCAGTCCGGCACCCGGAGGCTCTCCGGGAAGCGCACCGGGAGCGTGCTGCCGAGCACGCCCCAGCCCAATCGTTCCTGCCCCGGCGAGGGCGCGTCGGAGGAGATGAGCAGCAGCCCGCTGTCGGGGTCGGCGAGCAGCAGCCGGTCGTCGCTGTCGGCCGCGATCTGCAGCAGCGGCGACACCTCGGCGCGCTCCAGGTCCACCACGACCGTCTTCACCGGCCCGCCCAGCTCCCGGTCCAGCGCCAGCATCCGCCCGGCGCGGTCCAGCCACACCCCGCCCGAGCAGCGCCCCGGCACCTCCGCCAGCCGCTCGGGGCCGAACGCCCCGCCCGCCACCAGCCAGACGGCGCTCGAGCGCGGCCCGACCGCGAGGGCGTACGCCCGGGCGCCTCCCGGCGCGGGCGGCAGCAGCGTGAGCCGGGTGCCGGGCTCGGGGCACTCCACCGCGCCCAGCGGCAGTTCACCGGTGCCGGGCCCGGTCGGGTACAGCAGCGAGAAGGCGTGCCGGTGCTCGACCAGCCGGTGGATCAGCACCCGGCCGTCGGACAGCGGCTGCACCTCGGTGCCGGGCTCCTCCGGCTGGTCGCCGGGCAGCGGCACCGCGTACGGCTCCGGGCCGTCCAGCGTCCAGCGCTCCGGGAACCAGGAGTCGCCGGCCGAAGCGAGCCGGGCCGCGTAGGCGCCGTCGGCCGTGAGGGCGAAAACCGGCCCCGGCACCCCGTCGGTCCCGTCCGTGGACGGGGGTTCGATCGCACAGGCCGTCATCGTTCGGTCACCTCCGGCGACGAAGCTAGTTTTCGCACGCACGGGCGTGGGACGGGCCGGGTCCGGCTTCACACATACGGGTGGTGCAGAAGCGATTCAGCTGAGGAAAACGGGACCTTTGTGCTGACCGGGGCAGAGCCGCCGTATGCGGTACGGCCGCGCAGGCCAGCCAGGTAGCCTTGCCCTCGTGCCCCGTCTGTCTGAAGTCATCGCCGCGCTGGAGACCCTGTGGCCCGCCGAGCGGGCCGAGTCCTGGGACGCGGTCGGCACGGTCGTGGGCGACCCCGGCCAGGAGGTCACCCGGGTCCTGTTCGCCGTCGACCCCGTGCAGGAGATCGTCGAGGAGGCGGTGAAGCTCGGCGCCGACCTGCTGGTCACCCACCACCCGCTCTATCTGCGGGGCACCACCACGGTCGCGGCGACCCACTTCAAGGGCCGTGTCGTGCACACGCTGATCAAGAACGACATCGCCCTGCACGTCGCCCACACCAACGCCGACACGGCCGACCCGGGCGTCTCGGACGCCCTGGCCGGCGCGCTCGACCTGCGCGTCGTACGGCCCCTGGTGCCCGACCCCACCGACCCGGAGGGCCGCCGGGGCCTCGGCCGCGTCTGCGAACTGGACCACCCGCTGACCGTCCGCGAGCTGGCCGAATGCGCCGCCCGGCGACTGCCCGCCACCGCGCAGGGCATCCGGGTGGCCGGCGACCCCGAGGCCGTCGTCCGCACGGTCGCCGTCAGCGGCGGCTCCGGCGACGGCCTCTTCGACCAGGTCCGCGCCGCCGGCGTCGACGCCTTCCTCACCGCCGACCTGCGCCACCACCCGGCGAGCGAAGCCGTCTCCGCAGGCCCCCTCGCGCTGCTCGACGCGGCGCACTGGGCCACCGAGTGGCCCTGGTGCGAGCTGGCCGCGAGCCAGCTCGACGAGATCTCCGACCGCCACGGCTGGGACCTCAGGGTCCACGTCTCCAAGACGGTCACCGACCCCTGGACCGCCCACGCGGCGTCCATCACCTCTAGCTGAACCCCGGGAGCCCCCAACTGAACGCCGCCCCCGCCGACCAGATCCGCCTCCTGGACGTCCAGGACCTGGACGTCCGGCTGCAGCAGCTCGCGCACAAGCGCAGGTCGCTGCCCGAGCACGCCGAGATCGACGCGCTGACCAAGGACCTCACCCAGCTGCGCGACCTGCTCGTCGCCGCGCAGACCGAGGAGAGCGACACCGCCCGCGAGCAGACCAAGGCCGAGCAGGACGTCGACCAGGTGCGCCAGCGCGCCGCCCGCGACCAGCAGCGCCTGGACTCCGGCGCGGTCACCTCCCCCAAGGACCTGTCCAACCTCCAGCACGAGATCGCCTCCCTCGCCAAGCGGCAGGGCGACCTGGAGGACGTGGTCCTGGAGGTCATGGAGCGCCGCGAGGCCGCGCAGGAGCGGGTGAACGAGCTGACCGAGCGGGTCGCCTCCGTCCAGTCGAAGATCGACGACGCCACCACCCGCCGGGACGCGGCCTGCGAGCAGATCGACAGCGAGGCCGCCTCGGTGACCAAGGAGCGCGAGGTGGTCGCCGCCTCCGTCCCGGCCGACCTGCTCAAGCTCTACGACAAGCTGCGCCAGCAGCAGGGCGGCGTCGGCGCGGCCAAGCTGTACGCCCGCACCTGCCAGGGCTGCCGTCAGGAACTGGCGATCACCGAGCTGAACGAGATCCGCACGGCGGCGCCGGACACCGTGGTGCGCTGCGAGAACTGCCGCCGCATCCTGGTGCGCACGGCCGAGTCGGGTCTGTAGACCTCGTAGACAAGGGGCTTGTCGGGTGCGGGAGTTCATCGTCGAGGCGGACGGCGGGTCGCGGGGCAACCCGGGGCCCGCGGGCTACGGCACGGTGGTGCGGGACGCGGCCACGGGCGAGCCGCTGACCGAGGCGGCCGAGTACATCGGCGTCACCACCAACAACGTCGCCGAGTACCGCGGCCTCCTGGCCGGCCTGCGCGCCGCCCACGCCCTCGACCCGACGGCCCGCGTCCACGTCCGCATGGACTCCAAGCTCGTCATCGAGCAGATGTCGGGCCGCTGGAAGATCAAACACCCCGCCATGAAGCCCCTGGCCACCCAGGCACGGGCGGTCTTCCCACCCGACCGGGTCACCTACGAGTGGATCCCCCGCGACCAGAACAAACACGCCGACCGCCTGGCCAACGAGGCGATGGACGCGGGGGCGAGGGGGGAGGAGTGGTCGGCTTCGGGGTCGACGGCGGCTCTGCACACGTCGGCGTCCGGGGCCGGAGCCGCGGGGGAGGTGCCTTCCAGCGAGCAGCCCCCTACGACCCCCAGCGAGCAGCACGTCTCGACACCGGGCTGGGGCAGCGCCCCCGACCTCGGCGCCCCCGCCACCTTCGTGCTGCTCCGCCACGGCGAAACCCCCCTCACCCCCCAGAAGCGCTTCTCCGGCAGCGGCGGCACCGACCCCGCCCTCTCCGCCGCCGGCCGCGAACAGGCCCACCGAGCCGCAGAGACCCTCGCCCGGCGCGGCACCATCCAGGCCGTCGTCGCCTCCCCCCTCACCCGCACCCGCGAGACCGCCGCCATCGTCGCCACCCGCCTCGGCCTGGACGTGACGATCGAAGAGGGCCTGCGCGAGACGGACTTCGGCGCCTGGGAGGGCCTCACCTTCGGCGAGGTCCGCGAACGCTACCCCGACGACCTGAACGCCTGGCTCGCCGACCCGGAGGCCCACCCCACCGGCGGCGGCGAGAGCTTCGCCGAGACGGCCGTCCGGATCGCCGCCGCCCGCGACAAGCTGGTCGCCGCGTACGCGGGCCGCACGGTCCTCCTCGTCACGCACGTCACCCCGATCAAGATGTTCGTCCGCCAGGCCCTCGGCGCCCCGCCCGAGTCCCTGTTCCGGATGGAGCTGTCGGCCGCGTCCCTGTCGGCGGTGGCGTACTACACGGACGGCAACGCCAGCGTCCGCCTCTTCAACGACACCTCACACCTGCGACCCTGAACCCACCCAGGCCCCCGAACCCGGCGCCCTGACCTCGCCGAGCCGCGCCGCGCTCCGCGCCAGCTCCTCGATCCGCGCCCAGTCGCCGGCGGCCACCGCGTCCGCCGGGACCATCCAACTGCCGCCCACACAGCCGACGTTCGGCAGCGACAGATACCCGGGCGCGTCGGCCGGTCCGATCCCGCCCGTGGGACAGAAACGGGCCTGCGGCAACGGCCCCGTGAGCGACCGCAGAAACGCCGTACCGCCCGCCGCCTGCGCCGGGAAGAACTTCATGTCGCGCACCCCGCGCTCCAGCAGCGCCACGACCTCCGACGCGGTCGACACCCCGGGCAGGTACGGCACCCCGGCCCCGCGCATCGCCGCCAGGAGCGCGTCCGTCCACCCGGGGCTGACCAGGAACCGCGCCCCCGCCGCCGTACTCGCGTCGGCCTGCTCCGGCGTGATCACCGTGCCCGCGCCGACCACGGCCCGCGGCACCTCGGCGGCGATCGCGCGGATCGCGTCCAGCGCCGCCGGTGTCCTGAGCGTCACCTCGATCGCGGGCAGCCCGCCCGCCACCAGGGCCCGCGCCAGCGGTACGGCGTCGGCGGCGTCGGAGACGACCACCACGGGCACGACGGGCGCGAGATCCAGCACGGAGGCGGCCGGGACGGAGGGCAGCGGTGAGGTCATGCCCTCATCGTGCCGACGTGGTGCACGTCCCGCAATGAGCGTTGCACATGCTGCAATGGGTGCCGCGAGCACCCAGAAGCCCGGTGAATGCGCTCAGCTCAGTGGATCTCGTCCACCAGCACGTCCAGCGACCACGGCCTGCCGGCCCGTCCCGGCGCCTCCGCCTCCACCACGTACCCCAACTCCCGCAGCACCTCGACCAGTTCGGCAGGGCTTTCCGGCGCGGCGCCGGCCGACAGCAGGCTGCGTACGATCCGCCCCTTGGTCGCCTTGTTGAAGTGGCTGACCACCTTCCGGGTCGGCGCGTGCAGCACCCGTACCGACGCCGTGCGGCCCGCGACCTCGCCCTTCGGCTTCCAGGCCGCCGCGTACGCCGAGGAGCGCAGATCCAGCACCAGGCCGTCGCCGGCCGCCTCGGGCAGCACCTCGGCCATCGGCGCTCGCCAGTGCCCGGCCAGCGCGCCGAGCCCCGGCAGCTTCACGCCCATCGGGCAGCGGTAGGAGGGGATGCGGTCGGTCACCCGCACCGCGCCCCACAGCCCGGAGAACACCAGCAGCGAGTCCGCCGCGCGCTCCCGGGCCGCCGCGTCCAGTGTGGCCAGGCCCAGGGCGTCGTAGAGGACACCGGTGTAGATCTCCCCGGCGGGGCGGGCGGCGGCCGTGGGCAGGCCCGCGTTCTTCGCGACCTCGCCGCGCAGCCCCTCGCTCAGCCCGAGCACCTCCCGCGCCTTCTCCTCGTCGCCGCTGCACAGCTCGACCAGCTCGGTGAGCACGGCCTCCCGCGCGGCGGTCAGCCCCGGCAGGGACAGCGACCGAAGCTCCAGCGGGGCGCCCTCGCCTCCGTTCGCCTTGCCTTCCGAGGGCGGCAGCAGGACCAGCACCACATACTCCTCACGTAGACCTCCGCGACAGGGTACGGCGTACCGCCGACGGGCCCTCGCGCGGAGATCCGCTGGGAGACAGCCGGTTTCCCCTTGGACGCGGCATGGAAGCGAGGGCTGAAGGCGTTGCACCCTTGGCCGGAAGCCGGGGTTTGCGCGACGAGGCCGGCAGGTGCGAGCCGCGGGGCGGGAGGGGTGACGGGTGATGACCGAACAGGCGCTGTGGACGCGCGCTCGGCTGGGCCCTGGCGGACCCCCGCTGGACCTCCTGACGGCCGACTTCCGCCGGCACACCTACGCCCCGCACGCCCACGACGAGTACACGATCGGCGTCTGCGTGGGCGGCACCGAGGTGATCGACTACCGGGGCGGCCGCATCCGCACCGGCCCCGGCACCATCGTCGTACTCGATCCGGGCGAGATGCACACCGGCGGCCCCGGCAACGCCACCGACGGCTACGCCTACCGCGCCCTGTACGCCGAGCCGTCCCTCCTGGCCGACGGCACCCTCGGCGGCCTCCCGCACTTCCGCGAGCCCCTCCTCGACGACCCGGAGCTGGCTGCCGCGCTGCACCGCGCCCACACCCGGCTGAGCGCCTGCCCCGACCCGCTGGAGGCGGAGTCCGTCCTGCCCTGGCTGCTGACGGCCCTGGCCCGCCGCCACTCCACGGCCAGGTCCGCGCCGGACGAGATCCCCGGCGCGGGCGCCATCGCCCTGACGGTCCGCGACCGCCTCGCCGACGACCTCACGGCACCGCCCCCGCTGGCCGGCCTCGCCGCCGAGCTGGGCCTGTCCCGCTACCAACTCCTGCGCGCCTTCCGTACGACGATGGGCATACCGCCGTACGCCTGGCTGGCCCAGTACCGGGTGAACCGGGCCCGGACCCTGCTGGAGGCCGGTCTGCGCCCGGCGGAGGTCGCGGGTCTGGTGGGCTTCGCCGACCAGGCGCATCTGACCCGCTGGTTCCGCCGGGTGCTGGGGGTGACGCCGGCGGCGTACCGGACGAGCGTGACGTCGGCGGCGTACCGCAACAGCGTTCAAGACATCCCCTGACCGGGCGGCCGAAACTCACCGTATGACTGCACGCGGCTGGTTTCTGTTCTCCCTGATGGGAGTGGTCTGGGGCGTCCCCTATCTGATGATCAAGGTGGCGGTGGACGAGGTGTCCCCGCCGGTGGTCGTGTTCACGCGCTGCGCGCTCGGCGCGGTCCTGCTGCTCCCGTTCGCCCTGCGCCAGGGCGGCCTGCCCCGGACCGTGCGCGCCCACTGGCGGCCCATGCTGGCCTTCGCGTGCCTGGAGATCATGATCCCCTGGTTCACCCTCACCGACGCCGAACGGCATCTGTCCAGTTCGACGTCGGGCCTGCTGATCGCGGGGGTGCCGATCGTGGGCCTGATCGTGGCCCGGCTGCTGGGCGACACGGAACACCTCGGAGCGCGCCGCCTGACGGGCCTGGCCCTCGGCCTGTCCGGCGTGACGGTCCTGACCCTGCCCCATCTGACCGGCGGCGACGCCCGCTCGCTGGCCGAGGTGCTGGTGACGGTGGTGGGCTACGCGACGGCCCCCGCGATAGCCGCGCGCCACATGAAGGACGTCCCGTCCCTGCACCTCACCTCGGCCTGCCTGACCCTGGCGGCGCTGGTCTACGCCCTGCCGGCGACGCTGACCTGGCCGTCCTCCGCCCCCTCGTCCTCCGCCTTCGTGGCCCTCGCCGGCCTCGGCGTGCTCTGCACCGCGGTGGCGTTCGTGGCGTTCCTGGAGCTGATCAAGGAGGCGGGCCCGACGCGGGCGACGGTGATCACGTACGTCAACCCGGCGGTGGCGGTGGCGGCGGGCGCCTTCTTCCTCTCCGAACGGCTGACGCCCACGGTCCTGGCGGCCTTCGCCCTGATCCTGACGGGCTCGGTCCTGGCCACGGCCGCCGCCGGCCCGCGCCGCTCCCGGCGCCCGGTACCATGGTCGACACGGCAGACGAGCCGGGCGGACGGCCGCGTGGAGTCCCCCTAGGGGGCTTCCCGAGGAACGTCCGGGCTCCACAGGGCAGGGTGGTGGCTAACGGCCACCCGGGGTGACCCGCGGGACAGTGCCACAGAAAGCAGACCGCCGGGGGCCTCGGCCCTCGGTAAGGGTGAAACGGTGGTGTAAGAGACCACCAGTGCCCAGGGTGACCTGGGCAGCTAGGTAAACCCCACCCGGAGCAAGGTCAAAAGGGAGCACCTCGGTGCTCCTGCGCGGACGATCGAGGGCTGCCCGCCCGAGTCCGCGGGTAGACCGCACGAGGCCGGCGGCAACGCCGGCCCTAGATGGATGGCCGTCGCCCCGGCGCCCGCGAGGGCACCGGGGAACAGAACCCGGCGTACAGCCCGACTCGTCTGCCGCTCTCCATTTCCCCAGGTCAGAGGCCATGTCTAGGAGCCTCACACCGGGGTCGGCACCCCCTCTCACTCCCCGGGGATCAACGGCCGTTCGCGCACCCGCTTGAGGTGGCCCTCGAACACCTCCCGTGCCTCGGGCGTCAGTGTGCGCAGGGCGACCAGGGCCGTGATCACCACGTCGCAGAGTTCCGCCTGCACGTCCTCCCACGTGTGGGTGACGCCCTTGCGGGGGTTCTGGCCGGTGGTGCCGATGATCGCCTCGGCCACCTCGCCGACCTCCTCGGAGAGCTTCAGGACGCGCAGGAGGAGGCCTTCCTGTCCGGCGTGCGTGCGGGTGGCCTCCAGGCGGGAGAAGAGGTCGTCGATCGTCGCCCAGAGGGCGGGGCCGGTGCCGGTGGTGTCCTGAGCGGTCATGCCGGGCAGCTTGCCATGGCCCCGGCCCGACGCCGTACCCCCTACTCCTCGAACAGCACCTCCTGCTCGCCCTCCCTCTTCGCCCGCAGTCGCTGGTTCCGGGCACCGATCACCAGGGCCGTGGCCGCCGCCGTGGCCCCGAGGGCCGCCGGGATCATCCAGCCGCGGTCGAAGACGTGGCCGAGGGCGTGGTCGAGGGAGAGGCGGCCGGGGCCGGTGACGGCGAGGCCGGCCGCCGCGAGGCCCAGGCTCGCCGCGTACTCGTAGCCGCCCTCCTGGGCGAAGAAGCCGTTGGGCATGTGGACCGTCGCCGCCCCGGCCATCGCACCGGCCGCCGCCGCGCCCGCCGCCGGGGTCGCGAGACCGAGGGCGAGGAGGGTGCCGCCGCCGGCTTCCGCGAGGCCCGCCGCCGTCGCGCTCGTCTTCCCCGGCGTGTAGCCGACGGACTCCATGAACTGGCCCGTGCCTTCCAGGCCGTGCCCGCCGAACCAGCCGAACAGTTTCTGCGCGCCATGCGCCGCCAGCACCCCGCCGGTGCCCAGCCGGAGCAGCAGCAGGCCAAGGTCACGGCGGTCGAGACAGGTCACGGCGACTCCCAGGTGATGACGTGCGGACATGTGATGACGTGCGGACACGCATGACGTGCGGAGGGGAGCAAGTGGGTTCCGCGTATCCACCGTCGCAGCTCTCACACCCTCCGGCCTGCAGGGAAGAGCGTTCGGGTGGCGGGGAGGGAGCACCGGTGTGAGCCTTGCGGCATGACGATTCAGCCAGCCAAGCTCAGCGATCCGGCCGTTCGGGCCTTCGTCAACGCGGTCAACTCCCATGACCGGGAGGGGTTCATGGCGCTGCTCGCGCCCGGGGCGACCATGTCCGACGACGGCTCCGACCGTGACCTCGCCGAGTGGATCGATCAGGAGATCTTCTCCTCCCACGGCCACATGGAGGTCGACAACGAGTCGGCCGGCGGCCGTACCCTCCTGGCCCGCTACCGCAACGACACCTGGGGCGAGATGCGCACCAAGTGGACCTTCACCGTCGAGGACGACGGGCGGATCTCGCGGTTCGAGACCGGGCAGGCGTAGGCCACCGGAGCCGGGGGGCTTGTGCTCGTGTGCGCTTCAACTCCTAGCGTCCTCGGGCATGGAGACCACAAGGACCTTGGGACGCAGTGGCATCGGCGTGAGCGCGCTCGGCTTCGGGTGCTGGGCCATCGGCGGGGAGTGGCAGGGCGCCGACGGGCAGCCGCTCGGGTGGGGGAAGGTGGACGACGAGGAGTCCGTACGGGCGATCCACCGCGCCCTCGACCTCGGCGTGACCTTCTTCGACACCGCCGACTGCTACGGCGCCGGGCACAGCGAGACCGTTCTCGGCCGCGCCCTCGGCACACGCCGTGACGACGTCGTGCTCGCCACCAAGTGGGGCAACCTCTTCGACCCGGACACCCGCACCGCCGACGGCCAGGACGACACGCCGGAGTACGTCCGCCGCGCCCTCACCGCCTCCCTGCGCCGCCTCGGCACCGACCACGTCGACCTGTACCAGTTCCATCTGGCCGATGCCGATCCGGGGCGCGCCGCCGAAGTCCGCGACGTGTGCGAGGAGTTGGTCGCCGAGGGGCTCATCCGCGGCTACGCCTGGAGCACCGACGACCCCGACCGCGCCGCCGTCTTCGCCGAGGGCCCGCACTGCACGGCCGTACAGCACACCCTGAACGTCCTGCAGGACGCGCCGGGTCTCCTGGGGCTGTGCGAGCGGGCGGATCTCGGCAGCGTCAACCGCGGTCCCCTCGCCATGGGGCTGCTGGCCGGCAGGCGGCAGGCCCCCCTGGAGGCGGGGGACATCCGCAGCAGGCCGCCCGTCTGGCTGCAGGGGTTCGGGGACGGTTCCGGGGCCGATCCGCGCTGGACGACCCGGGTCGACGCCCTGCGCGACGTCCTCACCAGCGGCGGTCGCACCCTCGCCCAGGGCGCCCTGGCCTGGATCTGGGCCCGCAGCCCGCGCACGGTGCCGATCCCGGGCTTCCGCTCGGTGGCGCAGGCCGAGCAGAACGCGGGCGCGTTGGAGAAGGGACCGCTCACCGCCGGGCAACTGGCCGAGATCGACCGCATCCTCGGCAGGTGAGCGGCCCCGGGTCCAGCGCGCGGCCACCAGCCGGGGAGGAACCTTTCGGCCATCCTCGGTGAGGGATGCGCGGGGCCGGGAAGGGAGTTGGCTCATAGGACTTTCATAAGGTGGCAAATTCCGGCGGCGGCACGGGGATCCTGTGCGGTTTCCGCTGCTGGGCGCGGTGTACCGTCCCCAGGTGCGCGAATGCTCCCGGCTCAGCCGGCGTGCCGTCCTCGGACTGACGGCCGCCGCCCTTCCCGTGTCCATGACCACCCCGGCCTCCGCCGCCGAGTCCACCGTCATCGGCGGCGAGCAACTGGCCCGCGCCGGTGTCCAGGTGCGGGGTGCCTCCGGGCTGCCCGAGAAGCTCAGCGCCCGCTCCTGGCTGATCGCCGACTGCGCGAGCGGCGAGGTGCTCGCCTCGTTCAACGCGCACCGGCGCCTCGCGCCCGCGTCCACGCTGAAGATGCTGTTCGCGGACACCGTGCTGAGCAGGTTCGACCGCGCCGAGCGGTACACCGTGAAGGACTCCGACGTCGCCGACGTCCCGTTCGGCTCCAGCCTGGTCGGCATCAAGCCCGGCATCACCTACACCGTCGAGCAGCTGTGGCAGGGCGTGTTCCTGCGCTCCGGCAACGACGCCGTGCACGTCCTCGCCCACATGAACGGCGGCATCGCCAAGACGGTCGCCGAGATGCAGGCCAAGGCCCGGGATCTGCAGGCCCTCGACACCCAGGTGGTCAGCCCCGACGGCTTCGACCACCCGGGCCAGATCTCCTCGGCGTACGACCTCACGCTGTTCGCCCGCCACGGCCTGAAGGACGCCGACTTCCGCGGCTACTGCGGCACGAGGACCGCGGACTTCCCGGCGGGCGGCAAGAAGACCTTCCAGATCCAGAACACCGACCGCCTGCTGACCGGGGCGTGGGGCCTGAAGTCGTACGACGGCCTGATCGGCGTCAAGAACGGCTACACCAGCCACGCCGGCAACACCTTCACCGGCGCCGCCACCCGCGGCGGGCGCACCCTGCTGGTCACCGTGATGCACCCGGCCACCGGCAGCAACGCCGTCTACGAGCAGACCGCCGCGCTGCTCGACTGGGGCTTCGGGCGCGGGCGTTCGGCGCAGCCGGTGGGCGTGCTGGTGGAACCGCTCAGCGAGGGCGGGGCGGAGGCGAGTCCGTCACCGGCGGCCGGCAAGGGGGCCCCGGCGGCGGCCGGGGCGGCGGGCGCGGGCGCCCGCGGCCCGTCGACCGGGCGGCTGGTGGAGGGCGCGGCCGGTACGGCGCTGCTGCTGGCGGCGGCGGGTGCGTGGGCCGTACGGCGGCGGCGCAGGGCGGTCGCGGCGGCCGGGGCCGTCGAGGCGCCGGAGCTTCCGGAGGCGGTCGAGGGGGACGCGGAGCCGGGCGGCAGGCACCGGCGCTGACAGTGTTCGGCGGCCGTTCCACCGGCCGGTGTGCACCTCGCGTCCCGTCGCGAGGCCCACCCCCAACTCCGGCCCGGTGGAACGGCAGCCGCTTCCCCCCTCGGTGTGGCCGAGACGCGACCGCGTGAGCGGCCGCGGAATCCATGTGCCCCAACTGTGAAGCTCTTGTGGAGGAATGTGAGCATACGGGCTCGACGGGCCGCAATGCCGCGGATGTTCACATTCCGCTTGTGTGGAAACGCCCGGTGACGGCGCGACGGGTTCCTCAGCCCCGCCCGATGTACGGCATCGCCGTCGCCAGCACCGTCGCGAACTGCACGTTCGCCTCCAGCGGCAGCTCGGCCATGTGCCGTACGGTGCGCGCCACATCGGCCACGTCCATCACCGGCTCCGGGACCACGTCGCCGTTCGCCTGCAGCGCGCCGGTCCGCATCGGGGCCGTCATGTCGGTCGCCGCGTTGCCGATGTCGATCTGCCCGACCGCGATGCGGTACGGCCGCCCGTCCAGCGACAGCGACTTGGTCAGGCCGGTCAGGGCGTGCTTGGTCGCGGTGTAGGCGACCGAGTGCGGGCGGGGCGTGTGGGCGGAGATGGAGCCGTTGTTGATGATCCGGCCGCCCTGCGGGTCCTGCTCCTTCATGCGCCGGTACGCCGCCTGCGCGCACAGGAACGCGCCGTTGAGGTTGGTGTCCACCACGTGCCGCCAGGCGTCGTACGGCAACTCCTCGACCGGGACCCCGCCGGGCCCGAACGTCCCCGCGTTGTTGAACAGCAGGTCCACCCGGCCGAAGCGGTCCACCGTCGCCGTGAACAGCGTGTCCACGTCCTCGGGCCGGGACACGTCCGTACGCACGGCGAGCGCGTCGCCCTCCGGGACCAGCGCCGCCGTCTCCTCGAGCGTCCCGGTGCGCCGCCCGGCCAGGACCACCGACCACCCGCCCCGCAGCAGCTCCACGGCCACGGCCCGCCCGATCCCGGACCCGGCCCCGGTCACCACCGCGATCTTCGATTGCCTGTCAGTCATGGCACCGCAGCGTAGGCGGAGAGTCCGCGATGCGGAATGCCGTGTCCGCCATACGGTTGTTCGGTGATGGGGGCCCGCCCCGGACACCGCGTCACACGGCCACCGTCATCTCCTCGCCCGGGTACCGCACCCCGATCCGCTCCCGGACCGCGTCCAGGGTCCGCATGACCGCGAGGGAGCCCTCCAGCGGTACCAGGGGGGACTCCTTCTCGCCCGCTCGCAGGGCCCGCATCACCTCGGCCGCCTCGTGGCGCAGGGTGGTGCGCGGGCCGTCCGCGGGGTCGGCGGTGAACTCCTCGGGGCCGTGGCCCTCGCGGTGCAGCACGAACCGCTCCGGGTGGAAGAAGCCCGACGGCACGTCGATCCGGCCGCGCGAACCGGTCACCGAGGCCGTGCCGCCCGTACCGCCGACGATCGAGCAGTGCAGCGACGCCATCGCCCCGCTCTCCCAGGACAGCACCGCTCCGGTCTGCAGATCGACGCCCTCCGGAGACAGCAGCGCGCTCGCCGCGACCGCGTCCGGCTCACCCAGCAGCAGCTGCGCGAACGACACCGGATACACACCGAGGTCCAGCAGCGCCCCGCCGCCCAGTGCCGGATCCCGCAGCCGGTGCGCGGGCGGGAAGGGGCCGGCGAGCCCGAAGTCGGCCTGGACGGTGCGCACGTCGCCGATCGCCCCGTCGTCCACCAGCGCCTTCAGCCGCCGGACCAGCGGATTGCAGTACATCCACATCGCCTCCATCAGGAAGCGGTCGTGCTCGCGGGCCAGCGCGACGAGTTCCTCCGTCTCGCGCAGGTTCAGCGTGAACGGCTTCTCGCACAGCACGTTCCGCCCCGCCTGAAGGCACAGCCCGGCCGCCGCCCGGTGCGCCACGTGCGGAGTGGCCACGTACACGACATCGATGTCGGGGTCCGCGGCCAGCGACTCCCAGTCGCCGTACGCCCGCGCCGCCCCGAACCGCTCGGCGAACGCGCGGGCCGACTCCGCCCGCCGCGAGGCCACCGCCGCGATCTCCGCGTCCGGCAGATCCACGAGGTCCGCCGCGAACGCCGCCGCGATCCCGCCCGTCGCCAGGATCCCCCAGCGCACCTTCTCCATCGCCCCACCCTCGCTCGTGTGTGCCCCGGCACTCTGTACGAGCTGAGAGCATAGGTGCCGTCCGCGTCAGAAGGGCACGGACGGGCACGGACGGCCACGACAGGGGAGGGGCGGATGCACGAGCAGGCGGCGGCGTCGACACCGAAGGCACGGTCCGCACCGGCTCCCGTCCGGCCGCCCGCCGCGACCCGCCGCACCGGCGTCCTCGTCACCCTCGTCCTCGGCGGCCTCACCGCCACGCCCCCGCTCGCGATGGACATGTACCTCCCCTCCCTGCCGGAGGTCACCCGGTCCCTGCACGCACCGGCCGCCACGGTCGAACTCACCCTCACCGCCTGCCTGCTGGGCATGGCCCTCGGGCAGCTCGTCGTCGGCCCGATGAGCGACCGCTGGGGCCGCCGCCGTCCGCTCCTGGCCGGCCTCGCCGTCTACCTCCTCGCGACCGCCCTGTGCGCCTTCGCGCCGAACGTGGAGACCCTGGTCGCCTTCCGGCTGGCCCAGGGCCTCGCGGGCGCCGCCGGGATCGTCATCGCCCGGGCCGTCGTACGCGACCTGTACGACGGCGTGGCCATGGCCCGCTTCTTCTCCACCCTGATGCTGATCTCCGGGGTCGCGCCGATCGTGGCGCCGCTGATCGGCGGTCAGATCCTGCGGGTGACGGACTGGCGGGGCGTGTTCCTGGTGCTCACCGTCGTCGGCGCGCTGCTGGGCGCCCTGGTCTGGCTGCGGCTCCCCGAGACCCTGCAGCCCGCGGAACGCCACGGCGGGGGAGTGGGCGACGCGCTGCGCTCGATGCGCGCCCTGCTCGCCGACCTGCCGTTCACCGGCTACACGCTGGCCGGCAGCTTCGCCTTCGCCGCCCTGTTCGCCTACATCGCGGCGTCCCCCTTCGTCGTCCAGGAGATCTACGGCGCCTCCGCGCAGACCTTCAGCCTGCTGTTCGGCCTCAACTCGGTCGGACTCGTGGCCGCCGGGCAGATCAACGGCAAGGTGCTGGTCGGCCGCGTCAGCCTGGACAAGGTGCTCGCCACCGGCCTCACCGTGATCGTGCTCGCCGCGACCGCCCTGCTGCTGATGGCCACCGGCGCCCTCGGCGACACGGGCCTGGTCCCCGTCGCCGCCGCCCTCTTCGTCCTGATGTCCGCCATGGGCATCACCCTCCCCAACACCCAGTCCCTCGCCCTGCTGCGCACCCGGCACGCCGCCGGCTCCGCCTCCGCACTGCTCGGCACCTCCTCCTTCCTCGTCGGAGCGGTCGCCTCACCGCTCGTCGGCGTCGCCGGAGAGCACACCGCCGTCCCCATGGCGGTGGTCCAACTGGTGGGAGCACTGGTCGCGGCGGCCTGCTTCGTGGGAATGTGCCGTCCCTGGAACGCACGCGGGAACGGCCGTGCGGGTTCGGAGGGAGACGAGAACTGAGCGCACCGAGACTGCGCGCCGACACACCGGAACGGGCCGGGCTCGACCCCGTGCACCTCGGGCACCTGGTCGGCGAGGTGCACGCCCTGACCGCCGGCGACCGCCCCTGGGCGGCCGGCGCCGTCGTGCTGGCCGGGCGCGGCCCCGTGATCGCCGTGGCCGAGGCCGCGGGCTGGGCCGTCCGCTACGCGGCGTACGACCCCGAGACCGACACCGGTGTCGAACTGCCGCCCGCCGCCCGGGTCCCGGCCACCGTCGACACGCCCTTCGACCTGGCCTCCCTCACCAAGCTGTTCACCTCCGTCGCCGCCGTGCAGCAGATCGAGCGCGGCACCCTCGGCATGGACGCCCGGATCGGCGACTACCTGCCCGACTTCCACGCCGTGGCCGCCCACGGCATCACCGTGCGCCAACTGCTCACCCACACCTCCGGGCTGCGCCCCGAGCTGCCTCTGTACGACTGCCCCGACGACGCCTCCCGCCTCTCCCTGCTGCGCGCCGAGGCCCCCGTCGGCGAACCCGGCCGGTACCTGTACTCCGACCTGAACATGCTCCTGCTGCAGGCCGTGCTGGAGCGCGTCACCGGCCGCACCCTCGACGTCCTGATCGCGGACGGCATCACCCGCCCGCTCGGCATGACGGCGACCGCCTTCGGGCCCTGCCCCGGCGCGGCCGCCACCGAGGACCAGCGGCGGCCCTGGGCCAAGGCGGACCGCGGGATGCTGCGGGGCGTCGTCCACGACGAGAACGCCTTCGCGCTCGGCGGCGTCGCCGGCCACGCGGGCCTGTTCTCCACCGCGCGCGACCTGGCCGTCTTCTGCCGCGCCCTGCTCGCCGGCGGCTCCTACGGCCCCGCCCGCATCCTCGGCCCCGACTTCGTCGAGCTGCTGCTCACCCCGCCGGGGCTGGGCTTCGCCGTGGACCAGCCCCGGTTCATGGGCGAACTGGCCGGCCACGGGGCGGCGGGCCACACCGGCTTCACCGGCACGTCCCTGGTCGTGGACCCGCACACGGACACGTTCCTGGTCCTGCTGGCCAACACGGTCCACCCACGACGCAGACCACCGGACAGCGACCCGAGAGCGAGACTGGCGACCCATCTGGCACGGGCGGTGATCTGAGGGGCCGGCACGGGTGGTGAACTGAGGGCTCCGACAAGGGTGGCGACCAGGGTCCGGCCCGGGCGGTGATCCGAGAGTCCGGCACGGGTGGTGATCGGAGGGCTCGGCCAGGGCGGTGAACTGGGGCTGGCAAGGGTGGGGGCTGAGGCTCCGGCAAGGGTGGCGATCCGGGTCCGGCCCGTGGGGTGATGCGAGAGTCCGGGACGGGCGGTGACTGAGGCTGCCGCCTGGGCGGTCACCGAGGCTTTGGCCAGGGCGGTGACCGAGGCTCCGGCCAGGGCGGTGATCGGAGGGCTCCGGCAGGGCGGCGATCCGAGGGCCCGGCCAGGACGGTGACCGAGGCTCCGGCCCGTGCGGTGATGTGAAGTCCGGCACGGGCGGTGACCGAGGCTCCGGCCAGGGCGGCGGCTAGAGTCCGGCCCGTGCGGTGATGTGAAGTCCGGCACGGGCGGTGACCGCTTTGGCAGGGCGGTGATCCGGAGGGGCTGGCAAGGGTGGGGGCTGAGACTCCGGCAAGGATGGCGGTCAGGGTCCGGCCCGTGCGGTGATGTGAGAGTCCGGCACGGGCGGTGACCGAGGCTCCGGCCAGGGCGGCGATCCGAGGGCCCCGCCAGGGCGGTGATCGGAGGCTCCGGCCAGGGCGGCGATCCGAGGGCCCCGCCAGGGCGGTGATCGGAGGCGGCGATCTGAGGGCCCGGCCCGGGCGGCGATCGGGGCGCTCCGGCAGGGCGGTGATCGGAGGGCTCCGTCAGGGCGGCGATGCCAAAGCCCGGCCAGGGCGGCGATCCCAGCGCCTGACCAAGGCGGCGATCCGAGGGCCCCGCCAGGGCGGTGACCGAGGCTCCGGCGAGGGTGGCGGTTACGGGGCAGCCCATGCGGTGATGCGAGAGTCCGGTACGGGCGGTGACCGAGGCTCCGGCCAGGGCGGTGATCGGAGCGCTCCGGCAGGGCGGCGATCCGAGGGCCCGGCCAGGACGGTGAGCGAGGCTCCGGTCAGAGCGGTGACCGAGGCTCCGGCAAGGGCGTCGCTCCCCGGTCCGTCTTAGAATCGCCGGGTGAACGACCCCGTACCCCCGGCGGAAGCCCTGCGTGGGAGCCTTGCCGAGTTGCTTGACGGACTTCCGCCCCGGCAGGCCGCCGGTGCGGTGGAGCGGCTCATCGCCCACTACCGGGGCGACACCCCCACCCACACCCCGATCCTGCGCGACCGCGCCGACGTCGCCGCGTACGCGGCCTACCGCATGCCCGCCACTTTCGAGGCGGTCCACGCCGCGCTGGAGGCGTGCGCGGCGGCCCTGCCCGGCTGGACGCCCGGCAGCCACACCGACGTCGGCGGCGGCACCGGCGCCGCCACCTGGGCCGTCACCGCAGCCTGGCCCGGCGAGCGCGGCGTCACCGTGCTGGACTGGGCCGAGCCCGCCCTCGCCCTCGGCCGGGAGATCGCCGCCGCCAACCCCGACCTGCGCGCCGCCCGCTGGCAGCGCGCCCGGATCGGCGCGGACCTCACCCTGGATGCCACCGATCTCGTCACGGTGTCGTACGTCCTCAACGAACTCTCCGAGCCCGACCGCGCCGCCCTCGTCGACGCCGCCGCGGCCGCCGCGCGGACCGTGGTCATCGTGGAGGCCGGCACCCCCGCCGGCTACGCCCGCGTCATCGAGGCCCGCGACCGCCTGATATCCGCCGGGCTACGGGTCGTCGCACCCTGCCCGCACAGCGCCGCCTGCCCCATCGAGCCCGGCCGCGACTGGTGCCACTTCTCCGCCCGGGTGGCCCGCTCCTCCCTGCACCGCCAGGTCAAGGGCGGCACCCTGCCCTACGAGGACGAGAAGTTCTCGTACGTCGCCGCCACCCGCCTGCCCGCCGCGCCCGCCCCCTCCCGGGTGGTCCGGCGCCCGCAGATCCGCAAGGGCCAGGTGCTCCTGGACCTGTGCGAGGCCGATGAACGGCTGGCCCGTACGACGGTCACCAAGCGCCACGGCGACCTGTACAAAGCGGCCCGCGACGCCGAGTGGGGAGACGCCTGGCCGCCGCGGGGCCCGCGGCAGGAGCCGCCCGCGTAGCCGCCCCCCGGATGCCCGCGGTCCCCCCGAAGCACATGAAGATGGGACGATAGGGCACACTGTCCGCACACCAGCGAGGCGAGGGGATAGATGAGCGCGACGTTCGGCGGCCGGTCCGGCCGGCAGGGCAAACTCTCCCGGTGGCTGCGTGGACGCCGCCCGAAGGAGGCCGCCGGCGACGGCGGCCGTGAGACCCTGCTGCTCGCCGCCGCCGCGGCGGGACTGCCGCTCGCCCCCGCCGCGCACCCCGCCCCCGGCTACCGATGTTCCTGCGACCGCGTCGGCTGTCCCACCCCGGCCCGGCACCCCGTGTCGTTCGCCTGGCAGACCCAGTCCACCACCGACCGCGCCCAGATCGAGCGCTGGGCCCGGCACCAGCCGGACGCCAACTTCATCACCGCGACCGGCATGGTGCACGACGTCCTCGACGTCCCCCTCGAGCCCGGCCGGGAGGCGCTGGAGCGGCTGCTCGGCTCCGGCGTCGAGGTGGGTCCCGTCGCCGAGAGCGACGACGGCCGCTTGCTGTTCTTCACCCTCACCCGCGGCACCCCCGAGGACGAGGACGAGTGGTGGCCGTGCGAGCTGGACTGCCACCCCGAGACCATGGACGAGCACCCGGGGCTGCGCTGGCACTGCCGGGGGTCGTACGTGCTGGTGCCGCCGGCCCGGCTGCCGGGGGACGAGCGGCGGGTGCGGTGGGTGCGGGGACCGGAGCACGCGCTGCCGGATCCCCTCAGCCTGCTCGAAGTGCTCACCGACGCGTGTTCGCGGTATGCCGGGGCCGATCACCAGGGCGCTGCCTGGCCACTGCGGCACTGACCTCAGGGCGCCCTCACTCGCCCTGTGCGGCAGTGAGCCCCGGCACCCTGCCCACGACCGAGACCTTGCCGCTGCCCGCCGGGTCGACGGCGGCCTCCGCCGAGATGAACTCCAGGGTCAGGGACTGCTTCACCTCGCCCTCGGTCAGCGCCTGGACGTCCTTGTTCGGGACCGGCACGGTGGTGCCGGCGGCGGCCGTCTGCTTCTCATAGTGGTGGGTGGTGAAGAACACCAGCGCCCCGCCGTCCGCCGTGCGCAGCGCCAGCGGCGCGTAGTCGCCGGCCGTCAGCGGCCGGTCGATGAACTGCGTGACCAGGCCCGGCTTGCGGGCCCGCTTGGTCCGGTTGGCGCGTTCGACGCTGGTGTACGTGCCGGCGGCGAAGGCCGTGCCGCCCTTCTTCAGGTACGCCGCGTAGTCCGCGCTCAGCTTCCCGGGCGCGACGGCCAGTTGCCCGGAGCCGGCCGGCACCGCCTGGGCCCAGCCGTCCTTGTCCGTCGTGAACTCCGGTACGGCGCCGGGCGCCACCAGGGTGACGTACGCCACCCGCCAGCGCTGCCCGAGGTCGCCCCGGGTGAACACCATCAGCCAGCGCGCCTTGCCGGTCTTGTTGGCCCGGGCGTCGGCGAGGAACCAGCGCGGCCAGCCGGCCTTCTTGGGGATGGTGATCTTGACGTCCGACAGTTTCAGCGGCACGTGGGCGGGGTTGCCGGAGGGGCTGTTGGCGTGGCCCGCCTTCAGGCGCGCGGCGGTGATGTCGCCGAACGGGCCGGTGAGATAGGGCGCGTCCAGGGAGTTGTCGTAGGCCTTGTCGGCCTTGTTGTACGCGGCCGTGAACGCGGTGACCGCCTTGGCGGCCTCGGCGCGGGTGGCGGTGGGGAGCACCTCGCGCTCCCCGTGCACCACCACGCATCCGCTCGTCGTCAGCGACAAAGCGGTCAGCGAGGCCGCTATGAGGGCGTACCTCTCACGCCTGCGGAGCCTGCGCGGGCTGCGATCCCTGCTCATCGGGTCCCTTCACCTTCCCCTTTCCGGAGGCGAACCCTACCGGGGCGAGGAAGACCGCGAGCGTCGGGACCAGGTACAGCAGCCACACCGTGACCTGGAGGACGGTCGGGTCGGGCTGGAAGTTGAACACGCCCTTCAGGAGCGTGCCGTACCAGCTGTCGGGCGGGATGGTGCCGCTGATGTCGAAGGCCAGGTGCGTCAGGCCGGGCAGCCAGTCCGCCTCCTGCAGGTCGTGGAAGCCGTACGCCAGCACCCCCGCCGCGACCACGACCAGCATGCCGCCGGTCCAGGTGAAGAACTTCGCCAGGTTGATGCGCAGCGCGCCCCGGTAGAACAGCCAGCCCAGCAGGACGGCCGTGGCGAGGCCCAGGGCCACGCCGATCAGGGGGCGCGGGGTGCCGTCGGAGGCCGCGTGCACCGACGCCCACACGAACAGCGCGGTCTCCAGGCCCTCCCGGCCGACGGCCAGGAAGGCGGTGGCGACCAGCGCGCCGGTGCCCACGGCGAGGGCCGCGTCCAGCTTGCCGTGCAGTTCGGACTTCAGGTGCCGGGCGGTGCGCCGCATCCAGAACACCATCCAGGTCACCAGCCCCACGGCGAGGACCGACAGCGAGCCGCCGAGCGCCTCCTGCGCCTCGAACGTCAGCTCCTGCGAGCCGAATTCGAGGGCGCAGCCGAAGCCCATCGCGATGGCGATCGCGATGCCGATGCCGGTCCAGATCGGCCTCAGGGCGTCCCTGCGGCCGGTCTTGACGAGGTAGGCGATCAGGATGCAGACGACCAGCGACGCCTCGAGACCCTCGCGCAGGCCGATCAGGTAGTTGGAGAACACGGTCTAGGCCTCCTTCGAGAACAGCGTGCGGCCCCACCAGTCGCCGGAGTCCCGGACGCCGGGCGGTATCGCGAAGACCGCCGAACCCACGTGCTGGATGTATTCGTTGAGCGCGTCGTGCGCGGACAGCTTGCGCTGCAGCGGGATGAACCCGTGGCGCACGTCCCGCTGGTAGGCGAGGAAGAACAGGCCGGCGTCGAGGCGGCCGAGGCCGTCGGTGCCGTCCGTGAAGGAGTAGCCGCGGCGCAGGATGGTGATCCCGCCGTTGGCGTCCGGGTGCGCGAGCCGTACGTGCGCGGTCGGCTTCATCGCCTTCAGGAACGGCGCGTCGTGCTCCTTGGCCCGGCCGACCGGAGCGCCCTCGCGCTTGTCCCGCCCGAACACGTCCTCCTGCTCCTGGAGCGACGTACGGTCCCAGGTCTCGATGTTCATCCGGATGCGCCGGGCGACGAGGTACGACCCGCCGGTCATCCAGTCGGGACCGTCCCCGGCCCCGACCCACACGTGCTCGTCCAGCCGGTCGGTCTCGGTGCCGGCGATGTTGCGGGTGCCGTCCTTGAACCCGAAGAGGTTGCGCGGGGTCTGGGCGTCCGGGGTGGTCGAGGAGGTCTTGCCGAAGCCGAGCTGGGACCAGCGCACGGCGACCTTGCCGAAGCCGATGCGGGCGAGGTTGCGGATGGCGTGCACGGCGACCTGCGGGTCGTCCGCGCAGGCCTGGATGCACAGGTCACCGCCGGTGCGGGCCTTGTCCAGGTTGTCGCCGGGGAACGCGGGCAGGTCGACCAGGGCCTCGGGCCGCCGGCCGTGCAGGCCGAACCGGTCGAAGAGCGACGGCCCGAAGCCGATCGTCAGCGTCAGCCGGGACGGCTTGAGGCCCATCGCCTCGCCGGTGTCGTCCGGCGGCGCCTCAGCGAGCCCGCCGAAGGCGCCTTCGCCGACCGGCCTGCCCGCGGTCATCCGCCGGGCCGCCGCCGTCCAGTCCTTGAGCATCCGCACGAACGCGTCGCGGTCGTCGGTCTTCACGTCGAACGCGGCGAAGTGCAGCCGGTCCTGCACCGGGGTGGCGATGCCGGCCTGGTGGGCGCCGTGGAACTGCACCGCGCCGCCCGCGTCGGCGGCCGGGTCGATGTCGTCGCCGGCCCTGGTCATCGCCACGGCCCCGCCGGCCGCGGCGGCCCCGAGCGCGAGTCCGGCGCCGCCCCAGCCGATCAGCGCGCGCCGCGACGGATTGCTGCCGCCCGTCTCCGTCATGGTCACTTCACCACCGCGGCGGCGAGCTTGGACAGCGGCTCGGCGAGCGCGTTCACCGCGTCCGACAGCTCCTTGCGCTGGTCCTCGGTGACCTTGTCGTAGGAGACGAAGGCGTAACCGGCCTTGTCCGTACGGTACTTGTCGAGGAGCGCGTTCAGCGCGGTGAACTGCTTGTCGAGTTCCCCGGTCAGCTCGGGGTCGTTCTTCTGCGCGACCGGCTTCAGCAGCTCGTACGCCTTCTGGGCGCCCTCGACGTTGCCCTTGAAGTCGACGAGGTCGGTGTGCGCGTAGCGGTCCTCCTCGCCGGTGACCTTGCCGGTGGCGACCTCGTCCAGCAGCTCCTTGGCGCCGTTGGCCATGGAGGTCGGGGTGATCCCGGCCTTGCCGACCCGCTTCTGCCAGTCCTTCAGGTCGGTCACCAACTGGCCGGCGAGCGCCTTCTCCTCGGCACCTACCTTCTTGTCCTTCCACAGGGCCTTCTCCAGCCGGTGCCAGCCGGTCCACTTCTGGCCGTCCTCCAGGCCGTCCTCGCGCACGTCGACCTTGGGGTCGATGTCACCGAAGGACTCGGCGACCGGCTCGGTGCGCTCCCAGCCGAGGCGGGAGAGGGCGTAGGCCTTCTTCGCGGCGTCCAGGTCGCCGGAGTTGACCGCCTTGGCGAAGGCCTCGGCCCGCGGCAGCGTCTGGTCGGCCTGGTCCTGGGCGTACCTGCGGTACCGGGCGACGGCCGTGTCGAGCCGCGGGTCCCGCTTCGCGGCCGTACCGGCCCCGGTGACGGTGAGCTTCTGCCGGACGCCGTGGCCCTTCATGCCGGGCCGGCAGGCTATCTCGTACGACCCGGCCTTCACCTCGGCGGTCAGCGTGTACTTGGTGCCCGGCCCGATGTTCTCCTTCTCGGAGACGATCCGGTCGTCCGGGAACAGGATCTCGACCTCGGTGGCCTTGGCGCCCTTGTTCTCGATCCTCAGCGTGACCTGCCCGGCCGGCACCGACTTCGCGGAGGTCTCACAGCTGGAGTCGGCCGCGGTGACCCGAACGGCGTCGCCGTCCTCGGCGTCGCTCTTCGCGGTGCAGGCCGTGAGGGCGGTCAGAGCGGCCACGGTCGTGGCAGCGGCGACGGTCGGTCGGACGGCTCGCATGCGGGCTCCCGGCAGAATCTGGTTTGGTGAGGCTGCCCTAACTTACCTGAGGCTTACCTTGCTCATGCCCTCGGGGGCAGTGATCCGGGTCTCACAGTGGTTCGCGGGAGGCGGGCCGGCGGTGGCAGGGTGGCCCGCATGGGGAACGCGCGCAGGGAACTGCTGGGGGCCGGCCGCGTCGTGCTGGACATCGAGGACCGGCCGGGGCCGCCGCCGCTCCGCTTCGAGACCACCGGGGACGGAGATCTCACGGTGCTCCGGCAGGGGGAGCACGCTGTGCTGCTCGGCGCGCTCACCGGCGACGGCTGCTGCCGTGACCTGCACCTGCACCGCCTCGACGGCTACCGGTCCCCGCTGCCGCCGATCGAGTCCGCGCTGATGCGCTCGGAGGTCGACTGGGTCCACCGGTACGCCCGTTGGCTGGAAGAGTCCGGCCTGGACCCGCTGTACGACGGCCGCTGGAAGCTGTCGCCGCGCACCGCCTTCGAGCCGGCCGTCTGGACGGTCGACCTCGTCCGTGACTGGCCCGGCGGGCTGCTGGAGCTGTACTGCGGCGGAGGCTGGCACGGCGTCCTGCCGCTGCGCAGGCTCTCCGCCCCCGACGCCGGTCGCGTGAAGGCCTACCGCAAACACGTCCGCGACGGCACCCTCGCCCCCGTCCTGCTGTGGTGGGTGCCGCGCTACGACGGCTGGCTGATCCTCGACGGCCACGACCGCGCCGTGGCCGCGCTGGCGGAGGGCCGGACCCCGCAGTGCGTCGTCCTGACCCGGCTGCGCGACGAGGAGCTGTGGCGCCGGGACGCCGAGAGGATGACCGAGGAGCTCCGACAGCACAGGGTGCGGCTCGCCGCCCACCCCGCCTCGCCCGGGACCGAGCGGCACCGGGCGGCCATGGAGCAGGGGTACGGCGACGCGCTGGCCGAGCTGCCGTACGACCCCTCGGGCATCAGTACCTGGCCGCTGCCCGGCAGTGCCCCCGCCTGGGACGCGCTTGCGCGGGCCGCGGTGTTTCAATTCCCCCGTGACTGACTACGACGTACTCCGCGTCTTCTGCGGCCCGGACGGCGGTTACGGCAACGAACTCGGTGTCGTCCGCGACGGCTCGGTGCTGCCCGAGCGGAGCGGCCGGCAGGAGCTGGCGGCCAAGCTCGGCTTCAGCGAGACCGTGTTCGTGGACGACCCCGAGCGCGGCGTGATCGACATCTACACGCCCACCCTGCGCCTGCCCTTCGCCGGTCACCCCTGCGTCGGCACCGCCTGGCTGCTCGACGTGCCCGAACTGGTCACGCCCGCCGGGGTCGTCGGCGCCCGGCTGGACGGCGAGTTCAGCTGGATCGAGGCCCGCGCGGAGTGGGTGCCGCCGCGCACCCTGCGGCAGTACGGCACGGCGGCCGAGGTCGACGCCCTCGACGTGCCGCCGCCGGGGGAGTGGACGTACGCCTGGGCCTGGGAGGACGAGGCGGCCGGCCGGATCCGCGCCCGCGCCTTCCCCGGCCGGAACGACGGCATCGACGAGGACGAGGCCACCGGTGCCGCCGCCCTCCTCCTCACCGACAGGCTCGGCCGCGCCCTGAACATCACCCAGGGCAAGGGCTCCCAGATCCTGACGGCGCCGCAGCCGCACGGCTGGGTGGAGGTGGGGGGCCGGGTGTACCTGGAGCACTGACCGGCCGTCCGCGGGCGCACACCGCGCGCTGCGGCTCAGTCGGAAGCCGGTGCCTCGTCGCGCTGTACG
Organism: Streptomyces sp. NPDC007189; assembly: GCF_040703635.1. Taxonomy (NCBI): domain Bacteria; kingdom Bacillati; phylum Actinomycetota; class Actinomycetes; order Kitasatosporales; family Streptomycetaceae; genus Streptomyces; species Streptomyces sp. NPDC007189. The sequence goes on from NZ_JBEYEY010000002.1 coordinate 542,375, forward strand.
ACCATCATGGCCGTGTCGTCGTGGAGCGCGTCGCCCGCGTAGGCGCGCAGGTCGGCGACGATCTCGCGCAGCAGGGGGCGCGGTGCGTGATCGGACCACTTGGCGAGGCGTTCGGCGAGAGGGTAGAAGTCGCCCTGGTCGTCGCGGGTCTCGGTGACACCGTCGGTGTAGAGCAGGATCCGGTCCCCTTCGTGGAAGGGGAAGGTCGTCGCCGTGTACGGGGTGTCGGACATCGAGCCCAGGCCGAGCGGCGGGGCGGTCTCGGTCACGCAGAGCGGCGTGGCGGTGCCGGCCGCGTGGGACAGCAGCAGGGGCGGCGGATGGCCGCAGCTGATCACGTGGGCCACGGGCTGGTCGTCCGGGATGTCCAGCACCACCGCGGTCACGAAACGCTCCTCGGTGTCCGGGTCGGTGCCCGAGAACTCGGTGAGGCCCCAGTGGACGGCGTCCTCCACGTAGGCCACCAGCTCCGGCAGCGGAACCGGCCGGTGGGCGGCGGCGCGGAAGGCGCCCAGCACGATGGCCGTGTCGCTGATCGAGGCCAGGCCCTTGCCGCGGACGTCTCCGATGACCAGGCGCGTGGAGTCGGCGGTCCGCGCCGCGGCGTAGAGATCACCGCCTATGTAGGTGTCGGCCTCGGAGCTGTGGTACTCGCCGGCCAGGGTCAGCGGTCCGGCGCGCGTCGGGAGCGGACGCATGACGACACGCTGTGCGGTGTCGGAGACCATGCGCGCCCTGAGCAGTTCCCGCGCGCGCCGGTCCCGCAGCAGCGTGAAGGCGACGAGCAGCGTGCTGAGCGCCACCAGCGAGACCAGCTCGACCAGCACGTTCTCGGTGCTCAGCATGTGTCTCTCCACCCCGGCGGTGATCAGTGCGAGCACCGCGAGCGCGCCGACCAGGGCCGTGGGTCTGGGGCCGTAGCCCATGGCGGTCACCGCGGTCGCCACGACCAGGAGATGCGCGAGGTGGATGTCCGGCGGCAGGAACGCGTCGGCGACGGGGATGGCGACGACCAGGAGCACCGGGACGGCCAGCCAGGGGAAGCGGGGTGATGCCGGAGCCCACACACGCGGGACCCACGTGGCTGATGTCTTCGTCGTCGCAGCGCTCACGCCGATGGGAACGCTGCGAACATAACCCTTATTTCCGGATTGCTGTGACCGCATACCGCTAGGCGCTCAGCGCGAACTCGTCGCCCAGTGCCCGGAAGACCGCCGTGTTGAGATCGAACGCCCTCCTGCACTCGGCCACCACCCGCCGGCGCTCCAGCTCGTCCGCCCGGATGCCGTCCAGCAGCTCCCGGTAGCCCCGCTTGAACGCGGCCGGGTTGGCGACGCCCTCGAAGACGTAGAAGCGGACGCCGTCGCCCTTCCTCGCGAAACCCCAGGTCTTCTCCGCGCGGTCGCGGATGACCTGCCCGCCGGAAAGGTCGCCCAGGTAGCGGGTGTAGTGGTGGGCGACATAGCCGGCGGGCCAGTGCTCGGCGCAGGCGCGGACCCGGTCCGCGTACGCGCGCGTGGCGGGTGCGGCGCTCAGGCCCGCCCGCCAGTCCGGACCCCGCAGATGCGCCAGGTCCCGCTCCAGCGCCGCCAGCCGGAACAGCTCGGGCCGGATGAACGGCCCCGCCACCGGGTCCGCCGCCAGCCGCTCGGCGCCGCTCTCCAGGGCCTCGTACACGAACCACAGCTGCTCGGTGTAGCGCGCGTACGCCGCCACGCCCAGCCGGCCGCCGAGCAGGGCGCTCATGAACGCCGAGGTCTGCGCCGCCGCGTGCTGCTCGTGGGAAGCGGTGCGGATGAGGGTCGAGAAGGACTCCATGGGGCCGCCTCCGAGCCTTTTGCCGACAAGCTGTCGGTAAAAGTGTACGAGAGAAAGCCCGCCCTCGCAGAGGGCGGGCGACACGGGCGTGGCGACCTGGCGCTACGGCAGGGTCAGGATGTCCGCGCCGGTCTCCGTCACCACCAGCGTGTGCTCGAACTGCGCCGTCCGCTTGCGGTCCTTCGTCACCACCGTCCAGCCGTCGTCCCACATGTCGTACTCGTGGGTGCCCAGCGTCAGCATCGGCTCGATCGTGAAGGTCATGCCCGGCCGCATGACCGTCGTCGCGTGCGGGCTGTCGTAGTGCGGGATGATCAGGCCCGAGTGGAACGCCGTGCTGATGCCGTGCCCGGTGAAGTCGCGGACGACCCCGTAGCCGAAGCGCTTGGCGTAGGACTCGATGACCCGGCCGATGACGTTGATCTGCCGCCCCGGCCTGACCGCCTTGATCGCGCGGTCGAGGGCCTCCCGGGTCCGCTCCACCAGTAGCCGGGACTCCTCGTCCACGTCGCCGACCAGATAGGTGGCGTTGTTGTCGCCGTGCACCCCGCCGATGTACGCGGTGACGTCCAGGTTGACGATGTCGCCGTCCCTGAGGACCGTCGAGTCCGGGATGCCGTGGCAGATGACCTCGTTGACCGAGGTGCACAGCGACTTCGGGAAGCCGCGGTAGCCGAGCGTGGAGGGGTAGGCGCCGTGGTCGCACATGTACTCGTGGGCGACCTTGTCCAGCTGGTCCGTGGTGACCCCCGGCGCGATGATCTTCGCGGCCTCCTCCATCGCCCGCGCGGCGATACGGCCGGCGATCCGCATCGCCTCGATGGTCTGAGGGGTCTGCACCTCCGGCCCGGTGTACGGCGCCGGCGCGGGCTTGCCGACGTACTCGGGGCGGCGGATGTTTCCGGGGACCGAACGGGTGGGGGACAGCTCCCCTGGTACGAGCAGCGACTGGCCAGACATGTCAGCGAGTCTATCCAGCGGGCGTGGGGGAATATGTCGATGGCGAGAGGAGCTGTCCATGCCCCTGTTCAAGAAGCGCACCGTCGGCAAGCCCGGTGAGTGGTACTACTGCCTGGAGCACAAGAAGGTCGAGGAGGGCCCGGAGTGCCCGGCCAAGGACCGCTTCGGGCCGTACGCCTCCCCCGAGGAGGCCCGGCGGGCCATGGAGACCGCCGCCGAGCGCAACCTCCAGTGGGAGAACGACCCCCGCTGGCACGACGCGCCGGCGGGCGGCAGCGGCGACGAGGAGTGATCACACCTCGGTCGGCACGGCGGCGGCGCGGCGCTCGCGCATCCGCAGCGCGTGCTCGTTGGTCCGGGCGTCGTACGTCATGAGCCCCGGCAGGCAGAGCGCGAGCAGGCCCACGGCGCCCGCGCACGCCAGCCCGCCGGAGACGACGGAGGTCCGCACGCCCGCCCAGGCCGCCATGCCGCCCGCCCGGACCTGGCCGAGCTGCGGGCCGACCGAGTAGGACAGCAGCTCGATCCCGGCGAGCCGGCCGCGCAGCTCGTCCGGGATCGTCTGGTTCCACATGGCCGACCGGAAGATCCCGCTGACCATGTCGAAGCCGCCGCCGGCGGTCAGGAACAGCAGGACCAGCCAGACGTTCCCGCAGAGTCCGGCCGCCGCGACCGCCAGGCCCCAGCCGGCGGCCGACAGCACCACCATCAGCCCGTGCCGGTGGATCCGCGACGCCCAGCCGCCGGTCAGGCTCACCAGCATCGCCCCGGCCGGGACGGCGGCGTACATCAGGCCCAGCGCCCAGGCGGCGTGCAGCTCGTCGGCGAGGAACGGCAGCACCGCGAGTGGCATGGCCAGGAACATCGCCGCGAGGTCGACGACGTAGGTGCCGAGGAGTTCCCTGCGGCCCCAGGCGTAGCGGGCGCCCTCCAGGATCGCGCCGAGCGAGGGCTTCGACGTCTCGTGGGAGGCGGGGGAGGGGGCGATCCGGACCATGTACGCCAGCGACACGGCGAACGTCAGCAGGTCGGCGGCGTACGCCCAGCCGAGACCGGCGTAAGCGACGACCACGCCCGCGACGGCCGGGCCCGCCACGCCGCCGACGGTCCAGCGCAGGGAGTTCAGCGAGGCCGCGGCGGGCATGTCGTCGTGCGCGACGATCCGGGGCCACAGCGAGTCCAGTGCCGGGCGCTGGACGGACACCAGGGCGGAGGACAGGGCGGCGACCGCGTACAGCGGCCAGACCGCGGGGTGCGGGAGCAGGGCGTTGAGCAGCAGGGCGGCGCTCAGCAGGCCCTGGCCGGCCTCCGTCCACACGATGAGCCCGCGCTTGTCGAGCGCGTCGGCGAGGGCGCCGCCGTACAGGCCGCACACGATGAGCGGCAGCAGCTCCGCGGCGCCGATCGCCCCGACCGCCGCGGTCGACTCCGTCAGGTCCTTCAGCTGGACCGGGAGCGCAACGAAGGTGAGAAAGCTGCCGAAGTTGCTGATCAGTCCCGACTTCCAGAGCCGGCGGAAATCCGCGGAGGCCTTCCAGGGGGAGAGGTCGGGAAGGAGGGTGCGCGTCACTCCAGGGATGCTCGGCCAGGCGGGACCACCGGGCAACTGTTTTTGCCGGACCCCACCGGGCACACGTCACCAGGGCACAGGCGGCGGTGCCGTCAAGATCTCCGCCAGCCTCGACAAACGGTCACGGAAGCCCCGCCGAACCCTCGGAGAGCACCCGTTCTCGCCGGCCGCCGCGCTGACCAGGTGCTGCACCGTGTCCAGGTCCAGCTCCGCGCCCTCCGGCACGGTCAGCGTGTCGTGGGCCATCGCCGCGAGGTCGCCGTCCCCCGCGCCGAGGGCCAGCACGGTCACCCCGGCCCGCCGGGCCGCGTGCACCCGCTCGAGCAGCGGCGCGGGCTCAGAGGGGGCCACGACCAGCAGCGTCTCGCCCCGCCGTGCCGCCTCGATGCGCCCGGGCCCGACGGCCAGGTGTGCGGGGTCGCAGGGGCGGGCGTGGTGCCGTACCAGGGTGGGAGCCAGCTCAGGCGTCCCGGACCACGCGGCCTCGTCCACCAGGTGCGCCGCCAGATGCCACGGCTCGTACTCCGGCGTGCCCACCAGCAGCAGTCCGCCCCCGTGCGCCACCACCGACCCGCGCAGCACGCCCGCGAATCTCCGGGTGGCCCCCAGCCACTCGGTTCCGGCGAGCACTTCCCGCAGCAGCGCGACCCGTACGGCGTCCATGCGCCCGCATCCTGCCGCAACACGGCACTCGTGACCCTAAGTTCACCCGGAATTCGCCCGCTCCGGGGACATGCACCGGTCACCGTGCGAACACCGCTCGCCCCCCCGATTCCGAGGAGCCGCCCCATGACCGACGTCACCGTCCCCTTCCGCGCCGGACAGGAGGGCTACGCGAGCTTCCGGATCCCGGCGGTCGTGCGCACCGCCGGCGGCACGCTCCTCGCCTTCTGCGAGGGCCGCGTCGACTCCGCCGCCGACCACGGGCACATCGAGATCGTGCTCAAGCGGTCCACGGACGGCGGCCGCGGCTGGGGACCGCTCCAGGCCGTCGCGCGCAACGGCGCGGACCTCGCCGGCAACCCGGCCCCCGTCGTCCTCGGCACCGGCCGGATCCTGCTCGTGCACGTCCGGGCCGCCGCCACCGCCACCGAGGCCGCCATCCTGCGCGGCGAGGTCGACGACGCCGACGGGCGGCGGGTGTGGGTCCAGCACAGCGACGACGACGGCGTCACCTGGTCCGCGCCCAGGGAGATCACCGCGCAGGTGAAGAAGCCCGGCTGGCGCTGGTACGCCACCACCCCCGGCCACGGCATCCAGCTCGGCGGCGGGCGGGTCCTCGTCCCCGGCAACCACACCGTGCCGCCCACCGGAACCGACACCGGCGCCGAGCCGCAGTACAACAGCGGCCACTGCCTGCTCAGCGACGACCGGGGGGAGTCCTGGTACCTGGGCTACCTGGACGAGAACACCGACGGGTACGTCAACGTCAACGAGACCACCGCCGCCGAACTCCCGGACGGCCGCGTCTACCTCAACACCCGCAACGACTCCCCCTCGCCCGGCAACCGCGCCGACGCCCACTCGCGGGACGGCGGCAGGACCCTGGTCAAGCCGTTCCGCCCGCAGGCCGGCCTGACCGCGCCCGTCTGCCAGGCCTCCGTCCTGCAGCTCCGCGACCCCGACCTGCTGCTGTACTCCGGCCCGGCCGACCCCGCCCAGCGCGCCCTGATGTCGATCCGGGCCTCCGCCGACGGCGGCACCACCTGGCGCACGGCGTTCACCGCCGACGGGCTGCCCGCCGCCTACTCCGACCTGGTCCGCGTGGACGCGGACACCGTCGGACTCCTCTACGAGACCGGCGACTTCGGCGCCTACGAGACGATCACCTTCCGCCGGGTCCCCGTGCGCCGGCTGACCTGAGCCGTGCCGTGTCCGTCACGGACGTAGAGTCGCCCCATGACCTCTACCGACAGCGCACAGACCCCCGCCAAGGCGCCCGCCAAGGACCCCTGGGACCTGCCCGACGTCTCCGGGTACGTCGTCGGCGTGCTCGGCGGCACCGGACCGCAGGGCAAGGGCCTCGCCTACCGGCTCGCCCGGGCCGGCCAGAAGGTGATCATCGGTTCCCGCGCCGCCGAGCGTGCGCGGGCCGCCGCCGAGGAACTCGGCCACGGTGTCGAGGGCGCCGACAACGCCGAGACCGCCCGCCGCAGCGACATCGTGATCGTCGCCGTACCGTGGGACGGGCACGGCGACACGCTGGAGGCCCTGCGCGAGGAACTGGCCGGCAAGCTCGTCGTGGACTGCGTCAACCCGCTCGGCTTCGACAAGAAGGGCGCCTACGCGATCAGGCCCGAGGAGGGCAGCGCCGCCGAGCAGGCCGCCGCCCTGCTCCCGGACTCCCGCGTCACCGCCGCCTTCCACCATCTGTCCGCCGTCCTGCTCCAGGACCCCGAGGTCGAGCAGATCGACACCGATGTGATGGTGCTGGGCGAGGAGCGCGCCGACGTCGAGACCGTGCAGGCCCTCGCCGGGCGCATCCCCGGCATGCGCGGCATCTTCGCCGGGCGGCTGCGCAATGCGCACCAGGTCGAGTCGCTCGTCGCGAACCTGATCTCCGTCAACCGCCGCTACAAGGCACACGCCGGGCTCCGCATCACCGACGTCTGAGCGGATGGGGGACACTGTCTGTCGTAGCAGTGTCCCCCGCAAGGAGCCGACCCCCATGCCCCGCATCGCCCTGTGCACCCTCGTCGTCTGCGTGCTGTCCGTGGCCGCCGCCGTCGTCTCGTTCCTCCAGGGCAGCTGGCTGGGGCTCGTCTGGGTGCTGCTGGCGGGCCTGACGTCCAACATGACCTGGTACTACGTCAAGCGCGGCCGGGCCACCACGGAGCGGGACACGTCCGTCACGGGCTGACCTGGCAGATCTCCGGCGTGCCCTGCCAGAAGCGGTACAGCTCCTGGCCGCAGTACCGCGGGAAGTCGCCCACGCCCAGGTGGCGCAGGACCGCGTCGATCACGTCGAAGAACGCGGTGTTCACCGCCGGCAGCCACAGCAGCGCGAACACGAACAGCAGCCCGAACGGCGCGAACGGCTCCACCTGACGCTTGATGTTGTACGACAGCCAGGGCTCGATGACGCCGTAGCCGTCCAGGCCGGGCACCGGCAGGAAGTTCAGGATCGCCGCCGTCACCTGCAGCAGGGCCAGGAACGCCAGCGCGTACTGGAAGCCGGCGGGCACGCCGTCCAGCGCGTGCAGCCAGAACGGCGCCGTGCACACCGCCGCGAACAGGGCGTTCGTCAGCGGGCCCGCCGCCGAGACGAGGCTGTGCCGCCAGCGGCCCGGGATCCGGCCGCGCTCGATGAACACCGCGCCGCCGGGCAGACCGATCCCGCCCATGATCACGAAGAGCACCGGGAGCACGATGCTCAGCAGCGCGTGCGTGTACTTCAGCGGGTTCAGCGTGAGATAGCCCTTCGCGCCGACCGTGATGTCGCCGCTGTGCAGGGCCGTGCGCGCGTGCGCGTACTCGTGCAGGCACAGGGAGACGATCCAGGCCGCCGTCACGAACAGGAACACCGCGACGCCGGGCTGTGCCGCCGCCCCGGTCCAGGTGGCCCAGCCCGTGACGGCCGTCACGGCCAGGATGCCGACGAACACGGGACTGACCCGGCGGTCGCCGCGGCGGGTGGTGGCGGTGGTCATCGGCGGGCTCCTGTGCGGTCGGCGGTCCGAAGTGCGACCGTACCGGCCGCGCACTCCTCGGAGAAACGTCTCGCGTCCGCCGCCGGGTTCCGGGAACCTGGGGGAATGCCACGGATGAGGGTGTTCTACGAGGACTGGCAGATGGAGTGCTGCGGCACGCCGTTCGCCGTGGGCGACGAGGTGGCCTGGCGGCTGGTCGCCTACGACGCCGAGGACATCCGCGAAGGGTGGGGCTACGGCGCCGGGGCACGGGTGGAGCGCCACGGCGGAGGCCCGGACGAGGAGACCACGGACCGGGTGAAGACCACGGGCCGTGTGCACGCCATCGAGCTGGTGCGGCAGGAGTTCCTGGTGCACACCGACCCGCGTCTGCGCGCGCAGCTCGACCGTGCCCTGGAACCGGGCGGGGAGCCGCCGGGGCTCGCCGTCCTGCCGTCCCCGTACCGCATGGAACCGGTGCCCGGCGCGCACAGCCTCCAGGCCGTCGGCACCTGCCCGAAGTGGTTCGACAAGGAGGCACCCGGCAGGGACCCGGAGCCCCACCGCATCCGGCGTGCCGTCGGCGTCCTCGTCACCCTGGACGTCCCGGGCGGCACGCCGTCCCCACCCTGTGACCCGCGCTGACCGCTCCGGAGACAATGGACCCCGTGCGCTTTTCCCTGCTCGGCACCACCCAGGTACTCCGCCCCGACGGCACGGCCGTCCCGGTCGGCGGGGCGCGGCTGCGTGCCCTGCTGGGCGTCCTCGCGCTGCGTGCCGGACGGACCGTCCCCGTCGGCGTGCTCGTCGACGAGGTGTGGGGCGCCGATCCGCCCGCCGACACCGCCGGGGCGCTCCAGGCGCTGGTCGGCCGGCTGCGCCGCACCCTCGGCGCGGACGCCGTCGCCTCCGCCGAGGGCGGCTACCGGCTCACCGCGGCGCCCGACGACGTCGACGTCACCCGCTTCGAGCGGCTGACCGCCGACGGCCTCGCCGCGCTCGCCGACGGCGACCCGGCCAAGGCCGCCGCCGTCCTGGACGACGCGCTCGACCTGTGGCGCGGCCCCGCCCTCGCCGACCTGCCCGACCACCACGCCGAGGCGGCCCGCTGGGAGACCCGCCGGCTCGACGCGCTGCGCGCCCGGCACACCGCCGCCCTCGCCCTCGGCCACGCCGAGCAGGCGCTGCCCGAGCTGACCGCCCTGTGCGACGAGCATCCGCTGGACGAGCCGCTGCAGGCGCTCCGGCTGCGCGCCCTGCGCGACACCGGCCGCCCGGCGCAGGCGCTCGCCGCCTACGAGGACGTACGACGGCTGCTCGCGGACCGGCTCGGCTCCGACCCCGGCCCGGAACTGCGCGCCCTGCACGCCGAGCTGCTGACCGAGGAGGCCCCGAAGCAGCCGCAGCGGCAGGTGCTCGGCAACCTGCCCGCCCGGCTCACCTCCTTCGTCGGCCGGGAGAGCGACATCGACGCCATCGGCGCCGACCTCGCCACCGCCCGCCTGGTCACCCTGCTCGGGCCCGGCGGCGCAGGTAAGACCCGGCTGTCCCAGGAGGCCGCCGAGGCGGTACGGCACACCGTCCGCGACGGGGTGTGGCTGGCCGAGCTGGCCCCCGTGGACGACCCCGAGGCCGTACCGCAGGCCGTGCTCACCGCCATCGGCGCCCGCGAGACCGTGCTGCACGGCGCCGGCGCCGAGAGCATCCGCGCGGTCACCGACCGGCCCGACGACCCGCTCGAACGGATCGTGGAGCACTGCGCCCGCCGCCGGATGCTGATCGTCCTCGACAACTGCGAGCACGTGATCGAGGCCGCCGCCCGCCTCGCCGAGCGCCTGCTGGCCCGCTGCCCGGGACTGACCGTCCTCGCCACCAGCCGGGAACCCCTCGGCGTGCCGGGGGAGCGGGTGCGCCCGGTGGAGCCGCTGCCCGAGCCGGTCGCGCTCAGGCTGCTCGCCGACCGGGGCGCCGCCGCCCGGCCCGGTTTCCGCATCGAGGACGACCTCGAGGCGTGCGCCGAGATCTGCCGGCGGCTCGACGGACTCCCGCTCGCGATCGAGCTGGCGGCGGCCCGGCTGCGGATGCTCACCCCGCGCCAGATAGCCGACCGGCTGGACGACCGCTTCCGGCTGCTCACCTCCGGCAGCCGCACCGTGCTGCCCCGCCAGCAGACCCTGCGGGCCGTGGTCGACTGGTCCTGGGAGCTGCTGGACGCCGCCGAACGGGACGTCCTCGCCCGGCTGTCCGTCTTCGCGGGCGGCTGCGACCTCGCCGCCGCCGAGGCCGTCTGCGGCCCGGCCGCCCTGGAGGCGCTGGGCTCCCTGGTCGACAAGTCCCTGGTGGTGGCCGCCCCTTCGGCCGACGGCGGGATGCGCTACCGGCTGCTGGAGACCGTCGCCGAGTACGCCGGTGAACGCCTCGACGAGACCGGGCGGCGCGCCGAGGCCGAGCGCGCCCATCTGACGTACTACCGCGAACTGGCCCGCACCACCGACCCGTTGCTGCGCGGCCCCGGGCAGCGCGCCGCCATCGACCGGTTCGAGACCGAGTACGAGAACCTGCGCACCGCCCTGCGGCACGCCGTCGCCGCCCGCGACGAGCAGGAGGGGCTGTGCCTGGTGCTGTCCCTGGCGTCCTTCTGGCAGATGCGCGACCAGCGCATTGAGACCCGCGGCTGGTGCGAGGAGGTCATGGCGCTCGGCCCCGACCCCTTCGCCGAACCGCTCCGGCCCGCCCGGCCGGTGTGGCGGCCGTGCACCGAGACCCCGCCCCCGTACAGCGGCGAGGTCCTCGCCGAGGCCCGGCGCGGCGTCCACCTCGCCCATCTCGCCTGCATGGACCACGACCTGGCGGCCTGGCAGACGCCCGAGGCGCAGGCGAAGCTGCGCGCCATCGCCCGCGCCTACGAGCCCGGGATGCCGCAGACCTGCCGGGTCCCCGGCCTGCTGTGGTTCTACGCCGTCATGCTGACCGGCGGCGCCGAGCGGATGTGGACGGTCATCGACGCCTGCGTCCGCACCAGCCGCGACACCCCCGGCTTCGAGTGGGAGCTGGCCGTGACCCTGCAGATGCGCGCCAACCTCCTCGCCAACCGCGCCGCCTGGGCCGGCAGTGCCGCCGAGGACGCCGAGGAGGCGCTGGAGATCTTCCGCCGCATCGGTGACGCCTGGGGCACCGCCGAGGCGCTGTCCGCCCGCGGCGAGGCCCACGAACGCCAGGGCGCCTACCACGAGGCCGCCGCCGACTACCGCGCGGCCATCGAACACGCCGAACTCCTCGGCGCCCGCGGCCAGATCGCCATCCTCCGCGCCCGCCTCGGCGCCGTGCTCATGGAGGTCGGCGAGATGGAGCGCGGCGAGCGGCTGCTGAGGGACGTCATCGCCAGCCAGGACGGCTCCCTCAACGAGGCGATGCCCGCCGCCCGGCTCTTCCTCGCCTGCTGGCTGGGCCTGACCGGCCGCGTCGCCGAGGCGAGGGAGCAACTGGTCCGGCTGCGCGAGGAGTTCAGGATCGCGCACTTCGTCGTCTTCGACTCCATGCTGCTCACCCAGGAGGCCTGGCTGGACGCCCTCGACGGCCGGGCCGAGGAAGCGCTCGAGCGGTGCCGGCGGGCGCTGCGCCTGGCCCGCGACCCGCTGACCCAGACCATCGCCCCGCACCTGGAGTCGATCTGCCTCACGAGCGCGGCGATGGCCCTCGCGCGCCTGGACGGCGGCAGCCGCGCCGTCGACGGCGCCCGCTGCCTGGGCGCCGCCGACGCGCTCTTGCCGGCCGGCCACATCCTGTCCGGCGTCGAGCGCCGCTGCCACGACCTGGCCGAGGGCCGGATCCGGCAGGTGCTGGACGAGACCGCCTTCCGGGCCGCGTACGCCGAGGGCGGTGGCCTCTCCCTCGCGGAGGCCACCGCCCTGGTCTGACGGCACGGCGAACGTCAGTGCTTGGTGCGGAACTTGTGGATCGCGACCGGTGCCATGACCGCCGTGATCCCCACCGACCAGGCCACCGTCACCCACAGGTCGTGCGCGACCGGGCCGCCGATCATCAGTCCGCGGGCCGCGTCCGCGAGCGTGGACAGCGGGTTGTAGTCGGTGAAGGCCTGCAGCCAGCCCGGCATCGACGTGGTCGGGGCGAAGATCGAGGACCCGAACTGCAGCGGGAACAGCACCAGGAAGCCCATCGCCTGCACCGACTGCGCGTTCTTCAGGATGACGCCGAGGGTGAGGAACACCCACATGATCGAGGAGGCGAACAGCGCGGACAGGCCGACGGTCGCGAACAGGCCGGTCCAGCTGGTGATGTGGAAGCCGACCAGCACGGAGACGATCATCAGCACGGCCGTGGCGAACAGCATCCGCCCCAGCTCGACGGCGATCTTCGCGAACAGCACGGACCCGCGGCCGATCGGCAGCGACCGGAACCGGTCCATGACCCCGCTGTTGAAGTCCTGGCTGAACCCGGTGCCGACGCCCTGGGCCAGCGTCATGCTCATCATGGCGATCATGCCGGGGATGACGTACTGCACGTACTTGCTCTGGCCGCCGCCCAGCGCCTGCCCGATCGAGCCGCCGAAGACGTACACGAACAGCAGGGTGAAGACGACCGGCATGAGCAGCGCGTCGAACATCGACTCCGGGTCCTGGCGGATCCACAGCAGGTTGCGGCGGATGAGCGCGCCGGTGTGCCGCAGGTGCCCGCGCAGCGGGATACGGGCGTCGGTGGGCAGGGTGGTGATCGCAGGGGCGGCGCGAAGCGCCTCGTTCAGGGTGGTGGTGGGCGACGGGTGGGAGCTCATACGGCGACCTCCTCGCGGGCGTCGGCGGGCTCGGTGTCCTGCGGGGCACTGGCGCGGTGGCCGGTGAGGGACAGGAACACCTCGTCCAGGCTGGGGAGTTCGGTGGTGATGGAGGAGATGGTGATGCCGCGCGCGGTGACCGCGCCGACCACGGCGGTGAGCTGCTCGTCGCTGAGGATCGGCACCAGCAGGGTCCCGGACTCGGTGTCCACGGTGGTGCTCGCGAGCCCGGTGATGCCCAGTTCGTCCATCATGTCGGCGAGCGGCCGCAGCTGCAGCGGATCCACCGGCCGGACCCGGAGGGTGCGCCCGCCGACGCGGGCCTTGAGTTCCTCGATCCGGCCGCCCGCGATGACCTTGCCGCGGTCCACCACGGTCAGCTCGGAGGCGAGCTGCTCGGCCTCCTCCATGTACTGGGTGGTCAGCAGCACGGTCACGCCGTCGCCGACCATCGCCTTCACCTCGTCCCACACCTCGTTGCGGGTGCGCGGGTCGAGCCCGGTGGTCGGCTCGTCCAGGTAGAGGACGGCGGGCCGCCCGATCATCGAGGCGGCCAGGTCCAGCCGCCGCCGCATACCGCCGGAGTAGGTGCTCGCCGGGCGCTTGGCCGCCTCGGTCAGCGAGAACCGCTCCAGCAGTTCGTCGGCGCGGGCGCGGGCGTCCTTGCGGGACAGGTCCAGCAGCCGGCCGATCATGTACAGGTTCTCCCGGCCGGACAGCTTCTCGTCGACGGAGGCGTACTGCCCGGTCAGCCCTATCACCCGGCGCAGCTGCCGGGGCTGCCGTACGACGTCGTAGCCGGCCACGGTGGCCTGGCCGGCGTCCGGGGCGAGCAGGGTGGACAGGATCCGGACGAGGGTGGTCTTGCCGGCGCCGTTCGGACCGAGCACACCCATCACGGTGCCCTCGCGCACGTCCAGGTCGACACCGTCCAGCGCCTTGGTCTCGCCGTAGTGCTTGACCAGTCCCCGTACCGTCACGGCGTGGCTCGCGCCGCCGGGGTTCTCATGGATTCGCGTCATGCGGAAGAGAGTGCCAGCCGCCACCGACAAACCACCGACAGCCGGCCGACAGGGCGCCGACAGCGGTCCGCCGGGAAAGCGGCAGCGGTCCGCCGGGAAAGCGGCAGCCCCGCTGACGGGGGAAGATCAACGGGGCTGCCGGGGTGTTTCCGCAGTGGCTAGTGGACGGAGTGCTCCTCCAGCGGGAACGTGCCGGAGACGACCTCCTCGGCGAACGACCTCACCGCGTCGCCCATGACCTCGCGCAGGCCGGCGTACTTCTTGACGAACTTCGGCACCCGGCCGGAGGTCAGGCCGAGCATGTCCGTCCAGACCAGGACCTGCGCGTCGGTCTCGGGCCCGGCGCCGATGCCGACGGTCGGGATGTGCAGCACGCGCGTCACCTCGGCCGCCAGCTCCGCCGGAACCAGCTCGAGGACGACGGCGAAGGCGCCCGCGTCCTGCACGGACTTCGCGTCGCGCAGGAGCTGCTGGGCCGCTTCCTCGCCCCGGCCCTGCACCCGGTAGCCCATCGCGTTGACGGACTGCGGGGTCAGCCCGATGTGGGCCATGACCGGGATGCCGGACTCGACGAGGAGCCGGATCTGGTCGTGCGAGCGCTCGCCGCCCTCCAGCTTGACCGCGCCGACCCCGGCCTCCTTCACCAGCCGGGTCGCCGAGCGCAGCGCCTGCACCGGACCCTCCTGGTAGGAGCCGAAGGGGAGGTCGCCGACGATCAGGGCGCGCTGCGTGCCGCGTACGACGGCCGCCGACAGCATGGTCATCTCGTCGAGGGTGACGGGCACGGTCGTCTCGTACCCGAGGTGGCAGTTGCCCGCCGAGTCGCCGACCAGGAGCACCGGGATCCCGGCCTCGTCGAAGACGGACGCGGTCATCGCGTCGTAGGCGGTGAGCATGGGCCACTTCTCGCCGCGTTCCTTGGCGAGGGCGATGTCGCGGACGGTGATGCGGCGGGTGCCCTTCCCCCCGTACAGCGCCTTGCTGCCGTCGGAGGGCTTGTGCTGGGCAGCCGAAAGCTGCGTCATGGCAACGGCTCCTTCAGTCATCTCGAGGCGCCCTTACGGCGTCCCCGGATCGTCTCCATGGTGGCACCTCGTGCCAGTCAGGGCCAGAGGGGCCGCCTGTGATCCCCGCCGATGGCCGGTCCCCGCCCCTGGCCGACCGGGCCCCTGGCGGTTCCCTGTAACGCCTTGATAAAGACGTAAGATACGAGACCGTTCCGTATCGAAATTGTCGTAGGCTCGCACCCATGACAAGTCCTGTCCCTGCCTCCCGGATACCGGAAGCGGTGCACCGGCGCCGCTGGGCGATCCTCGGCGTCCTGATGCTGAGCCTGCTCATCGTGGTGCTCGACAACTCGATCCTGAACGTCGCCATCAAGACCATCGCCAGCCCCGCGCCGACCGGCCTCGGCGCCTCCCAGGGGCAGATCGAGTGGGCGATCAACGCCTACACCCTCGTCTTCGCGGGTCTGCTGTTCACCGCCGGCCTCATCGGCGACCGCCTCGGCCGCAAGAAGGTGCTGCTCGGCGGCATCGCCGTGTTCGGCATCGGCTCCATGCTCGCCGCCGAGTCCGGCACGCCGGACCAGCTGATCGCCTACCGCGCGCTGATGGCCCTCGGTGCCGCCTTCGTCATGCCCGCCACCCTCGCCGTGCTGATGAACGTCTTCGAGCGCGAGGAGCAGCCCAAGGCCATCGGCATCTGGGCCGGCGGCGTCGGCCTCGCCATCGCCATCGGCCCGATCACCGGCGGCGCGCTCCTCGACCACTTCTGGTGGGGCTCGGTCTTCTTCATCAACGTGCCGATCGTGGTCGTCGCGCTGATCCTGATGACCTGGCTGGTGCCCGACTCCCGTGACCCGAAGCCCGGCCGCCTCGACCCCATCGGCGTCGTGCTGTCCGTCGTCGGCCTCGTGCTGCTGGTCTACGGCATCATCAAGGGCGGCGAGCTGGCCGACTTCACCGACGCCAAGGTGCTCGCCACCATCGTCGCCGGTCTCGTCGTCCTGGCCGGTTTCGTCCTGTTCGAGAAGCGCAGCGACCACCCCTCGCTGGACGTCAGCTACTTCAAGAACAAGGTCTTCTCGGCCGCCATGAGCGCCATCGCGCTGGTCTTCTTCGCGCTGATGGGCGTCACGTTCTTCGGCGTCTTCTACACCCAGAGCGTGCGCGGCTACTCCCCGCTGGAGTCCGGCGTGCTGATGCTGCCGCTCGCCGCCGCCCAGCTGATCTTCGCGCCGCGCGCCCGGCTGCTGGTCGACCGGTTCGGCAACAGGGCGACCACCACCGCCGGGCTGGTGCTGATCGCCGCCACCCTGGGCGCGTTCGCCACCTTCGAGGCCGACACGCCGATCTGGATCCTCGAGGTCGTCTTCTTCCTCATGGGCACCGGCATGGCGCACATCATGACCCCGACCTCGGTCGTCATCATGCAGGCGCTGCCGCGCGAGAAGGCCGGCTCCGCCTCCGCGCTCAGCAACACCTTCCGCCAGGTCGGCGGCGCGCTCGGCATCGCCGTCCTCGGCTCGGTGCTCGCCACGTCGTACCGCAACGGCATCGAGGGCAAGCTCGGCGTGCTGCCGCCCGCCCTGCGCGACAAGGCCGCCGAGTCCATCGAGGCCACCCTCGGCATCGCCGGCAGGCTCGGCCCGCAGGGCAAGGCCCTGGTCACCCCCGCCAACGACGCGTTCCTGCACGCCATGCACGTCACCGCGCTGTGCGGCGTGGGCGTGGCGCTGATCGGCGCCGTGGTGACCGGCCTGTTCCTGCCCGGCAAGCCGCCGGCCGCTCAGGCGGACGAGCAGGAGACGGAGTTGGTCGTCGCCGCGGAGTGACGCGGACGCGGACGCGGACCGACGCCGTACGGTCGTACGGTCGTACACGGGGGAAGGAGGCGGCTGCGGGACGATTCCCGCAGCACAGTGAGAGGACGGACACGACGTGAGCCTTGCCGAGAGCCGGCCGCGACCGGACGGGCCCGCGCGGGGGCGACCCCGCAGCGAGGCCGTGGAACGGGCCATCCTGGACGGCGTGATGAAGCTCCTGGAGGAGGGCGTACCGCTCGCCGAACTCTCCATCGAGCGCGTCGCGCGCACGGCCGGCGTCGGCAAGGCCACCATCTACCGCCGCTGGAGCGGCAAGGAGGAACTGTTCGTCGACGTCGTGCGCGCCGCCGAACCCCCCGACCCCGAACTCCCCGGCACCTCCCTGCGCGACGACCTCGTCGTGCTGCTGGAGTCCCTGCGCCAACGCGGGCTCCTCCAACGCACCTCGGCGATCCTGCACAACGTCTACGCGCAGATGAAGCACAGCCCCAAGATCTGGTCGGCGTACCACGCCAGCGTCATCGCACCCCGCCGCCAGCTCGGCATGGAGGTGCTGCGCCGGGGCCGGGACAACGGCGAACTGCGGCCGGACGTCGACCTGGAACTCGCCAACGACCTGTTCGTCGGCCCCATGCTCGTGCGCACCGCGCTACGCCCCGACGGCGACCTCCCCGAGGACCTCGCGGAGCGGATCGTCGACGCGGTCCTGGTAGGCCTACGGCCCGTCAGCTCGACAGCTTCGTAGCACCGATGTGCACGTTTCGTCACAAACCCCGGGCGTCCCGGGAGTGACGGAACCCGCCGTCCCGCTCCGCTCGTCATCGTCTTCCGTACGGCCGTCATACGACGGCGGGGAACGGAGCCGATCATCCCCTAGGGTCGACAGGAACACGGGGGGACGACGGTGTGTGCACGGCAGGCAGTGAGGCAGACGGTATGGCGCAGCAGGCGTACATGACGGAGACGGTAGGCGGCGGCTCGGGGCCCGAGCGACCGGGAACCCGGCTTCGGCGCCTGCTGCACCGGCTGCTCGACGGCTGGCGGGGCGATCCGCGCATCTGGCGCCGCGGCCTCGTCCTGGCGGCGCTGGCCGTGATCCTCGCCCTGGTGATGCTGCTGCACTCGCACATCCCGAACCGGGTGGGCAACCTCGGCAGCCTCACCGAGACGTTTCTGCCGTGGCTGGGCCTCGCCATCCCGGTGCTGCTGCTCCTCGGCCTGCTGCGCAGGTCGGCGACCGCGCTGATCGCCGTACTCCTCCCGGCCGTCGTGTGGCTGAACCTCTTCGGCGGGCTGCTCACCGACAAGACGGGCGCCGGCGGCGACCTGATGGTGGCGACCCACAACGTCAACGCCGAGAACCCCGACCCCGCGGGCACCGCCCGCCAGGTGGCCGCCTCCGGCGCGGACGTCCTGGCCCTGGAGGAGGTCCCCGCCGGCGCCGTACCCGTCTACGAGAAGGCGCTCGCGTCGACGTACCGGTACCACGCGGTCGAGGGCACGGTCGGACTGTGGAGCAAGTACCCGATGAGCGACGTGCGGGCGGTGGACATCAAGCTCGGCTGGAAGCGCGCGATGCGGGCCACCCTCGCCACCCCGAAGGGCCCCGTGGCGGTGTACGTCGCCCACATGCCCTCGGTGCGGGTGAAGCTGGAGGCCGGGTTCACCGCCCGGCAGCGCGACACGAGCGCCGACGCGCTGGGAGAGGCCATCGCTGCCGAGCCGCTCAAGCGGGTCATCCTGCTCGGCGACCTGAACGGCACCATGAACGACCGCTCGCTCAACGCCGTCACCTCCCAGATGCGCTCCACGCAGGGCGCCGCGGGCAGCGGCTTCGGGTTCAGCTGGCCGGCGTCGTTCCCGATGGCGCGGATCGACCAGATCATGGTCAGGGGCGTGGAGCCGGAGAGCTCCTGGACCCTGTCGCGCACCGGCAGCGACCACCTTCCGGTGGCCGCCCGTGTGAAGCTCGACACGTCGTCGTAACCCCTTGGAATACTGCGCCCGAGAGGATTTGTTCCGCAGCTGAACATAAGCTGTACGGAACTCCGCTCTCGTCGGCTCCCACGTCGGGTCGACTCCTACCTCGAAAGGCACAGGCCCTTCATGCCCCTGGCCCTGCTCGCTCTGGCCGTCGGCGCTTTTGGAATCGGAACGACCGAGTTCGTGATGATGGGCCTGCTGCCCGACGTCGCGGACGACCTGCACATCTCGATCCCCGCCGCCGGGCACCTGGTCTCGGCGTACGCGCTGGGGGTGGTGATCGGCGCCCCCCTGCTGGCCGCGCTCACCGCGCGCATGTCCCGCCGCACGGTGCTGATCTCCCTGATGGCGCTGTTCGTCGCGGGCAACGCCCTCTCGGCGTTCGCCCCCGGCGACGACGCCCTGCTGGCCGCCCGCTTCCTCAGCGGCCTGCCGCACGGCGCCTTCTTCGGCGTGGGCGCGGTCGTCGCCACGGGGATGGTCCCGCCGGAGCGCAAGGCGCGGTCGGTGTCGCTGATGTTCCTGGGCCTGACGGTCGCCAACATCGCGGGCGTGCCGGTGGCGACGCTGGTCGGCCAGCACCTGGGCTGGCGCGCCACCTTCCTGGGCGTGAGCGTGATCGGCCTGGCGGCGATCGCGTCGCTGGCGCTGCTCGTTCCGCGTGACGGGGGTCGTACGGCGGCGCCGGCGGGCCTGCGCCACGAACTGGCCGCGCTGAAGTCCCTGCCGGTCTGGCTGGCCCTGGGGACGACGGTGGCGGGCTTCGGCGCGCTCTTCGCGGCGTACAGCTATGTGACCCCGATGCTGACGGAGTCGGCCGGGTTCGCGGAGACGAACGTGACGCTGCTGCTGGCCCTGTTCGGCGTGGGCGCGACGGCGGGCAACCTCCTGGGCGGCCGCCTGGCGGACCACTCCCTGCGCGGCACCCTCTTCGGCGGCCTGACGTCCCTGGGACTCGTCCTCGTGCTGTTCCCGCTGCTGATGCGCGCGGAGTGGAGCGCGGCTGGGGCGGTGGCCCTGCTGGGGATGGCGGCGTTCGTCACGGGTTCGCCGCTCCAGCTGATGGTGATGGAGAAGGCGGCCGCGGCCCCGTCGCTCGCCTCCTCCGCCAACCAGGCGGCCTTCAACCTCGCCAACGCCGGCGGCGCCTGGATCGGCGGCCTCGCCCTCGCGGCGGGCTTCGGTACGACGTCCCCCGCACTGGCCGGCGCGATGCTGGCGGTCCTGGGCCTGGGCGTGGCAGGCGTGGCGTGGGCGGTCGACCGGCGCCGGGTGACTCCGTCGGCCGGCCGCGTGGTCACGTCCCACGTACCGGAGGGGTCGGGGGCGTTGCACCACTGAGGGCGCTCGGCCCTTGGCCTGCCTGCCTGCCCGCCCACCCGACCCGGTCGGATCCAAGTCGGCGCAACGCAAAGGGGCGTGAGGTCCTAAGGACCTCACGCCCCCTCGCTCAGTGGAGCGTCAGCGCGTCAGTGGTTCCTGGCGTACGACTGGACGTAGCCGTTCGCCGGGGAGCCCACGCCGGTGACGTCGTCGTAGCCCTTGACCGCGGACAGGGAGCTGTCCTTGCCCAGGCTGCGGACCGAGGTCAGCAGGCCATTGGCGGCGTCGAAGCCGTTGGCGAAGTCGATACGGGCGACCGCCAGGCCGGAGCCGGTCGGGTTGTCCGTGACGTCGTGGAAGACGCCGTGCTTGCCGTACTTGGAGTAGATCGCCGGGTTGGCGAAGCCGATCGCCTTGCCGCCGCGCGCCTCCTGGGCCAGCGCCTGGACCGCCGCGATCACCGGAGCGGCGAGCGAGGTGCCGCCGATGCGGTACTCGCTGTACTGCTGCGAGCCGTCCGGGAAGGTCTGGGTCTGGCCCACCAGGAACCCGGTGTTCGGGTCGGCGATGGCCGCGATGTCCGGGACGACGCGGTTGCCGGAGGCGCTGTTGGCCTTGGCGAGCGAGTCCGGGACGACGCCCTTCTGGTAGTACGGCTCGGCGACCGTCTTGCTGGTGCCGCCGCCCGCGCCCGAGGTGAAGGCGCCGGGGAAGCTGGTCCAGCTCTTGCCGTCGGCCGACAGGGTCGCCTTCTCGGTGCCCCAGCCGGTCTCCCACTCGTACGCGTTGCCCTTGCCCACGGCCAGGGACGTACCGCCGACCGCCGTCACCCAGGCGGAGTTGGCCGGGGTGTCGACCTGCTTCGTACCGGTGTGGGCGACCTCGTCGCCGTTGTCACCGGAGGAGAAGTAGAAGCCGATGCCCTGCACCGCGCCCAGCTGGAAGACCTGGTCGTAGGCGGCCGCGAGGTCCGGGGTCTGGTTGGCCTCGATGTCGCCCCAGGAGTTGGAGACGATGTCGGCCAGGTGGTTGTCGACGACCTTGCTGAGCGAGTCCAGCAGGTCGTCGTCGTAGCAGGAGGCCGCGCCGACGTACGTGACGTCGGCGTTCGGGGCGACGGCGTGCACGGCCTCGACGTCGAGGGTCTCCTCGCCGTACCAGCCGGCCGCGCCGCACTCGTCGGTCTTGGTGTAGTTCTTCGGCAGCACCTGGTGCAGCTGGCCGGTCTTCCACGCCGCGTCGCCGTTCTTCACCGCGTACTTGCCGGCGTCGTAGGCGATCGTCGGGGAGGCGTACGCGTCCGTGATGGCGACGCGGACGCCCTTGCCGGTGTAGCTGCCGGCGCCGTAGGCGGCGCGCAGCTGCTTGCCGGTGTAGCCCTTGATCGCGTACGGGATCTTCTGGCCGTACGCGTCCGGGAGCGTGGTCGCGATGTCCGAGCCGTAGTACGAGGAGAACGGCCCGGCGTTCTTGAACACGGCGTCCGGCGGCGGAAGCTGGTCGTCGTGGTTGGCCTTGTGCGGAGCGCTGTCCAGGCCGGTGACGGTGAGGACGGCGCCCTTCAGGCTCTCCGGGACGGAGGCCGCCTGGGCCGGGGCGCGGTAGGTCTTCGAGCCCTTGGCGTAGTTGTGCAGCTGGGTGCCGAACGCCTTCTCGGCGGCGGCCACGTCACCGGAGACGGTGACGTAGTGCTGGGTGACCTCGGTGACCTTCAGGCCGGCCGACGTCAGCCAGGACTTGACGGCGGCCACCTGGGCCTTGGTCGCCCCGAAGGCGGCCTGCGCCTTCTTGGCGCTCAGGTACTTGCCGTACAGCGGCGAGCTGGGGTCGGACACGGCCTTGGCGTAGGCGGCGAGGCCCGCCGCGTCCTTGCCGGCCAGGTAGACCCGGGCCTTCACCTGGGCGCTGTTCGAGGTCGCGCCCTTGTCCGCCTTGGCCGTGGCCCACAGCGGCTTGGTGCCCTTCAGTGCCTCACGTGCGGGGCTGTCCGTGGCGTGTGCCGCGGGTATGCCCAGCGCCAGCGCGCCGGCGACCATGGGCAGTGTCGCTGCCATGCTCACGGCGCGCAGCTTGGCGCGGTTGGATCTCATAGAACCCCCTGCGATGCGGTTCGCATGCATGTAGTGGCTGGGTGCGTCATGCGTCCGCGTGCCGGCCCGCGGCGGCTCGGCCGACCGTATGGATCACACGATGGGGGTCACTCTTTCGATGAACCGTTCATGCCAGGGGAACGGAATGGTCAAGAGAAGCTCAAGTAACCGTCAGTTAGGCCGATTTGAGCCGCTTTGTCCTCACGGGTCGATTACGAAACCGCTGTCCCGCTTTCACGAACGCGGCGCGGCGCCCCGCTCCTTGAGCATCTGGGCCATCACCTGGAGCTCCGACTGCTGCGCGTCGACCATGCCCTGCGCGAGCCGCTTCTCCACGCCGACGGTGCATTTCCGGACACATCCCTCGGCCATGTGGATCCCGCCCTTGTGATGCTCCGTCATCAGCTGCAGGTACAGCACCTCGGCCTGCTTGCCGTTCAGCGACTGGAGTTTCCTCAGCTCCGTGTTCGTCGCCATGCCCGGCATCAGCGAGCCGTCTCCGCGCTCGGGCATGCCGCCCATGCCCATCCACGCCATCGGCGGCTTCGCCGACACCTTCGGCAGGCCCCACAGGTCCAGCCAGCCGAGCAGCATGCCGCGCTGGTTGGCCTGCGTCTGCGCGATGTCGTAGGCCAGCCGCCGCACCTGAGGGTTCTTCGTGCGGTCCCGGACGATGTACGACATCTCCACGGCCTGCTGGTGGTGCACGGCCATGTCCCGGGCGAACCCGGCGTCCGCCGAGTCCGCGCCCGGCGCCTTCGGAGCCGGACCGCCGGAGTCCTCGGCGACCGCGTAGGTGACGGCGCCGGCCGCGACGAGCACCGCCGCCGCGGATCCGGCGACCCAGCCGGCGTGCCGCCGCTTCACTACATCGCCCCGCTGGTGCAGGCGGCACCGGGCTCCGGGGTCTGCGGGCCCTGGACGTAGGCGGCGAAGAACTTGTCCACCTCGGGGTCCGACGCGCTCTTGACGGCCACCTGGTGGCCCCACGCCGACAGGATCAGCGGCGCCGCCTGGTTCTCGTACGGGCTCATCAGCGAGTACGGCGTCTTCTTCACCTTCGCCGCGAGCGCGTCGACGTCGGCCTTGCTCGCCTTGCCGGTGTACGTCACCCAGACCGCGCCGTGCTCCAGCGAGTGCACGGCGTTCTCGTCCTGCAGCGGCTTGGTGTAGACGGTGCCGTCGCAGGTCGCCCAGACCGGGTTGTGGTTGCCGCCGACCGGCGGGTGCATCGGGTACGACACCTTGGTCTGCACGTGCGTCCGCGCCAGCTTGCCGGACCAGGTCCTCACACCGTCCTTGCCGGTGACCCAGTGCCCGGAGTCCCCGGAATTCCCGGAGTTCCCGGCGGGCTTGGCGTCGCTGACGGTGTCCTTCTTCTTCCCGGACTGGGAGTTGACGAGGACCACACCGCCGACGACGAGGCCGGCGACGACCACCACGCTCGCCGCGACGGCGACGACGCGGTTGCGGCGCTCGCGCACACGCTCGGCTCGACGCATTTCCTCGATGCGCGCCTTGCGCGTCGCGCCGCTGTTCTTGGCGGAACCCATGAGGTGTGTCCTTCTGAGGGAAAGAGTCGGCAACGGGAAGGGTGGGGCCCGCTGATCGTAGTGGGGAAGGAGCCCACTTCCGTAGACAGAGCGCGGCAAAGAGTGACGGGGAGAAAATTTGAACGGTGGATGCGTATTACCTAGGCTCGCGGTATGCGGCTCCTGCGCTCCACCGACCTGGCCCTGCGCGTCCTGATGCGACTGGCCGTGGCCGGCGACGCCACGCCCACCACCCGCCGGGTCGCGGAAGACATGGACGTGCCCTACACCCACGCCGCGAAGGTCGTCGCCGAACTCCAGCACCTGGGCCTGGTCGACGCCAGGCGCGGCCGGGGCGGCGGTCTGGCGCTGACCGAGAAGGGCCGTACGGCCTCGGTCGGCGCGGTGGTGCGCACCTTCGAGGGCGACGGGGACGTCGTCGACTGCGAGGGCACCTCGGGTACGGCCCCCTGCCCCCTGAACTCCGGCTGCCGCCTGCGAGGCGCCCTGCGCCGGGCCCAGGAGGCGTTCTACGCGGCGCTGGACCCGGTCACCGTGGCAGAGATCGTCACCGCACCGACGGGCCCGCTGCTACTGGGCATCTCCCGGGGCCCGCACGGCGCTTGACGTCCCGACGCGGCGGAGCCGTCCCAACGCGGCGGAGCCGTCCCCGCCCGATGAAGCCGTCCCGGTAGGCGGAGCCGGCTGCCTGCGGCAGGGGGCCGGAAGCCGGGAGGTCGCCGGAAGCCGGGAGGCCGTCGGTAGCCGGGAGGCCGCCGCAGACTGGCAGGGCCCGCCGTCGACCGGGTAGGGCCGCCGCAGACTGGCAGGGCCCGGCGCAGACCGGCCGGGCGTGCTGTAGATCTGCAGGGCGGGCCGCACACTCGCAGGGCCCGCTGCAGACCGGCGGGGCGCGCGGTAGATCCGCAGGGCCGGCCGCAAACTGACAGGGCCCGACGCAGGACGGCAGGGTCCGCCGTAGACCCGCAGGGCCCGGCGTAGATCCGCAGGGCCCGGCGTAGATCCGCAGGGCGCGCCGCGGACCGGCGGGGCGCGCGGTAGATCCGCAGGCCCCGCCGCGGACTGACAAGGCCCGGCGCAGACCGGCAAGCCCGCCGCACACCGGCAGGGCGTGCTCGAGACCGGCGGGGCCCGCCGCACACCGGCAGGGCCTGGCGTAGATCCGTAGGGCGCGCTGCAGACCGGCAGCGCGAGCTGTAGATCCGCAGGCCCTGCCCGTAGACCGGCAGGGCCCGACGCAGGACGGCAGGGGCCGCCGTAGACCCGCAGGGCCCGGCGCAGATCCGTAGGGCGCGCCGCAGAGCGGCAGGCGCGCCCTGATCCGCAGGCCCCGCCGCGGACTGACAAGGCCCGGCGCATACCGGCAAGCCCCGCCGCACACCGGCAGGGCGCGCTCAAGACCGGCGGGGCCCGCCGCACCCCGCAGGGCCCGACGCAGGACGGCAGGGCCCGCCGTAGACCCGCAGGACCCGGCGCAGATCCGTAGGGCGTGCCGCAGACCGGCAGGCGCGGCGTGATCCGCAGGCCCCGCCGCGGACTGACAAGGCCCGGCGCATACCGGCAAGCCCCGCCGCAGGACGGCAGGGCGCGCCGCAGACCGGCAGCGCCTGCCGTAGACCGGCAGCGCCTGCCGTAGCCGGCAGGGTCCGGCGCAGACCCGTAGCCCCCGCCGCACACCCGCAGAGCCCGGTGGCCTGGCGGCGGGTCCTGGTCGAGGGGGCGTCGCCGCTCGTCAGCAGCGCGGCTGCCGGGTCAGCTGTCCTGCTGGGCCAGCCACAGGTCCGGGCCGAAGACCTCGTAGTGGATGTCGGCCGGGGCCACACCGTTCTCGATCAGTTGGCCGCGCACCGCGCGCATGAAGGGCAGCGGTCCGCACAGGTACGCGCGCGTGCCGGCCGGTACGGGGATGCCGTCGAGGTCGACCAGGCCGGTGCGGGCGCCCGGACCGGCGTCGCGCTCGTAGAAGAAGTGCACGGAGGCGTCCGCGAGCTTCCCGGCGTACGTCTCGTGCTCGGTGCGCAGGGCGTGGTCGGCGGGGGAGCGGTCGCCGTGGACCACGGTGACCGGAGCGGTGTGGCCCCTCGACGCGAGGTCGGCCAGCATCGCGACCATCGGGGTGACGCCGATGCCGGCGGAGGCGAGCAGCAGCGGGGTTTCGGCGTCGGCGTCCAGGACCAGGTCGCCGTACGGCTCGGACAGGTGCAGCACGTCGCCGGCCCGCACGCGCGCGTGGAGGTGGTTCGAGACCTCGCCGGCGGGGGTGGCGTCGTCGCCGGTCACGCGCTTGACGCTGAACTGGCGGAGCGTCTCGCCCGGCGCGCCGGACAGGCTGTACTGCCGGATCTGACGGGCGCCGTCGGGCAGCTCGACCTGGACGGAGACGTACTGGCCGGCGCGGAAGTCGCGCACCGGGCCGCCGTCGGCCGGGCGGAGCCGGAAGGTGACCACGTCCGCGGTCTCCTCGACGCGCTCCACGACCTCCCAGGGCCGCCGCCCGGTGCTGCCGCTCTCCTCGTACAGCCGCTTCTCGATCGCCATGAGCGCGTTCGCCATCAGCCAGTAGACGTCGGTCCAGGCGGCGGCGACCTCGGGGGTGACGGCCTCGCCGAGGACCTCGGCGATGGCGGCGAAGAGGTGCTCGTGGACGACCGGGTAGTGCTCCGGGGCCACGCCCAGGGAGGCGTGCTTGTGGGCGATCCGGCCGAGCATCGCGTCGGGCCGCCGGCCGGGGTGGTCCAGCAGGTGGGTGGCGAAGGCGGCGATCGAGCCGGCGAGGGCCTGCTTCTGGGCGCCGGAGGCCTGGTTGCCGCGGTTGAACAGGTTCCGCAGCAGCTCGGGGTGGGCGGCGAAGAGCCGGGCGTAGAACCGGTCGGTGATGTCGCCGATGGCCGCGCCGACGGCGGGAAGGGTGGCGCGGACGGTGGCTGCGGACTGCTCGGTCAGCATCGGGACTCCTTGCAACTCGACTGATCGAAACGCTAAGAAAACTTGCATATGAGATGCAAATTAAGCGGCCGTGGTATCCCTCACTCCTCTCACTCCCCTCACTCCGCGAACCGGCCCCGCTCGCGGCGGATCCGGGCCGCCCATTACGGATGTCGGTCCGAGCAGGCAAGATGGGCGACACAGCAGTACATCCGCCGTACGCGAGGCGTTCAGGCCGAGGACGCGTCCGCGATCAAGGTCCGCAACGCGCATGAAATGGTGTTGTGGTGGGATGCTCAGGTGCCCGACCGCTCCCGCGGGACCGAGGACAGGCGGCCTGACCAGCAAGGATGGGGAATCGGAAGATGGACAAGCAGCAGGAGTTCGTGCTCCGGACACTGGAGGAGCGCGACATCCGGTTCGTACGCCTGTGGTTCACGGACGTGCTGGGCTTCCTGAAGTCCGTCGCCGTGGCCCCCGCCGAGCTGGAGCAGGCCTTCGACGAGGGCATCGGTTTCGACGGCTCGGCCATCGAGGGCTTCGCCCGGGTCTACGAGTCCGACATGATCGCCAAGCCGGACCCGTCGACCTTCCAGGTCCTGCCCTGGCGCGCGGAGACCCCCGGCACCGCCCGCATGTTCTGCGACATCCTCATGCCGGACGGCTCCCCGTCCTTCGCCGACCCGCGGTACGTGCTCAAGCGCGCCCTGGCCCGCACCTCCGACCTGGGCTTCACCTTCTACACCCACCCCGAGATCGAGTTCTTCCTGCTGAAGGACAAGCCGCTGGACGGCTCCCGCCCCACCCCGGCGGACAACTCGGGCTACTTCGACCACACCCCGACCAACGTCGGCATGGACTTCCGCCGCCAGGCGATCACCATGCTGGAGTCGATGGGCATCTCGGTGGAGTTCTCCCACCACGAGGGCGCGCCGGGCCAGCAGGAGATCGACCTGCGCTACGCCGACGCGCTCTCCACGGCCGACAACATCATGACGTTCCGCCTGGTCATGAAGCAGGTCGCGCTGGAGCAGGGGGTGCAGGCGACCTTCATGCCGAAGCCGTTCTCCGAGCACCCCGGCTCCGGCATGCACACCCACCTGTCCCTCTTCGAGGGCGACCGCAACGCGTTCTACGAGTCCGGCGCGGAGTACCAGCTCTCCAAGGTCGGCCGCTCCTTCATCGCGGGCCTGCTGAAGCACGCGGCGGAGATCTCCGCGGTCACCAACCAGTGGGTGAACTCCTACAAGCGCATCTGGGGCGGCTCCGAGCGCACGGCCGGCGCGGGCGGCGAGGCCCCGTCGTACATCTGCTGGGGCCACAACAACCGCAGCGCCCTGGTCCGCGTCCCGATGTACAAGCCCGGCAAGACCGGCTCCGCGCGCGTGGAGGTCCGCTCCATCGACTCCGGCGCCAACCCGTACCTGGCCTACGCCGTCCTCCTGGCCGCGGGCCTGAAGGGCATCGAGGAGGGCTACGAACTCCCGCCGGGCGCCGAGGACGACGTCTGGGCCCTGTCCAACGCCGAGCGCCGCGCGATGGGCATCGAACCGCTCCCGCAGAACCTCGGCGAGGCGCTGACCCTCATGGAGAGCAGCGACCTGGTCGCCGAGACCCTCGGCGAGCACGTCTTCGACTTCTTCCTGCGCAACAAGCGCCAGGAGTGGGAGGAGTACCGCTCCGAGGTCACCGCCTTCGAGCTGCGGAAGAACCTGCCGGTGCTGTAGGCGCAGGTCGGGGCGGGTTTCCGCCGAAACGATCCCGTGGGGCCGCCGGTCACGGACCGGCGGCCCCCTCGCCTTCCGGTAGCCCGGCGGTTTGAAGGAGGCGAGCCCCGACGGGGGCGTATGTCACCGTTTTTCTGTTCTCCGCGGCTTAGCATGCTCACTGCTCAGGGGGAGCCGTGGACAGGACGGAGTCGGCGACGTGCCTTTCGCGCAGCCGGCCGTACGGCGTGCCACGGCGCCGCTGCTGGCCGTGTGCGCCGGGTACTTCATGGTCATCCTGGACGTCACGATCATCAATGTCGCCGTACCCGTGGTGGGCCGGGACCTGTCGGCCTCGCTCACCGGCATCCAGTGGATCACCGACGGGTACACCCTCGTCTTCGCCGGGTTCCTGATGACCGGTGGCGCGCTGGGCGACCGGCTGGGGAACCGGCGCGTCTTCTGCGCCGGCGTCGTGGTGTTCACGCTGGCCTCGGCGGCGTGCGCCCTCGCGCCGAGCGCCGCCCTCCTCGTCGCGGCCCGGCTGGTGGAGGGGCTCGGCGCGGCACTGATCGTCCCCGGCTCGCTCGCCCTGCTCCAGGAGGCCTACCCGGTGCCGGCGGCACGCTCGCGCGCCTTCGGGCTGTGGGGGTCCATGGCCGGCATCGCGGCCTCGGCCGGGCCGCTGGTGGGCGGGCTGCTGGTGTCCACGGCGGGCTGGCGCTGGGTCTTCCTCATCAACCTTCCCGTCGGCGCCCTCTGCCTGGCCCTGACGTGGCGGTACGTCGCACCCTCCCCGCGGCACGCCGAACGCCCCCTGGACCTGCCGGCCCAGTGCGCCGTGGTGGCGGCGGTGGCCCTGCTGACCGCCGCCCTGAACGAGGCCGGACGGCGTGGCTGGTCCGATCCGGCCGTGCTCGCCGGACTGGGCCTGGCCGTGGTGGCGGTGGCGGCGTTCGTGCTGCGCGAGCGGCTCGCCCGCAGCCCCGTCCTTCCGCTGCGTCTGCTGCGCACCCGTGCGATGAGCGGGGCGGCCGCCATCGGCCTGCTGTTCAACTTCGCCTTCTACGGCATGGTGTTCACCGCCAGCCTCGACTTCCAGCACCAGCGCGGTTTCAGCGCCCTCGACACCGGGCTCGCCCTGTTCCCGGCCGTGGCGGTGACCATGTTCGCCTCCGTCCTGTCCGGGCGGCTCAGCCGCCGCACCGGCGACCGTCCGCTGGTGGTCTGCGGGATGCTGCTCGGCGCCCTCGGTCTCGGCGGCTGGGCTGCGGCGGGGGCTGAACCGGCCTACGCGCTGCTGGTGGCGCCGATGATGGCCACCGGGTTCGGCACGTCCTTCGCGCTCACCGGCTCGACCGCCACGGTGATGGGTGCAGCGCCGGAGGCGTACGCGGGGGCCGCCTCCGCCCTGTTCAACACCACCCGGCAGATCGGCAGCGCCACCGGCGTGGCACTCGGCGGCAGCCTGCTGGCCGGCAGCGCCGGCTACGGCAGCGGACTGCGCGTCAGCATGAGCGCCGGGGCCCTCGCCTACCTGACCGCCGCCGCCCTCGCCTGGCTGTGCGTGCCGGGCCGTGAACCGGCCGGCTAGGCGAGGGCCCGGCCTCGACCGGCATTCCGCTACCCGGGATACGCCGGCGAGACCGCGGCCGTACTGATCCGCCGGGGCTTTCCCGACCCGTCCGCCGGGACCTGGTACAGATCGGCGCCGTAGTCACCCGGCAGCGCGTACACGACCGTACGGGCATCGCGCCACACCGCCTGGTCGTCCACACTCCTCGACTCGGCCAGCGGGGTCTCCCGCATGGTGCGCAGATCGAGGACGTACAGATGCCAGGGGGCGTCCTTCGGCAGGCCCTCGACCCGCTTCTTGTAGGCGATGCGGGTGCCGTCGGGGGACAGGGACGGGCACTCGACGTTCTCGTGCAGGGTCGTCACCGTGCGGGCCCGCAGGTCGCCCCGCACCAGATGCGTACGGCCCTTCGTCGCCAGCGTCGCGTAGAACGTGCGGTCGTCCGCCGCGAACGTCACGCCCCAGAAGTTGACGTCCGCCGCCCGGTAGGGATGCCCGTCCTTGACGATCCGGAAGGCCTCAAGGGACGGGATCAGCTTCCCGCTCCGCGTGTCCACGATCGCGGCACGCGTGGAGAAGTTCGTGCCGGCGTAACTGTCACCGCCCACGAACGCCGTCCAGGCGGCGAAGTGGCCCGTGGGGGACACCCGGGCCCGCGAGGGGATGCCCGGGACGTCGTACCGGTGCACGGTCCGCAACCGGGCGTCAAGGATCAGCGCGCGATAGCTGTCCGAGACCGGGCCGTGCACGGCCTGCAGGCAGACGCCCGTCCCCGAAGCGGCGTAGAAACGCAGGCACTTGACCCCGGAGGCCGTCCGCGCCCCCGACGGGTCACCGGCCGGGACACTGACCAGCTCGTCCCGGTGCGGGCCCCACGCCATGTTCCGGAACACCATCCGCCCGTGCCCGGTCAGGGTCACCGTCCCCGCCGTGACCCGCGGACCGCCCGCCTGCGCCTGATCGCGGCGGTCGGCCCGCGCGGAGGCGTGCAGCACGGACGCCAGCCCGACCGCCGCGAGCACGGCGACGGCGGCGGCCAGGATCAGGACGCGGTGGCGTACGGTCATGCGGCACCCCTCGGACGGATGACGACGGAGAAGGCGGCACACCCGGCCAGCGCCACCGCCGCCCCCGCCAGCGCCGCCCGGTCGCCCCACACCGTCCAGGCCGCCCCGAACAGCAGCGAGCACGCGAACCGGGCCAGCGCCTGCCCCGTCTGCACCAGGGCGAGACCGGACGAGCGCAGCGCCTCCGGCACCCCGTCCGAGGCCGCCGCCATCAGCACCCCGTCGGTGGCCGCGTAGAAGACGCCGTGCAGGGCGAGGACGACGTACGGCAGAGCCGATCCCCGCCACGCCGTGAGCAGCAGGGCGTACGCGACCAGCAGGCAGGCGTGCCCGGCCACGAACACCGCCCAGCGGCCCACCCGGTCCGCGAGCCGTCCGAGCGGCACCGCCAGCAGCAGGAAGGAGGCGGCCGTACCGAGCGGCAGCAGCGCGAACCACCGGTCCGGCACGCCGAGACGCCGCTGGAGCAGCAGATACACGAACGAGTCACTCACCGTGGCGAGCCCCAGCAGCAGCGCGCAGACGGCGATCCGCCGCAGCCCCCGCCGCCGCAGCAGCCCCACCGCACCCCGCAGGGAGGGCCGCTCGGCCGCGACCGCGCCACCGCGCCCGCCCGGCACGAACAGCACCAGCACCAGGACGCCGGCCACCGCGACGCAGAAGCTGACGGTGAACACCGCGTCGTACCCGTCGACCGTCGCCCGCAGGATCAGGAAGGCCACCAGCGGCCCGAGCAGCGCCCCGGCCGTGTCCATGGCCCGGTGCACCCCGAACGCCCGGCCCCGGGACTCCGGCGTGCTCGACAGCGAGATGAGGGCGTCCCGGGGAGCGGTCCTCAGGCCCTTGCCCGTACGGTCGGCGGCGAGCACGAGGCCGATCGGGGTCAGGGTGTGCGCGACCAGCAGCAGCGGCTTGCACACGGCCGAGACCGCGTACCCGAACCCGGCGACCCACTTGTGCCGCCCGCCGCCGCGGTCCGCGAGATGACCGCCCACCAGCCGTACGGCCGCCGAGAACCCGTTGTAGACGCCGTCGAGCAGCCCGAAGCCCAGCGGGGACAGACCGAGCCCGCTGACCAGGTACAACGGCAGCACGGCCGTGACCATCTCCGAGGAGACGTCCGTCACCAGACTGACCGTTCCGAGCGCGAGCACGGTCGGGGCGATCGCGGCACGGCGCCGCCCGGCCAGCGGCCGGACGGCACCGTCCGCGCGGCTGTCCGCTACGTACACGTCAGGACGCCCAGATGCCGGTGATGTCCTTGGCGGAGGCCGCGTTGCCCGCGTGCGAGGTCAGGCCCTGGCTGTCCTCCAGGGTGCGCAGCAGGTCGTAGTGGTTGTACGTCGTCGCACTGGACGACCCGGCCGCCACCGGCTGCCCGTACAGCACGGTCGGGATCCGGTTGCCGCTCAGCCGGTTGTCCTCGTCGAACGTGACGACGAGCAGGCTGTTGTGCGTCTTGGCCCACGTGGCGTACGCGCCCAGGTTGTTCTTCAGCCAGGTGTCACCGGTGGACACCGAGCAGTCGTGCATGTCGCTGCACAGGTTGGGGGTCACGAAGGACATCTGCGGCAGCGTCGAGTAGTCCGTCGGGAACTGCGCGAACGTCTTGGCGCTCGACGTCGGCACGTTGCTGAACCCGAACCACGGGTTGTGCTTCTGGGCGTAGTCGCCGCTGCTGCACACGGTGGAACCCTGGCTCGGCAGCGACTCGTTGTAACTGGCCCAGGTCCTCCCCGCGGCAAGGACCTCCGAGCCCAGGTTCGGCGCCGAGGAGAAGCCCGGGGTGACACAGCTGTCGTCCGTGACGCCCTGCGTCGACCCGGAGAACAGGGCGTAGTAGTTCGGCTGGCTCGGGTGGGTCTCTGCGTACGACTGCGTGAGGTTGGCGCCTTGCGACTTGAGCGAGTTGATGTACGGCGCGCTGGAGGAGCCGATGACCTGGCTGTACGCGTGGTTCTCGAAGACCACGACGACCACGTGGTCCGGACTCGGCACGACGCCCGCGGCGTGCGCGGACTCCTCGCCGATCCCGGTCCACAGCCCGACCGCGGCCGCGGCGAGGGCCGCGGCGGACGCCACGACGGTGCGGGTACGGCGGTACACGGAACTGCCGGACACATCAACCTCCGGTTGGGGGGCGGGAGCTGGCGGTGCGGACAGAGCATGCACACGCCAATATGCCCTCACCCCACGGACGCCAACCTCGGGGGTGAAGAGCGGATGAACGCCGGGTACTCCCGCCCCATGACAGCGAGGATCCTCGTGGGCACCTGCGGCTGGACCGACCGCGCACTCCTGACGAGCGGCTGGTACCCGCCCGGCCACCGCGACCCGGAAGGCCGCCTGCGCCACTACGCGACCCGCTTCCCCGTCGTCGAGGCCGACTCCCCGTACTACGCCCTCCCCGCGCCCCGCACCACCCGCCTCTGGGCAGAGCGCACCCCACCCGGCTTCCGCTTCGACGTCAAGGCCTTCTCCCTCCTCACCGGCCACCCCACCCGCCCCGCCGCCCTGCCCCGGGACTTACGCGACCGCCCCCGCGACGAGGGCCTCCTCCACGAGGTCTGGACCCGCTACGCCGAGGCCGTCGCCCCCCTGCGCGACTCCGGCCGCCTGGGCACCCTCCTCTTCCAGTACCCGCCGACCCTCACCCCCGGCCCGGACGCCGAGGCCTTCATCCGCGCCGCCAGGGAACGCGCCCGGGACTGGCCCTTCGCCGTGGAGTTCCGCAACCCCGCCTGGTGGCACAGCGACCGTACGACCGCCTTCCTCAAGGACCTGAACGCCACCGCCGTGGCCGTGGACGCCCCCGGCCTCCCCCCGACGACCCCGGTCACCACACCCCGCCTGGCCCTGATCCGCTTCCACGGCCGCAGCCCGCACTGGGGCACCGGCAGCAAGGAGGACCGCTTCCGGCACACCTACACCACCGCCGAACTCACCGAGTGGCTGCCACGCATCCGATCCCTGGCAGCAGCAGCCGAGGAGGTCCACGCCCTCTTCAACAACTGCTGCGGCGACGCGGCGCCGAAGGCGGCGCACGCCCTGCAGACCCTGCTGACCACGACGGTGCCGCGGCCGCGCACGGCGGGAAGGGGACCTGCCGGGTGGTGTCCGCCCGCAGCGGCCGGCGAGAACGCGGCTCACCCACCCGGAAGAGGGTGCGCCGGACCGAGGACGGACACCACCCGGCGCGGCACCGACTGAAAGACAACCGCAGGCGCGCCCCGCACCACAACGAACCGGAACGGGCCGCCGCAGGCATCGCCCCACGACCCCACGCACCCGCACCTGACAACGCACCGCAAGCGCCCACGCACCCGCAAGCGCCCACGCACCCGCAAGCGCCCACGCACCCGCACGGACCCACGCACCGCCCCCCGCCACCCCCCAGCCCCCGCCACCCCCAAGCCCCCGCCGCCCCCTCCAGCTAGGCTCTGGCCAGGAAGACCGCACCGAGGGGAGGCCACGGACATGACGCCGGGGCGCAGAAGCAGCACCTTCACCCGCCTGCTCCGACACGGCTTCACCGACCCCTCCGCCGCCGAGCGCCTCCTCGACGGCCCCGAACTCACCCCCGTCCGCAACGACCCCGTCCTGCTGGAAGCCCTCGGCGCCACCGCCGACCCCGACCTCGCCCTGCACGGCCTGGTCCGCCTCCTGGAGGCCCAGCCGACCCCCACCGCCCACCGCGAACTGCTGGACACCCTCATCGCGGCCAAGCCCCTGCGCGACCGCCTCCTCGGCGTCCTCGGCGCCTCCGCCGCCCTCGCCGACCACCTGGCCCGCCACCCGGCCGACTGGCAGGCCCTGGTCACCTACGAGCCGAGAGACCTCCACCCCGGCGTCGAGGAGTTCGAGCGGGGCCTCGCCGAGGCCACCGACCCCGTCACCCTCCGCGTCGCCTACCGCCGCTGCCTGCTGTCCATCGCCGCCCGCGACGTCTGCGGCACCACGGACGTCGCCGAGACGGCCGCCGAACTCGCCGACCTCGCCACCGCCACCCTCCGCGCGGCCCTGGCGCTGGCGCGGCAGAACGCCCCCGAGGACGCCGCGGCCTGCCGCCTCGCGGTGATCGCGATGGGCAAGTGCGGCGGTCACGAGCTGAACTACGTCTCCGACGTGGACGTGATCTTCGTGGCCGAGGCCACCGAGCAGAGCACCGAGACCGAGGCCCTCAAGGCCGCCACCCGCCTCGCCTCCCACCTCATGCGGATCTGCTCGGAGACGACCGTCGAGGGCTCCATCTGGCCGGTGGACGCCAACCTGCGCCCCGAGGGCCGCAACGGCCCCCTGGTCCGCACCCTCTCCTCCCACCTCGCCTACTACCAACGCTGGGCGAAGACCTGGGAGTTCCAGGCCCTCCTCAAGGCCCGCCCGGTCGCGGGGGACGCCGAACTCGGCCAGGACTACGTGGACGCGCTGCAGCCCCTGGTGTGGAAGGCGGCCGAGCGCGAGAACTTCGTCGCGGACGTGCAGAAGATGCGCCGCCGCGTCGTCGAGAACATTCCCGCCGCCGAGATCGACCGCGAGCTGAAACTCGGCCCCGGCGGCCTGCGCGACGTCGAATTCGCCGTGCAGCTCCTGCAGTTGGTGCACGGCCGCACCGACCAGTCCCTGCGCAGCGGCACCACCCTCGACGCCCTGCAGGCGCTGGCCGCCGGAGGCTACGTCGGCCGCGACGACGCCGCCCGCCTGGACGAGGCGTACCGCTTCCTGCGCTCGATGGAGCACCGCATCCAGCTCTACCGCCTGCGCCGCACGCACCTCGTGCCCGTGGCGGAGGAGGAGCAGCGGCGCCTGGGCCGCTCCCTGGGCCTGCGCGCGGACCCGGTGGCCGAGCTGAACCGCGAGTGGAGGCGGCACACGGGCGTCGTACGCCGGTTGCACGAGAAGCTCTTCTACCGGCCGCTCCTGGACGCGGTGGCCCAGCTCGCCCCGGGCGAGGCCCGCCTGAGCCCCGAGGCGGCCCGCGAGCGCCTGGTCGCCCTCGGTTACGCGGACCCGGCGGCCGCCCTGCGCCACCTGGAGGCCCTGGCCTCCGGCGTGAGCCGCAAGGCGGCGATCCAGCGCACCCTGCTGCCGGTCCTGCTCGGCTGGTTCGCGGACTCGGCGGACCCGGACGCGGGCCTGCTGAACTTCCGCAAGGTCTCCGACGCGCTCGGCAAGACCCCCTGGTACCTGCGCCTGCTGCGCGACGAGGGCGCGGCGGCCGAGAACCTGGCCCGCGTGCTGTCGGCGGGCCGCCTCGCCCCCGACCTGCTGATGCGCGCCCCCGAGGCGGTGGCCCTGCTCGGCGACGGCGACGGCGGCGGCCTCGCACCGCGCGGGTGCGCCGCGCTCGAGCAGGAGATCCTGGCCGCCGTGGGCCGCGCGGAGAACGCCGGGCACGGCGTCACCGCGGCCCGGGGCGTGCGCCGCCGCGAGCTGTTCCGTACGGCCGCCGCCGACATCGTCGGCTCCTACGGCACCGAGACCAGCCCCGCCGAGGCCGACCAGGGCGCCCTGGTGGACCGGGTCGGTGCGGCCGTCTCCGACCTCACCGCGGCCACCCTCGCCGGCACCCTGCGCGCGGTGGTCCGGGACGGCTGGGGCGACACGCTGCCCACCCGGTTCGCGATCATAGGGATGGGCCGGTTCGGCGGTCACGAGCTGGGCTACGGCTCCGACGCGGACGTCGTCTTCGTGCACGAGCCGCAGGACGGCGTGGACGAGCACGAGGCGTCCGCCGCCGCGAACAAGGTCGTCGCCGAGATGCGCCGCCTGCTGGCGCTGCCCAGCGCCGACCCGCCGCTGCTCATCGACGCCGACCTGCGCCCGGAGGGCAAGTCGGGGCCGATGGTGCGCACCCTGAAGTCGTACGAGGCGTACTACCGCCGCTGGTCCCTGGTCTGGGAGTCCCAGGCGCTGCTGCGGGCCGAGCCGGTCGCCGGGGACGAGGAGCTGGGCCGCCGTTTCACCGAGCTGATCGACCCCCTGCGCTATCCGCGGAGCGGCCTCGGCGAGGACGCCGTGCGCGAGATCCGCCGGCTGAAGGCCCGTATGGAGTCCGAGCGGCTGCCGCGCGGCGCCGACCCGAAGCTGCACACCAAGCTGGGTCCGGGCGGGCTGTCCGATGTCGAGTGGACCGTCCAGCTGTTCCAGCTGAGGCACGGCTGGGAGCAGCCCGGCCTGCGCACCACCCGGACCCGCGAGGCGCTGGCCGCCGCCCGCGAGGCGGGGCTGCTGTCCGCGGAGGAGGCGGAGATCCTGGACGAGGCCTGGGTGCTGGCGACGCGGGTGCGCAACGCGGTGATGCTGGTGCGCGGCCGGGCCGGGGACACCTTCCCGACCGAGCCCCGCGAGCTGGCCGCCGTGGGCCGCTACCTGGGCTACGGCGCCGGGCACGCCGGGGACATGCTGGACGCCTACCGCCGTACCGCCCGCAGGGCCCGCACGGTGGTCGAGGAGCTGTTCTACGCGGACTGAGCGGCCGGCGCCGGCTCGGCCGCCCGGGCCGGCGCCCGTCTCGGCAGGGCGTGGGGCAGCGCCCCGAACCAGAGACGCGCCACGGCGAACCCGAAGGCCAGGCACAGTACGCCGCCCACCGCGTCCAGCCAGAAGTGGTTGGCCGTGGACACGATGACCAGCAGGGTGACCGCAGGGTAGAGCAGCCCCAGCACCCGCGCCCACGGCACGGACGCCAGCGCGAACACCGTCAGCCCGCACCACAGCGACCAGCCGATGTGCATGGACGGCATCGCCGCGTACTGGTTCGACATGTCCTTCAGGTCGCCGGAGGCCATCGAGCCCCAGGTGTGGTGGACCATGACCGTGTCCACGAAGTGCCCGCCGCGCATCAGCCGCGGCGGCGCGAGCGGGAACAGGTAGTAACCGAGCAGGGCCACACCGGTCGTCGCGAACAGCGCCAGACGGGCCGCCGAGTAGCGTCCCGGATGCCACCGGTACAGCCACACCAGCACCCCGATCGTGATGACGAAGTGCAGCGTGGCGTAGTAGTAGTTCATGCCGATGATCAGCCAAGTCACCGAGTTCACCGCGTGGTTGACGGACTGCTCGGCGGCGATGCCCAGATGGTGCTCGGCGCGCCACACCCAGTCGGCGTTGCGCAGCGCCTTGCCCCGCTGCTCCGGGACGGCGTTGCGGATCAGTGAGTACGTCCAGTAACTCACCGCGATCAGAAGGATCTCGAACCACAGCCGGGGCCGCCGCGGGCGCCTCAGCCGGCCGGCGAGACCACCGCGCGCCTCGCGCTCGACCTCGTCCGTGACGGAACCCGGAACGGCCACCTCCTCGCGACCTTCCGACTGCGTCACGGTCGAGTCACTCATAGCCATCAAGTGTGCCAGAAAAGGCGTCTTCGACCGATCATCCCAAGGTCGGGTCCGGGACGCACCTTCTACGACGTACGGACGACATGCGGCGCCGAAGCGGTCGAACCGCGCACCACCAGCTCCGGCATGAACACGAACTCGCTGTGCGGCGCGGGCGTGCCGCCGATCTCCTCCAACAGCGTGCGCACCGCGGCCTGCCCCATCGCCGGCACCGGCTTGCGGACCGTGGTCAGCGGCGGGTCGGTGAAGGCGATCAGCGGGGAGTCGTCGAAGCCGACCACCGACACGTCCTGCGGCACCTGAAGACCCCGCTGCCGGGCGGCCCGTATGGCGCCGAGTGCCATCATGTCGCTGGCGCACACCACGGCCGTGCAGTCCCGCTCGATCAGCGCGGTCGCGGCGGCCTGCCCGCCCTCCAGCGTGTACAGCGAGTGCTGGACCAGCTCGGTCTCGACCGCCTCGGCGGTGAACCCCAGCTGGTCCTGCATGGCCCGCACGAAGCCCTCGATCTTGCGCTGCACCGGCACGAACCGCTTCGGCCCGAGGGCGAGCCCGATCCGGGTGTGCCCGAGCGACACCAGATGGGTCACCGCGAGCGTCATCGCGGCCCGGTCGTCGGGGGAGATGAACGGCGCCTGCACCTGCGGCGAGAACCCGTCCACCAGCACGTACGGCACGCCCTGCGCCCGCAGCCGCTCGTAGCGGGACATGTCGGCGGTGGTGTCCGCGTGCAGCCCGGAGACGTAGATGATCCCGGCGACCCCGCGGTCCACCAGCATCTCGGTCAGCTCGTCCTCGGTCGACCCGCCCGGGGTCTGCGTGGCGAGCACCGGCGTGTAGCCCTGGCGGGTCAGCGCCTGGCCGATGACCTGGGCCAGGGCCGGGAATATCGGGTTCTCCAGCTCGGGGGTGATCAGCCCGACCAGGCCCTCGCTGCGCTGCCGCAGCCGCACCGGCCGCTCGTAGCCCAGCACGTCCAGCGCGGCCAGCACGGACTGGCGGGTGGTGGCGGCGACGCCCGGCTTCCCGTTCAGGACCCGGCTGACGGTCGCTTCGCTCACCCCCGCCTGCGCAGCGATGTCGGCAAGCCGTGTGGTCACGGCACTGGACTGTACCGGGCGTATGGCGCCTTGCACACCGACGGGACGCCGGGTTCGAGCGGCCGGACGGCTCGCCCTGGGTTGCTGCCTCATCGGGCTCCCTCGCATGGATGGTGGCAAGAGCTTGCAGAGTCTTGCACACGTGTCGGCCGACTGCTGAGCGGTAACGACGGGGTAACCATCGTGTTCCCTTGCACTTTTTTTCTGCAAGGTCTTTCGCAACGCTTACAACGCTGTTACGTTCCTGGTCGCCCGGCCGCCCTGCAACGGCGCTGTCGGCAAGACCGCAGGGACGGCGGACGGGACCGCCCCTGCCTCACTCGGGCATAACCCTCAAGGAGAACTCATGCGGCGTGGCATAGCGGCCTCCGCGCTGGTGGCGTCCCTCGCCCTGGCGGCGACGGCCTGCGGCAGCGGGAGCGACAGCGGCAGCGGCAAGTCGGACGGCCCGGTCACCATCACCTGGTGGGACACCTCCAACGCCACCAACGAGGCGCCGACGTACAAGGCCCTGGTCCAGAAGTTCGAGGCCGCCAACAAGAACATCAAGGTCAAGTACGTCGACGTGCCCTTCGACCAGGCGCAGAACAAGTTCGACACCGCGGCCGGCTCCAAGGGCGCCCCGGACGTGCTGCGCTCCGAGGTCGGCTGGACCCCCGCCTTCGCGAAGAAGGGCTACTTCCTGCCGCTGGACGGCACCGAGGCCCTCGCCGACCAGGCCAAGTTCCAGCCCAGCCTGATCCAGCAGGCCCAGTACCAGGGCAAGACCTACGGCGTGCCGCTGGTCACCGACACCCTGGCGCTGGTGTACAACAAGGCCCTGTTCAAGAAGGCCGGCATCACCGAGGCGCCCAAGAGCTGGGACGAGCTGAAGTCCGACGCCGCCAGGATCCAGTCCAAGACCGGCCAGTACGGCTACTGGGGCTCCACCCAGGCCTACTACGCGCAGACCTTCCTCTACGGCGAGGGCACCGACACCGTCGACGCCTCGGCCAAGAAGATCACCGTCGACTCGCCGGCCGCGAAGAAGGCCTACGGCACCTGGCTGAGCACCTTCTCCGGCAAGGGCCTGCACAAGGCCGACACCACAGCCGACGCCTACGCCCACATCCAGGACGCGTTCGTCAACGGCAAGGTCGCCGCGATCGTCCAGGGCCCGTGGGAGATCACGAACTTCTACAAGGGCAGCGCCTTCAAGGACAAGTCCAACCTGGGCATCGCCACCGTCCCGGCCGGCTCCACCGGCAAGGCGGGCGCCCCGACCGGCGGCCACAACCTCTCGGTCTACGCCGGCTCGGACAAGGCCCACCAGGAGGCGGCGCTGAAGTTCGTGAAGTTCATGACCTCGGCGTCCTCCCAGGAGACCATCGCCCTGAAGAACTCCACCCTGCCGACCCGCTCCGACGCCTACAGCGCCCAGGTCAAGGCCGACCCCGGCATCGCCGGCTACCAGAGCGTGCTGTCCGCCGCCCAGCCCCGCCCGGCGCTGCCCGAGTACAGCTCCCTGTGGGGTCCGCTCGACACCGAACTGCCGAAGATCGCCGGCGGCAAGGAGTCGCTGGACCAGGGTCTGAGCAACGCCGAGGCCGCCTTCACCAAGCTGGTGCCCGACTTCAGCAAGTGACGCCCGGTCGGCCGTCGGATCCTCGCTTCAGGAGGGGAAGGATCCGACGGCCACCGCCCTGTGCCCGGCCAACTCCTTGATCCTTTGAAGGTGTCGAACCATGACAGTCGCCATCGACCGCGCGACCGGCAAGCGCCGCGGTGACCGCGCGCCTCGGCCCGGGCTGGGGCAGCGCATCAAAAACGGCTACCAGAGGTACTGGTACGCCTACGCGATGATCGCACCGGTGGTCGTCGTGCTCGCCGTGATCGTGGGCTACCCGCTGATCCGCGGCGTCTACCTGACCCTCACGGATGCCAACAGCCTGAACTCGGCCCGCACGATCGGCGTCAACCACATCCCGGCGACCTACAAGTTCATCGGGTTCGGCAACTACAAGGACATCCTGTTCGGCCCGCTGTCGTACGACCGGTTCTGGTCGCACTTCCTGTGGACCGTCGTGTGGACGGCCGCCTGTGTGGCGCTGCACTACGCCATCGGCCTGGGCCTCGCGCTCATGCTCAACGAGAAGCTGCGCGGCCGCACCTTCTACCGGGTGCTGCTGGTCCTGCCCTGGGCGGTGCCGACCTTCGTCACCGTCTTCTCCTGGCGGATCATGCTCTCCGACTCCGGAGTGATCAACCAGCTCCTGCACGCCGTCCACCTGCCCCAGCCGCAGTGGCTGGAGGACACCTTCTGGCAGCGGTTCGCCGCGATCATGGTCAACACCTGGTGCGGTGTGCCGTTCATGATGCTCTCGCTGCTCGGCGGCCTGCAGTCCATCGACTCCTCCCTGTACGAGGCCGCCGAGATGGACGGCGCGACCGCCTGGCAGCGCTTCCGGCACGTCACCCTGCCGGGGCTGAGGTCCGTCAGCTCCACCGTCGTCCTGCTCGGCATCATCTGGACCTTCAACCAGTTCGCCATCATCTTCCTGCTGTTCGGCCCGACCAGCGCCCCCGACGCCCAGATCCTCGTCACCTGGGCCTACTTCCTGGGCTTCGGACAGCAGCCGCGCGACTTCGCCCAGTCCGCCGCGTACGGCGTACTGCTGCTGTCCATCATCACCGTCTTCACCTCCTTCTACTTCCGCTGGCTGAAGCGCAATGACCAGCTCGCCGTCTGACGCCGCAGGAGCCGCCGCCATGAGCACCACGACCCTGGAAAAGACCGAGGCCGGGGCCGCCCCCGCCGCGCAGCCCCCGCGGCGTGTGCGCCGGCGCGGCGAACGCGGCCCGCTCGGCGCCGCCCTGCTGCACGGCGGCCTC
Source organism: Streptomyces sp. NPDC007189 (assembly GCF_040703635.1). Classification (NCBI taxonomy): domain Bacteria; kingdom Bacillati; phylum Actinomycetota; class Actinomycetes; order Kitasatosporales; family Streptomycetaceae; genus Streptomyces; species Streptomyces sp. NPDC007189. The sequence goes on from NZ_JBEYEY010000002.1 coordinate 584,524, forward strand.
GCCCTCGCGAGCCTGATCGCGCTCGCCCCGGTGGCCTGGCTGATCTACCTGTCGCTCGGCCCCGACAAGGACGACTACCTGCACCCGGGCAAGATCGCGGCCAAGGCCGGCTTCTCCAACTACAGCTTCGTGCTGGAGCACACCGGGTTCTTCGACTGGTTCAAGTCGACGATGATCGTGGCCCTCGGCACCACCCTGATCGGTGTCATGGTCGCCGCCACCACCGGTTACGCGGTCTCCCGGATGCGCTTTCCCGGCTACAAGCAGCTGATGTGGGTCCTGCTGCTCACGCAGGCCTTCCCGATCGCCATCCTGATCGTGCCGATGTACGAGATCTTCAGCCGGTTCGACCTCATCGACACCTACTGGGCGCTGATCATCATCAACTGCACCACGGCCGTGCCGTACAGCGCCTGGCTGCTCAAGGGGTACTTCGACACCATCCCCTTCGAGATCGACGAGGCCGGACGCGTCGACGGGCTCAGCCCGTTCGGCACCTTCTTCCGGCTGATCCTGCCGCTGGCCCGGCCGGGCCTGGCCGTCGCCGCCTTCTACAACTTCATCACCGCCGTCGGCGAGGTCGCCTTCGCGACGACCTTCCTGCTGGACGACTCCAAGTACACCTTCGCCGTCGGTCTGCAGACCTTCGTCAGCGAGCACGACGCCCAGTGGAACTACATGGCCGCCACCGCGGTGCTGATCGCGATACCCGTGTCGGTGTTCTTCTACCTCGTGCAGAAGAACCTCGTCACCGGCCTCACCGCCGGCGGCACCAAGGGCTGACGGCCCCTTCGAAGAAGGCCCCCTGCTCCCGCGCCGCAGTCGGGCGCGGGTAGGCGGCCGCGGTGCCCATCCGACCCCGCCGACACCGCGGCCGCCTCGCACCCGTTCCCCGGTCCGCATCCGCAGCCGTACCGCATCCACGCGCCCATGACCCGAACCCGTTTACCTCTCAAGGACGCCATGAGCCAGCAGCACACCGCCGCACCGGCCCCCCACGCCGCCGTCGCCGCCGTCGCCGACCGCCGTCGCGACTGGTGGCGGGACGCGGTCATCTACCAGGTCTATCCGCGCAGCTTCGCCGACAGCAACGGCGACGGCATGGGTGACCTGGAAGGCGTACGCTCCCGCCTGCCGTACCTGCGCGACCTGGGCGTCGACGCCGTGTGGCTCAGCCCCTTCTACGCCTCCCCGCAGGCCGACGCCGGCTACGACGTCGCCGACTACCGTGCCGTCGACCCGATGTTCGGCAACCTCCTGGACGCCGACGCGCTGATCCGCGACGCCCACGAGCTGGGCCTGAGGATCATCGTCGACCTCGTCCCGAACCACTCCTCCGACCAGCACGAGTGGTTCAGGCGCGCCCTCGCCGAGGGCCCCGGCTCCCCGCTGCGGGAGCGCTACCACTTCCGCCCCGGCAAGGGGAAGAACGGCGAACTGCCGCCCAACGACTGGGAGTCCATCTTCGGCGGCCCGGCCTGGACCCGGGTGACGGAACCGGACGGCACGCCCGGCGAGTGGTACCTGCACCTCTTCGCGCCCGAGCAGCCCGACTTCAACTGGGAGCACCCGGCCGTCGGCGACGAGTTCCGCTCGATCCTGCGCTTCTGGCTGGACATGGGCGTCGACGGCTTCCGCATCGACGTGGCCCACGGCCTGGTGAAGGCCGACGGCCTGCCCGACCTCGGCGCCCACGACCAGCTCAAGCTGCTGGGCAACGATGTCATGCCGTTCTTCGACCAGGACGGCGTGCACGCCGTCTACCGGCAGTGGCGTCACATCCTGGACGAGTACTCCGGCGAGCGAATCTTCGTGGCCGAGGCCTGGACGCCGACCGTCGAGCGCACCGCCAACTACGTCCGCCCGGACGAACTGCACCAGGCCTTCAACTTCCAGTACCTGTCGACGGAGTGGGACGCGAAGGAACTCCGTACGGTCATCGACCGCACCCTGGAGGCCATGCGCCCGGTCGGCGCCCCGGCCACCTGGGTGCTGTCCAACCACGACGTGACCCGGCACGCCACCCGCTTCGCCAACCCGCCCGGCCTCGGCACCCAGATCCGCACGGCCGGAGACAGGGAGCTGGGCCTGCGCAGGGCGCGCGCCGCCACCCTCCTCATGCTGGCCCTGCCCGGCTCGGCGTACGTCTACCAGGGCGAGGAGCTGGGCCTGCCCGACGTCGTCGACCTGCCGGACGAGGTGCGCCAGGACCCGGCGTACTTCCGCGGCGCCGGCCAGGACGGCTTCCGCGACGGCTGCCGCGTCCCGATCCCGTGGACCCGCGAGGGCTCCAGTCACGGCTTCGGCAGCGGCGGCAGCTGGCTGCCGCAGCCGGCCGGCTGGGGCGAGCTGAGCGTGGAGGCGCAGACCGGTGTCCCCGGCTCGACGCTGGAGCTGTACCGGTCCGCCCTCGCCGCCCGCCGCACCCAGCCCGACCTGGGCGCGGGCGACGCCGTGGAGTGGCTGCGCGCCCCCGAGGGCGTCCTGGCCTTCCGGCGCGGCGAGTTCGTCTGCGTCACCAACACCACGGGGGAGTCGGTGACGACCCCGGCGTACGGCCGGGTGCTGCTCGCCAGCGGCGAGGTGACCGAGACCGACGACGAGACGAAGGTCCCGGCCGACACGACCGTCTGGTGGACCACGGCATGACACCGGACCGGCACCCGGCCTGACGGCCTGTCTGAAAGTTCTTGCATCAACTTCGCGACGGCCCGCTGCCTTTCAGGCAGCGGGCCTTTAACATCTGCGTCACCGCAAGGTTGCTGAAACATTGCAGCAAGCGCCTTCAGCGGTCTTTCATCAGCCTTCAAGGACGAAGGACCCCCACATGGCACGCAGAACCCTCCCCGTGGTGGTCGCCCTCACGGCCGCCGCTCTGGTTGGCATGAACCCGACCATTGCCCAGGCCTCCCCGCCGGGCGCCAAGGACGTCACCGCCGTTCTCTTCGAGTGGAACTACGCCTCGGTGGCCCGCGAGTGCACCACCACCCTCGGCCCCGCCGGGTACGGCTACGTCCAGGTCTCCCCGCCCGCCGAGCACATACAGGGCTCGCAGTGGTGGACGTCGTACCAGCCGGTCTCCTACAAGATCGCGGGCCGCCTGGGCGACCGCACCGCCTTCAAGAACATGATCGACACCTGTCACGCGGCCGGCCTCAAGGTCGTCGTCGACACCGTCGTCAACCACATGTCGGCGGGCAGCGGCACCGGCACCGGCGGCTCGACGTACACCAAGTACGACTACCCCGGCCTGTACTCGTACCCCGACTTCGACGACTGCACCTCCCAGGTCACCAACTACCAGGACCGCTGGAACGTCCAGCACTGCGAACTGGTCGGGCTCGCCGACCTGGACACCGGTGAGGAGTACGTCCGCAGGACGATCGCCGGCTACATGAACGACCTGCTCTCCCTGGGCGCCGACGGCTTCCGCATCGACGCGGCCAAGCACATCCCCGCCGAGGACCTGGCCAACATCAAGTCCCGCCTGACCAACCCTTCCGTCTACTGGAAGCAGGAGGTCATCTACGGCGCCAACGAGGCGGTCCAGCCCTCCGAGTACACCGGCAACGGGGACGTCCAGGAGTTCCGCTACGCCTACGACCTCAAGCGCGTGTTCAACAACGAGAAGCTGGCCTACCTGAACAACTTCGGCGAGGGCTGGGGTTACCTCAGCAGCTCGGTGGCCGGCGTCTTCGTGGACAACCACGACACGGAACGCAACGGCAGCACCCTCAACTACAAGGACGGCGCCAACTACACCCTGGCGAACGTCTTCATGCTCGCCTGGCCCTATGGCGCCCCCGACATCAACTCCGGCTACGAGTGGTCCGACGCGGACGCCGGCCCGCCCGACAACGGCCAGGTGGGCGCCTGCTGGCAGGACGGCTGGAAGTGCCAGCACGCCTGGCCGGAGATCATCCGCATGGTCGCCTTCCGCAACGCGACCCGGGGCCAGGCCGTCTCCAACTGGTGGGACGACGGCAACAACTGGATCGCCTTCGGCCGCGGCACCAAGGGCTATGTGGCGATCAACCACGAGTCCTCGGCACAGACCCGTACGTATCAGACCTCCCTGCCGGCGGGCACGTACTGCAATGTGCAGAACAACACGACGGTGGCGGTGGACTCCAGCGGACAGTTCACCGCCACCCTGGGCGCCAATACCGCGCTGGCGATCTATGCGGGCAAATCAACCTGCTGAACAGTGCTCCGTGCCCGGCCGTTCCCGCGGCCGGGCACGGCGTGGAGGTGGCCCTCACCCGGGGAGCGAGGTGCGTGTCCGGCCAACCGGAGCAACACCGCATGCGCGCTTCCCGCTCGGGTTCGAGCCTGGCCTCATGAGCATCCGTCCGTGGGTCGTCGTCGAGGCGCCGGACAGGCGTGGTCTTCGCCGGGTCACCGTGGGAGGCGACACCGTGGGCAGCGCCTGGTCGCTGCGCCAGCTGCGGACCATGCTGGACCGCCTCGGCTACCGGGACGTGGATGTGGAGGATCCGGCATCCGTGTGCTGGCGCGGCGGGGACAGCGGGGCTTGGCCGGACCGGGCCTGGCGGAGGCGCGCGACCCTCGTCGTCATGATGGCGGGACTCCTGGCGTCCGCGGCCTTCACCGCGCTGATCGGGTGGCCGGACGCCTCCGGGGCTCAGACGTTTGCGCAACGGATCACCGGGGCCCTGCTCGCCCTGTTCGGTGTGGTGCAGTTCGCCGCAGCGGTCTTCGCCCCCGACTACTGGGGAAGACGGCAGTTCGCCTTCTCCGGGACGATCATCCTGATCGGTGCCTTCACAGCGCTGGCCACGGACAGCCTGCTCGTGGCGATGTGGCTTCAGGAGAGGGAACCAACGCCCTACATGCTGGCCTTCATGCCGCTGTGGTGCTGGTCCTTGTGGGCGCTCTACGTGCTGGTCCGGGAGAAATCCTGGGAGGGGATTCCACAGCCCAAGAAATTCGCGGCAGGAGTACTCGCATCGGCCGTTTTCAGCATCGTCAGTCTAGCCTACTCAACGATATACCAACCCACGGTGGCACCCCTCCGTTTCGCCTTGAAGGCGGATTTCGGAACGGCGCGTCCGGATCGTCGGCTGCCCTTTGTCCACGTACCGCTGAAGCTCTCCGTGAAGAACACCGGGGAAGTGCCGGTGTACGTCATCATCGACGACTTCACGGTCTACGGGAGGACGGCGAAGTATTCGGAGAAAGGGGAGTCGGTGCTGCAGGGATGGAAGGACAGCTATGTTCGGGGCCACCCGCTGGACGAAGAGGCGGACCGGCACGTCGATCAACTCGGTTTCGTGGCCATCAGCAGCGGGCGCCTGTATGAACCGGGCACAGTGCTGGACAGCGGGCAGGAGGACATCCTGACGCATGTGTTCCAGATCCCCAAGAACGTCGCATACGACCTGCTGCGTGTCAATCTGCAGATCACGTACATGCGGAAGGACCGAGGGCGGATCGATGTCGAGAGCTTCGGTCAGCCGCACCCGACCTGGCTCAAGAGGACGCCGGACTACTGCCATCCGGCGAAGTGCCCGGCACGGCTCCTCTATCGCGGCCGGGTGCGGCACGACAACAACCTGGTCAACGTGACGCGCAAGCCGCGCTATGTGGGAGCACAGTGGTCTCCGACGAAAGGTCCTCAGTACTCCATTTCCTCATACGATTCCGCGGGCAGCAGCGTCGAAGAGACGAGAGACGAGGGAAGATACGGCATTTCGACGGTGGTCGCATCCTCGGAGGTCTCGGTGGCGGAGCTGCTGAAGTCTATTCCATCTCCTTCGCCTTCTTGACCCAGGTGCCCGATGTCACTCCCGAGACCTGGTAGACGTCCAACGCGGCTCGCAGGCAGTTCAGCCCCGGAGTCCCGAGAGTGACGTAGAGGTATTCCGCCGGTATCGTATCGGCGAGCTTGGGGGCGAGGCGTTTGATCTGCACGGGGGCGTCGGTGACGTCTTCCTGGCCCCGCAACAGGACGCGGATGTCAAGAGCATTTTTCTTTGCCTCCTCCGACTTCCAGAAGTCATCGACGCCTTCGGTGTCCCACTTCTTCGGCAGCACACTGCCGAGTTTCTTGATGAGGACGTCGTCGTCGACGTAATCGAAGACAGCATTGGTGCACACTTCGGCCGCCTTGGGGAGTGGTACGTTCGGCAGCCCCTGAGCGGAGGCGGCTTTCTCCAGTTCCTTCTTCATGTGGTCGAGTTGCTTGTCCAGGTCTTTCTGCGCCTGGTCCCGCTCATCGGCCGACGCCTCGGGATCGCCGGCCCTGTCCAGCGACGAACTGGTCTCGTGCGTGACTTTTGCGAGTTCCTTCTGCAGGTTGCCGGGTGTGTGCGGGTCCCTGATGGTGGCCCACGAGGCCTCCACCGCCTTCGCGGCACGGGTTCTGTCCGCCGAGGAACCGGAATCGCCGGTGGTCCCGCCGCGCTCGCTTCTGGCGTGGGTCAGGTGCCGCACGCTCTCGGTCAGGTCCCGCCGCAGCTGTGGAGGTGTCTTCCGGTCGCCGATCAAGGGCAGGAGGGAGGTCGCCCTCGCCGCGATGAAGGTGGCGGTGCGCCGTTCGTCGGGCCGTACTCCTGGCCGCTGGGCCGCCTCCAGCGTGGAGGTCACCTGTTGCACGACCCCGGTCAGCTGTCGGCGCGTCGCGGGAGGCGTATCGGGGGCGCCGATCACCTCGAGGGCGGCGCTCACCTGCTGCGCGCTCGTGGTGGTGGCGTCCCGCACGTGCGGCGGGGTGTGCGGGTCCTCCACCGCTCGCAGGGCGGTGCTCAACCGCTTCACGCTCGGGACCAGCTCCTTGGGAACGTCCTTCTCCTTCTGGTGCAAGTCCGCCGTCACGTCCTTGGTTTCCTGCTTCTGCCGCTTCAGGGCATCGGAGGCGGAGGACCCTCCCCGACTGGGCGTGGGTGACGTCTGGGTGGCCGACGTGCGGCTCGGGTGGGACGTCCCGGTCCCTGTGGGCGTGGACGGCGATGGAGCGGAGGACGACGTGCTCGGCGTCGACGGGGAAGGCGCCGTTGTCGTGGTCGGCGTCGGTGGGGAGGGCGCCGTTGTCGTGGTCGGCGTCGACGGAGCAGGGGGTGATGACTGAGCGGGCGGATCCGTCCCGGTCTCGCCGCGGATCTGAGACACCGGCAGGGCAGTCGCGAGACCTGCGGGTAACGCGAGTGCCGCGGCAAGGGCCAAGGCGCTGGTGATGTGGCGGACGTGTCGCCGTGTGGCTCTGGGCATCATGGATCCGGATGGGCTGTGCGGTCGCGTGTTCCCTGGCTGCTGTTCCGGTGAGTCCTCCGCCTCCGCTCGCGTGCGCGCTGTCGTGGGCGTCCTTTCCTCCACGCTCACTCCGGGGGCGACGAGCCGCAACCCGGGCCGCCGTACCGGCAGCCGCCGCCCTGCGCAACCCGCCCGAGCGCGGCCTCGGTTGAACGGTCAAGTAGGCAGGGCTCGGACGCTCCGGGGGAGGGTGCCTCGCAGTCTCCGGGCCGGGAAGCCCGGTGAAAGTCCTTGCCGTTGATTTCAAGACTCTTGCTGCAACCCTTGCGGCGGCGATACGGTCGCGCGGGGTCGGACCCAAGAGAGCCGCTTGCGCTAGGAGTTACCGCCTGTGATACCGAGAGCGAAACGGGCCGCGGCCGTCACCGCCGCAGCCCTCGCCGCCGCACTGATCCAGCCACTGGCGGCCCACGCCGCCAGTCCGCCCGCGCCCCCCTCGGACGCCTCCCTCGCCGCCCAGCCGGCCCGGCACGACGACACCCGCGAGCAGTTCTACTTCGTCATGCCGGACCGTTTCGCCAACGGCGACGCCTCCAACGACAAGGGCGGGCTGACCGGCTCCCGGCTCAGCACCGGCTACGACCCCACCGACAAGGGCTTCTACCAGGGCGGCGACCTCAAGGGCCTGACCAAGAAGCTCGACTACATCAAGGGCCTGGGCACCACCGCCATCTGGATGGCCCCGATCTTCAAGAACCGGCCCGTGCAGGGCACCGGCGCCAACGCCTCCGCCGGCTACCACGGCTACTGGATCACCGACTTCACCCAGGTCGACCCGCACTTCGGCACCAACCAGGACCTGAAGAACCTCGTCTCCAAGGCGCACGCCAAGGGCATGAAGGTCTTCTTCGACGTCATCACCAACCACACCGCCGACGTCGTGGACAACCAGGAGAAGTCCTCCGAGTACCGCTCCAAGGGCGCGTTCCCGTATCTCACCAAGGACGGCAGGCCCTTCGACGACGCCGACTACGCGGACGGCAGCAAGCAGTTCCCGGCGGTCTCCCGCGCCTCGTTCCCGTACACGCCGACCGTCACCAGCCGGTCCAAGGTCCCGGCCTGGCTCAACGACCCGACGATGTACCACAACCGGGGTGACTCGACCTTCGCCGGCGAGTCCGCCACCTACGGCGACTTCTCCGGCCTGGACGACCTGTGGACCGAGCGTCCCGAGGTCGTGCACGGCATGGAGAAGATCTACGAGCGGTGGGTGAAGGACTTCGCCGTCGACGGCTTCCGGATCGACACCGTCAAGAACGTCGACATGGAGTTCTGGACGCAGTGGGCGACCGCGCTCGACCGGTACGCGGCGGCGCACGGCCGGAAGAACTTCTTCCTGTTCGGCGAGACCTACTCCGCGGACACGAACGTCACGTCCCCGTACGTCACCCAGGGCCGCCTCGACGCCACCCTCGACTTCCCGTTCCAGGACGCGGCCCGCGCCTACGCCTCCCAGGGCGCGAGCGCGCGGAAGCTGGCGAGCGTCTTCGGTGACGACTACAAGTACACGACCGACAAGGCCAACGCGTACGAGCAGGTCACCTTCCTCGGCAACCACGACATGGGCCGCATCGGGTACTTCCTGAAGCAGGACAACCCGAAGGCCTCCGACGCCGAGATCCTGAAGAAGGACGAGCTCGCCAACGAGCTGATGTTCCTCAGCCGCGGCAACCCGGTCGTCTACTACGGCGACGAGCAGGGCTTCACCGGCGCCGGCGGCGACAAGGACGCCCGCCAGACCATGTTCGCCTCCCAGGTGCCCGACTATCTCAAGGACGACGAGATCGGCACCGACCGCACCCACGCCAGCGACTCCTACGACACGAGCGCCCCGCTGTACCGGCAGATCGCCGCGCTCTCCAAGCTCCGCAAGGCCAACCCCGCCCTCACCGACGGCGTCCAGACCGAGCGCTACGCGGCCGACGGCGCCGGGATCTACGCCTTCACCCGCACGGACGCGAGGACCGGCCAGGAGTACGTCGTCGCCCTGAACAACGCGGACGAGGCGAAGACGGCGACCTTCGCGACCGGCTCGGCCGGAATGCCGTACAAGGGCGTCTACGGCGCGACCGGCACCGTGACCTCCGACGGCGACCGCAAGGTCGGCGTCACCGTCCCGGCCGGGTCCGCCGTCGTCTACAAGGCCGCCGGCGCCCTCGCCGACCCCGCCACGCTGCCCGCGATCACCCTCACCGCCCCGGCCGCCGGAGCCACCGGCACGGTGGACGTCACCGCCGATGTCGACGGCGGCCGGCTGAACCGGGTCGTCTTCGCCGCCCAGGTCGGCAACGCCAAGTGGCGGGTGCTCGGCTCCGCGGACCACGCCCCGTACAAGGTCACCCAGACCCTCGGCAAGGGCGTGCCCGCCGGGACCGCGCTGCGCTACAAGGCCGTGGTGACCGACTCCGCCGGGCACACCGCGAGCGCCCTGGCGAGCAGCACCTCCGGCACCCCGCCCGCACCCGAGGTCCCCACCGCCTCGTCCCGCGACTACGCGATCGTCCACTACCAGCGCACCGACGGCGACTACGACAACTGGGGCCTGTACGCCTGGGGCGACATCGCCGACGGCGAGGCCACGAACTGGCCGGCCAGCCACCCCTTCACCGGCCGGGACGCCTGGGGCGCCTTCGCCTACGTCAAGCTCAAGCCCGGCGCCTCGAACGTCGGCTTCCTGGTCATCGACAAGAACGGGAACAAGGACGTCTCCGCCGACCGGAGCATCGACGTCACCAAGACGGGTGAGGTCTGGGTCGAGCAGGGGAAGACCGACGTCCTGACCCGGAAGCCCGGCTATCCGGCGCAGGACACGACCAAGGCCGTCATCCACTACCACCGCGCCGACGGGAACTACGACGGCTGGGGCCTGCACGTCTGGACGGGCGCCGCGCACCCCACCGACTGGTCGAACCCGCTGAAGCCGGTGAAGACTGATGCCTATGGCGCTGTCTTCGAGGTGCCGCTCGCCGAGGGTGCCACCAGTCTCAGCTACATCATCCACAAGGGCGACGACAAGGACCTGCCCGCCGACCAGTCACTGGACCTCAAGGCCAACGGCTACGAGGTGTGGCTGTTGAACGGCCAGGAGAAGTACCTGCTGCCGCAACCGGCGGGCAGCGCCGCCGCCCTCGACCTGACCACCTCCAAGGCGGTCTGGATCGACCGGGACACCGTCGCCTGGAACGGCGCCGACGGCGCCGCCTCCACCCAGCTGCTGTACTCCCCGAGCGGCTCGATCGCCGTCAAGGACGCCACGCTGACCAGCGACGACGAGCACTGGATCCGGCTGGAGAAGACCACCCTGACCGACGCCCAGAAGGCGAAGTTCCCGCACCTGAAGGACTACGCCGCCTGGTCCGTCGACCCGCGGGACCGCGGCCGGGTGCGCGCGGCGCTGAGGGGCCAGCTGGTCGCCTCCCAGCGCGCCGCCAACGGCGCCGTGCTCGCCGCGACCGGCGTGCAGATCGCGGGGGCGCTGGACGACCTGTACCCGGCCGCGACCAAGGCGCACCTCGGCCCGGTCTTCCGCGACGGAAAGCCCACCCTCTCCGTCTGGGCGCCGACCGCGCAGAGCGTCTCGCTGGAGCTGGACGGCTCCCTCAAGGCCATGCACCGCGACGACACCACCGGCGTGTGGTCCGTCACCGGCCCGTCGTCCTGGAAGGGCAAGCCCTACCGGTACGTGGTGAAGGTGTGGGCGCCCAGCGTCCGCAAGATGGTCGTCAACAAGGTCACCGACCCCTACTCGGTCGCCCTCACCGCGAACTCCGGGCGCAGCCTCGTCGTGGACCTGAACGACAAGGCGCTCGCCCCGAGCGGCTGGTCGGCCCTGCACAAGCCCAAGGCCGTACCGCTCAAGGACGCCCAGATCCAGGAGCTGCACATCCGGGACTTCTCGGTCGCCGACAAGACCGTCCCGGCCCAGGACCAGGGCACCTACCTAGCCTTCACCGACAAGAGCAGCGACGGCTCCAAGCACCTGCGCGCGCTGGCGAAGTCCGGGACGTCGTACGTCCACCTGCTGCCCGCGTTCGACTTCGCCACTGTCCCCGAGAAGAAGGCCGACCAGGCGAGTCCCGGCTGCGACCTGGCGTCCTACCCGGCCGACTCCGACCAGCAGCAGGCGTGCGTGGCGAAGACCGCCGCGAAGGACGCCTACAACTGGGGCTACGACCCGTACCACTTCACGGTCCCCGAGGGCTCCTACGCCACCGACCCGGACGGCACCGCCCGCACGGTCCAGTTCCGCAAGATGGTGCAGGCGCTGAACGGGGACGGCCTCAGGGTCGTCATGGACGTCGTCTACAACCACACGGCGGCCAGCGGCCAGGCGGACGCCAGCGTGCTCGACAGGATCGTGCCCGGCTACTACCAGCGGCTGCTCGCCGACGGCAGCGTGGCCGACAGCACCTGCTGCTCCAACACCGCGCCGGAGAACGCGATGATGGGCAAGCTGGTCGTGGACTCGATCGTCACCTGGGCCAAGGAGTACAAGGTCGACGGGTTCCGCTTCGACCTCATGGGCCACCACCCGAAGGCCAACATCCTCGCGGTCAGGAAGGCCCTCGACGCGCTGACCCCGGAGAAGGACGGCGTCGACGGCAAGAAGATCATCCTGTACGGCGAGGGCTGGAACTTCGGCGAGGTCGCCAACGACGCCCGGTTCGTGCAGGCCACCCAGGCCAACATGGCCGGCACCGGCATCGCCACCTTCTCCGACCGCGCCCGTGACGCCGTGCGCGGCGGCAGCCCCTTCGACTCCGACCCCGGCGTCCAGGGCTTCGCGTCCGGGCTGTACACCGACCCCAACTCCTCCACCGCCAACGGGACGAAGGAGGAGCAGAAGGCCCGCCTGCTGCACTACCAGGACCTGATCAAGGTCGGCCTGACCGGAAACCTCGCGAAGTACCACTTCACGGACAGCGACGGAAAGGCGGTAACCGGAGCGGAGATCGACTACAACGGCTCGCCCGCCGGCTACGCGGACGCGCCCGGCGACGCCCTCGCCTATGTGGACGCGCACGACAACGAGTCCCTCTTCGACGCCCTGACCTACAAGCTCCCCAAGGACACCTCCGCGTCCGACCGGGCCCGCATGCAGGTCCTGGCCATGGCCACGGCCGCCCTGTCGCAGGGGCCGGCCCTGTCCCAGGCGGGCACCGACCTGCTCCGCTCCAAGTCGCTGGACCGCAACTCCTTCGACAGCGGCGACTGGTTCAACGCCATCCACTGGAACTGCGCCGACGGCAACGGCTTCGGGCGCGGGCTGCCCATGGCGGCCGACAACCAGTCCAAGTGGGACTACGCCCGGCCGCTGCTCACCGGCGTGAAGGTGGGCTGCCCGCAGATCACCGGCGCCTCCGCCGCGTACCAGGACCTGCTGCGGATCCGTACGACGGAGAAGGCGTTCTCCCTGGGCACGGCCGCGCAGGTGCAGGACGCGCTGTCCTTCCCGCTGTCGGGGAAGGACGAGACCCCGGGTGTCATCACCATGAAGCTCGGTGACCTGGTCGTCGTCCTCAACGCCACACCCGAGCGGCAGGAGCAGAGGATCGCCGGCCTGGCCGGCGCCGCCTACCGGCTGCACCCGGTGCAGGCGAAGGGCGCCGACCCGGTGGTGAAGAGTTCGTCCTACACGGCCGGCACGGGCACGTTCAGCGTCCCGGCGCGGACCGTGGCGGTGTTCGAGCGGGCGGGCGCGTAGGGTCGGGGCGTCGTTCACAGAGACAGGAGTGCCCATGCCGCAGATCACCGTGGACTACTCGTACAACGCCGAGATCCACTCGGAGGCGTTCGTACGGGACCTGCACAACGCGGTCGTCGACATCGCGGCGGCCCGGCCCGAGGCCTGCAAGACGCTGTTCCGCGAGGCCAACACCGGGTACGGGTACGAGGGGCTGACGGACGAGAGCCACCATGTCGTGCACGTGACCATCGGTCTCCTCGCCGGACGCGACGAGGAGACCAAGGCACGGCTGACCGAGGCCGTGCTCGACCTGCTCCGCAAGCACCTGGCACCGGAGGACGGTGTCGCCCTGCACGCCTCCGCCGAGGTCCGCGACCTCGACGCGTCCTACCGGAAGTTCGACCGGTAGCTCAGGGCGCGAGGGACAGCAGCCGGCCGGCGAGTTCCGCGAAGGGGCCGTCGGCCGGCTCGTCCTGGACCATCTTCTTCAGCAGGGTCGCCATGTCCTCGTCGTAGGCGGCGCTGACCGCGGCCAGCGCGGCGAAGTCGTGCACCAGCTGGACCTCCAGCTCGGCGCGCGGAATGCGCCGGCCGTCCAGCCAGATCAGCGCCGTGGACTCGGCGAGGGAGATCCAGGAGCGGACGACCAGCTCCAGCCGCGGGGACGCGTCCGTGACGCCCAGGTGCGACAGGATCTGCAGGTAGGCGGCCTGCCGTACGGAGTCGATGAGCGCGTTGGTGGCCGACGCGTGTTCTCTTGAGCCCACTCCGTCCGCGGGCACCGCCGGACCGCCGCGCATCAACGCCGAGAAACCCGGCCCGTGTTCGTCCACGAAGTCGAAGAAGCGGCCCATCACCCGCAGCAGCCGCGCGCCGAGCGGGCCCTCGTGCGGCTCGTCGAAGCGGCCGGCGAGATCCTCCGCCGCCCGCTTCAACGCGGCCTCGTACAGGCTGAGTTTGCCGGGGAAGTAGTGGTAGACCAGCGGGCGCGAGATGCCGGCCGCCGAGGCTATCTCGTCGATGGAGACCTCGTCGGGCGAGCGCTGGCTGAACAGGTCGAGGGCGACGCCGATCAGCTGCTGCCGCCGCTCCTCGACGCCCATCCTGCGGCGAACCCCGGTACTCATGGGCACACCTTACCGATCGGATGACCGATCCGATCGGGCGCAGGTGTTCACATATCGAGCACCAGACGATCACCGCGGGCCCGCGAGACGCAGATCAGCATCGAGTCGCCCCGTTCCTCGTCCGTTAGCAGCTCGTCCCGGTGGTCGATCTCCCCGTCCAGCACCCGCTGCTGGCAGGTCCCGCAGAAGCCCTGCTCGCAGGAGTAGGCCACCCCGGGCAGCTCCCGGCGCACGGCGGCCAGCACGGAGGTGTCGGCCGGTACGGTCAACGTCCGTCCGCTGCGCCGTAGTTCGACCTCGAACTCCCCGTCGCCGCCGGACGGCGCACGCGGCGCGAACCGTTCGAGGCGGACCTCCGGGAAGCGATCCGCGACCGCCGCCATGAGACCCTCGGGACCGCAGCAGTACACGGCGGCGCCCTCGCCCGCCTCCAGCACGCCGAGGTCGGGCCGCCCCTCCACGACGGTCACCCGGCCGCCGCCCAGCTTCTCGACCTCCTCCAGGAACGGCATCGAGGCCCGGTCCCGCCCCGCGTACAGCAACCGCCACTCGGCGTGCTCCGGCAGCGCCCGCAGCATCGGCAGCAGCGGGGTGATGCCGATCCCGCCCGCGACGAAGACGTACGACTCCGCCTCGGTCAGCGGAAAACGGTTCCGCGGGCCCCGCACCTCCAGTTCCATGCCCTCCGTGATCTGCTCGTGCACCTCGCGCGAGCCGCCCCGCCCGGCCTCGGCCAGCCGGATGGCGACCGTGTAGGAGGAGGTGTCCTCCGGGTCGCCGCACAGCGAGTACTGCCGTACGAGCCCCGACGGCAGCACCAGGTCGACATGGGCTCCGGGCTCCCAGCGCGGCAAGGCGTGGCCCTCGAGACGGAGTTGGACGACCCCTTCGGCCACCGTCTCGTGCGAGGCCACCAGCAGCCGCAGGGCTCGCGAGCGCGGCCGGCCCGAGACGGGCTCCTCCAGCGCCGGCATTGGCCACAGCGGGGAGACGCGGATACGGCGGCGCAGGGCCTGCCGGGTCAGCAGGGCGGCGCCGGCGACGAGCACGACAGTGCGCAGCTTCGGCATCAGCCGGCCCTTCTCTCCGCCGCCGTGGCCGCGGGGGAGGCGGCGAGGTAGGCGACCGCCTGCGCGGTGTCGCCCTCCTGCGAGGGGTGGTAGTCGCGGCTCAGATAGCGGGGGACCGACCTGAGCAGGGCGCCGGTCGAGGGCAGCAGCCCCTGCCGGCCGCGGACGTGGAAGTCCTTGAAGGCGGCCCTGCCGTCGATGAGGGTCGGGTCGTTCTCCATGAAGAACCGCGTTCCGCGCTGCCACAGGAACACCAGTGCCGTGAAGGCCGTGGCCCAGGTCCGCACGCGCCGTCGGTAGCTGCCGTCGACGTGCAGGAACAGGTCGAAGGCGACCGAGCGGTGCTCGACCTCCTCGGCGCCGTGCCAGCGCAGCAGGTCCAGCATGGTCGGGTCGGCGCCGCGCCGGTCCAGCTCGTCGGCGCCCAGCACCCAGTCACCGAGGAACGCGGTGTAGTGCTCGATGGCCGCGATGAGCGCGACCCGCTCCATCAGCCACCAGCGGCGCGGCCTGCCCGGCGGCAGCGTGCGGTCGCCGAGCAGCTTCTCGAAGAACCAGTCGATCTGCGCGGTGTACGGCGTCGGGTCGAGCCCCTGCTCACGCAGGTGCGGCAGCACCTCGTCATGGGCCTGGGAGTGCATCGCCTCCTGGCCGATGAACCCGATGACGTCCTCGCGGAGCCGCTCGTCACGGATGTACGGCAGCACCTGCTTGTACACGTGCACGAACCACCGCTCACCGGCGGGCAGCAGCAGGTGCAGCACGTTGATGGTGTGCGAGGTGAACGGATCCCCCGGCACCCAGTGCAGCGGCGTGCCGTCCCAGGAGAAGGACACCTTGCGTGCCTTGAGCGGCACCCGGGCCTGCGTATTAGACATGGCGTCAATGTACTGACGAGTAAGAGGTCTGAGAACCCTTGCGGCAGTTCTTGTTTACGCCGGTGTCAGTAAGGGCTTCCTACCGCAGTGCCTCGACTTCCTACCGCAGCCCCTTGATCTGCGTCCCGTCCGTCAGCGTGCCCGTCAGCGTGGCCCGGGCCCCCTGCTCGGCCCTGGCCACCAGGAACTGCCCCTGCCCGGCCGCGGTCACCCCGCCGCCGGCCCGGACGGCCGCCGTGTCCTTGTCGCCCGCCGCCAGCAGATACCAGTGCCCCGCCGCCGACTTCCACAGCACCCCGGCGAGCACATGGGGATCACGCGGACCGCAGGACCGCCCGTCCGTGCCCTTGGCGACCACCGCGCCGACCGTCCCGCCCGGTGTACGGAACTGGGCCAGCGCGCCCGTGCCGTCGCCGCGCCAGGTCTCCGCCCTGGTGCACACCCAGCCGGCCGCCCCGCTGCCGTCGGGGAGCGGCTGGTCGGCGAAGGCCCAGGCGTTGACGCTGCGCACCCCGGCGGCGCGCTCCGCCTGGAGCGAGCAGGCGAACGGCGCCCAGGTCCTCAGCCCGGCCGGGCCGGACGCCTCGCCGGCCGCGCCGGGCCGCCCTGCGGTGAGGTGGGCCGGCACCAACTCGCCGAGGTCGGTGGTGAGTTCGGTGCCGGAGGCGTCGGTCAGCTGGAGCACGGTCCAGGAGGTGCAGTCGCCGGGCCGCAGCGCGGGGCTGGCCAGCGGTGCGGTGATGCCGTCGGTGATCTGCAGCGGGGTCGCGGCCGCGTCCGGCTTCGTCAGGTCCCGCGAGGCCGCCTTGCGCACCCAGGGGGCGGTCAGATACCGGACGTTGCCGTCGGAGCGGTTCAGCACCAGCGCGCTCGCCTCGGCGCCGGTCGCGCCGTCGGCCCGGGCGAAGTCGAGGGCCGCGCCCGCGGTGCCGTCGACCGGCTCGGCGTACCGGGCGATGCGCAGACCGTCGTAGAGGATCACCACGCGGGCGTTGTCGACCCGGCCGGCGTACAGCAGCTGGGGCGGGCCGGCCGGGCCGCCGGTCTGGGTGCCGGGGGTCGCCGAGACGCGGACCGTCCCGCCGGGCCGGGCCCACACCGCGAGGGCGCGGCGCAGCAGGGCGGTGTCCCCGGTGAGCGGGCCGCGCGCGGGCCACACCGAGAAGTCGGCGCGCGCGGCCGACCTCCAGTCGGCGGGGGAGACCCGGACCAGCCGGGCCGGGTCGAGGGCGGCCCGGGCGGACGGGTTCTCGGCGTAGGCGGGCGCGGCGGCGCCGTCCGGGCCCCAGCCGCCGGAGGGCAGGCCGACCAGCGCCCCGCACACCGCGAGTGCGGCCGCGGCGGCGAGGGCGGCCTTGGTGTGCTGGCGGCGGCGCATCAGATCGGTGGGCCGCGCCTGCAGCAGACAGGGGTCGAACTCGGTGGAGGTGAGCAGCGCGGGCCGCAGGGGCACGCCGTTCGCCGCGGCCAGCGCGCCGCCCGGGTCGTCCACCCCGGCGGCCTTGAGCAGCCGCCGGATCTCGGTGTCGGACAGCTTCTCCAGACCGCGCAGCACACAGGCGGCGCGGGCCGGGCCGGACAGGGCGGACAGCCGCTGGTCCAGGGCGAGTTCGTCGGCGCCGCCGGAGCGCGGGAAGAGCCGCAGGCCCCACACCTGGGGCAGCAGCGGCGGCAGCTGGGACAGCCGGGGCAGGCCCTTGCGGGGCCGGGCCGCCTCCAGGGCCGTACGCAGCACCCGCTCGCGCAGGAAGGCGTACCCGGGGTCGCCGCCCTGGCGGCCCGAGGTCTGCGCCGGGATCGCGGGCTGCCGCTTGCGGCCGCTGGGCAGGGCGCGCTGGACGAGGGCGTGTGCGGTCAGCACCCGGCGGCTGCGGCCCAGGCCCGGCGGCAGCACCAGGTAGGCGATCCGGACCAGTCGTGGATAGTGCTCGACGAGCGCGGCCTCGGCCTGCTCGAGGTCGAACGGTCCGGTGTTCCCGGAGGCGGGTGCGTGACGCTGGGCTACATCCTGTGACTGCACGTCCTGCAGAACGAGCGAACCGGGCGTAGGTCACCGCCGGACGAGTGACGCGGCCGCGGCGGCCGCCGCTGTCAGTCCTGGGGGCCGACCAGCGCGCGGGCGTAGTTGGCCATCGACCGCTGGTAGCGCGGCAGATGGGGGGCCAGGGCGCCGAGGACGAGGGACAGGCCCTCCCGGTCGCGGCCGAGGCTGGACAGGCACAGGGCGAGCGTGGCCCGGACCGCGTCGTCCAACTCGTCCGACGGCGCGTCGAGTTCGGGGGTGAGCAGCTTGACGCCCTCCTCCGCCTCGCCGATGTTCCTGAGCGAGCTGGACAGCTGGATCTTGGCCCGCCGCCCCTTGTAGCCGCTGAGCCCGCGTGCCAGCGCCTCCCGGTACAGCGGCACCGCCTTGTCCGAGTGGCCGGTGGAGTCCCAGGCGCAGGCCTGCTCGAACAGGCCCAGGGGGCTGCCCTCCGGCAGCTCGGCGACCAGCGCGTCGATCATCGCGCGGAACTCGTGCGCACGCTCTTCCGGATAGTCGTCGAAGGTGGCCCAGGCGGCGGCCACGCGGTCTTCCCAGTCCTTGTTCACCGCGCCACCTTCGCACACCCGTGCCACTGCGTCACCGGATTTGAGCGCTCGGCGGCCGGCAGCCGTATCCGAAGGAGCTGAGGCATGCTTGGCCCACAGGACCGGAGGAACAGATGAGGGTGACACGACTGCTGCCGGCCGCCGTGGCCGTACTGGCGCTGGCGGGCTGCGGCGCGGGCGGCGGGACCAAGGCGGTGCCGCCCACCGCGACCGGCAGTCTGGAGAGCCTGGCCGCCGAGGTGAAGTGCACGCCGAACATGCAGACGGACGCCGACACGATCCGCCAGGCCCTCTGCACCAACTCCGACGGGAAGTTCGTCCTCGCCACCTTCGCCACCGACCGCGGGCAGCGGGAGTGGATCAACGACGCGAAGGACTATGGCGGTTACTACCTCGTCGGCCGCAAGTGGGTCGCCGTCGGCGACGACGGAGTGGTCAAGGCGCTGCGCGGCACCCTCGGCGGGGACGTGGAGATCGGCATCGACCACTCCGCCCATTCCGGGCACCACGGCTGAGGCACGACGGCTGGGGCACGAGGAGGGCACGAGAAAGGCCGGTGACGGGAGGGGGTCCGTCACCGGCCTTGTTCTCGGCCCGGGGCGCTCGGCCCCGGGCAGCGGGCCAGGGTCAGCGCATCATGCGCAGTTCTGACCGCGGTTGATGCAGTCGGCGATCCGGTTGGCCAGGCCGCCGGTCGTGACGCTGATGAAGTCGTCGTGGTCGGTGATCGCCTTGTGCAGCTGCTCCGGGAAGCCGTCGACCGCGTAGGCGTTCTTCACCGTGCCGTCCGCCTGGACCACCGGCTGCGGCACGTCGTACACCAACCGCATCGTCAGCTGCGGGATCGCCTTGAAGCCGTTCGGGCAGACACCGCTCGCGGGGTCGGCGAACGCCACGTGCGTACGGTGGTTGGCGCTGTCGACGTTCTGGCCGTCCCAGCAGCTCTGGAAGGCGAACGTGCGTACCACCTTGCTGCCCGACGGGCAGATCGGGTACTTGTCCGTCAGCTGGACCTTGTTCTCGAAACCGGTGCAGCTCCAGTGGGCGTTGGCGTTGGCCGTGCCGTT
Source organism: Streptomyces sp. NPDC007189 (assembly GCF_040703635.1). Lineage (NCBI taxonomy): Bacteria > Bacillati > Actinomycetota > Actinomycetes > Kitasatosporales > Streptomycetaceae > Streptomyces > Streptomyces sp. NPDC007189. The sequence continues at coordinate 604,216 of NZ_JBEYEY010000002.1, forward strand.
GGTGAAGGCCTTCGCGTCGCCGGTGATGATGCGCAGGAACTGCGGCATCGCGACGACCTTGCTCGCCGGGCTGCCCACGTACTTGATCTGGGCCTGCTGGGCGACCAGGATCTTGCCGACGTTGAGGTCCTTGCCGCCGCCGTCCGCGTTCGCGTCCTTCTCCTGGGTGCCGTCCTGCTCGCGGATGACCGGCCAGTAGTACGCCGACAGGTCGTTGCGGTTCTGGCAGCTGGTGCCGCCCTGCAGGAACGTCTGGTTGCTGGAGAAGGCGTTGACCTTCTGGTTGCCCACGTAGTCGTGGACGTGGTGGGCGCCGTTGGTCACACCGGGCGCGACGATGACGTTGTCGCTGTTGTGGTTCTGGTTGGCGTTCACGCCGCAGCGCGTGGTGAACGAGCCCGTCGAGGCGTTGGGGGTCTTGTTCGGCTTGGCCAGGACGTTCGGCGCGACCTTGGTGATATCCACGAAGTCCGCTGCGGACGGGCCGTCACCGCCCTGCCCGCCGTTGTTGCCCTGCTGCTGACCGCCCTGCTGACCGCCTTGCTGCTGACCGCCTTGCTGCTGGCCGCCTTGCTGCTGACCGCCGTTGTTCTGCTGCTGGCCACCGCTGTTCCCCCCAGCGGTGGTCTGGTCGGCGGTCTGCGTCGTACAGGCGGCGAGCTGCTTGAGCGCGTTGTCGAAGGAACCGCCGGCGCGCTGGATGTCGATCCGGATCCGGTCGATCGTCGCCGCCCGCTTCTCCTTCAGGGGCCCGACGATCGCGTTCTGCACGAAGCTCGGGTCCTTCGCCTGCGCGGCGCGGGTGGAGGCGAGCCGGTTGTAGGCCTCGGTGATCTGCCTGTCGAGGTTCGACAGCTCCATCGCCACGCCCCGGCGGGCCGCGTTCGGCACGTTCGTCAGCTTCTGCTGGACGTCCGGGCAGGAGACCGTCGCGACCTGCGCCGTCGCGGCCTTCGTCTGGTTGCCTCCCCACGTCTGGTGGTGCGACTCGTGCGCCGAGGCGTAGAAGTTCGCCCAGATCAGCCCGCCCCCACCGAGCGCTAGGGCCGCCGATGCGGCTATGGCCTTGGTGGCCAGCGGCGTACGGCGTTTTCGTGTGTTGCGTCCCATGGAACTCCTCTGACTTCCTTGCGGGGCAGCATCGAGGCGCCCGACAGGAGTGAAGCGGCGCCCTTCCATACGGACGCCGCCTCAGAGGTGTTCACCGGTCTCACAAATTCCTCACGGAAACACGGGAGTTGGCAGGTCAGCGGTCCCGGTCCAGATAGGCGATGACCGCCAGCACGCGCCGGTTGTCGTCGTCCGACACCTCCAGGCCGAGCTTGGCGAAGATGTTGGAGGTGTGCTTGGCGATGGCCCGTTCCGTCACCACCAGCTGGGCCGCGATGCCCGCGTTCGACCGGCCCTGCGCCATCAGCTCCAGCACCTCCAGCTCGCGCGGGGTCAGGCCCGCGAGCGGCCGGTCGTCGCCGGCGCGCCGGGACAGCAACTGCTGGATCACCTGCGGGTCCATCGCCGTACCGCCCGCCGCCACCCGTCGTACGGCGTCGACGAACTGCTCGGCGTCGAACACCCGGTCCTTGAGCAGATACCCGATCCCGCCGGCTCCGTCCGCGAGCAGTTCGCGCGCGTACAGCTGCTCCACGTGCTGGGAGAGCACCAGCACCGGCAGCCCCGGCCGCTCCCGCCGGGCCTTGAGCGCGCACTGCAGGCCCTCGTCGGTGTGCGTGGGCGGCAGCCGTACGTCGACCACCGCCACGTCCGGCTCCAGCTCGGCCAGCGCGCGGGTGAGTTCGGGGCCGGACTCGACGGCGGCCGCGATCTCGAAGCCGAAGGCCTCCAGCATCCGGACCAGCCCGTCGCGCAGCAGGAACAGGTCTTCGGCTAGGACAACGCGCACGGGATCTCCACGGTCACCAGGGTGGGGCCGCCGGCGGGGCTGCTGACGGCCAGGACGCCGTCGAATGTACCGAGCCGCCGCTCCACCCCGGCGAGTCCCGAGCCGGCGCCGACCGTCGCACCGCCCCTGCCGTTGTCGGTGACCGTGATCCGCAGCCGGCCGTCGGTGTGGTGCACGTCGATCCAGATCCGGTCGGCGCCGGAGTGCTTGGCCGCGTTGGTGAGCAGCTCGCTGACCGCGAAGTAGGCCGCCGACTCCACCGGCGCCTCCGCCCGGCCCGGCAGGTCCACGCCCACCTCGGTCGGCAGCGGCAGCCGCAGCGCCAGCGCCCGTACGGCGTCGCCGAGTCCGCGTTCGGCGAGGACCGGCGGATGGATGCCGCGCACCAGGTCGCGCAGCTCCTCCAGGGCCTCGGCGGAGTTCCGGCGGGCCTGCGCGAGCAGCCGTCTGGCCTGCGCCGGGTCCCGCTCCACCAGCATCTCGATGGTGCCGAGGTCCATGCCCATGGCGACCAGCCGGGCCTGCGCCCCGTCGTGCAGGTCCCGCTCGATGCGGCGCAGCTCGGCGGCGGAGGTGTCCACGGCGTCCCGCCGGGTCTCCGTCAGCACCCGGACGCGTTCGGCGAGTTCGCCCTGGGCGTTGTCGAGCACCGCCCGGGTGAGCCGGAAGTGCCCGGTCAGCAGGGCCGGGGTGTAGCGCAGGGCGACGCCGAGGAGGACCAGGGCGAGGACACCCGCGCCGATGGCGCTCAGCTCGCCGTCGACCGGGACGAACGCGTACCAGTAGGTGCCGCCCTGCGTGTACGGCAGCCACAGCCCGAAGGGCAGCATCAGCCCCTCGACGGGGTAGAACAGCAGCACGGCCGGAAGCAGCGCGGTGACGAAACCCGCCGTGACGTCCACCGGCAGCCAGCGCACGTCCCGCCAGGTCTGGGGGTCGCCCAGCATCGTGAAGGTGCGGGTCCACGGGTTGGCGCCGCGGGGGACCGGCCGGTACGCCGCCCGGATCCGCACCCCGCACCACTCGCCCGCCAGCCTGCGGCGCACGTCCGCCAGTGCGCGCACGCCGGTCAGCACGGCCGGAGTCGTCACCAGTCCGACGCCGAGCGGGATGAAGGCGAGGCTCAGCGGGACCAGGACCAGGAACACGATGCCGAAGGGCAGCACCGTCACTGCCAGCACCAGCCCGCGCACGGCGGCCAGCAGGACCTCACGGGCGCGGCCTCTCTTGTCTTCGCTGCTCATGCGGAAAGTCTCGCGGACCCCGGGGCGGGGGTCACTGGTCCGAGGTCCCCTCCTGGGGGGTGGTGCCAGGTACACCGCCGGCCGCGGCCAGCAGCTTCGCCTCCACCTCCGGATCGACACCCTTGATGGTGCGGTCCGGCCGCATCGGCGCCGTGCCGCCGAGCTGAGTGAGCCAGCGCCAGGTGTCCGCGACGGTCTCCCGGGGCGGCCGGCACACCAGGCCGGTGGCCAGCGCCCGGGACACGTCGGTGCGGTGCACGCACGCGTACAGCTCGCTGTCCGGCGGCACCCACACCGGCAGGTCGGTCCACGGTTCGATCCCGGCGGCCAGGATCGCCTCCGGAGCGAACCAGCGCAGCTCGGCGCCGGAGCCGGTGACCCGGACGCACAGGTCGAGCAGCTCGCCCATGGTGCTGTGGCCCGGCGGGCCGATCAGGTCGTAGGGCCCGCTGAGCCCCTGTTCCACCGCTCCGAGGAGCCAGCCGGCCAGGTCGCGGGCGTCGATGAACTGCACCGGCAGCTCGCGCGGTCCGGGGGCCGGCACCGGGCCGCCGCGGGCGATCCGGGTCAGCCACCAGGGCAGCCGGCCCACGTTCTCGTACGGGCCGAGGATCAGCCCGGCCCGCACCAGCAGCGAGTCCGCCGCGCCGAACGCCTCGACGGCGGCCAGTTCGCCGCCCCGCTTGTCGCGGGCGTAGTCGGTCGGCCCGGCGTCGGCGGCGCCCTCGACCAGCGCCCCGGCGTCGTCGGGCCCGTCCAGCGAGGGCCAGGGCCAGGCGTACACCGACCGGCTGGAGACGTACGCGTACCGCCCGGCACGGCCCCGCAGCAGCCGTGCCGCGGCGAGCACGGCACGCGGCTCGGCCGACCAGGTGTCGATCACGGCGTCCCAGGAGCCCGTGTCGGCGGCCAGTGCGGCGAGGCCGTCCGGGGCGGTGCGGTCGCCGTGCAACGACCGCACCCCGGGCGGGGGTTGGTGCCGGCCCCGGTGGAAGACGGTCACCTCCCAGCCCCGCCCCAGCGCGGCCTCGACGACGGCCCGCCCCACGAATTCCGTACCGCCCAGCACCAGTAGTCTCATGCCGGGAATCCTGCCCGCTGCGGGCGCGCGGCGGTACGGGACTCTGCCGAGGGCAGAGCGCAGGCCGGTCAGCGGCCGGTCGGCGGGGTGTACTTGTAGCCGACCCGGCGCACCGTCTGGATCGTCTGGCGGTGCTCGGCGCCCAGCTTGCGGCGCAGCCGGGCGACGTGCACGTCGACGGTACGGCCGTCGCCGACATGGCCGTACCCCCACACCGTGGTGACCAGCTGGTCGCGGGTGTGCACCCGGTGCGGATGCGCCACCAGGTGTGCCAGCAGCTCGAACTCCAGGTAGGTCAGGTCGAGTTCACGGCCGTCGACGCTGGCGGTGCGGCGCACGGGGTCGATCCGCACCAGCGGCTCGGGGCCCGTCGCGGGCTCCTGCTCCGCCTGGTCCGGCACCGCGACCGGCAGGAACGGGGGCCGCTGGTCGGCCGGGACCAGCACCAGGTAGCCGACCATCGGCGGCTGTCCGGGCAGGGTCGGCAGGGTGTGCTGCGGCGCGGGCAGCCAGGTGGCGCCCGGCGGCAGCAGGTCCGCGACGTCGACCACCTCGTCCCGGTCGACGGCGCGCAGCCGGTGCCGGGCGGGGGCGGTGAGGGTGGAGGCGGAGGAGAGGGAACGAGTGGTCGCCATGAGAGGTCAGCTCTTTCGCGCGAGAGGTTCGTCGGTGGGAGCGACGGCCGCGATTCGTGGTCGGGCGCGCCGGAGGACGTACGTCGTTCGCGCTGGCCGAAGGCCGGGGGTTACGGCTTTAGAGGGCCCGCGCGTTCACCGCGCGGCAACACACCCGGTCGAAGTCGTGGTGCTGACGGGAAGGCCAGAAGGGCTCGAGGTCATGGCGACCCGTCGCGGTGGTCTTCTGGAAGCTGGCCATGCGCCCATTGAAGCAGACCCGGCCCCCGGACAGGACCCCTGTGCGAGATGTCGTCTCGCTATCCGGACGAACTCCCGCCGGTGCCCGGCCCCGTGGGGGCCCGGACAGGGGACGGCGGAGCCGTACACGTGCGCGAGGGGCGCACGCCGTGACGGCGGGCGCCCCTCGCGGAAGCGGGACGGATCAGACCTGGCCGGCCTTCTCCAGCGCGGTGCAGCAGGTGTCCACCAGCAGGCGGGTCACCACGTACGGGTCGACGTTGGCGTTCGGGCGGCGGTCCTCGATGTAGCCCTTGCCGTCCTTCTCGACCTGCCACGGGATGCGCACGGAGGCGCCGCGGTCGGAGACGCCGTAGGAGTACTTGTCCCACGGGGCGGTCTCGTGCAGGCCGGTCAGGCGCTCGTCGATGCCGGCGCCGTAGTTCTTGACGTGGTCCAGCGGCTTGGAGCCCTCGCCGAGCGACTCGCACGCGGTGATGATCGCGTCGTAGCCCTCGCGCATGGCCTTGGTGGAGAAGTTGGTGTGCGCGCCCGCGCCGTTCCAGTCGCCCTTGACCGGCTTGGGGTCCAGGGTCGCGGAGACGCCGAAGTCCTCGGCGGTGCGGTACAGCAGCCAGCGGGCCACCCACAGCTGGTCGGAGACCTCCAGCGGGGCGAGCGGGCCGACCTGGAACTCCCACTGGCCCGGCATGACCTCGGCGTTGATGCCGGAGATGCCGAGACCGGCCTTCAGGCAGTTGTCCAGGTGGGCCTCGACGATCTCGCGGCCGAAGATCTCGTCGGCGCCGACACCGCAGTAGTAGCCGCCCTGCGGGGCCGGGAAGCCGCCCTCGGGGAAGCCCAGCGGGCGGGAGCCGTCGAAGAACGTGTACTCCTGCTCGATGCCGAAGATGGGCTCCTGCGCGGCGAACCGCTCGGCGACCTCGGCCAGCGCGGCCCGCGTGTTGGACGGGTGCGGGGTGAGGTCGGTGTCCAGGACCTCGCACAGCACCAGGATGTCGTCGCCGCCGCGGATCGGGTCGGGGCAGGTGAAGACCGGCTTGAGCACGCAGTCCGAGGAGTGGCCCTCGGCCTGGTTGGTGGAGGAGCCGTCGAAGCCCCAGACCGGCAGCGCGTCGAGACCGGCCGGGGCACCCGTGATGATCTTCGTCTTGGAACGGAGCTTCGCCGTCGGGGCGGTGCCGTCGATCCAGATGTACTCAGCCTTGAAGGTCACGGGGGCCATCCTCGGGGTGGTCGGGCTGCACTCGGTGCGGGTGCCGCGGCGCTGCGGCACCGGGGCGCCGCGTCGATCTGCCGGGCAGCCTGTCAACAGGCGGTTTCCCGTCCATTGCTCGTGTGTGAACCCCGTGTTACCTGGGCGTTCTGTGTCCCGGCTCACCTTGTGAGGCGCCGGCGGGCGGGGTATGGGCGCCCTCTGCCGCGGCCCGGCGCACCCCGTCGAGGAAGTCCCGGATCGCGGCCCGCTGGTGGTCGTCGTAGCCGCGCAGCAGCCGCACGCAGTGCTCGATCAGCGGCCCGAAGGAGGCCTGACCGAGGTCCATGGCGTGCTCCGTCACCGCTACGACGACCTTGCGCCGGTCGCCCGTCCCGCGTACCCGCCGTACGTGACCGGCCCGCTCCAGCCGGTCGAGCAGGGCGGTCGTTCCCGCGGAGTTGAGCCCGAGCACGGCCCCGAGCCGCCCCGCGGTCAGCTCCTCACCGGCCCGCCGCGCGTCCATGAGCGCGATCAGGGCCCGTACGTCCGTGGGGTGCATGCCGTTCGCCTGCGCGAACCGGGCGCTGTGCAGGCCGAGTTCGACGGCGACGGCACGCAGGAGGTGGACGGTCTGAGTCTCGGGCTGCACGCGGGGCCTCCGAAGCTATTATCTCGCTGAGCGAATGTCTCGCTGAACGAGATAATAGGGGGCGGTGCCATGGCCGGATACGACAGCGGGGCCTTCCGGGTCGCATACGACACGGTGCTGGCGAAGTGGCCCGCCGAACGGGAGGCGCTGACCGTCGCCACGCCCTTCGGCGACACCCGCGTCAACACCTGCGGCCCCCGCGACGCGCCCCCGCTGCTCCTGCTCCCGGGCGGCGGCGCAGCCACCTCCGTCTCCTGGTACGCCCAGGTCGCGGAACTGGCCCGGGTACGCCGGGTGCACGCGGTCGACGTGATCGGCGCCCCGGGCCTGAGCGTCCCGGCCGGCGACCGCCACCCCCGTACGGTCGCCGACCTGACGCGCTGGCTGGACGCGGTCCTGGACGGCGTGGGCGCCGCCTCGGCCGACCTCGGCGGCCACTCGTACGGCGGCTGGATCGCCCTCCACTACGCCCTGCGCGCCCCCGCCCGGACACGCCGCCTGTTCCTCCTGGACCCGACCCAGTGCTTCGCCGGGTTCAAGGCGGCGTATCTGCTGCGTGCCCTGCCGATGCTGCTGCGGCCCGCGCCCCGCCGGGTCCGCGCCTTCCTGGAGTGGGAGACCTCGGGAGCACCCCTGGACCCTCAGTGGCTCGCACTCCAGGAGGCTGCCGCCGGCTTCCCGGCCGTGAAGCCGGTGACCGGCCCGCGCCCGGCGCCGGACGCGCTGCGGACCCTGGACGCGCGGATCCTGCTGCTCGTGGCCGCGCACAGCAGGACCCACGACCCCCGCGAGGTGGCGGCCCGGGCCCAGGCGCTGCTGCCGCGCGTGGAGACCGCCGTGCTACCGGACGTCTCGCACCACGCGCTGCCGCACGCCGCGCCGGCGGCCCTGGCCCGCCGCCTCACCGCCTTCCTGTCCGGTCCCTGAGCCTCACCCCACCTTCTCGATCCGGGCGTGCCGGATGAGGAACTTGCCGGGTTCCCTGACCTGTTCGAAGGCCGCGTTGTTGAGCAGCACGCAACTGCCGGAGACGGAGGTGACCTTCACCGTCGTGGACTTGTTGTTGTCCAGGTTGGTGACCTTCAGGGTCGTACCGGCCGGGAACTGGTTGCTGGAGGCGGCCGGGGCGCCGGCCTCGCCGGAGAGCGTGACGGTGGAGCCCTGGCACACCTGCTGCCCGGAGGCGGCGGCACCGCCGCCGCCGTTGTCCCCCGCGGCGGCGGACTGCGAGGGCGCGGCGCTCTGCTGACCGGCACCTTGCTGCCCCGCGCCCTGCTGACCGGACCCTTGCTGCCCGGCGCCCTGCTGCCCGGCCTGGGAGTCCTGAGCCGACTCCCCAACCGTGCACCCGGCCGCCTTCTGCTGCGCCTCGATCTGCTGGATGACCGCCTGCCGGTTGGCGATCCGGGCCGCCGACTGGGCGTCCGGGTTGGCCTGCTGACCGGCGATGAACCGCTGGTTGTTGCCGAGCGCGGTGGCGAGCCCCTGGCAGACGGTCGAGGAGTCCGCGGCGGACAGGGTCTTCGCGTTCTTCGCCGGCTGGGCCGCGTTGGACGTGGCGGCCAGCGCGAACGCCCCGCCGCCCGCCACCGCCGCGGCACTGACGAGCAGCGCGATCTTCTTCTTCGTACTGAGGGTGCGCCTACGCGACATGCGCGCCTCCTGGAGAGGTAGGGGAGCGTACGCCGCTATGTACGAGATACCGAACGAGGTTACTCAGCGGTTGTGGGAGTCGATGAAGTGGGCTGTGTCACAACCGAGTTGAGCACCACTCAGCTCTTGTCGCGGGACAGGGCCTCGCGCACCGCGTCCTCGGAGCGGGCCACCAGGGCCGTACCGTCGTCGGCGGTGATGATCGGCCGCTGGATGAGCTTCGGGTGCTCGGCGAGCGCGGTGATCCACCGGTCCCGCGTGGCGGCGTCGCGCGCCCACTTCTTGAGCCCCAGCCCCTTGGCCTCGGCCTCCTGGGTGCGGGTGATGTCCCACGGCTCCAGGTTCAGCCGGTCGAGCACGGCCCTGATCTCGTCCTCGCTCGGCACGTCCTCGAGATAGCGGCGGACGGTGTACTCCGCGCCCTCGGCGTCGAGCAGGCTGATGGCGCTGCGGCACTTGGAGCAGGCCGGGTTGATCCAGATTTCCATGCCGCACACGGTACTCGCCACCGGATCTGTTCGATTTTCCGACGCCCCGGCAGCCCCTCCCCGCACCCCTGTCGCACGCCTCCAATTGCCTTCGCCACCTGGGTGTTTACCCGATCGCGCGATCCTGTGATTGTCAGTGCCCGGCAGTAGACTGGAAGCAGTGTTCGAGGGCGTCGCCGGACTGTCCGGCGGGGCCCTGACCGCGACAGGAGGATGCCTGTGCCCGCTGCCGCCCTGCAGTCGAAGCCGTCCCGGACCCAGTCCACCGCCCAGCACCCCGTTCTGTTCGACTCGCCGTACGAGCCCGTGATCAAGCGGCCGCTGCCGGCCGGGCGGCCGCGCGAGTGGTACGTGGCGCACAACCGCCGCCTGAAGGCCATGCGCCTCGCCATAGCCCTGCTCGACTCCGGCGTCTATCTCCCGTCCCAGGCCCACGACGCCACCATCCGCAGCACGGCCGAGGACATCGGCATGCGGCCCCCGTCCGACACCACCTGCCGCATGGTCCGGGCGTTCATGCGCTACAGCCGCTGAGGCCGACCGGCACCGGGTGCCCCGCGCCGTCGCGGGGCACCCGGCGCTCTCACGCCGGCACGGCCCGCAGCGGCTCCCGCTCGGCCGACGGGGCCAGCAGACGGCTCACGAACTCCCGCCGGTCCTCCGCGTGGTCCCGGAACCACAGCCCCAACCGGTGCTCGGCCCCGGGGAGTTCGAAGCGGGTGTACTCGGCCCGCGTCGAGAGCGCGTCCTGTACGGCCGCGGTCACCGCCGGCGGGATCACCGCATCGGTGCCGGGCACCGCCAGCACCGCCCGGCCCGCGTACGCCCGGTACGTCTCCAGCGCGGAGGAGGTCCGCCAGCTGTCCGGGGAGCGGATGATCCGGGTGAACCGGCCCTGGCCGTCTTCGAACGGCACCTCCCAGGCCTCGGGGGAGTAGACGGCGGGGGAGCACAGGCCGACGGCCGCCACCCGTGCGCCGTGGTGCCGTACGAGATCGGCGACCGTCTGCCCGCTCATGCTGAAGCCGACCAGCACCAGCGGATCGTCCGGCGGGACGTGCGCGTCGAGCACCGCCACCGCCTGCTCGAACCGGCGGCGCAGGCTCAGTTCGGCGAGTGTTCCCGTGCTCTCGCCGTGCCCCGAGAAGTCGAACGCCAGGGCGCGGCAGCCCTGCCCGGCGAACTCGCCGAGCAGCGGCAGGAGGCGCTCCTTGCTGCCGTTGCCCGCGCCGTGCAGCAGCACCGCGGTGGCCCGGCCGGGTGCGCCGGTGTGCACGCCGCTGAGCCGTTCGCCGTCGAAGTCGTGGGTGAAGTACGCGAGTTCGCTCATGGGGTCATTCACTCACGGCGGGTCCCGCCGGGCGGAAAACCGGATGCGGGCGCCGTGGCGGGATCCCTACGCTGAACAAACGGCACTAAGCCGACACATTCCACGCTCGCCACACTCACCCCAACGGAGGTCCGTCATGCGTGGCATCGTCGCGTCCGGGACCGTCGTCCTGGTGATCCTCGGCATCGGAAACCATCTGTGGTGGCTCGCCGCCGTCGCGCTGCTGTACCTGTACACGACGCACGGACGCGGCTCCCCGGGCACGCCACCGCCCGGCCCGGGCAGCCCGCCCCTGCCGGACAGCTACCGCGCCTACCGCGACCGCCGGGACCGGCAGGCGAAGTGGGAGCGCCGCTACCGCCGCGAGCGGCCCTTCGAGGCCCGCCGGCAGGCGCGGGAGAAGAGCAGGTGAGCCACGGCGTCCCCGGTCACAGACCGGGGGCGCCCCACACCGGGAACCAGCGGCCCAGGTCCTGCTCGATACGCAGATCGTTCGCGAGGGTCGCCTTCATCTGGAGCTCCAGCGGGTTGTCCCGCCGCTCGGCGGCGCCGGGCAGGGGCGCGAAGGGGTAGAAGGTGCCCCGCTTGTACAGGTAGACGAGCGCCAGTCTGCGGCCGCCGTCGTCCGTGAAGGCGGCCAGCGAGCACAGCAGCTGCGGGCCGAAGCCGTTGACCTCCATCGCGCTGTTCACCGCGTGCAGGTCGTTGACCAGCTCCGGCAGCTGCTCCGGGCTGCGCTCGGACACCAGCCAGGAGTAGCCGTAGTCGTCCCGGCGCAGCTCCACCGGCGGGCCGGAGCGCTCGGTGTCCGCGTCCAGCAGCGCCTGCACCTCCCGGTGGGTCTGCTCGAAGGCCGCGCCCTCCACGGTGGCGAAGCACACCGCGCCGGTCCCGGTCGGCCGGAAACCGGCCGCGGCCTCGAGGGTCACGGCCGCCGAGGGCAGCGCGAAGAGCTGGTCGAGATCGGGCGCGACCGGTTTCGTACGGCCCAGCAGGATGTCCAGCAGCCCCAACTCTCAGCCCGCCTTTCCCGGTGCGATGCGCTCGGGTCTCATCTGGTCAGCCCCGGCTTCTCCGGTGGGGATGTGCTCGGGTGCCGCCCGGTCTGCTCCGGATTCGACGGTGCGGATGCGCTCGGGTGTCATCTGGTCATCCCCGGCTTCGCCGGTGCGGATGTGTTCGGGTGTCATCGGGTCGGCTCCGGCTTCCCCGGCGCGGATGTGCTCGGGTGCCGCGCGGTCAGCCCTGCCTTCCCCGGTGCCGATGTGTTCGGGTGTCGTCCGGTCGGCCGCCTTTCCCGGTGCGATGTGCCGCGCGCCATCCGCTTAGCCCACCTTTTCCGGTGCGATGTGCTCGGGTGTCGTCCGGTGACCACCCTCCCCACCTGCGATGCGCCCGCTCGCCATCCGCTCAGCCCGCCTTTCCGGGCGTGGCGGTCTCGCCCAGTTCTGTCGAGATGCGGGCGAGCTGCTCCAGCCGCTGTTCCAGGCTCGGGTGTGTGGAGAAGATCCGCTCGATGCCGGGCTCCTTGCCGGCCGCCGGGGTGAAGTAGAAGGCGTTGAAGGCCTGGGCGGTGCGCAGGTCCTTGGTCGGGATCCGGGCGATGTCCCCGGTGACCTTGGTGAGCGCCGAGGCGAGCGCGGACGGGCGGCCGGTGAGATGCGCGGCCGCGCGGTCCGCCGCCAGCTCCCGGTACCGGGACAGCGCCCGGATCAGCAGGAAGCTGAGCGCGTACACCGCGGCCGAGACGCCCATGATCATGGCGAAGAGGGCGGCGGTGTTCTGGTCCCGGCGGCCCCCGCCGAAGATCTGCGAGTAGAAGGCGAACCGCACGATCAGGCCGGCGAGCACACCGAGGAACGACGCGATCGTGATCACGGCGACGTCCTTGTGCGCCACGTGCGACAGCTCGTGCGCCAGCACGCCCTCCAGCTCGGCCGGCTCCAGCCGTCGTAGCAGCCCGGTGGTCACGCAGACCACGGCGTGGTCGGGATTCCGGCCGGTCGCGAACGCGTTGGGCATGTCCATGTTGGACACCGCGACCACCGGTTTGGGCATGTCCGCGATCGCGCACAGCCGGTCGATCACGGCGTGCAGCTCGGGATACTCCTCGCGCTCCACGACCCGGCCGTGCATCGCGAACATGGCGATCCGGTCGGAGAACCAGAACTGCGCCACGAACATCGCGCCGATCACCACGACGACCAGCACCCACGACCTCAGCAGCGCGATCAGCGCGGCGATGAAGGCGACGTACAGCAGACCGAGCAGGAACATGGTCAGCCCCATGCGCACGGTCAGCCGTCGGTCGCTCCGGAAGCGGCTCTGCATCTTGCATCACCCCGCAGTCAGGCACTCGTCCCGCTGTCCAGTGTGCACCCGCCGACTCCCATGAACAGGTCCGGAACCGCCCTAGGAGCAGCAAAACGTACCCGTGAGTCGGCCGCCGGTCGCGGACGGTCCCCGCTCCGCTAGCGCGACACGCCGAACTGGAGCAGCCCGATCAGCACCATGACCCCGATCACGGCGCCGACGACCACGCCCGTCGAGGCCCACGACGCCCGGCGCGGCGCCGGGGCGGGGTCGGCGCGGAAGGGCGCCGGGTCCGGCGGGGTGTCCTTCCAGCGCGCGGCGAGCATCCGGGCCCGGGCCGAGGGCTCCTTGTGCTCGGCGGAACTCGCCCAGCGGTGATCGAATTCCCGCTCCCAGTCGTCCTGTTCCGTCATCCCCGTTCAACCTCTCTCGTCCGGCAGGGTCAGGAGGATGATCCCCCGGAAGTAGGAAGTTCGGGAAGCGGGAAAAGTTCCCTCCGGCCCGGCGCCCTCCGGGCGCAGCACGCCGAAGGCCCCCCGGCCGGAGCCGAGGGGCCTTGGGAGTGGCGTCTGTCACACGTCGAAGTAGAGCTCGAACTCGTGCGGGTGCGGACGCAGCTGGAGCGGCGCGATCTCGTTGGTGCGCTTGAAGTCGATCCACGTCTCGATCAGGTCCGGCGTGAACACGTCGCCCTGGAGGAGGAACTCGTGGTCGGCCTCGAGCGAGTCGAGGACAGCCGGGAGCGAGGTCGGGACCTGGGCGACGTTCGCGTGCTCCTCCGGAGCCAGCTCGTACAGGTCCTTGTCGATCGGCTCGGCCGGCTCGATCTTGTTCTTGATGCCGTCCAGGCCCGCCAGCAGCAGGGCGGAGAAGGCCAGGTACGGGTTGCCGGAGGAGTCCGGGGCGCGGAACTCGACGCGCTTGGCCTTCGGGTTGGAGCCGGTGATCGGGATACGCATGGCCGCGGAGCGGTTGCGCTGCGAGTACACCAGGTTGATCGGCGCCTCGAAGCCCGGCACCAGACGGTGGTAGGAGTTCACCGTCGGGTTGGTGAAGGCCAGCAGCGACGGGGCGTGCTTGAGGATGCCGCCGATGTAGTAGCGGGCGGTGTCTGACAGGCCCGCGTAACCGGCCTCGTCGTAGAACAGCGGGTCGCCGTTCGCCCACAGCGACTGGTGCACGTGCATGCCCGAGCCGTTGTCACCGAAGATCGGCTTCGGCATGAAGGTCGCGGTCTTGCCGTTGCGCCAGGCCACGTTCTTCACGATGTACTTGAACAGCTGCAGGTCGTCGGCGGCGGCGAGCAGCGTGTTGAACTTGTAGTTGATCTCCGCCTGGCCGGCGGTGCCCACCTCGTGGTGCTGGCGCTCGACCTGCAGGCCGGCCTTGCCCAGCTCCAGGGAGATCTCGGCGCGCAGGTCGGCGAAGTGGTCGACCGGCGGGACCGGGAAGTAGCCGCCCTTGTAGCGGACCTTGTAGCCGCGGTTGTCCTCCAGCGCACCGGTGTTCCAGGCGCCCGCCTCGGAGTCGATGTGGTAGAAGGACTCGTTCGCGGACGTGGCGAAACGCACGCTGTCGAAGACGTAGAACTCGGCCTCGGGACCGAAGTACGCGGTGTCCGCGATACCGGTCGACGCGAGGTAGGCCTCGGCCTTCTTCGCCACGTTGCGCGGGTCACGGGAGTACTGCTCGCCCGTGATCGGGTCGTGGATGAAGAAGTTGATGTTGAGGGTCTTGTCCCGCCGGAACGGGTCCACACGGGAGGTGGACAGGTCGGCGCGCAGGGCCATGTCGGACTCGTGGATCGCCTGGAAACCACGGATCGACGATCCGTCGAAGGCGAGCTCCTCGTCCGGGTCGAACGCCTCAACGGGCACCGTGAAGTGCTGCATGACGCCCGGCAGGTCGCAGAAGCGGACGTCGATGAACTTGACGTCCTCGTCCGCGATGAACTTCTTGGCCTCGTCGGCGTTCTGGAACATCCAGCTCCTCCTACTCCCGACCGTCCTCGCCGGGGTGGTAGATCGTTCGTGCGGCCAGTGCGGTGGCACACGCTGGCCTCGACCCTAGGGACGGGTGATTTCTCGGGCGTGACCCATTTGTTTCGCAGAAGTTAACCGGCCACGTGTCCACGGTAGCCCCGACACACCCCTCGGCACAGTGCGTGAAACCGGGCGCAGTACCGTGGTCGGGTGGACAACAGGCAAGCACTCGGATCGTGGCTCTCCGGGCCCCGCGCGGCCATGGAGGAGGCCGGTGCGGACTTCGGCTACCGGGGCGAGCGGCTCGGCCTCCCTCAGGAGGGGCCGAACTCCGTCGCACGCCCGGGACGGCGGCTCGGCGCGCTCGCCGTGGACTGGGCGCTGAGCGTCCTGATCGCATACGGCCTGATCACGAACGGCTACCGGGTGCCTGCGACGAGCAACTGGGCGCTCGGCGTCTTCTTCGTCATGAGCGTCCTGACCGTCGGCACGATCGGCTTCACGCCGGGCAAGCGGCTCTTCCGCATCCGGGTGGTGGCCCTGGAGACCGGCACGGTCCATCCGCTGCGGTCGCTGCTGCGCACGGTCCTGCTGTGCCTCGCGGTTCCGGCGCTGATCTGGGACCGGGACGGCCGCGGGCTGCACGACCGGCTCGCGAAGACCGTCGAGGTCCGCATCTGACGGTCGGCATCCGCCGGCCGGCATGCGGTGGCCCGGCGGGCGATGGCCCGTATGCCCCCCATCCGGTTGCCCGGTCACACCGTCGGCGGCATGGTCGCCGTATGACCGATGCTCAGGATGTGATGGCGGCCGAGGTGACACCCGAGGAGTTCCGGGACGCCATGGCGCGCTTTCCGTCGGGCGTGGTGGTGGTGACCGCCCGCTGCGAGGACGGTACTCCGCGCGGCTTCACGGCCAGCTCCTTCTGCTCCGTCTCCCTGGAGCCGCCCCTGATCCTGGTGTGCCTCGCGGACGCGGCCGACTCGGCGGCGGTCTTCGGGCGCTGCGACCACTTCGCGGTGAGCGTGCTGGCGCCGGAGCACGAGCCGCTGGCCATGCTGTTCGCCACCAAGGGCGCGGACAAGTTCTCCGATGCCCTGCTCCAGCCGAGCCCCTTCGGCCTGCCGGCGGTGCGGCAGGCGCCCGTACAGCTGGACTGCGCCGCATACGCGCGTTACCCGGCCGGGGATCACACGATCCTGATCGGCCGGGTAACGGGAGTACGGCTGGGCGAGGGGTCGCCGGTGGTGTACTGCGAGCGGGAGTTCCGAAGCCTGAACTGACGGGCCCGGCGGACCGCTGGGGTCAGCGGCCCTTCGGCATCCGCATGCCCTTGGGCATCGGGCCCTTCGGCAGCGGCATGTTGCTCATCAGGTCGCCCAGGGCCCGCAGCCGGTCGTTGGTGGCCGTCACCTGGGGACCGGTGAGCACGCGCGGGAACTTCAGCAGGGTCGTGCGCAGCTTCTTCAGCTCGACCTGGCCCTCGCCGTTGCCGACGATCACGTCGTGCACCGGCACGTCCGCCACGATCCGGTTCATCTTCTTCTTCTCGGCGGCCAGCAGGCTCTTCACCCGGTTCGGGTTGCCCTCGGCGACCAGCACGATGCCGGCCTTGCCGACCGCCCGGTGCACCACGTCCTGGCTGCGGTTCATCGCCACCGCCGGAGTCGTCGTCCAGCCCCGGCCGATGTTGTCGAGCACGGCCGCCGCGGCGCCCGGCTGGCCCTCCATCTGGCCGAACGCGGCACGCTCGGCGCGGCGGCCGAACACGATCGCCGTCGCCAGCAGAGCGATCAGCAGGCCGAAGATGCCCAGGTAGACCGGGTGTCCGAGCAAGAAGCCGATCACAAGGAAGACAGCGAGGGTGCCGAGACCGACGGCCCCGAGTACAAGGCCGATCTTCTTGTCGACCTTGCTGGTCATCTTGTAGGTGAGAGCGATCTGCTTCAGTCGCCCTGCGTTCGCGGCGTCCGCCGCGGTTTCCTTCCTCGCCATGTCACGAAGTCTACGTGGCCCCGGGAGTGCGGACGACGGCAGTGTCCGGGGACGCGGCCGGGGAGGGCGTCAGGAGCGGCCGGCGGCCTGCTCGAGGAAGCGCTGGGCCTCGACGCGGTCCTTGGCCCGGCGGCGGTCCTCCAGCACGGAGGTCCACGCGTTGCGCCGGGCCGTGCGCTGACCGCCGCTCATGAGCAGGGACTCGACGGCGCGGAGAGCATCGGTGAAGGACGGGATGGCGGTGGCGCGTACGGGCGCGGCCTGCATGATCGAGGTCCCCCCTCGGAGCGGATGGTGTACGAGGCGTGATACCAGAGTCACTGATTGGTGTTACCAGGGCGTGTCCGACCGGTCAAACGCCCATGAAGCCTTGATGGGGAGCGATGAAACGCCGACGCGGCCCCGGCGCCCGCCCTCATCAGCGAGGACGGCCGGGACCGCGTCGACTCGGCCATTACTGGCCAGTAGGAACTTGTGCGCGAATTCACACGCTCGGCTCACACCGCCCGCGTGGCGACGCTCACACCGCCTGGGTGGCGACGAAGGAGCCGCGCCTCTCGATGGCCATCTGGTACAGGCGCCCGGCCCGGTACGAGGAGCGCACGAGCGGACCCGACATCACGCCGGAGAAACCGATCTGCTCGGCCTCCTCCTTCAGCTCCACGAACTCCTGCGGCTTGACCCAGCGCTCGACCGGGTGGTGCCGCACGGAGGGACGCAGGTACTGGGTGATGGTGACCAGCTCGCAGCCGGCGTCGTGCAACTGCCTGAGCGCCTCGCTGACCTCCTCGCGGGTCTCGCCCATGCCGAGGATCAGGTTGGACTTGGTCACCAGGCCGTAGTCGCGGGCCTCGGTGATGACCTTCAGGGAGCGCTCGTAGCGGAAGCCGGGGCGGATGCGCTTGAAGATCCGCGGAACCGTCTCGACGTTGTGCGCGAAGACCTCGGGGCGGGAGGAGAAGACCTCTTCGAGCTGCTCGGGAACCGCGTTGAAGTCCGGGGCCAGGAGCTCGACCTTGGTACGGCCGCCCTCCCGGTGTGCCGTCTGCGCGTGGATCTGGCGCACGGTCTCGGCGTACAGCCAGGCGCCGCCGTCCTCCAGGTCGTCGCGGGCGACGCCGGTGATGGTGGCGTAGTTCAGGTCCATGGTGACCACGGACTCGCCCACCCGGCGCGGCTCGTCGCGGTCCAGCGCCTCGGGCTTGCCGGTGTCGATCTGGCAGAAGTCGCAGCGCCGGGTGCACTGGTCGCCGCCGATGAGGAAGGTCGCCTCGCGGTCTTCCCAGCACTCGTAGATGTTCGGGCAGCCGGCTTCCTGGCAGACCGTGTGCAGGCCCTCGCTCTTCACGAGGTTCTGCATCTTCGTGTACTCGGGGCCCATTTTCGCCCGGGTCTTGATCCACTCGGGCTTGCGCTCGATGGGGGTCTGGCTGTTGCGGACCTCCAGGCGCAGCATCTTGCGTCCGTCGGGTGCGACTGCGGACACGACCGGCTCCCTAAGCTTTGATTCTTCGGCGTACACCAGGGTACGCCCGTGCTCCTTGCGCCCTGCCGGGGAGATCAACCCCGCGGTCGCAGGGCGCATTCCCCCGGCGCGGGGCGGCTCAGGCGGACGCCTTCTCGATCACCCGGGGCTTGAGCTCCGCGTTCTCCAGGACGTCCTTCAGGTGCTTCTCCACGACCGGCAGCACCTCCGCGATGGTCACGTCCCGGCCCAGCTCGCCCGCGAGGGAGGCGACGCCCGCGTCGCGGATGCCGCACGGGATGATCTTGTCGAACCACTTGTTGTCCGGGTTCACGTTGAGCGCGAAGCCGTGCATGGTGACGCCCTTGGCGACCCGGATGCCGATCGCGGCGATCTTGCGGTCCTCACGCCGCTGGCCCGCGTTGGACGGGGCGTACTCGGGGCCGTTGAGCCGGGGGTCGAACTCCGGGTCGCTCATCCGGGGATCGAAGTCCAGGGACAGGCCGCGAAGCGCCGGCCGCTGCTCGACCGGGTCGCCGAGCACCCACACCCCGCTGCGGCCCTCGACCCGGGTGGTCCGGAGCCCGAACTCCGCGCAGGTGCGGATCAGGGCCTCCTCCAGCCGCCGTACGTGCGCGACCACGTCCACCGGGCGGGGGAGCTTCTGGATCGGGTAGCCCACCAGCTGGCCCGGTCCGTGCCAGGTGATCTTGCCGCCGCGGTCCACGTCGATGACCGGGGTGCCGTCCAGCGGGCGCTCGCTGTCCTCGGTGCGCCGCCCCGCCGTGTACACCGGCGGGTGCTCCAGCAGGAGCACGGTGTCCGGGACCTCGTCGGCGAACCGCGCCGCGTGCACCCGGCGCTGCTCGTCCCAGGCCTCCTGGTAATCGACGGCATCCGCACCGAACCCCATGCGGACGAACCGCAACTCACTCACGGCAAGCGCCTCCCTCAGCGACCGGTGTGTCAGGCACGTAAAGCGCCCACGCCACTGTACGTCCGTCCGGTGTACGTCAGCCCTACGGGCGTTTCTCACACGATCGGATGAATGCCTGGCGGAATGTGCGATCGCCTGCTCACTCTCCGCTACATTCGCGCCGTTCATGAGGCCATAAGGGCTGCTCAAAGGCAAACCGGGCACATCGTCGGGCCCGGAAGGCAGGAGACCGCACCGCAGATGACGGACCGACCCGCGCAGCGCACCCCCAACCGCCAGCTCGCCGCGCTCATCGCAGAAGCGGGGTTCTCCAACGCGGGTCTGGCCCGTCGCGTCGACCAGCTCGGCCTGGAACACGGACTGGACCTGAGATACGACAAGACCTCGGTCACCCGCTGGCTGCGCGGACAGCAGCCCAGAGGCACCACCCCCGCCCTCATCGCCGAGGTCTTCACGCGCCGGCTCGGGCGCCGGCTCACGGCCCAGGATCTCGGCCTGGACGCGTGCGCGCCGGTGTACGCCGGGCTGGAGTTCGCGGCCACCCCGGAGGAGGCCGTCGACATCGTCAGCGGGCTGTGGCGCAAGGACTCCGGCAGCCACGCCGAGCTGCGCAAGATCGCCTTCACCCCGGCCGGGCTCGTGGTGCCCAGCCGGGACTGGCTGATCGGCAAGGCCGACGACAAGGTGGCCCGCGAACCGGGGCCCCGCGTCCCCGCGCAGGGGCGCCCGGCCCCGGCCAAGGCCCAGGGCCGCCCGGCGCTCACCGTCCCGCCCCGGGCGCGCGGGCACGCCGAGCGCGCCCCCGGCCACAAGGTCACCGGCGGCGACATCAGCGCCCTGCGCTCGGTCGGCGAGCTGTTCCGCACGCTCGACGACCGGTACGGCGGCGGCCACGCCCGGCAGGCCCTGGTGCGCTACCTGGAGCACGAGTGCGAGCCGATGCTCCGGGGCTCCTACGACGAGCAGACCGGCCGCAAGCTGTTCGCCGCGGCGGCCGACCTCACCCGGCTCGCCGGCTGGACCTCGTACGACATCGCCGCGCACGGACTGGCCCAGCGCTACTTCGTGCAGGCCCTGCGGCTCGCCCAGGCGGCCGCCGACCGGGCGTACGGCTCCTACGTCCTGGTCACCATGAGCCGCCAGGCCGTCTATCTGGGCCACGGCAGGGAGGCCGTCCAGCTGGCCCGGGTCGCCCAGCAGGGCATGGGCACGGGCGGCCCGCCGGTCGTACAGGCGCTGCTGCACGCCGCCGAGGCGCGGGCGCACGGCGTGCTCGGCGAGGTGCGGGCGTGCACGGCGGCGCTGGTGCGGGCCGAGCGCGCCCTGGAGGCGGCCCGGCCCGGGGACGAGGTGCCGTACTGGGCCCGGTTCTTCGACGAGGCCCAGCTCGCCGACGAGTTCGGGCACTGCCACCGGGATCTGCAGCAGTACCGGGCGGCCGCCCAGCACGCCGAACGCTCCCTCCAGCTGCGCGCGCCCGCCTACGCCCGCAGCCGGCTCTTCTGCCGCGTCGTCCTCGCCACGGCCCGCCTCGGCCTCGGTGAACTCGACCAGGCCTGCGCGCTGGCCGCGGAGGCCGCCGGCCAGGCCGCGGAGATGCGGAGCGCCCGGGCGGTGGAGTACGTGCGCGACTTCGAACGCCGCCTGGAGCCCTACCGGGACGCGGCCCCGGTGCGGGGGTACCGGGAGAAGGTGGCGGCGTTCGGGTAGCTGTCGCGACTCGCCGTTGGGGGCTGCGGTTCTCCGCCGGGTGACGCGCCGTCGTGGCTTGTCGCGCCCGCGCGGCGGAGCCGCATGTCGACACAGGGCAGGGCCCCTTCGGGGCGCCTACGCCGCCCTGGGCAGGGTAGGGGCCGGGTCCGCGCTGTGCATCGAGCCCGCGCCCAGGTCCGCCAGGATCGCCGCCGCCGCGCGGTGGGCGGAGTGGAGGGCGCCCTGGACCGTGCTGGTGTCGCGGTGGTCGCCGCAGACGTACAGGCCCGCCAGGAGGCGTACGGGACGGCGCAGGTCGTGCGGCGGACGCATGGCGGGGACCGCCTCGGGGGTGTGGTGCACGGCCAGCGTCTCCCAGCGGCGCGTCGAGGTGCCGTAGAGACGGGAGAGGTGGATGCGCACCGCCGTGTCGACGCCCTCCGGCGGAGCCCCGAGCACCGTCGAGGAGATCAGCACCCGCCCCGCCGGCGCCCGGCTCGGATCCACGTTGCTGAGCACCGCCGTGTGCGCCACGGGCCCGCCCCGGTCGGCGTCCAGCAGCAGCGAGGCGCCGGTGGCGAAGGCCGCCGCCGGTTCGTCGGTGGTGTGGTGGACCACGGTCACCGGATGGAAGTCCGGCACCCTGAGCCCCGGCAGCAGCTCCGCCGCCGCGCGCGCGTCCGTCGCCAGCAGCACGGCCCGGCAGCGCAGTTCGCCGTGCTCGGCGGTGGTGACGGACGTCGTGGACACCGAGGTGACCCGCACCCCGGTGTGCACGGTGCCGGGCGGCAGGGCCCGGGCCAGCTGCTCCGGCAGCATCTCCGCGCCGCCCTCCGGCACGCACAGCCGGCCGCCGGCGAAGGAGCGCAGGGCGAGATCGGCGCACCGGCTGGAAGTGGTCAGCTCCGGGTCGCAGAGCAGGGCGGCGAGCAGGGGGCGCAGAAAGCCGTCGACCGTGCGGGAGGGCAGCCCGCGCCGGGCGAGTGCCTGGCCGGCCGGCAACTCGGGGCGGGCCAGGATGCGCTCGACCGGGGTGGCGGCGATCCGGCCCAGCGCGGCGCCGAGCCGGGCCTGGTCGACCGCGCCGCCCACCGGCGCGCCGGTCCGGCCTGGGGTGGCCGCCGGGCCCCTGGGGGCGCTCGCCAGGGCGCGTACCACATGGAGTGCGCCCCTTGTGCTCCCGCCGGACGCCGGTGCGCCCGCGCGCTGGGTGCGTCCGTCGCGGTGCAGCAGGACGCCCGGCGCGTAGCTGCGCAGGATCAGGGAGTCCAGGCCCGGGGACGTACGGAGTTCGGGGTAGGAGGTGGACAGCAGCTGTCCGATGCGGTCGAGCCGGAAGCCGTCGACCTTCTCGGTCGACATGCGGCCGCCGACGTAGGGGGCGGCCTCGAGGACTGCGGTCGAGATTCCTGCGCTGGTCAGCCGATGAGCCGCCGAGAGACCGGCGATTCCGGCTCCCACGATGACGACGTCCACCTGGTACGCGGGCTCAAGCACGAGGCCCCTCCTGTGGTTGCGCGGCCGGTGGAGACGTCATGCCCCCAACAGGCTTTAGGGATACCCGAGTTCGGCTCGAGGTTAGGTCCGTGATCGGTCACGAACAGTCGCGCATCGGCAGGGCACGGTCGCATGGAGGTCGCATACGGTCACAAGAGATCTCAGGAGGTCACAGGAGATTCCCCGTGTGTACGCCGGGCCGCCGGACCGCCTCGGTGAGGCCTTCCGGCCGCCCGTCGTAGGGTGATCGTCATGCCGGAGCCGTACATACGCATCGCCGTGGCCGCCGACGAAGAGCAACTGGCCGCCCTGGACCGGGCCGCCTGGTCCACCCTGCACGCCGTCTCGCCCCCGCCGCAGGGGCCGTTCTTCGACGAGCGCCACCTGCCCGAGGACTACCTGGTCGCCGAGGCCGACGGGCGGATCCTCGGCTACATCCGCATCGCCCACCCGACCCCGCTCGCGTCCAACGCGCACGTCCTGCAGATACAGGGCCTCGCCGTGGCCGCCGAGGCGCGCGGGCGGGGCGTCGGGCGCGCGCTGGTCCGGGCCGCCGTCGAGGAGGCGCGCGGACGCGGTGCGCGCCGCCTCACCCTGCGCGTGCTCGGGCACAACGCCCCGGCCCGCGCGCTGTACGAGTCCGAGGGGTTCGCCGTCGAGGGCGTGCAGCCGGAGGAGTTCCTGCTCGACGGCGCCTACGTCGACGACGTGTTCATGGGCCGGCGCCTGTGAGCGCGACGGCGTGGTCAGGGCCGGTGCTGTGAGCGAGAAGGCGTGTTCATGGCCGGCGATCTGTGAGCGCTAGGAGCTGACTAGGAGCTGACCAGCCGGCCCGTGTCCACCGCGGCCGTCGCCCTGGCCCCGCGCGTGGCGTCGCCCGACACCTCCTGCGCCGTCAGCACGTACCCCGTCTCGGCGTCCGAGGTGGAGCGGGCGAACACCACCCCGAACACCCTGCCGCCCGTGGTCAGCAGCGGGCCGCCGGAGTTGCCCGGCCGGACCGTGGAGCGGATCGAGTAGATGTCCCGGGTGACCGTGCCGTCGCTGTAGATGTTCTGCCCGGTCGCCTCCACCCGGCTCGCCACCGTCGCCGCCTGCAGGTTCAGGCCGCCGTCCTGCGGGTAGCCCGCGACCACCGCCGAGTCGCCGCGCGCCGCACCGGTGTCGAAGCGCAGCACCGGCGCGTGCAGCCCCGGCACGTACAGCACCGCCACGTCCCGGTCGGGGTCGAAGAGCACCACCCGGGCCGTGTACGACCGCCCGACGCCGCCGACCCGCACGGTCGGGTGGTCGATGCCGGCCACCACGTGCGCGTTGGTCATCACGCGCTGCGCGGAGTAGACGAAACCGCTGCCCTCCCGGCCCTCGCTGCCCGAGACGCCCTCGATCTTCACCGTGCTCAGCTTGGCCGCGCTCGTCGCCGCGGGGGTGACGCTGTCCCCGGTGGGCCGGGCCACCCGGGCCGTCGACTCGTTCTCGAACGGGTTGAAGACCTGCGGGAAACCCGCCTCGGTCAGCGCCGACGTGGCCCGCGAGAACCAGGCGGGGGTGGTGTCCGGCATCGCGTCCTGCACCGCGCCCAGCAGCGTCGAGTTCCGGATCGCCGTGTTCAGCGTCTGCGAGGGGGCCGCGCCCAGCACGCTCGCCGCCACCCAGGCCACGATCAGCACCGCCACCGAGTTCGCCGCCGCGCCCCCCATGCCGTCCAGCACCCGCAGCGGGCCCCGGTCCAGCTCGCCGCGCAGCCGCAGCGCGAGGCGGCCCGCCAGCTCGTGCCCCACCACCGCGGGCACCAGCACCGTCACCACCGCGAGCACCGTCGCCTCCGGCGTGCCGCGCTCGACCAGGCCGGTCACCCAAGGCAGCACCCACACGCCGACGACGGCGCCGCCGACGAACCCGGCCAGCGAGACACAGCCGGCCACCAGCCCGCGCCGGTAACCGGACGCCGCGTAGAGGACGATCACCAGCGCGATCACCAGGTCGAGCAGGTCCACGGAGCCGCCTTTCTCTCGGACCCCTCAGTACGGACGGGACGGGCCCCTTGATCACTCACCACCACACCGGGACGGCCACCGGACGGTGAGCCGGCCAGTATGTGTGTACCCCCAGAAACGTCCCGGACCGGGATGATGGTTCCGCCAGGTGGCAGAGCGCACATCGCGGGCGCAGCCCGGCCGCCGGAGAGTGGCTTCATGCACGCCGTCCGAAGAACACCGGAGACGCCCGGAGACCGGCAGCCGCCGGGAACACCGGGAACGCAGGAGCCAGGGGCGACACCGGAGCCGTCGGCCGCGCCGGGAACCCCGCAGACATCGGCAACACCGGGAACACCGGGACCGCCTGACACGGAGGACGCCGCCGGGATACCGGACACTCCCGAGCCACCCCGGCCGCCGGGCGCCTCGGGGACCGCGACACCGGGCACCTCGGGGGCCGCCGGGACACCGGGTGGCTCGGAGTCCTCGGGGATGCCGGGGGAAGCCCCGGTTCGGCGGGGCGCCGGGCCCCGGCGCAGGTCCGCGGCCCGGAGGTTCACGGGACTTCTGGGCCGCCGGAGGTTCACCCTTCCGGGGCGCCGCAGGCTCGCGCCGCCCTTGGGACAGCTCAGGCCCCGGGGGTGTCACAAGACGCCACGGACTTCGCGGCCCACAGAGATGCAGAGCACGTCCGGGACCTCGCAGACACCGGACACGTCACAGACACCGGACACGTCACAGACGCGGGGCGCGTCGGGGACGCCCGGGACCCCGCAGGCACCGGTGACGCCAGAGACTTCGCGGCCCGCTGAGACGCCCAGCGCCCGGCAGACGCGGGATGTGTCCGAGATGCCCAGGACCCCGCAGACACCAGAGGCCTCGCAGCCCCTCAACCCCTCGCCGCCCCCCGGTCCGTCGCAACTCCCCGCCACCCCACAGCCCTCCGCTACCGCCCCGGAGACCACCACCCCACCCACGCCCCAGGCACCCCACCATCCCCCCACCCGGAAACCCCGTCCCCTCCTCGTGTTGCTCGGGTGTCTGCCCGGGCTGGTGGCCGTGCTCACGCTCGGGCTGTGTGTGCGGGGGGTCGAGCGCGCCGCCGTGGTCGTGCCCGAGCGGGCCGTGCCCGCGCGCACGCCCTTCGCCCACCGCGCCCCCCGGCCGCGCATCGTGCCCCGCTCCGTCTGGCTGGGCACGGCCGGGCGCACCCAGCCGCCGCCGCGCTACGACGACAAGGTGGTCGCCGTCTTCCTGCACCACACCGACTCGCCGAGCGCCTACGACTGCGCCGACGCGCCGGAGATCATCCGTCGGCTGTACGCGGGCCAGACCGGCGCCCGGAAGTGGGACGACATCGGCTACAACTTCCTCGTCGACCGCTGCGGCACCATCTACGAGGGCCGTGCCGGGGGCATCGACCGGCCCGTCACCGGGGCCCACACCCAGGGCTTCAACCACCGCACCGCCGGCATCGCCGCCCTCGGCACATTCACCGCCGGCGTCCCGGTGCCGAAGGCGATGAGCGACGCGATCGCCGCGCTGGTCGCCTGGAAGCTGGGCCTCGCCGACGTCGACCCCCGCTCGAGCGTCCGCCTGGTGTCCAGCAACAACCTCGCCCGCTACAGGGCCGGCACCGCCGTCACCCTGCCCGCCCTGGCCGGCCACAACGCGGGGTTCATGACCAGTTGCCCCGGCGCCGCCCTCACCGCCCGCCTCCCCGAGATCAGGGAGAAGGCCGCGCGCCTCCAGGGCCGTACCTCCACCGCACGGCTCACAGCCTTCCCCTAGCCGCCGCGCAGCCGGCTCAGAGCCCCGCGCCCTACGGTCGGGGCCATCACCAGCCGACTGGAGGTGGGGATCATGAACAGCAGTCGTAGGCGCGCCGGGAACCGGGCCGCGGGCACGGAGGGGACGCACGGGACGCGGACCGCACGCGGCCCCTGGGTGGCGCTGTGCGCCGCCGTGACGGTCGTCCTCGGCCCGGCCGCGGCCACCGCGTCCGCCCTCGACCAGGCCAACGCCGCGCCCCTGCACCACGGGGTGCGGGCCGACCAGGCGCAGGCCTACCTGCCCGCCGACAGCACCCGCAGGCGCACGGCCGGGGCCGGTTAGTCCCGGAAGCGGTCCCAGAGGCGTGGGAAGCGTTCCGCGAGCGCCCGCTCGTTCTCGAAGTCCAGCGGGGCGCCGCCCCTGCACCACGCGCTGCGGGCCGATTCCGCGCAGGCCTACCTGCCTGCCGACAGCACCCGCAGGCGCAGGGGGCCGGTTAGTCCCGGAAGCGGTCCCAGAGGCGTGGGAAGCGTTCCGCGAGCGCCCGCTCGTTCTCGAAGTCCAGCGGGGCGCCCTCCGGTTCGGCGGGCGCCGGGGCGATGCCCAGGTCGGGCGCGACGGTGCCGGTCAGCTGCTCATAGGCCTCGTCCGCGGCGTAGCCCAGCTCCTCGCCGTCGCCGTCGATCTCCTCGTCGAACTCGTCCAGCAGCTCCGCCAGCGAGTCGGGATCGTGCAGGGCGCCCTCGTACACCTCCCGGCCCTGGCCGATCAGCCAGCAGCGGAAGAAGTCGAACGCGTCGTCGCTGGCCCCGTCCAGCAGCACCCACGCGGCGCCCCACAGGTCCCAGCGGTAGGCGCGGTTGTAGCGGGCCTCGAAGTGACGGGCGAAGTCCAGGATCATGTCGGGGTCCAGCTGGAGCAGCCGGTCCACGAGCACGTCGGCCTGTTCCTCGGGGTCGCCCTCGGCGGCCTCGCGGGCGGCGTCGATCAGCTCCCAGAACTCCGTCTCGTCCATCACGTCCACCAGCATCGGGCCTCCACCGGCGGGCCGCACGCGGAGTGCGCCGGTGTGCGGCGGATCGTTATCCGGCGTCCGCGGTGGGCGGTGCGGCGTCGGTGCGGCCGTACAGCGCGGCCAGCCGGGCCGCGTCCCCGGCGAACCGCTCCCGCAGGCCCGGCGGGGCCAGCACCTCCGCCTCCGCCCCGAGCGCCGTCAGCTGCGCGTGCGCGACCTCCTCGGACTCCACCGGGAGCGTCACCGTCACCCAGCCGGCCGCGTCGGGTTCGGCCGGCCCGCTCAGCGCCTCGCGCGCCGCCACCGGGTCGACGGTCCAGCGCAGCATGCGCACACCCTGCGGGGAGAGCCGTACGACGGCCTCGGCGCGCAGGATCGACCGCGCGAACCGCTCGGCCTGCTCCGCCCAGTGGCCGGGCAGATCGAAGTCCGGGTCGCGTGTGAATCGTTCCTCCAGGGTGTCCACGGCGCTGAACCGGTCGATCCGGTAGGTGCGGTAGGTCCGGTGGGCGCCTTCGGCCACCCGTGCGCACAGGTACCAGACGCCCGCCTTCAGCACGAGCCCGTACGGCTCCAGCAGCCGCTGCACCTCGTCCTCGCCGCGCCGGTAGCGCGCGGTGACCCGGCGGTCGTCCCAGACCGCCTCGGCGAGCGCGGGCAGCAGCGCGGGTGTCTCCGGCTCCCGGAACCAGGCCGGTGCGTCCAGGTGGAACCGCTGGGCGGCGCTGTCCGGGGCGTTCCGCAGCGACGGCAGCAGCGCCGCCGACACCTTCAGCCGGGCCGCGGACGCGGCGTCCTGAAGGCCCATCTCGCGCAGCGCCCCCGGCACCCCGCTCAGGAACAGCGCCTCCGCCTCGCTCCTGGCCAGCCCCGTCAGCCGCGTCCGGTACCCGCCGACCAGCCGGTACCCGCCGGCCCGCCCCCGGTCCGCGTACACCGGCACGCCCGCCTCCGACAGCGCCTGCGCGTCCCGCTGGACCGTCCGCTCTGACACCTCCAGCTCCCGCGCGAGCTCGGCCGCGGTCATCACCGGCCGGGACTGCAGGAGGAGCACCATCTTGATGAGCCGCGCGGCACGCATGCGTTCATGATGCCGGGGGCCACCGACAACAGAAGGGGTACGGCCGACAGCCGTACCCCTTCACCGGACCTCGGTACTTACAGCCCGTACTTCTCCCGCGCCTCCTTGACCGCCGTGGCCTTCACCTCGCCGCGCCGCGCGAGCTGGGCCAGGGCCGCGACGACGATCGACTCGGCGTCGACGCCGAAGTGGCGGCGGGCGGCGTCACGGGTGTCCGACAGGCCGAAGCCGTCGGCGCCCAGCGAGGACCAGTCCTGCTCCACCCACTGCGCGATCTGGTCCGGCACCTGGCGCATGTAGTCGGACACGGCCAGCACCGGGCCGTCGACGCCCTGCAGCGCCTGGCGGACGTACGGCGCCCGCTCCTCGCCGCGAAGCAGCGCGGCGTCCGCCTCCATCGCGTCGCGGCGCAGCTCCGTCCAGGAGGTCGCCGACCACACGTCGGCGGCGACGCCCCACTCCTCGGCGAGCAGCTTCTGCGCCTTCAGCGCCCAGTGGATCGCCGTGCCGGAGCCCAGCAGCTGGATGCGCGGGGCGTTCGCGGCCGGGGAGAGCCCTGCGGACTCCGCCGTGTTGAAGCGGTACAGGCCCTTGACGATGCCCTCGTCGATGCCGAGGCCCTGCGGCTTGGCGGGCTGCGGCAGCGGCTCGTTGTAGACCGTCAGGTAGTAGAAGACGTTCTGGTCCTCGCCCGGCTTGGCCTCGCCGTACATCCGGCGCAGACCCTCACGGACGATCACCGCGATCTCGTAGGCGAACGCGGGGTCGTACGTCAGCGCGGCCGGGTTGGTCGCGGCGATGACCGGGGAGTGGCCGTCGGCGTGCTGCAGGCCCTCACCCGTCAGGGTCGTACGGCCCGCCGTCGCGCCGACGAGGAAGCCGCGGCCGAGCTGGTCGCCGAGCTGCCACATCTGGTCGGCGGTGCGCTGCCAGCCGAACATCGAGTAGAAGATGTAGAACGGGATCATCGCCTCGCCGTGCGTCGCGTACGACGTCGAAGCGGCGATGAAGTCGGCCATCGAACCGGCCTCGGTGATCCCCTCGTTGAGGATCTGGCCGTTGGTGGCCTCCTTGTAGTACATCAGCTGGTCGCGGTCGACCGGCTCGTACGTCTGGCCCTTGGGGGAGTAGATCCCGAGCGACGGGAACAGCGACTCCATGCCGAAGGTGCGCGCCTCGTCGGGCACGATCGGCACCCAGCGCTTGCCGGTCTCCTTGTCCCGGACCAGGTCCTTGACCAGGCGGACGAACGCCATCGTGGTGGCCACGTTCTGCGAGCCGGAGCCCTTGTCGAAGGAGGCGAACGCCTTCTCGGACGGGGCGGGCAGCGCCGGCAGCGGGTGCGTGCGGCGGGCCGGGGCCGGGCCGCCGAGGGCTGCGCGGCGCTCCTGGAGGTAGCGGACCTCGGGGGAGTCGGCGCCGGGGTGGCCGTAGGGGACCACGCCGTCGACGAAGTCGCTGTCCTTGATCGGCAGTTCCAGCAGGTCGCGCATCGCCTTGAACTCGTCCACCGTCAGCTTCTTCATCTGGTGGTTGGCGTTCTTCGACGCGAAGCCCTCGCCGAGGGTGTGGCCCTTGACCGTCTGGGCCAGGATCACGGTCGGCGCGCCGTTGTGCTCGACGGCGGCCTTGTACGCGGCGTAGACCTTGCGGGCCTCGTGACCGCCGCGCGAGAGGTGGAAGCACTCGAGGATCTTGTCGTCGCTCAGCAGCTTCGCCATCTCCGCCAGCGCCGGGTCCTTGCCGAAGAAGTCCTGGCGGATGTAGGCGGCGTCGCGGGTCTGGTACGTCTGGATCTGCGCGTCCGGTACCTCGCGCAGCCGGCGTACCAGCGCGCCCGTGGTGTCGAGCGCGAACAGCTCGTCCCAGGCGGTGCCCCACAGCGTCTTGACGACGTTCCAGCCGGCGCCGCGGAACTGGGCCTCCAGCTCCTGCACGATCTTGAAGTTGGCGCGGACCGGGCCGTCGAGGCGCTGCAGGTTGCAGTTGATGACGAAGGTGAGGTTGTCCAGCTCCTCACGGGCGGCGAGCGCGAGGGCCGCCGTCGACTCCGGCTCGTCCATCTCGCCGTCGCCGAGGAAGGCCCAGACGTGGGAGGCGGAGACGTCCTTGATGCCGCGGTGGGTGAGGTAGCGGTTGAAGCGGGCCTGGTAGATCGCCGACAGCGGACCGAGGCCCATCGACACCGTCGGGAACTCCCACAGCCAGGGCAGGCGGCGCGGGTGCGGGTACGACGGCAGGCCGTTGCCGCCCGCCTCCTGGCGGAAGTTGTCCAGGTGCGCCTCGGTTAGGCGGCCGTCGAGGAAGGCGCGGGCGTAGATGCCGGGGGAGGCGTGGCCCTGGATGTACAGCTGGTCGCCGGAGCCGTCGCCCTCCTTGCCCTTGAAGAAGTGGTTGAAGCCGGTCTCGTACAGCCAGGCGGCGGAGGCGAAGGTGGCGATGTGGCCGCCGACGCCGTGCTTGCTGCCCCGGGTGACCATCGCGGCCGCGTTCCAGCGGTTCCACGCGGTGATCCGGGCCTCCATCTCCGGGTCACCGGGCAGGCCCGGCTCCGCGGAGGTGGGGATGGTGTTGACGTAGTCCGTCTCGAGGAGCTTCGGCAGCGCGATGCCGCCCGCCTCGGCGCGCTCCAGCGTGCGGCGCATCAGGTACGCGGCGCGGTGCGGCCCGGCCTCCCTGGCGACGGCGTCGAGGGAGGCCTGCCACTCGGCGGTCTCCTCCGGGTCGCGGTCCGGGAGCTGGTCGAGCGCGCTCGGCTGGATGGCGTGGGGGTCGGTCATGTCGCCGCCTTCCTCAGTCGAAGGGGGTTCCCTCATCGGTAAGGGTTCGGGGGGTGCCCTTGGTCTTTGGCAGGACAGGGCTGGGACTTCGGTGGAAGTCCGTCGGTGACTGTAACTCGCTGATCGATGATCGATCAAAGGGTTGAGGGGGAAAAAGTCTCGATTCCGAGAAAGTAGGCACGCGGTGCCCTCAGTGATGGCACCCGGTGACGCGAATCCGCCTTGTTTTCGCAGGTGGGACGGCGTATGAGCAGCCGCCCGCTCGGCTGACCAAGGCGTGCCGTACGGCGTGCTTCACGCCCGCGGCGCGCACCCCAGGACGTGGGCCTTCACGATCTCCGCGATGCGCGGGTCCCGCCTCTTGAAGGCGGCCACCAGCTCCTCGTGCTCCTCCGCGTACGACTGCTGGACCGTGCCCAGCCAGCGGATGGACAGCGCGGTGAAGACCTCGATGCCGAGGCCCTCCCAGGTGTGCAGCAGCACCGAGTTGCGCGCGGCGCGCACGAGTTCGCGATGGAAGCCGACGGTGTGGCGGACCTGCGCGGTGCCGTCCGCCATGCGGTCGGCCTCGTACAGCGCCATGACGTGCGGCTCCAGCGCCGAGCAGTCCTCGGCGAGACGGTCGGCGGCCAGCTCCGCCGCGATCGCCTCCAGGCCGGCCCGGACGGGGTAGCTCTCCTCCAGGTCCGCCGCGGTCAGATTGCGCACGCGCACGCCCTTGTTCGGCGCGGACTCGATCAGCCGCAGCGACTCCAGCTCCCGCAGGGCCTCGCGCACCGGGGTCTGGCTGACCTCCAGCTCGGTCGCGATCCGCCGCTCCACGATCCGCTCACCCGGCTGCCAGCGCCCGCTGACGATCCCCTCCACGATGTGCTCGCGGATCTGTTCGCGCAGCGAGTGGACGACGGGCGCGGTCATTGTGGGCTCCTTAGTCAGGGCGCTGACGTTTAGACAATAAGGCCGGTTCGCTCCGCGGGTAGGGCGCGCGGGGGTGCTTTGGCGCAGGTGAGACGAGGCGCACACCTCCGGTGGTCGAGCCGGGGCGCCCAGTGGCTCGGTTCCATCCGTGTTCGGGCGGGTGCGGGCCGGATGCGGTGTGTCGCGCCCACGCGGCGACAGCCGCACATCGATACGGTCCGCGCCCCCAAACGTCGGTGCCCTTGCCCGGAACTTCCGGGCAAGGGCACCGACGTACCGCTATGGCTGACCGGTGACTACAGACCGAGCTCGACCTCGAACTCGCCCGCCTCCAGGATCGCCTTGACCGCCGTCAGGTAGCGGGCCGCGTCGGCGCCGTCGACCAGGCGGTGGTCGTAGGAGAGGGTCAGGTAGGTCATGTCGCGGACGCCGATGACCGTGCCCTCCTCGGTCTCGATGACCGCCGGGCGCTTGACCGTGGCACCGATGCCGAGGATCGCGACCTGGCCCGGCGGCACGATGATCGTGTCGAACAGCGCGCCGCGCGAACCGGTGTTGGAGATGGTGAAGGTCGCGCCGGACAGCTCGTCCGGGGTGATCTTGTTGGCGCGGACCTTGCCGGCCAGCTCCGCCGTGGCCTTGGCGATGCCCGCGATGTTGAGGTCGCCGGCGTGCTTGATGACCGGGGTCATCAGGCCCTTCTCGGAGTCCACCGCGATACCGATGCTCTCGGTGTCGAAGTAGGTGATCGTGCCCTCGGCCTCGTTGATCTTGGCGTTGATGACCGGGTGGGCCTTCAGCGCCTGGGCCGCCGCCTTCACGAAGAACGGCATCGGGGAGAGCTTGACGCCCTCGCGCGCGGCGAAGGAGTCCTTGGCCAGGGCGCGCAGGCGCATCAGGCGGGTGACGTCGACCTCGACGACCGACGACAGCTGGGCCTGCTCGTGCAGCGCCTTGACCATGTTGTCGCCGATGACCTTGCGGATGCGCGGCATCTTGACGGTCTGGCCACGGAGGGGGGAGACCTCGAGGGCCGGCGCCTTCTTGGCGGCCGGAGCAGCGGCGGCGGCCGGAGCCGGGGCAGCGGCGGCGGCCTTCGCGGCCTCGGCGGCGGCGAGCACGTCCTGCTTGCGGATACGGCCGCCGACGCCCGTGCCCTTGACGGTGGACAGGTCGACGCCGTTCTCGGCGGCGAGCTTGCGCACCAGCGGGGTCACGTAGGCGCCCTCGTCCGTCGCCTGGGTGGCGGTCGGGGAGGTCGGCGCGGTGGCCGGGGTCACTGGAGCCGGAGCCGGAGCCGCCGGGGCGGGCGCCGGAGCGGCGGCCTGGGCCGGGGCAGCCGGGGCCGGAGCCGGGGCGGCGGGCGCGGCCGGGGCAGCCGGAGCGGGAGCCGGGGCGGCCGGAGCCGCGGGGGCAGCCGGAGCCGGAGCCGGGGCCGGGGCGGCCGGGGCCTCGGCGGCGGGGGCCGGGGCGGCCGGAGCCGGAGCGGCGGCCGGGGCGGCACCCGGGGCGCCGATGACGGCGAGCTTGGCGCCGACCTCGGCGGTCTCGTCCTCGTTCACCACGATCTCCAGCAGCACGCCGGAGGCGGGCGCCGGGATCTCGGTGTCGACCTTGTCGGTGGAGACCTCGAGCAGCGGCTCGTCGGCCTCGACGCTGTCGCCGACCGACTTCAGCCAGCGGGTGACGGTGCCCTCGGTGACGGACTCGCCGAGCGCGGGCAGGACCACGTCCGTGCCCTCGGCGCCACCGGCCGGGGCGGCGGCGGGGGCGGCGGCCGGAGCCGGGGCGGCCGGGGCCTCGGCGGCCGGAGCCGGGGTGGGCTCGGCCGGGGGAGCCGGCACCTCCTCGACCGCCGGGGCCGGAGCGGCGGCGGGCGCACCGGTGCCGTCGTCGATGACGGCCAGCTCGGCGCCGACCTCGACCGTCTCGTCCTCGGCGACCTTGATGGAGGCCAGCACGCCGGCGGCCGGCGAGGGGATCTCGGTGTCGACCTTGTCGGTGGAGACCTCGAGCAGCGGCTCGTCGGCCTCGACGCGTTCGCCCTCGGCCTTCAGCCAGCGGGTGACAGTGCCCTCGGTGACGCTCTCGCCGAGCGCCGGAAGGGTTACGGAAACCGCCATGGTTTCGGTTGCTCCTAACGAATTGCGGAAGTCTGTGTCGTCGCGCCCGTTGACCGAAGGCTCAGTCGTGGGAGTGCAGCGGCTTGCCGGCGAGCGCCAGGTGCGCCTCGCCCATCGCCTCGTTCTGCGTCGGGTGGGCGTGGATGAGCTGGGCGACCTCGGCCGGCAGCGCCTCCCAGTTGTAGATCAGCTGGGCCTCGCCGACCTGCTCGCCCATGCGGTCGCCGACCATGTGGACGCCGACCACGGCACCGTCCTTGACCTGGACGAGCTTGATCTCGCCCGAGGTGTTCAGGATCTTGCTCTTTCCGTTGCCCGCCAGGTTGTACTTCAGAGCGACGACCTTGTCCGCGCCGTAGATCTCCTTGGCCTTGGCCTCGGTGATGCCGACGGAGGCGACCTCCGGGTGGCAGTACGTCACCCGCGGGACACCGTCGTAGTCGATCGGAACGACCTTCAGACCGGCCAGACGCTCCGCCACCAGGATGCCCTCGGCGAAGCCGACGTGCGCGAGCTGGAGCGTCGGCACGAGGTCACCGACGGCGGAGATCGTCGGGACGTTGGTCCGCATGTACTCGTCGACCAGGACGTAGCCGCGGTCCATGGCGACGCCCTGCTCCTCGTAGCCCAGGCCCTGCGAGACCGGCCCGCGGCCGACGGCCACGAGCAGGACCTCTGCCTCGAACTCCTTGCCGTCCGCCAGGGTGACCTTCACGCCGTCCTGGGTGTACTCGGCCTTCTGGAAGAAGGTGCCGAGGTTGAACTTGATGCCGCGCTTGCGGAACGCGCGCTCCAGAAGCTTCGAGGAGTTCTCGTCCTCGACCGGGACGAGGTGCTTGAGGCCCTCGATGACGGTGACGTCGGCGCCGAAGGACTTCCACGCCGAGGCGAACTCGACGCCGATGACGCCGCCGCCCAGGATGATCGCGGACTTCGGCACGCGGTCCAGGACGAGGGCGTGGTCGGAGGAGATGATCCGGTTGCCGTCGATCTCCAGGCCCGGCAGCGACTTCGGCACGGAGCCGGTCGCCAGCAGCACGTGGCGGCCCTGGATGCGCCGGCCGCCCACGTCGACGGAGGTGGGGGAGGACAGCCGGCCCTCGCCCTCGATGTACGTCACCTTCCGGGACGCGATCAGACCCTGCAGGCCCTTGTACAGGCCGGCGATGACGCCGTCCTTGTACTTGTGGACGGCGGCGACGTCGATGCCCTCGAAGGTGGCCTTCACACCGAACTGCTCGCTCTCGCGGGCCTGGTCGGCGATCTCGCCCGCGTGCAGCAGGGCCTTGGTGGGGATGCAACCCCGGTGCAGGCAGGTACCGCCGACCTTGTCCTTCTCGATCAGGGCGACGTCCAGGCCCAGCTGCGCCCCGCGCAGGGCCGCGGCGTAACCACCGCTACCACCGCCGAGGATCACTAGGTCGAAAACGGTGCTGGCGTCGTTCGCCACGTCACGTCCTCCATGCATGTGCGCCGTACGCCGGTCTTCACTGACCGGCAGGCGGCTGGTGTCCGGCCGCTTGATGCTTCGGCCCTTCGGTGGGGCCCTGTCCTGCCGGGCTCCATCTTTGCACTTGTCGGACAGGATCGAGACGCCGGGCCGGTGTGTGAGACGTCCCACGTTCGCTTGAAAGAAGCGGAGGGACAGCACCGCCAGGGGCGCGGGGAACTGCGCGAACAACCCCCACGCGCCCGCTGGCGCCGTACTACGGAATGGACCGAGCTATGAGGCGACTCAGCCGAGGTCGCCGGCGGCCGTCAGCTCGGCGAGCCGCACCAGCGTCCGCACCGCCGTACCCGTGCCGCCCTTCGGCGTGTACCCGAACGGACCGCCCTCGTTGAACGCCGGCCCGGCGATGTCGAGGTGCGCCCAGGTGATCCCCTCGCCCACGAACTCGCGCAGGAAGAGACCGGCGACCAGGCCGCCGCCCATCCGCTCGCCCATGTTCGCGATGTCGGCGACCTGGGACTCCATGCCCTTGCGCAGGTGCTCCGGCAGCGGCATCGGCCAGGCCGGCTCGCCGACCTCCTCCGCCGCCTCGTACACCGCGCCGCGGAACGCGTCGTCGTTGGCCATGACGCCGAACGTCCGGCTGCCGAGGGCCAGCATCATCGCGCCGGTGAGGGTCGCGACGTCCACGATCGCGTCCGGGTTCTCCTGCGAGGCCGCCCACAGCGCGTCGGCGAGCACCAGCCGGCCCTCGGCGTCGGTGTTGAGGACTTCCACGGTCTTGCCGCTGTACATGCGCAGCACGTCACCCGGGCGCACGGCGGAGCCGGACGGCATGTTCTCGGCCAGCGCCAGCCAGCCGGTGACGTTGACCTCCAGGCCGAGGCGGGCGGCGGCGACCACCGCGGCGAACACGGCGGCGGCGCCGCTCATGTCGCACTTCATCGTCTCGTTGTGCCCGGCCGGCTTCAGCGAGATGCCGCCCGAGTCGTAGGTGATGCCCTTGCCGACGAAGGCGAGGTGCTTGGCCGCCTTCGGGTGGGTGTACGACAGCTTCACCAGGCGCGGGGCGGCCGCGGAGCCGCCGCCGACGCCGAGGATGCCGCCGTAGCCGCCCTTGGCCAGGGCCTTCTCGTCGAGCACCTGCACCTTGATGCCGTGCTCCTTGGCCGCGGTCTGCGCGATGCCGGCGAAGGCGGCGGGGGTCAGGTCGTTCGGCGGGGTGTTGATCAGGTCGCGGGCGCGGTTCAGCTCCTCGGCGACGGCGACGGCGCGGGCGACGGCCCCCTTGTGGGAGGCGTCGCGCGGCTTGCCGCCGAGCAGCGCGGCCTCGGCCAGCGGCGCCTTGCCGTTCCTGGCCTTCCCGCCGTTCGCGTTCTCCTTGTAGACGTCGAAGGAGTACGCGCCGAGCAGGACGCCCTCGGCGATCGCGCCGACCGCGCCGGGGCTGTCGACGGGCAGCGCGAACGCGGCCCTCTTCGAGCCGGCGAGCGCCCGGGCGGCCACGCCGGCGGCCTTGCGCAGCGCGTCGGATTCGTAGCCCTCGTCGCTCTTGGCGTCCGGCTCCTCGCCCAGGCCGACCGCCACCACGAGGGGCGCCTTGAAGCCGGCCGGAGCGGGCAGTTTCGTCAGCTCGCCCTCGGCACCCGAGGCGCCGAGGGTCTCCAGGACGCCGGCCAGCCTGCCGTCGTACGCCTTGTCCACGGCCTCGGCGCCCGGCGCGACGACGGGCCCCTGGGCGCCCTTGGCGACACCGATCACGATCGCGTCGGCCCGCAGGCCGGGCGCCGCTGCGGTGCTGAGAGTCAGAGCAGTCACGGTGGTGAATTCTCGCTTCCGATGTGAAGTTGCTGTGGCCGAAGTGGGGTGGGTCGACCGGGCCCGAGAGCCGACCCTAGGTCCATGCCTGGGCGCAGGTGGCACCGGGGCCTTCACCCTGTCGGCGAACACCCGGGACGAGACTACGCGCGTGCGCGCGTTCGCTCATTCCTGCGGACGTTCGCCTGTGTCTGGCGTCGTGGTCACTTCGGCCCCCCGCGCCGCGCGGCGAGCCATGGTCGTCGCGGGCCCACTGCGCGGTGCCCGGCGCGGGGGCTCACCCCTGGGGGACGCTGCCCATCGGGCTGGGCTCCGTCCGCTGAAGGGCGCCGACCACACAGGTCCCGGCGAGCCGGTCGGCGAGGGAGCGGCGGCCGGGGAAGAGCACGGTGAGCGCGTTGACCAGGAACAGCAGGACGGCGACCGCCCAGACCAGCACCGACAGCACGAACTTGCCCTCGGCCAGCAGCACACAGGCCAGCGCGTACACCGCGACGTCGGCGGCGGTGGTGACGGCGGCCCGGCGCAGGGCGTGCCGGGACAGCCGCGGGGTGACGCGCAGGCCGAGCAGGCCCTTGCCCAGGGTGCGGCCGAGCAGCGCGAGGCAGGCCCACTGGTAGAGGAAGGTGACGACGACGAGCGCGCCGAAGGCCTCCTCCACGTCGAGCACGATCCTGTCCCACACGGACAGGCCGACGTGCTCGCCGGCGCCGATGACGTCACCGCGGGAGGTGACGAGGTCGAGGCCGCCCTTCGTGGCCAGTTCGGGCACGTCGGTGACGAGCGCGGTGATCCTGTGGAAGGTCAGGACGGCGAGCAGCGTGGCGGCCGCCGCGACCAGAGCGAAGTCGACGAACCAGGCCGTGATGCGGCGCAGCTTCGGCACGGAAGTTCCCCCGATGTGCAACTGTCTTGTCCGTGTACGGCCGAGAAGTTTAACGGCCCAGCGACAGCACCATGAGCGCGGCCGTGGCCGCCGTCTCCGCCAGCGCGCCGAAGACGTCCCCGGTCACCCCGCCGAAGCGGTGGACGCAGCGGCGCAGCAGGAGTTCGGCCGCGGCCAGGGCCAGCAGGACGGCGACCGCCGCGTGCAGGGCGCCGTACGGGCCGAAGGCCGAACCCCCGGCGGCCGAACCGAGCGTGACCGCGGCCGTGACCGCCAGCGCCCCGGGCACCGGCACCACTCCGGCGACCGCCGCGCCCAGGCCCTCCGGGCGGGCGGCCGGCACGCCGGTGCGGGCGGCCAGGGTGAGGGCGAGGCGGGCCGCGACGGCCGAGACGACGGCGGCGAGGGCGCCCCGGGCCCAGGAGGCGCCGTACAGCTGGGCCAGGACGGCGACCTGGGCCAGCAGCACCAGGACGAGGGTGACGACCCCGAACGGGCCGATGTCCGACTGCTTCATGATCCGGAGCGCGTCCTCGGCGGGCTTGCCGCTGCCCAGGCCGTCGGCGGTGTCGGCGAGGCCGTCGAGATGCAGTCCGCGGGTCAGCGCGGCGGGCACCGAGACCGAGGCGACGGCGGCGAGCAGCGGGCCGGCGCCGAGCGCGAGCAGCAGCAGACCGAGCCCGGCCGCGCAGCCGCCGACGGCCAGCCCGGCCACCGGGGCGCTCAGCATGCCCCCGCGCGCCGCTTCCCGGTCCCAGCGGCGCACCCGTACGGGCAGTGCGGTGAGGGTGCCGAAGGCGAAGCGGAGGGCGTCGTGAGGCAAGGACGTGGGCACCGGCGAAGGTTACCCGGCGGTCGCCGAGCCGCCGTGGGCGCCCGGGCGGGAGCCGTCTGCGGCCCTCAGGGATAAAGTGCGCATATGGGGCACTGGTGGGAACGGAACATCCTGGAACCGGGCAAGCTTCCCCTGCTGCTCGCCCTCAGCGCCTTCCTGCTCACCTTCGTGGTCACCCGGGTGATCACCCGGCTGATCCGGGCCGGCAAAGGGCCGTTCGGGAACGTCAAGGCGGGCGGGCTGCACATCCACCACGCGGTGCCCGGCGTCGTCCTCACCATCGTCGGCGGATTCGCCGCGGTCGCCAGTGACCGGCGCGGCGCGGGCGGCGCGATCGCGGCCGTGGTCTTCGGGATCGGAGTCGGTCTCGTCCTGGACGAGTTCGCGCTGATCCTGCATCTGGACGACGTCTACTGGAGCGAGGAGGGCCGCAAGAGCGTCGAGGTCGTCGTGCTCGCCGCCGCGCTCGTCGGGCTGCTGCTCGCCGGGTTCTCCCCGTTCGGCGTCAACGACCTGTCCCCGCAGGAGCTGACGGACCGCGGCGGCGCCCTGACCACCATCGCCATGAACTTCCTCTTCGCGCTGGTCGCCCTGAGCAAGGGCAAGGCCCGCCTCGCGGTGTTCGGGGCGATCGTGCCGCTGGTCGCGCTGTTCGGCGCTGTTCGGCTGGCCCGCCCCGGCTCCCCCTGGGCCCGCCGCTTCTACGGCCGCCGGCCCCGCGCCCGCGCCAGGGCCGAGCTGCGCGCCCGCCGGCACGACCGCCGCTGGGCCCGGCCGCGCCGCGTCGTTCAGGACTGGATCGGCGGCAAACCCGACCCGCGCCCGGCCCGGCTGCCCGACCGCCACTGAGCCGGCCGCAGCGGGCGGCCGTACGCGCCCTGCGGCCCGAGCCGCACCCCCGGCCCGTAGCGGTGCCGCACCGCCACCGCGAGGCAGATCAGCCCCACGGCCATCAGCGCGGCCAGATGCTCCTTGCCCGCCAGGTTCTCCTTGACCAGCACCTCGGCGACCATCGCCAGCGTCACCGCGCCGGAGGTGACGTACGCGCCGTAGCGCCAGCTGACATACACCGCGAGCCCCACCACGGCCGCCGACGGGCCGGTGTCCACGACCTGTGCGTCCGTCCACGGCAGCCCGAACGGGGCGTGCGCGCCGAGGGAGATGCCGGTGCGCGCGTACAGGGTCCCGGCGAGCGTGGCGGCGTATGCGATGCCCAGGGTCCGCCACCAGCCGATGCACGCCTCGGCGATGCCGAACACCAGCAGGATCTGCGCCAGCGCGCCCCACACCGGCAGGTCCAGCGCCGGCACGAAGAGGGACAGCGGGGTGCGCAGCAGGGCCTGCCACAGGGGGTCCTGGGCCCGTACGGCGCCCAGGTCCTGCACGAGCTGATAGCCCCACGGCCGGTTCTGCACGTACTGCAGCAGGGCCGTCAGGCCGACCGCGCCGAGCGTCATCGGCGCCGCCCGCAGGACCCGCTCGCGCAGGGCCCCGCGTACGGCGCCGTACAGCGGCCCCCACTCCTCACGGGCCCAGCGGGCCGGCGGCCTCATCAGACGTTCCTCATCGGGCGTTCCTCACCGGTGTGTCTCCAGGTGCCTGCGGTGCAGCCACTTCGGCAGTCCCGGCGCCTCCAGGAAGCCCTCCGCGCGGGCCGAGGCGAGGCCGATGCGCAGCAGGTCCGCGCTCTTCTCGAAGAGCAGGAACCGCGGCTCCCAGATGGGCCGGTACTTGGCGTTGGCGCGGTACAGCGACTCGATCTGCCACCAGCGGGAGAAGAAGCTGAGCAGTGACCGCCAGAGCCTCAGCACCGGACCGGCGCCGATCCGCGCTCCGCGTTCGAAGACCGACCTGAACATCGCGAAGTTGAGCGACACCTGCGTGATCCCGATCTCGTCGGCCCGCCGCAGCAGCTCGATGACCATGAACTCCATCAGCCCGTTGTCGGAGTCCCGGTCGCGGCGCATCAGGTCCAGGGACAGCCCGTGCGGCCCCCACGGCACGAAGGACAGCAGCGCCCGCAGCCCGCCCTCGGCGTCCGTGCACTCCAGCATCACGCACTGCCCGTCCTCCGGGTCCCCGAGCCGGCCGAGCGCCATGCTGAACCCGCGCTCGGTCGCGCCGTCCCGCCAGTCGTCCGCACGCTCGACGAGACGCGCCATCTCGTCGGCGGGGATGTCCTCGTGCCGCCGGATCCGCACCGTGTACCCGGCCCGCTTCACCCGGTTGTACGCCTGCCGGACCGTGCGCATCGCCCGGCCCTCCAGGGTGAAGTCGGCGACCTCCACGATCGCCTCGTCGCCGAGTTCCAGGGCGTCGAGACCGTGCCGGGCGTAGACCGTCCCGGCCTCCTCGCTCGCCCCCATCACCGCCGGGATCCAGCCGTGCGCCCGCGCCTCGGCCAGCCAGGGCACGATCGCCCCCGGCCACGCCTCCGGATCCCCGAGCGGATCCCCGGAGGCCAGGCTCACCCCGCCGACCACCCGGTAGGCGACGGCCGCCTTGCCGGTGGGCGACCACACCACGCTCTTCTCCCGGCGCAGCGCGAAGTAGCCCAGCGAGTCCCGGTCGCCGTGCCGCTCCAGCAGGGCCCGCAGCTGCTTCTCGTCGTCCTCGGTGAGCGGGTCGACGGCGCGCCGGGAGCGGAACGCGGCGTAGAACACGGCCAGGACGAGGGCGGTGCTGAGCACGTTGACGGCGACGTTCGCCCAGTTCGGCGGGGAGATGCCGGGGAAGCGCGACTCGTCGGCGGCCACCGACACCAGGCGCAGGGTGCCGTAGTGCCAGCGCTCCAGGAACGTCGAACGGGCCGCGTCCGGCGCCTGGTTGGTGACCGTCACCAGCAGCCCGGCCAGCAGGCTCGCGGCCAGTCCGCCGCCGACGGCGACCGTCGCCGCGAGCCGGGGGTTGGCGCGGTCGCCCTTGGCGTAGAACTCCCGCCGGCCCACGAGCAGCGCCCCGACGAACACGGCCGTCAGCCCCAGCGAGATCCAGTTCTGCGGGTACCGCCGGATCTCCGGGAACGCCGTGGCGAACGCGAACAGGACGAGGAAGGCGCCGCTGAGCACCAGGTTCAGGATCCACGCGGCCCGCTTGCGGCGGCGCATGGTGATCGCCAGGAACGCGGTGAACACGCCCGAGGCGAAACCGGCCGTCAGCAGGTACGGCGTGAAGAAGTCGTCCTGGTTGTGCCGGCGCACGTCCTGGCCGAGCGAAACCCACACCGCGCTGAGGAAGTTGATGAAGGCGACGGTCCGCAGATACCAGACGGCGACGGCGGCGGCCCGCCGGGACGCCCCGCCGGACCGCCGCCCCTGCTCACCCGGGCGCCCCGGCTCGGCTTGCTGCGGCACGGCAATTCGGGCATCTCCCATGGTGAAGGATCATATGGGGGCCGCCCCGACGAACCGTACATCGGACATGTGCGTGTGCTGTGCGCACGCTTTTACGCAACCGACTACTCGTTCTTCTCCTCCGGCTTCCTCTCCGGAAGCTCCGCGGCCAGCGCCGCCGCGGCCCGCACCAGCGGCAGCGCGAGCAGCGCCCCCGCACCCTCGCCGACCTTCACGCCCTGCTTCAGCAGCGGCTCCAGGGCCATCCGGTCCAGTGCCTTGGCCTGCCCCGGCTCCCCGCTGTCGTGCCCGGCCAGCCACCAGTCCGGCGCCCGGAACGCGACCCGCTGCGCGACCAGCGCGCACGCCGCCGTCACCACCCCGTCGAGCACCACCGGCAGCTTCCGCACCGCGCACTGCAGCAGGAACCCGGTCATCGCCGCGAGGTCCGCCCCGCCGACGGTCGCCAGCAACTGCACCTGGTCCCCGAGCACCGGCCGCGCCCGCCGCAGCGCGTCCCGGATCGCCGCGCACTTGCGCATCCACGCCAGGTCGTCGATCGCGAGCCCGCCCCGCCCGGTCACCACCGACGCGTCCGTCCCGCACAGCGCGGCGATCAGCACCGCCGCCGCCGTGGTGCCGCCGACGCTGACGTCGCCGAGCACCACCAGGTCCGTACCCGAGTCGGCCTCCTCGTCGGCGACCGCGACACCCGCGCGCACCGCCGCCTCGGCCTCCTCCAGGGTGAGCGCGTCCTCGATGTCGATACGGCCGCTGCCGCGCCGTACGCGGTGCCGTACGACGTCCTCGGGGAAGGCGTCCGGCGCGCAGTCCAGGGCCATGTCCACGATCCGCACCGGCACCTGGAGCCGCCGCGCGAGCACCGACACCGGGCTCGCGCCCTCCAGCACGGCCCGCACCAGCTGCTCCGCACCGCCCGCCGGGCGTGCGGAGACGCCCAGTCGGGCGATGCCGTGGTCACCGGCGAAGAGGACCGCCTTCGGTCGCTCCACGGTCCGTACCGGCACGGCACTCTGCGCGGCGGCCAGCCACTCGCCCAGCTCGTCGAGGCGGCCCAGCGCCCCCGGCGGCACGATCTGGCGCTCCCGGCGGGCCTCGGCGTCACGGCGCACGCCCCCGTCCGGGCGCTCGATCAGATCGGTGAAGTCGTCCAGATTAAGCCTGCTCATTCGCCGAACAGTACCGCCAGAGAACGAACGCTTCCGCGCCACAGGGCCACCACACCCCCGCAGCGTCGTTGCACCCAAGATCGGTATCCCATACGTTCCGGTTTGCCGCGGAATGTCGCCCAGGGAGCCGCCCATGCCGACCTCGCCCTTCACGCCGACGCCCCTCCCTCGGTCCTGCGACCCGTTCCTCGAACCGCGCCGCGAGGACTGCCCCTGGTGCGGCTCCGCGCGCCTGCGCACCCGGGTGCGCGCGAGCGACCCGCTGCGGCACCGGCCGGACCGGTTCGTCCTCGACCGGTGCCGTGACTGCGCGCATGTCTTCCAGAATCCCCGGCTCACGGCGGAAGGGTTCGCCTTCTTCCACCGGGACCTGTACGAACGGCAGCTGGAGGGGTTCACCGACCGCGTGCTGTCCGCCCGCGCGGTGCGCCGGCGGCACCGGGCCACCGCCCGGCGGCTGTCGGCGCTGGCCGAGGCGGAGAGCTGGCTGGACGCGGGCACGGGCCACGCCCGCTTCCCCGAGGCGGCGAA
Organism: Streptomyces sp. NPDC007189; assembly: GCF_040703635.1. NCBI lineage: Bacteria > Bacillati > Actinomycetota > Actinomycetes > Kitasatosporales > Streptomycetaceae > Streptomyces > Streptomyces sp. NPDC007189. The sequence continues at coordinate 648,226 of NZ_JBEYEY010000002.1, forward strand.
GGAGGTCTTCCCGTACACGAGCTTCGACGGCCTGGACCCGACCGCCCGGGTGCAGCAGGCCCAGCTGGAGGAGCGGGTCGAGGAGGCCCACCGCGGCTACCTCGCCACGCCCGGCATGACCGCCCGGCTGCGCGGCCGCTACGACGTCGTCAGCATGTTCCGCCATCTCGAGCACACGCCCGACCCGCGCGCCGAACTCCGCGCCGCGCTCACGGCCCTGCGCCCCGGCGGCCACCTCGTCGTCGAAGTCGCCGACCCGCGCTGCGCGTTCGCCGCGCTGCTCGGCAGGCTCTGGCTCCCGTACGGCCAGCCCCGCCACCTCCATCTGGTGCCCCTGGCCAACCTGCGCGCGGAGCTGGAGTCCCTCGGCTGCACGGTCCTGGTGACCGACCGCACGGATCCCCACCTGCCCTACGACCTGTCAGGCGCCCTGGCCCTGGTCTCGGCCCGGCATCCCCTGCTGAGCGCTGCGGTTGCGCCCGCGCGGGTACTGGCCTCGGTACTGGATCACGTTGCGGCGCCCTTGTTCCGCCGTACGTGGTTCTCCAACGCCTACAGAATCGTGGCCCGCAAGGACCGTGGCTAGCTGCGGGCCCGTCGTGGCTGGTCGCGCAGTTCCCCGCGCCCCTGGGGGGTTGCAGTCGCCGCGCGCTTGAGCTGCTCAGCCCCGGAGCATCAGCGCCTGGCCGGCGACGACCAGCAGGAGCTGCTCGCACTCCGCCCCGAACGCCGCGTTCAGACGCCCGAGTTCGTCCCGGTACCGCCGCCCGGACGCGGTCGCCGGCACGATCCCCGACCCCACCTCGTTCGACACCGCCACCACGGTCCGCCGCGTACGGCGCACCGCCTCCGTCAGCTCCCGCACCCGCTCCCGCAGGGACTTCTCCCCGCCGCCGCTCCACTCCGCGTCGTCCCACGCGCCCACGGCGTCCATGGCGTCCGTCAGCCACAGCGACAGGCAGTCGATCAGCAGCGGCGGCCCCTCCTCGCGCAGCAGCGGCACCAGGTCCGTCGTCTCCGCCGTACGCCACGACCCCGGCCGCCGCTCCCGGTGCAGCGCCACCCGCTGCGCCCACTCGGTGTCCCCGCCCCGCGTGCCGCCGGTCGCCACGTACAGCACGTCCGGGAAGGACTCCAGGCGCCGCTCGGCCTCCACCGACTTGCCCGAGCGGGCCCCGCCCAGCACCAGCGTCCGGCGCGGCACGTCCGGCACGTCCTCGTACGCGCCGACCGCCAGCGTCGTGCCGTCCGGCACGGCCCGCGCCCCCGCCGCCGCCAGCCGGCGGCCCAGCTCCGCGCCGGGCGGCACGTCGTGGTCGAGGTGGACGGCGAGCACGTCCGTCGTCGGGCCGGCCGAGCCCACCGCCCGGAGCCGGGCCAGCGCGTCCGGGCGGCCCACGACGTCCGCGAGGACCATGTCGTACGACTCCGCCGTCGCCTGCTCCAGACCGGCCGGTGCGCCGCCCGGCGGCAGATACAGCAGCCGCTGCCCGTCCGGTCCCGTCACCGCGTACCCGGTGCCGCCCGCGTCCATCGCCAGGGCACGCACCCGATGCCCCGTCAGCAGCGCCAACTCCCGCCCGTCCGGCACCCGTCCGGGCTGCGGCAGCCCGGCCGGCACCTCCACGGCGGGGCCGTCGTGCGGATGCGACAGCAGCACCTGCCGTACCCCGCCCAGCGAACGCCCGGCCCGGGCCGCCGCGAACGCCGCACCCGGCGTCAGGTCCAGCAGCAGCGCCCCGTCCACCAGCACGGCGGTGGCCGCCCGGGCCTCCCGGCCCAGCGCGGTCGCGCACGCGGCACACGGGCAGTCGGGCCGGGGCAGTCCGGCGGGCGCACCAGTACCGAGCAGAGTCACTTCCACGCACCGATTCTCACCCGCGCCCGCGGGTACCGCTCACTCCAGCACCCCGACACCACCCCCTCACCCGCGGATGATCCACCACCTCTCACGGCCGGCCCCGCCGAGCGCATACGCTGCGGGCAGGTGTCGGATCGAAGGAGGCCCACATGACGGCATGGACGTGGCGGTTCGAGAAGGCCGACGGGACGGAGGTCCAGCCCGCCGTGCAGCCCGAGGAGTTCACCACGCAGGGGGATGCCGAGTCCTGGATCGGCGAGCACTGGAAGGCGCTCCTCGAGGGCGGCGCCGACCAGGTGCGGCTGTTCGAGGAGAACACCGAGATCTACGGGCCGATGAGCCTGCACGCCGACGCGGCGTAGCCGGTGCGAGGGGTGCGGCCCCGGCGGCTCCCGCCGTCGTACGGGGGGCGCCGCGGCCGTACCCCTCGTCACTGCTCGCCCAGCGTCACCGTCGCCTTCTTCTCGTTGCCGTCCCGCTGGTAGGTCACCGTCGTCTTCCGGCCCGGTTTGTCCGCCGCCAGCGCCACCGCCAGGGAGGTGATGGTGGAGATGGGCCGGCCGCCCAGCTTGGTGATGATGTCGCCGGGGCGCAGGCCCGCCTCGTCCGCCGCGCCGCCGGACTTGACGCTGACCACGGCCACCCCGGCCGGCTGGTAGTTCTCGTCCACGACGGTCCGCGCGGTGATGCCGAGCGCGGCCCGCCCCGAGTTGGTGACCCGGCCCTTGTCGACGATCTGCCCGGCGATCGTCTTCACCATCGACGCCGGGATGGCGAACCCGATGCCGGGCGCCGCGCTGTCCCCGAGGCCGGGGGCGGCGGCGCCGAGCGTCGGGATGCCGATGACGTGCCCGGCCAGATCGACCAGCGCGCCGCCGCTGTTGCCGGGATTGATGGGGGCGGAGGTCTGCACCATGTTCGCCAGGGTGGCGCCCGTGCCCCCGCCGGCCTCGCTGACGGTCCGCCCGGTCGCCGAGACGATGCCCTGGGTCACGCTGGACGACAGCCCGAGCGGCGAGCCCATGGCCAGCACGATCTGGCCGACCTCCACCTTCTCGGAGTCGCCGAACACCGCCGCCTTCAGCCCGGCCGGCACCTTGTCCAGCTTGATCACGGCCAGGTCCTGCTCGGGGTAGGAGTACACCAGGCGCGCGGTGAGCGATTGCTCGCTGTTGGCCGTGGCCACCTTGAACGTCTTCTGCGACGCGACCACGTGCGCGTTGGTGACGATGTGCCCCTTGTCGTCGTACACCACCCCGGAGCCCAGCTCGCGGCTCGACTGGATCTGCACCACCGACGGCAGGGCCTGCTTGATGACCTTCTGGTACTGGCTCTGCAGATCACTCGCGGCCATCGGCGCGTCCGCCCGCGCGGGGGCGGAGGTGTCCTGCCGGGAGCCGGTGGTGCAGCCGGCCGCCACACAGCACACCAGCGCGGCGGCGGCCGCCGTGCGCAGGGCACGGTTCGGGGAAGCGTCCATACCCCGAGTCTCGGCGCGCGCCGGTCATCCGGCCCGCGGTGATGGCCCGAACGGACTCAGCCCCGCACGCCGCACAGGTGCAGCAGCGCCGCCACCCCGCGGTACGGGTCGGTGCGCCCGGCCCGCTCCTCGACCGCCAGCAGCGTCTCGAGGTCGTCCGGGATCCGAGCGTCGTCCGCCGCCGTGTCCGTGAACACCCGGACGCCGTACCAGGCGTGCAGCGGGGCGGCGATCCCGGCGAGCGTGGCGGTGAGGGAGGCCAGCCTGTCGGCCCGTACGTCCAGGCCGAGGCGGTTGTGGTAGGCGGTGGTGTCGAAGGCGGCGAGGGCGCCCGCCCAGTCGCCGGCGAGGCCGGGCCGCATGGCGAGCGCGTCGCCGTTGCGGACCAGCAGCGAGAGCAGCCCCCCGGGCGCCAGCATCCGCGCCAGGCCCGCCACCAGCGGGTCGGGCTCCTCGACGTACATCAGCACGCCGTGGCACAGCACCACGTCGAAGCTGCCGGGCAGGAAGTGCACCCCGGTGTCCCGCCCGTCGCCCTGCACCAGCCGGACCCGCTCCCGGATGCCCTCCGGCTCGGCGGCCAGCGCCTCCCGCGCGGCGGCGATCATCGTCGGGTCCTGCTCGACGCCGGTCACCTGGTGGCCGAGCCGGGCCAGCCGCAGCGCCTGCGTGCCCTGGCCCATCCCGACGTCGAGCACCCGCAGCCGCCGCCCGACCGGGAACCGGCCGGCTATCTGCTCGTCCAGCTGCCGCGACACCAGTTCCTGGCGTACGACGTCACGCAGCCTGCCCAGCTTGTTCAGCCAGGCCTCGGCCGCACCCCCGGTGAAAGCGTCAGCGCTCAGGGCCGCTCTCCGCGCTTGACCTGCGGCTTCGGAAGCCGGAGCCGGCGCATCTGCAGCGACCGCATCAGGGCGTAGGCGACCGCGCCGCGCGTGTTCTCGTCCGGGAAGCGCTCCTTGAGGCGCTTCTTCAGCCGGAAACCGCTGACCGCCGAGTCCAGCACGATCAGCACGATCACCACGAGCCACAGCAGCAGCGCGATCGACTGGATCGACGGCACCCGCACCACGCTCAGCACCAGGATGACCACGGCGAGCGGCAGGAAGAACTCCGCCGCGTTGAACCGCGAGTCCACCCAGGTGCGGGCGAACTTGCGGACCGGGCCCTTGTCCCGGGCGGGCAGATAGCGCTCGTCACCGGTGGCCAGCGCCTGGCGCTGCCGCTGAAGTGCCTCGCGCCGGTCCTCGCGCTGGCGCTTGGCGGCCTCCTTGCGGTTGGACGGCGTGTGGGCCACGCTGCGCCGCTGGGACTGGGCCTCACTGCGCTTGGGCGTGGGCCTGCCCTTCGGGGCCTGCGGGTCACGGGACTGCTTGGAGAGGGCTACCGGCGCCTTGTCGGCGGGGGCCTTCTCTTGCTTGGCACGGCTTCGGAACACAAAACCCAAGGGTAAGGGCTTGACCGGCATGGACCCCAGCCCGGCGGGGAACGATCCGGCAACACCGAACGTCTGTAGGGGGACAGAGGGGACGTTACGGCACGGGGTCGCGGGGGATACGGCAGGGCATCACCTACTCCTCACGCCGGAGCGGTACGGTCCGCAGTCGTCCTTGGGGATGAGCGCATCCGTCCCCGAACAGTGCGGTAATGGAGTCAGGGCCCGTACTGTGGGTCCTGTCGCAGGATCTGTGAGCTGGAGTCCGTCAGAAGGGGGCGCGCGAAGCCCATGAGCGGTGTCATGAAGCGTATGGGGATGATCTTCCGCGCGAAGGCGAACAAGGCCCTTGACCGGGCCGAGGACCCGCGCGAGACCCTCGATTACTCGTACCAGAAGCAGCTGGAGCTGCTGCAGAAGGTCCGCCGCGGCGTCGCCGACGTGGCGACCAGCCGCAAGCGTCTGGAACTCCAGCTCAACCAGCTGCAGCAGCAGTCCACCAAGCTGGAGGACCAGGGCCGCAAGGCGCTCGCGCTCGGCCGCGAGGACCTGGCCCGCGAGGCGCTGTCCCGCAAGGCGGCGCTCCAGCAGCAGGTCACCGACCTCGAGACGCAGCACGCCACCCTCCAGGGCGAGGAGGAGAAGCTCACCCTGGCGGCCCAGCGCCTGCAGGCCAAGGTCGACGCCTTCCGTACGAAGAAGGAGACCATCAAGGCCACCTACACCGCCGCCCAGGCCCAGACCCGGATCGGCGAGGCCTTCTCCGGCATCTCCGAGGAGATGGGCGACGTCGGCCTGGCCATCCAGCGTGCCGAGGACAAGACGCAGCAGCTGCAGGCCCGCGCCGGCGCCATCGACGAGCTGCTCGCCTCCGGTGCGCTGGACGACCCGACCGGCATGGCCAAGGACGACATCACGGCCGAGCTGGACCGGCTGTCCGGTGGTAGTGATGTAGAGCTGGAGCTGCAGCGCATGAAGGCCGAGCTGGCCGGAGGCTCCCCGCAGCAGGCCATCGAGGGCGGCACCGGCCAGGGGCAGACCCAGCAGCAGCCGCAGGACACCCCGCGCTTCGACAAGCAGTAGCCCGGCGCCGGGACCCGAGCCGAGGAGGCCGACGTGATCGTACGGATCATGGGGGAGGGCCAGGTGCAGCTGGACGACTCCCACGTCGCCGAGCTGAACAAGCTGGACGACGACCTGCTGGCGGAGATGGAGCGCGGCGACGAGGCGGCGTTCCGCCGCACCCTCGGCGCGCTCCTGGACGCCGTACGCCGTCTCGGCACGCCCCTGCCCGACGACGCGCTGGAGCCCTCGGAGCTGATCCTTCCGTCTCCGGACGCGTCGTTGGAGGAGGTCCGGGCGATGCTCAGCGACGAGGGGCTGATTCCGGGGTAGCGCCGTCGGGGTGCTCCTCCACGGCGCCGGCACCCGGACGGCGGGCCGTACTGTTCCCTCCGTGAGCACTCTCGACCGCGCCCGTTGCAGCGTGAAGGCGCACCCCCTCGCGCTGGACGCGTCCATCGCCGCCGGCGTGCTGGTGTGCATGGTCGCGGGCTCCCTCGTGGTGCCCCGCGGAGCGAACGGCGTCACCTGGGGCCTGCGCACCCCCGACCTGCTCAGCCTCGTGCTGATGGCGCTGGCCGCGGCCGCGCTCGTCTTCCGCCGCCGCGCCCCCAAGACCGTGCTCGCCGTCACCGGTGTCCTCTCCGTGATCGAGTGCGTCACCGGCGACCCCCGCGCCCCGGTCGCGATGTCCGCCGTGGTCGCCCTCTACACCGTCGCCGCCACCACCGACCGCACCACCACCTGGCGGGTCGGCCTGCTCACCATGACCGTGCTGACGGCCGCCGCCATGCTGGCCGGCCCGCTGCCCTGGTACGCGCAGGAGAACCTCGGCGTGCTCGCCTGGACCGGCATCGGCGCCACCCTCGGGGACGCCGTACGCAGCCGCCGTGCGGTCGTCCGGGCGATGCAGGAGCGGGCCGAGCGCGCCGAGCGCACCCGTGAGGAGGAGGCCCGCCGCCGGGTCGCCGAGGAGCGGCTGCGCATCGCCCGCGATCTGCACGACGTCGTCGCCCACCACATCGCCCTGGTGAACGTGCAGGCCGGGGTCGCCGCGCACGTCATGGACAAGCGGCCCGACCAGGCGAAGGAGGCCCTGGCGCACGTCCGCGAGGCCGGCCGCGCCGCGCTGGAGGAGCTGCGCGCCACCGTGGGTCTGCTGCGCCAGTCCGGCGACCCCGAGGCCCCGACCGAGCCCGCGCCCGGGCTCAGCCGGCTCCAGGAGCTGGCCGACACCTTCCGCAACGCGGGCCTGCCCGTGGAGGTGGCCCGCGCCGACCAGGGCGCCGAACTGCCCGCCGCCGTCGACCTGGCCGCCTACCGGATCGTCCAGGAGGCCCTGACCAATGTGCAGAAGCACGCCGGTGCCGGTGCCAGGGCCGAGGTCAGCGTCGTACGGGTGGGGACGGACATCGAGGTGACCGTCCTGGACGACGGGGCGGGCGCGGCCGGTGTGCCCGGGGGCGGCGGCGGGCACGGACTGATCGGCATGCGCGAGCGGGTCACGGCCCTCGGCGGCACCCTGACCACCGGGCCCCGCTACGGCGGCGGCTTCCGCGTCCATGCGATCCTGCCCCTCAAGACCCGCACCGAGACGCGTGAACACCGCTGAGCCCGCAAGGACCGGCAAGACCGTGAAGACCCGCGCCGAGACCGCCCGTACCGGGGCTCGTGCGACGGCCCCGGGGGAGACCGCATGACGATCCGTGTCCTGCTCGCCGACGACCAGGCCCTGCTGCGCAGCGCGTTCCGGGTGCTGGTCGACTCCGAGCCCGACATGGAGGTGGTGGGGGAGGCCTCCGACGGGGCCGAAGCCGTCCGGCTGGCCAAGGAGCAGGCCGCCGACGTCGTCCTCATGGACATCCGGATGCCGGGGACCGACGGGCTGGCCGCCACCCGGATGATCAGCTCGGATCCCTCCCTGACCGAGGTCCGCGTGGTCATCCTGACGACGTTCGAGGTCGACGACTACGTCGTCCAGGCGCTGCGCGCGGGCGCCTCCGGCTTCCTCGGCAAGGGCAGCGAGCCGGAGGAGCTGCTGAACGCCATCCGGGTCGCGGCCGGCGGCGAGGCCCTGCTCTCGCCGACCGCGACCAAAGGGCTGATCGCCCGTTTCCTCGCCCAGGGCGACGGCGACGACGGCCGTGACCCCGCCCGCTCCGAGCGGCTCGGCGCGCTCACCGGGCGGGAGCGCGAGGTGCTGGTCCAGGTCGCCGGCGGCCACTCCAACGACGAGATCGCCGAACGCCTCCAGGTGAGCCCGCTGACGGTGAAGACGCACGTCAACCGGGCCATGGCCAAGCTGGGCGCGCGCGACCGGGCGCAGCTCGTGGTGATCGCGTACGAGTCGGGGCTGGTGCGTCCGCGGATGGAGTGATCTCCACCCGGGCGCAGCGCGGGTCTCCACCCCGCGCGTACTGCGGGCGCAGTAGGGCCCCGGCGAGGAAATGGACTCAGGGCTTACGGAACGGCCCCGGCCATGGCCGAGGGTGTGGGAGTGGGCGCTCACCTGCGTCCTTCGCCGTTTGCGGCGCGCATCGAAGCACTTCTGCCGCTCACAGAAGGAAGACCCTGATCCATGTCCTGGCTGTCGAGATTCAGCCTCCGGCAACGGGCCCTGATCGGCCTGATGTCGCTCGTCGCGCTCGTCTTCGGGCTGATCGCGATACCCCAGATCAAGCAGCAGCTGCTGCCCACCATCGACCTGCCCATGGTGTCGGTGATCACGCCCTACCAGGGCGCCTCGCCCGACGTGGTCGAGAAGCAGGTCGTCGAGCCGATCGAGAACAACCTCCAGGGCGTCGACGGCGTCACCGGCGTCACCTCCACCGCCAGCGAGGGCAACGCCGTGATCATGGCGTCCTTCGACTACGGCAACGACACCAAGCGGATCGTCTCCGACGTCCAGCAGGCCGTGAACCGGGCCCGCAACCAGCTCCCGGACGACGTCGACCCGCAGGTCGTCTCCGGCTCCACCGACGACATGCCGACCGTGGTCCTCGCCGCCACCTCCGACAAGGACCAGCAGGCCCTCGCCGACCAGTTGGACGACACCGTCGTACCGGCGCTGAAGGACATCGACGGCGTCGGCCGCGTCCAGGTCACCGGTGTGCGCGACCTGCAGGTCACGGTCACCCCGGACGACGCGAAGCTCGCGCGGGCCGGACTCACCTCCGCCGCGCTCGGCCAGGCGCTCCAGGCGGGCGGCGCGACGGTCCCGGCGGGCTCGTTCGACGAGGACGGCGTGAGCCGCACCGTGCAGGTCGGCGGCGGCTTCACCTCGCTGCGGCAGATCCAGGACCTCAGGGTCACCGGCCAGAACGGCGGCAAGCCCGTACGCCTCGGTGACGTGGCCACGGTCAAGGAGCAGCCGGCCCCGGCCGACTCCATCACCCGCACCGACGGCCGGCCCAGCCTCGCCGTCAACGTGACCATGGACCACGACGGCAGCGCGGTCACCATCTCCCACGCGGTGAAGGACAAGCTGCCCGGCCTGCGCGCCCAGCTCGGCTCCGGCGCGAAGCTCACCGTCGTCAGCGACCAGGGCCCGGCCGTCTCCAAGTCCATCAAGGGCCTGACCACGGAGGGCGCCCTCGGTCTGCTCTTCGCGGTCCTGGTCATCCTGGTCTTCCTCGCGTCGGTCCGCTCGACGCTGGTGACGGCCGTCTCCATCCCGCTGTCGGTGGTGCTGGCCCTGATCGTGCTGTGGACGCGCGGCCTGTCGCTGAACATGCTCACGCTCGGCGCGCTGACCATCGCCATCGGCCGGGTCGTCGACGACTCGATCGTGGTCCTGGAGAACATCAAGCGGCACCTCGGCTACGGCGAGGAGCGCAGGGAAGCGATCCTGAACGCCGTGCGCGAGGTGGCCGGCGCGGTCACCTCCTCCACCCTCACCACGGTCGCCGTGTTCCTGCCGATCGGTCTGGTCGGCGGCATGGTGGGCGCGTTGTTCGGCTCGTTCAGCATCACGGTGACGGCGGCCCTGCTGGCCTCCCTGCTGGTGTCGCTGACCGTCGTCCCCGTGCTGTCGTACTGGTTCCTGCGCGCCCCGAAGGGCACCCCCGAGGACGCGGCGGAGGCCCGCCGCCGGGCCGAGGAGAAGGAGGCCAACAGCCGCCTCCAGCGCGCCTACGTCCCCGTCCTGCGCTTCGCCACCCGCCGGCGCCTCACCAGCGTCCTGATCGCCCTCGTGGTCCTGGTGGTGACCTTCGGCATGGGCGGCCTGCTGAAGACGAACTTCTTCGACCAGGGCGAGCAGGAGGTCATCACCGTCAAGCAGGAGCTGAAGCCCGGCACCGGCCTCGCCGAGACCGACCAGCAGGCCAAGCGGGTCGAGAAGCTCCTCGCCTCCACCGAGGGCGTCAAGGACTACCAGGTCACCGTCGGCTCCTCCGGCTTCATGGCGGCCTTCGGCGGCGGCACGGACACCAACCAGGCGTCGTACCAGGTGATGCTGAAGGACTCGAAGTCGTACGACACGGTGCAGCAGCACATCGAGGACGGCCTGAAGCGGCTGAAGGGCATCGGCACGACCACCGTGTCGGCCGGTGACGGCTTCGGCAACCAGAACCTGAGCGTCGTCGTGAAGGCCGCCGACCCGCAGGCCCTGCGCACGGCGGCCGAGCAGGTGCGCTCCACGGTCGCCGGCCTGGACGACGTCACCGACGTCACCAGCGACCTCTCGACCAGCGTGCCGCGGATCTCGGTGAAGGCCAACGCGAAGGCCGCGGCGGCCGGGTTCGACGACCAGAAGCTCGGCGCGGCGGTCGCCCAGGCGGTGCGCGGTACGACGGCGGCGAAGGCGGTCCTCGACGACACCGAGCGGGACGTCGTCGTGAGGTCGGCCAAGCCCGCGACCACGCTGGCCCAGCTGAAGGCGCTGCGCCTCGGCCCCGTCAGGCTCGGCGACATCGCCACCGTGAAGCTGGTGGACGGCCCGGTGTCGCTGACCCGCATCGACGGCCGGCGCGCCGCCACCATCACGGCCAAGCCGACCGGTGACAACACGGGCGCCATCAGCACCGAGCTGCAGTCGAAGATCAAGGCGCTGAAGCTCCCGGCGGGCGCGAAGGCGGAGATCGGCGGCGTGACCTCGGACCAGAACGACGCGTTCAAGAACCTGGCGCTGGCCATGCTGGCGGCGATCGCGATCGTCTTCATGCTGCTGGTCGCGACCTTCCGCTCGCTCGCCCAGCCGCTGATCCTGCTGGTGTCGATCCCGTTCGCGGCGACGGGCGCGATCGGCCTGCTGGTCGCGACCGGCACCCCGATGGGCGTCCCGGCGATGATCGGCATGCTGATGCTGATCGGCATCGTGGTGACCAACGCGATCGTCCTGATCGACCTGATCAACCAGTACCGCAGGCAGGGCCACGGCGTGGTCGAGGCCGTGATCGAGGGCGGCCGCCACCGTCTGCGCCCGATCCTGATGACGGCCCTGGCGACGATCTTCGCGTTGCTTCCCATGGCGCTGGGCGTCACCGGCGAGGGCGGCTTCATCGCCCAGCCCCTCGCGGTGGTCGTCATCGGCGGCCTGATCACCTCGACCCTGCTGACGCTCCTGCTGGTGCCGACGCTCTACGCGATGCTGGAACTCCGCAAGGAGCGCCGCGCCAAGAAGCGGGCGGCGAAGCAGCAGCCGGAGGTCCAGCGCACTCCGGAACCGGCGGGCGTGTAGTCGTCCGGTGATGCGAACGGCCGGGCCCCACTGCGGTGCGGGCGGGTTCGGGGGGCCGCAGCCGGGGTCGTCGGTGGGCGTGTACCCGCCTGGCCCCGCACAGGGCGGTTCGTGTCAGTACGTCCCCCAGCGGCCGGGTCCGTGGTGGGACGGCCTCTACCCGCCCCGGCGCGCAGGGCCGGCCCGAGGTCGCCGGCACCCGGCTCACCCTGCCCGGGCTGTGGGCCGTGACCCACCGGCGCCTGGACCTGTACCACGAGATCGCCCTCGGCCAGGCGGCGCGCTCGTTCCGCAACGCCCAGGTCGCCATGGTGATCGGCTTCTTGCTGCTGGGCGGATTCGTGGTCGTGGCGCTGCACGCGAGCACGACGGCCGGAAGCGTGGTCGCGGGTGGCCTCGGAGCGGTGGCGGCCGCTCTCGCGGGCTATGTGAGCCGCACCTTCATCCGCTCCCAGGAAGCGGCGGCCGGCCGTCTGCGCGCGTACTTCCACCAGCCGCTGGAGTTCTCCCGCTACCTGGCCGCGGAACGCCTCGTCGCGGACGCGGCCCTCGGCGAGGAGCGCCGGGCGGAGGTCCTGGGCAGGCTGGTCGAGGCCGATGGTCTCGGGGCCGGGCTCAAGGGCCCCGGAGAGCCCCGCACCGGCACAGGAAAGGGGCGCCCCCGACGGCGGGGGGCGCCCCTGACGCGCGTACGGGTGACGACACCCGTACGGCGCTCCCTTACGGCAGCGCCAGCATGCGCTCCAGGGCGAGCTTGGCGAACGCCTCGGTCTCCTTGTCGACCTCGATGCGGTTGACCAGGTTGCCCTCGGCGAGGGACTCCAGGGCCCAGACCAGGTGGGGCAGGTCGATGCGGTTCATGGTCGAGCAGAAGCAGACCGTCTTGTCGAGGAAGACGATCTCCTTGCCCTCGGGCGCGAAACGGTTCGCCAGCCGGCGGACCAGGTTCAGCTCGGTGCCGATGGCCCACTTGGAGCCGGCCGGGGCCGCCTCCAGGGCCTTGATGATGTACTCGGTGGAGCCGACGTAGTCCGCCGCGGCCACGACCTCGTGCTTGCACTCGGGGTGCACCAGGACGTTCACGCCGGGGATGCGCTCGCGCACGTCGTCGACCGAGTCCAGGCTGAAGCGGCCGTGGACGGAGCAGTGCCCGCGCCACAGGATCATCTTCGCGGCGCGCAGTTCGTCCGCCGTCAGCCCGCCGTTCGGCCGGTGCGGGTTGTAGACCACGCAGTCGTCCAGGGACATGCCCATGTCCCGGACGGCGGTGTTGCGGCCGAGGTGCTGGTCGGGCAGGAAGAGCACCTTCTCGCCCTGCTGGAAGGCCCACTCCAGGGCCCGCTTGGCGTTCGACGAGGTGCAGATCGTGCCACCGTGCTTGCCGGTGAACGCCTTGATGTCGGCGGAGGAGTTCATGTACGAGACGGGGACGACCTGCTCGGCGATCCCGGCCTCCGTCAGCACGTCCCAGCACTCCGCGACCTGCTCGGCCGTCGCCATGTCGGCCATCGAGCAGCCGGCGGCGAGGTCGGGCAGGACGACCTTCTGGTCGTCGGAGGTGAGGATGTCCGCCGACTCGGCCATGAAGTGCACACCGCAGAAGACGATGTACTCGGCCTCCGGGCGCGCGGCCGCGTCCCGGGCCAGCTTGAAGGAGTCGCCCGTGACGTCGGCGAACTGGATGACCTCGTCGCGCTGGTAGTGGTGGCCGAGCACGAAGACCTTGTCGCCGAGCTTCTCCTTGGCCGCGCGGGCGCGCTGCACCAGGTCGGGGTCGGACGGCGACGGAAGGTCACCGGGGCACTCGACGCCCCGCTCGCTCTTCGGGTCGGCCTCGCGGCCGAGCAGCAGCAGGGCGAGCGGAGTCGGCTGTACGTCGAGCTCCGGGGTCTGGGCGGTGGTCACGACACGCACCCTTTCTACTTTTCGTCTAACTGACGCTATCTATCATAACCGGTTCACGTCAGTTTGACGATGGCCATAGCGTCGATGTGACGTGAATCCCGCCGGACTCCCCCTCCGGGCCGCTGTCGGCGTTCCCGGCCATATGCGAGCATGAAGAGGGAACCACCACCGCGACAACGTGACTGCCCGGCCCGGAATGAATCCGCGGAAGCGCCGGTTGGAATCGTCGGCAAGCAGTCTCCGTACAACCCGGGAGAGATGTAGATGTCCGTATCGGACGAGACCACCACCGTCACCGACGGCATCGTCCTGACCGACGCCGCCGCGGCCAAGGTCAAGGCCCTGCTCGACCAGGAAGGCCGCGACGACCTCGCGCTGCGCGTCGCCGTCCAGCCCGGCGGCTGCTCCGGCCTGCGCTACCAGCTCTTCTTCGACGAGCGCTCGCTCGACGGTGACGTGGAGAAGGACTTCGGCGGCGTCAAGGTCGTCACGGACCGCATGAGCGCTCCGTACCTCGGCGGCGCCACCATCGACTTCGTGGACACCATCGAGAAGCAGGGCTTCACGATCGACAACCCGAACGCGACCGGCTCCTGCGCCTGCGGCGACTCCTTCAGCTGAGCCGAGGGCCCGGGCCCTCACGGCCCCACGGTCCTGGAAAGGCGGCGGCCCCCTGCACGGGGGGCCGCCGCCTTCGTCGTACCGCGGTGTCCTACCGGGCCTGCGGCGAGGCGTCCGGCCGCAGCGCCCCCGGCTTGGCCTGCGGGATCCGGCTGCCGTCCGCGCCGACCACGCTCCGTCCGCCCAGCGGCGCGGCGAGCCGTACGGTCTTCACGTACTCCTTGGCGATCAGCACGCACACCTTGTCCGGCCAGGGATGCTCCGTCACGCTCACGGTCACCCGCGCGCCGCTCTCCCGCGCCGCCACCGTGTAGTCGGCGCACACCCCGCCGTAGAAGCTCACCGTCAGTTCGCTGTCGTCGGCCAGGTAGCCGATCACCTTCACGGTCCGGGGCGCCGCGGACGCGGTGGGCGCCGACGGCTTGGCCGCGGGCGCCAGATACCGGGGGTCGACCGCCGGATACGACACCGTGGACGCCCCCTGCCCGCCCGGACCCCGCACCTGGAACAGCCAGGACGGCACCAGCGTCTGCCGCCCGGCCACCGAGTGCGCGGCCAGCCCGAACACCGCCTTCTCCACGGTGACCTGGTCCTCTCCCGCATCCGCCCCCCGCTTCGGCGCCCCCGTGGACGCGCCGCACGGCTGCTCCAGCCGGTTCTTCATCGGCACCGGGCCGGCACACCCGCCGATCCCCATCCGGTGGTCGCCCTGCGGCGCCGCGTTCATCAGCTTCAGCGTCTTCGCGGCGCTCAGCACGGGATACGTGTCGCCCTTCGCCGGCGCCCCGAGCAGCCCGTGGCCGCCGACCAGTTCGCCCTGCCGGTCCACGGTCAGGCCGGTCGTCCAGCCGTACGTCGGCAGCCCGCCGGCCACCGGATCGGCGTTGACCACCCGCTGGGCGCCCATCACCTGGCCCGCGTCGATCTTCGCGTCGTCCAGCCCGGCCGCCTTCAGCACCGGCGCCGCGGCCCGGGTCGCCTTCGCCGCGCTCACCGGGGCGCCGGCCGGGCCCATCGGGTCGTGCGTGCACAGGGCGCCCTTCTTGCAGTCGTCGGTGCCCGGCGCGTACCGGCTGAAGGTCCAGCTGCCCGGCGCGTCCCGGTGCACCGTCAGGCTCGGCCCGGTGCCGTCCTTGCCGCCGACCCGCCAGATCCGCCCCTCGGCCACCGGGGCGCCGTCGACGCCCAGCGCCCTGGCCAGCCGGGCCACCGCGTCCCGGCCGACCTCGCCCTTCGGCACGTACACCGGCGCGGACCCGGGACCGGCCGGCAACCGCCCCTGGGCGACGTACGTGGCGCCGTACGGGTCAGGCTCGCCCGGCGCGACGCCGCCCCCGAAGCCGTCCAGTGCGAGCGGCGGAGGAGTGGCGCCGGAGCCGGCCGCGCCCGGTCCGCCCGTACGGCCGCCGCCGTCGCTGCCCGCCGCGAGACAGGCGCCACCACCGCCGGCCAGCAGCACGGCGGCGGCCACGGAGACCACGACGAGCGGCGACCGCCGCCGCCCGGCCGGCCCGCCCGGGCCGGGGGCCTCGGCGTGTTCGGAGCCCTCGGGGTGCTCGCGGTTCTCGGGTCGCTCGGTGTTCACCGCATCGCTCCTCGCTGGTCGTATCCCGCCTCCCCCGCGTGGGGGACGGCGATGGGACGCGGGAGGGGAGCGTGCGGTTCCCGGCGGAACGCGCCCCGCGCCTCAGTCGCCGTACTCGGACATGGCGTCCAGCAGCCGCGCGGAACGCGCCGGCACGCTCACCCCGTGGATCTGGGACGGCGGCACCGGCCGGGACGCGGGGTGCTCGGGAACCGCCCAGTGCGGAGCCATCCGGGCGCAGTCACCGCGCAGCGCGGCGAGATCGCCCTCGAGGTCGGCCGGGGCGGGGGAGTGGACCTTGAGGTTCGTCATGACGGCACCGTAGGCCTGCTCCGGGGTGCGAAGAAAGATCTACTATCGGGTAGTTTCGCCAGCTGCAGTCGGGGTGGCGGACCGGGTAGCGTGAACTGTCAACCCAGCCTCCCGCAGGAGAATGCCGTCGTGCGCATCGCAGTCACCGGCTCCATCGCCACCGACCACCTCATGACCTTCCCCGGCAGGTTCGCCGACCAACTGGTCGCCGACCAGTTGCACACGGTGTCGCTCTCCTTCCTGGTCGACAAGCTCGACGTGCGCCGGGGCGGCGTCGGCGCGAACATCGCCTTCGGCATGGGCCAGCTCGGCACGAAGCCGATCCTGGTCGGCGCCGCCGGCCCCGACTTCGACGAGTACCGGGCCTGGCTCGACCGGCACGGCGTCGACACCGCCTCGGTGCGGATCTCCGAGACCCTGCACACCGCCCGCTTCGTGTGCACCACCGACGCCGACCACAACCAGATCGGCTCCTTCTACACCGGCGCGATGAGCGAGGCCCGGCTCATCGAGCTGAAGACCGTCGCCGACCGCGTGGGCGGCCTCGACCTGGTCCTCATCGGCGCCGACGACCCGGAGGCGATGCTCCGCCACACCGAGGAGTGCCGCTCCCGCGGGATCCCGTTCGCCGCCGACTTCTCCCAGCAGATCGCCCGCATGGACGGCGACGAGATCCGGCTGCTGCTGGACGGGTCGACGTACCTGTTCTCCAACGAGTACGAGAAGGGCCTCATCGAGTCCAAGACCGGCTGGAGCGACGCCGAGATCCTGGGCAAGGTCGGCCACCGCGTCACCACGCTCGGCTCGCGCGGGGTGCGCATCGAGCGGGTCGGCGAGGACCCGATCGAGGTCGGCTGCCCCGAGGAGGAGCGCAAGGCCGACCCCACGGGTGTCGGCGACGCCTTCCGCGCCGGGTTCCTGTCGGGGCTGGCCTGGGGCGTCTCGCTGGAGCGCGCCGCGCAGGTGGGCTGCATGCTGGCGACGCTCGTCATCGAGACGGTGGGGACGCAGGAGTACCGGCTGCTGCGCGGGCACTTCATGGAGCGGTTCGTGAAGGCGTACGGGGACGAGGCCGGGGAGGAAGTCCGGGCTCACCTGGGCTGAGGCTCGGGGGCCGCGCCCTGCGGCCCCTCAGTTCAGCCGGCGTACGACATACGCCGCACCCCTGTCCGCCGGCTCCTCGCCCACGTACTCCTGCCCCCGCATCTCGCACCACGCCGGGATGTCCAGGCGGGCCGCCTCGTCGTCGGAGAGGACCCGCACCGTGCCGCCCACCGGGACCTGTCCGAACACCTTGGCCAGCTCGATGACCGGGATCGGGCAGCGCTTGCCGAGGGAGTCGACCAGCACTTCCCCGGGGCCCTCCTGGGCGGCCGGTGCGGCCGGTGCGCCCAGCTTCTCCCGGACCCCCGCGACCGCGCCCGGCAGCACCTCCAGGAACCGCTCCACGTCCTCCTCGGCCGCCCCCGCCGGCAGGGACACCCGTACGTTCCCCTCGCTGAGCACGCCCATCGCCTTCAGCACATGGCTGGGCGTCAGCGTGCTGCTGGTGCAGGAGGAACCGGAGGAGACGGAGAAGCCCTCCCGGTCCAACTCGTGCAGCAGCGCCTCGCCGTCCACGTAGAGGCAGGAGAAGGTGACGATGCCGGGCAGCCGGCGCTCGGGGTCGCCGACCACCTCCACGTCCGGCACCAGCCGCGGCACCCGGGCGCGGATCCGCTCCGTCAGCTCCCGCAGGCGTACCGCCTCCTGGGCCGCCTCGGCCCGCACCGCCCGCAGGGAGGCCACGGCGGCCACGATCGCGGGGATGTTCTCGAACCCGGGCGCGCGCCCCGACTCCCGCTCGTCGACGGGCCCTTGCACGGCGAACCGCACCCCCTTGCGCACGGCGAGCAGCCCGACCCCGGACGGCCCGCCCCACTTGTGCGCGCTGGCCGTCAGCAGCGACCAGTCACCCTCGACGGGCCCCCACCCCAGCGACTGCGCCGCGTCCACCAGCAGCGGCACCCCGGCCGCCCGGCACACCTCGGCCACCTCGGCCACCGGCTGCACGGTGCCCACCTCGTGGTTGGCCGACTGGAGCACGGCGAGCGCGGTGTCCTCGCGCAGCGCGGCCGCGTAGCCCGCCGGATCCACCGCCCCGGCCCGGTTCACCGGCACCTGGGTCACCGTCCCGCCGTCCGCCTCCCACACCTCAGCCGAATGGAGTACGGAGGAGTGTTCGACCGCCGACACGATCAGGTGGCGTCCCACCCGCCGCCGCCCGGCCAACGCCCCCGCGACGCCCGTGTGTACGGCCCGGGTGCCGGAGGAGGTGAACACCACCTCGTCCGCCCGGCAGCCGACGGCCTCGGCAGCCGCCTCCCGGGCCGCGTCCAGCAGCATCCGGGCCTTGCGGCCCTCCCGGTACAGCCGCGCGGGATCCGCCCACCCCTCGTCCACCGAGGCCAACAGCGCCTGACGGGCAACGGGGTGGAGGGGAACGGCGGAGGCAGCGTCGAAGTAGGCCATACGGCAACGTTAAAACGCAGGTGAGAGTAAAGGGGCGCGAGGAAGTGCGCGCGAACCCACCACGCACCCCCACCCGCCCAGCAAACCCCCACAACCCGAGCTATTGGGCGCCCATTGCCTCCCCAACCGAGTGACAGGCGACGCGTATGCCCCCCTCCCCGCGAGCCCCCGGAGGGCGTCGGCTAGGGTTTGGTCCGCATAAACATCCAAACCCCTGCCCGACGCAGGGCGGCGACCGACCAGCGAGAAGGCCGCAGCCGACCGCGCGGGCGAGACTCTCGGGAAGGCGCTACGTGAGTCCCAACGGCTCCGACCGCTCGCCGCGGCGCCCGATGCGGCGGAAGCTGCTGCAGGCACTGACCGCGGGCCTGGTCCTGGCGACCGCAACCGGTTGCACATACAAGGACTTCCCCCGCCTTGGCATGCCCACCCCGACCACGGAAGAGGCTCCGCGGATCCTCTCCCTGTGGCAGGGATCCTGGGCGGCCGCGCTCGCCGTCGGCGTGCTGGTGTGGGGCCTGATCCTGTGGAGTGCTTTCTTCCACCGGCGCAGCCGCACCAAGGTCGAGGTACCTCCGCAGACCCGGTACAACATGCCGATCGAGGCCCTGTACACGGTGGCCCCGATCATCATCATCTCGGTGCTCTTCTACTTCACGGCCCGGGACGAGTCGAAGCTCCTGGACCTCTCCAAGAAGCCCGACGTCACGGTCAACGTGGTCGGCTTCCAGTGGAGCTGGGGCTTCAACTACGTCGAGAACGTCCCCGGTGTCTCCGGCGACGCCAAGACCGACAAGAACCTGGACGCCATTCCGGACCGGTTCAAGAAGGACTTCCCGGCCAACGCGGGCGGTGTCTACGACGTCGGTACCCCGGGCACGCGGAACCCGCAGAACGGCAATCCCGGCCCGACCCTCTGGCTCCCCAAGGGCAAGACGGTCCGCTTCGTCCTGACCTCTCGTGACGTCATCCACTCCTTCTGGGTGGTGCCGTTCCTGATGAAGCAGGACGTCATCCCGGGCCACACCAATGCGTTCCAGGTGACCCCCAACCGCGAGGGCACCTTCCGCGGCAAGTGCGCCGAGCTCTGCGGTGTCGACCACTCGCGCATGCTGTTCAACGTGAAGGTCGTCTCCCCGGCGGCGTACCAGAAGCACCTCCAGGACCTCGCCAAGAAGGGGCAGACCGGTTACGTTCCCGCCGGCATCGCGCAGACGAGCCACGAGAAGAACCGGGAGACGAACAACCTGTGAGCATCCTCAACGAACCCCAGGGTGCCGCGGCAGCTGAAGGCGCGTACGCGGACGAGCTGCCGGTCAGGCGCAAGCAGCCCGGCAATGTCGTGGTGAAGTGGCTGACGACCACCGACCACAAGACGATCGGGACGATGTACCTTGCGACGTCGTTCGCGTTCTTCCTGATCGGTGGCGTGATGGCGCTGCTCATGCGCGCCGAGCTGGCCCGGCCGGGTCTGCAGATCATGTCGAACGAGCAGTTCAACCAGGCGTTCACGATGCACGGCACGATCATGCTGCTGATGTTCGCGACGCCGCTGTTCGCCGGCTTCACGAACTGGATCATGCCGCTGCAGATCGGCGCGCCGGACGTGGCGTTCCCGCGGTTGAACATGTTCGCCTACTGGCTGTACCTGTTCGGCTCGACCATCGCGGTCGGCGGCTTCCTCACCCCGGAGGGCGCGGCCGACTTCGGCTGGTTCGCCTACTCCCCGCTGTCGGACGCGGTCCGCAGCCCGGGCATCGGCGCCGACATGTGGATCATGGGTCTGGCCTTCTCCGGCTTCGGCACCATCCTCGGCGCGGTCAACTTCATCACCACGATCATCTGCATGCGCGCCCCGGGCATGACCATGTTCCGCATGCCGATCTTCGTGTGGAACGTGCTGCTGACCGC